>JBBRBU010000014.1:0-73373 GCA_038205505.1 Lysobacterales bacterium | reverse complement strand
CTCGCGCGCGATCTGATGATGAGGTCGCCTATCTGCACAAGGCCGGCGCCGATGCGACGATCATGGGTGAAAGCGAAATCGCACGCAGCATGTGTGATTCAGTCGAATCGTTGGTGCGCCTCGCCCAGCGCCTCGAAGCCGTGAACCGATTGCCACCGGACAACGACCCCGCGTCGAATCCGCAGACCGCCTGAGTCGTCCCGACGGCTCCGGCATGGAGAGTCCGCGGGATCACCTATACAATCGGCGGCCGTTTCCGCTGGCGTCGTGCCCGGATCGATGGCTGGCCCGGACAACTCATGTATGACATTCGCCTCTACGGGCTTCCTGCGTCCAGACCACATATCGCACAGTCGGCGATCGTGCCCGGAATGGCTTCAGTTGCGAAAAACGGCGTGAATCCAATGTCCTGCGCGAGCTTCGCGCGTATCCACGAATAGTCAGGGCCTGACCTCGCCATGTTGTTGATGATCGACAATTACGACAGTTTCACTTTCAATCTCGTGCAGTATTTCGGCGAGCTCGGCGAGGATGTGAAGGTCATTCGCAACGACGAATTGAGCGCGGCCGAGATTGACGCGCTTGATGCATCGTCAATCGTGATATCGCCAGGGCCATGCACACCGAACGAAGCCGGCGTTTCGCTGGAGGTGCTGGAAAAGCTCTCGGCGAAGGTGCCGATCTTTGGCGTGTGCCTTGGCCATCAGTCGATCGGCCAGGCCTTTGGCGGCAAGGTCGTGCGGGCGCGACAAATAATGCATGGCAAGACCTCGATGATTCATCACACCGGCGTCGGCGTGTTCCGCGGCTTGCCGAATCCATTCGAGGCGACTCGTTATCATTCGCTGGTGGTCGAACAGGCGTCACTGCCGGACTGTCTCGAGGTGACCGCCTGGACCGAGAATGCCGATGGCACGCGCGACGAAATCATGGGCCTGCGCCATCGCGATCTGCCGGTCGAAGGCGTGCAATTTCATCCCGAATCGATCCTGACCCAACACGGTCATGACATGTTGCGGAATTTCCTGGAACGATGATTTGCGGTCATCGCGTTCGCAAGAGCGCCTCCAGGCGAGATGCGCTGGCTTGAGCGGCATCCAAGAAAGTGCATCGCGCCTGAGGGTGCTCCTACATGAATCCTAAAAGCATCGCGGCTGAAGCCGCGTCCTACAGAATCGCCATCAGTCGGACCACAAATGACTTTCACGCCCCAACAAGCCCTGCAGCGCGCGATCGAGCATCGCGAGATCTTCCATGACGAGATGATCGCGCTGATGCGCCAGATCATGCGCGGCGAAGTTTCCGACGCGATGATCGCGGCGATCCTGACCGGCCTGCGCGTGAAGAAGGAAAGCATCGGCGAGATCACCGCTGCGGCTGAAGTCATGCGCGAGCTGGCTGCTCCGGTTGTTGTCTCCGATCGTGGCACGTTCGTCGATATCGTCGGCACCGGTGGTGATGGTGGCAACAGCTTCAATATTTCGACCGCCTCGATGTTTGTCGTTGCCGCCGCCGGTGCGCGCGTTGCCAAGCATGGCAATCGCAGCGTGTCGTCGAAATCCGGCAGTGCCGATGTGCTCGAAGCCCTCGGCGCGCGGATCGACCTGCAACCGGCACAGGTCGCCGCCTGCATCAAGCAGGTCGGCATCGGCTTCATGTTTGCGCCGATTCACCATCCGGCCATGAAGGCGGTCGCGCCGGTGCGCCGCGAGATGGGCGTGCGCACGATCTTCAATATTCTTGGCCCGCTGACCAATCCGGCCGGCGCACCGAACATCCTGCTCGGCGTGTTTCATGCCGATCTGGTCGGCATTCTCGTGCGTGTGCTCAAGCAGCTCGGGGCGCAGCGTGCGTTGGTGGTATGGGGCAAGGACGGCATGGACGAGATTTCGCTCGGCGCATCGACCCTGGTCGGCGAATTGCGCGATGGCGTCGTGCACGAGTATGAGCTCCATCCCGAGGAGCTCGGCTTCGCGATGGCTTCGGGGCGACAACTGCGGGTCGAGAACGCCGAAGAGTCGCGGACCAGGTTGCTTGAGGCGCTCGACAACAGAGAGGGTGTCGCACGCGATATCGTCATGCTCAACGCGGGTGCAGCGCTGTATGCGGCGAACGCAGCGGCATCGATCGATGCTGGAATCGCCAAGGCGCGCGAAGCCCTTGCGAGCGGCGCAGCGCGCGCGAAACTCGATGAGTTTGTGTGCGCGACGCAAGAGATTGCCGACAACGAGTAACTGCAGGAGGCCCCATCAGGGGAGGATTTCTTGCATTTGTGACGACAAATTCGCCCCCGAAGGGGCTTCTACGCGGGATTGGTGGTGGAATCATGAGTGACATTCTGGATCGCATCCTTGCGCGCAAGGTTGAGGAAATTGCCGAGCGCAGTGCGCGGGTTTCAATGACAGAACTGGTCGCGCGCGTGGCTGATCTCGGTGACACGCGCGGATTCGCGGCTGCCATCGAATCGAAGATCGAATCGGGCCTGCCGGCGGTGATCGCCGAGATCAAGAAGGCCAGCCCGAGCAAGGGCGTGATCCGCTCCGACTTCAACCCGGCGGCGATTGCGCAAAGTTATGAGCGCGGCGGTGCGACGTGTCTCTCGATCCTGACCGATGCCGATTTTTTCCAGGGTAGCGAGGATTACCTGCGTCAGGCGCGCGCAGCCTGTTCGCTGCCGGTGCTGCGCAAGGATTTCACGATCGATCCGTATCAAGTCTACGAAGCGCGCGCGATCGGCGCCGACTGCATCTTGTTGATTGTGGCTGCGCTCGACGATTCGGCCTTGCTTGAGCTCAGCCTGCTTGCCGCCGAACTCGATCTCGATGTGCTCGTCGAAGTGCATGACGAGGAAGAGCTCGAGCGCGCGCTTGAAGTCCCGGCTCCGTTGATCGGCGTCAACAATCGCAACCTGCGCAGTTTCGAGGTGTCGCTCGATACCAGCGTGAACCTGCGCCAGCGAGCGCCGGCGGATCGCCTGCTGATCAGCGAGAGTGGCATTGCTACGAGAGCCGATGTCGCGCGATTGCACGGTGCCGGCATCGATGCGTTTCTGGTCGGTGAAACCTTCATGCGCGCAGCCGATCCGGGCACAGCCCTGCAACAATTGTTTTTCCCCGACTGATGGACGATCTTGCCGGACCCGTCGCCAGCGAGGCTGCGACGGCACCCGTTGCGCGCGTCGTGCTGTTTGATTTCGACGGCGTACTGATGCGCGGCGATGCGTTTTCGCGTTTCGTACTATCGCGGTTTCGACGCTCGTGGTGGCGAACACTGCTGGCCTTGATCGTGCTGCCGGCACTGTTGCCGCTCTACACCATCCGCGCATTGCGTATGCCGATCAACGGTGTGTTTGTGCGCATCAGCCTGCTCGGCGTCAATCCGGCTCGATTCGAATTGCTGATCCGTGAATTTGCCATCGAGCTCGTCGGCCAACCCCGCATCTTCATCCGCAATGGCATCAGCGCCATGCGTCGACATCTGGTCGACGGCGATCGCGTGGTTGTGGTCACCGGCTGCGAAGCCACCCTCGTGCGCGCTATCTTCGATGCGGTCGGGCTGCCCGACATCGAGATCATTGCTTCTCAATTGCGCCCAGGTCGCCTCGGCATGCGCAAGAAAGTCCACAATTTCGGGTCGGCCAAACCGGGCCAGATTGCCCTGCATGGAATCGTTGAACCCTGGGATCTTGCCTATAGCGACTCGGCGCACGACATCCCGATGCTCAAGAGAGCCCGCGAGGCGGTGCTGGTCAATGCGGATGCGCGGACGAGCCTGCGCGTGCGCCGCGCCCTGGGGCGCGAGGCACAGCGCGTCGACTGGTTCTGACGACGATGGGTCTGATCTGCCTCTGGCCTTGGTGCGTATGCCGGGCAGGATTCGGATCGGATCGGATGGAAAGACGATCCAGGATTTTTTCTACCCGCGCGAAAACTCCTAGAGCGGATCGGGGCGAGGTCCGAGCACGACGATGGTCTTGCCTGCGACTGTGATCATGCCCTGCTCTTCGAGTTGCTTGAGAACGCGTCCGACCATTTCCCGCGAGCAGCCGACGATGCGGCTGATTTCCTGGCGCGAGATGCGGATCTGGGTGCCATCGGGATGCGTCATCGCATCGGGCTCATTGGTCAAATCGATGAGCGTCTTGCCGACCCGGCCAGTGACATCCATGAAAGCGAGGCGGCTGACCTTGCGGCTGGTGTGCAGCAGACGATTGGTCAATTGCGAGCCGATCGCGAACAGAAGCTTCGGGCACTCTTCCTTCAAAGGGCCTTCGATCAGGCTGAAAAGGCGTTCATAACCAATCTCGGCCAGCTCGCACGGCGTGCGCGTGCGCACCATGACTTCACGGCGCGGGGTCTCGACGAACAAGCCCATCTCACCGATGAACTCACCACGATTGAGATACGTCAGAATCAGCTCACGGCCTTCCTCGTCCTCCGAGGACACGGTCAACGAACCGTCGATCACGTAATAGAGGATGTTGGCCGAGTCGCCCGGCCGAATGATCGCGGTCTTGTTCGGATAGCGTCGGCGATGGCACATGCCGAGAAACTTCTCCATCGCCTGCCGATCCGGAATCAGAGAGGCAGGAGCCTGAACCTTGGATACGTTGCGCTGCAGAGTGTAACGAAAATCAGCCATTTTCACGCGAGCACCTCCTGTTTCGTCGCACGTGTGCGACACAATCGCGACAGAATTTCCATCGACTGCGCCCCTGATTCGCAGCAATTCACCAATCTTATTGCAATTCAGCCTTCACATGTCGCCGGTCCGGTCGAAGCGGGCATCCGGCAGCGCCCTTGGCATCGAGCTTTGCAATCGATATCACCGCATTGTTGGCGGCTTTCCGCTGGGTCCGTCTCAAGCATCGAACCAAAGAAGGTTTATTCACCTGCGCGAATGGCCCATAATGCGCGCCGTTTCCCCGGGGTCCGGGTTGGAGAGGTGATCTGTGGTCAAACCCATTCCCCGCCTGCGTCTGCAAGGCTTCAATAACCTTACCAAGGCGCTGAGTTTCAATATCTATGACATCTGCTATGCAGTGTCCGATGATGAGCGCCAGCGCTACATCGAATATATTGACGAGGCCTACAACGCCGAACGTCTGACCACGATCCTCACCGACGTGGCCGACATCATCGGTGCCAACATCCTCAACGTCGCGCGCCAGGATTACGATCCGCAGGGCGCCAGCGTCACGATCCTGATCTCCGAGGAACCGGTTCTCGAGAAACTCGGTCGCGACACGATTTCGGGCGCGGTCGTCGCGCATCTGGACAAGAGCCACATCACCGTCCATACCTATCCGGAGACGCACCCGCACAACGGTATCGCGACTTTCCGCGCCGATATCGATGTCGCCACCTGCGGCGTGATCTCGCCGCTGAAGGCGCTCAACTTCCTGATCGACAGCTTCGAGTCGGACATCGTCATCGCCGACTATCGCGTGCGCGGCTTCACCCGTGACATCAAGGGCCGCAAGCACTACATGGACCACCGCATCAACTCGGTGCAGGAATACCTGGCCAAGCACATTCGTCAGAAGTACGACATGTTCGACGTCAATGTGTATCAGGAAAACATGTTCCACACGAAGATGCACATTCGCGATTTCAACCTCGACACCTATCTGTTCGAAGCGAACGCCAGTGATCTTCCATACAAGGAGCGTCAGCGCATCGGTGCGCTGGTGCGTCGCGAGATCGAGGAACTGTTCCACGGCCGCAATTTGACCTAAAAGCCGGGAAACGGGAGTGGGGAGTCGGGAATAGGAAGAGCCGGGCGAGGTAAATCCTGGCATCTCGGCGACAGGATTCTGGCCAGAGTTTTCTTCACCGTCATCCCGGCGGCTCTCAGCAGCCGATTGGCTGGTCAAGCCGGGATGACCGGGATGACGAGGATGGAGCATCGGTTTTCCCGATTCCCGATTCCCGATTCCCGATTCCCGATTCCCTAGATTCTATACGCCACCGCGCGCATGACATTGGCGGCGAGGCGCATCATTCCCTTGACCGGTCCCGGCAATTCGATGCCTCCGGCAGCCAGAGCGTTGTCGGCATGGCGGGCTTCGTCTTCCTTCATCTGCTTGACGATCGCGCGGCTGCGTTGGTCGGCCTCGGGCAATTTGCTTAGATGGCCTTCGAGATGCGCCTCGACCTGACGCTCGGTCTCGACGACAAAGCCGAGGCTAAGACGATCGCTGATCAGTCCGGCTACTGCGCCGATCGTGTAGGCACCGCCGTACCAGAGCGGATTGAGCAGGCTCGGTCGGTCGCCAAGTTCGTGCAGGCGTTCACCGCACCAGGCCAGGTGATCGGTTTCCTCGGCTGCCGCTTCGAGCAGTTGTTGACGGACTTCACGAGTGCGCGCCACCGCCGCTTGTCCTGAATACAGCGCCTGCGCGCAGACCTCGCCAACGTGGTTGACGCGCATCAGTCCGCCGGCATGGCGGCGCTCGCTCTCGCCGAGTTCGGCTTCACCGAGGCCGATGGAAGGCGAAGGCCGGCTTGCCGCTGGCTGCGGATCCAGCGCCGTGCCCAGCGCGCGTTCGATTTCGACCAGAGCGCGATCGAGTCGGGAAAGTGGTCGATCCATGATCAAGGCTCCAGTTGACGAGCAAGCAAGGTTAGCGGGTGAAGGACCGGAATCGTCGAATCACGTTGACGCAGGCCGTTGCCGAGAAAGATCCGGCACCCGATATTCGTCGTCAACAGCAGATCGGGCGATTGCAGCGCGACCTGATCCAGTTTTTCGTTACGTAGCCTGTCGGCGCGTTCGGGTTGTTCGATGAAGTAGCTTCCGGCCGCGCCGCAACAGCCGGGCTGGTCGGGCAAATGCAACAATTCCAGCCCAGGAATTCGCGCCAACAGCTTGCTCACGGGGCCGCTGCCGCTACCGACATTCATCTGTGTGCACGGCAAATGCAGCGCTGCGCGCTGTTTCAACGGCCGCAAGCGCAGATCGTTCCAATGCGGGTCGGCAGCGAGGAATCCGAGTATGTCGGCCACTTCAAGCCCAGTGCCGCGCATCGTATGATCGCGCAAGCTGCCCAGACACCCCGATGCACTGACCAGCACGGTCGGCGCATTGCAGGCTTGCAGTGCCTCGCGGGTGCCTTGTCCAATCCGCGTTGCCTGCTCGCGCTCGCCCGCATGCAACGCCAGCGCACCGCAACAGACAACTTGATCGGGCACGATCACCTGATAACCCAACGCGGTCAGCAAATATCGGCCCGAGGCCAGGGTGTCGCGGTCGAACACGCTGGCAATGCAGCCGGGAAACAACGTGATTCGGCCTCGTGATGCCCGTTTCGAGGGCCTGAGCGGCAACTCGAGAGGATTCGGCGTCGACGGAATTTCGCCGGCAATTCGCGAAGAAAAGGAGTGCTCGGGCAACAATCCGGCCAGTTTCGGCAACCAGCGCTGCACGCGCAGCAAGGATCCGAGTCGGGCCAAACGGAGCAGAACACGCGGATTTCCCAACCAGCGAGGCCACCGCCCCTGCGACGGGCGTATCGGATTGAGAAGCGCCCGCGTCTGGATCAGGATTTCTTCGTATTGCACCTGAGACGGGCAAACCGCCTGGCAGGACAGGCAACCCAGACAATGATCGAGATGGGCGATGGCAGGCCCGGAAACCTCGAGCTGACCGGCGGAAAGCCGGCGCGCGAGAGCAATCCGGCCGCGCGGGGACTCGGCCTCGTGCTGGTCGAGCCGGTAGGTCGGGCAGTGAGGCAAGCACAGGCCACACATCACACATTGGTCGGTCAGGGCAGCGAGATCGGGGTCCGCCTGCGCATGGGTCGTATCGGCCATAACTTGATGCTATCATTCGCGGCTCGCTGCGCGCCGCCTTTTACGGTGCGTGGACTTGCGTGACGCGGAGCGTTCCGATATTCTCCCGCGCCTTTCGCCGCATCCAGCCCATCAAGGGCATTCAAGGTTTTGATATGAAGACGATCAGCGCCAAGCCAGAAAGCGTAAAGCGCGACTGGTACATAGTCGACGCCACCAACAAGACGCTTGGCCGCCTGTCGACCGAACTAGCTCGCCGCCTCAAGGGCAAGCACAAGCCGATCTACACGACGCACGTCGACACCGGGGATTACCTTGTTGTGGTCAACGCCGAGAAGATCGCCGTCACCGGCAACAAGCTGAATGACAAGATGTATCACCGGTTCACCGGTTACATCGGCAACCTGAAGACGACCGCGCTCAAGGATCTGCTTGCAGCCCATCCCGAGCGCGTCATCGAGATTGCCGTCAAAGGCATGCTGCCGAAGAACCCGCTGGGCCGTGCGATGTATCGCAAGCTCAAGGTCTATGCCGGCCCGAACCATCCGCACACCTCCCAGCAGCCGCAAGTGCTGGATATTTAACTTCAGGTATCGATAGTCATGGCAGCGATTCAGCAGAACTACGGCACCGGCCGTCGCAAATCCTCCGCCGCACGCGTGTTCCTGCGCAAAGGCAGCGGCGCGATCATCGTCAACGGCAAGCCGCTCGACGAATTCTTCGGCCGCGAGACCGCACGCATGATCGTGCGCCAGCCGCTGCAACTGGTCGAAGCGACCGAGAAGTTCGACATCCTCGTCAGCGTCACCGGTGGCGGCACGACCGGTCAGGCCGGCGCGATCCGTCTGGGCATCTCCCGCGCACTGGTCGAGTATGACGAGAACCTCAAGTCGCCGCTGCGCAAGGCTGGTTTCATGACCCGCGACGCCCGCGAGGTCGAGCGCAAGAAGATCGGTCTGCACAAGGCACGTCGCGCGACCCAGTACTCGAAGCGTTAATCAACAGCCAATAGCCCCGTCGCCAAGCGGTAAGGCACCTGACTCTGACTCAGGCATCGGTGGTTCGAATCCATCCGGGGCTGCCATACCAGGTCAAGGATTCCGACCGCCAGACCGGACAAGGACTCGCAGCAGTCCACCGGGATGCCAGCGGATCAGGCAGTTCATCGAAAGACCCCGCCCAGTGCGGGGTTTTTTGTGGGCGAAAGAGTGCGACACCTCGCCACTGGAGCGAGAATGACAATCGGCTAGACTGGTGACCGAGGTCCCATGTCGAAATCCGCTTCCAGCAAGATTCCTGTTCGATCCTGGTTTCGCGGTCGCGGCGGGCGGCGATTTGCGCTTGAATTTGCGCTGATCATCGGAGTCAAGCTGATCCTGCTGACCCTGCTGTGGGTGCTCGTTATCCGTCCGCAGCCGCATGCCGAAACTTCGCCCGAGGCGATTGAGCGGCATTTTTCAGCCGACAAGGAATAGGGAAACGCCGCGATGATCGATCACACCGTCGTTGACCTTTCCCGCCTGCAGTTCGCGCTGACCGCGATGTATCACTTCCTGTTTGTGCCGCTGACGATGGGCCTCGTCTTCATGCTCGCGATCATGGAGTCGGTCTATGTCATGACCGGTCGCGAGATCTGGAAACGCATGACCCAGTTCTGGGGCATCCTGTTCGGCATCAACTTCGCCATGGGTGTCGCCACCGGAGTCACCCTCGAGTTTCAGTTCGGTACCAACTGGGCCTACTACTCGCACTATGTCGGCGATGTCTTTGGCACGCCGCTGGCGATCGAAGGGCTGATGGCGTTCTTCCTTGAAGCGACCTTCATCGGTCTGTTCTTCTTCGGCTGGGACAAGCTCAGCCGCGTCACCCATTTGATCGTGACCTGGTTGCTCGCGCTTGCCACGAGCATGTCGGCGCTGTGGATCCTCGCCGCCAATGCCTGGATGCAGAATCCGGTTGGCGCCGAATTCAACATCGAGACGATGCGCATGGAGGTGACCTCGTTCAGTGCGGTGTTCTTCAACCCGGTCGCGCAATCGAAGTTCGTGCATACGGTCAGTGCCGGCTATGTGCTCGGCGCAATGTTCGTGCTCTCGATCAGCGCCTGGTACCTGCTCAACGGCCGCAACGTCGACTTCGCCAAACGTTCGATGACCGTGGCGGCCAGCTTCGGCCTCGCCGCAGCGCTCAGCGTCGTCGTCCTCGGCGACGAGTCGGGTTACACAATCACCGAGCACCAGAAGATGAAGCTCGCCGCGATCGAGGCAATGTGGGAAACCGAACCTGCGCCGGCGGCCTTCACCCTGATCGGGCTGCCTGATCTCGCCGAACGCAAGACTCACTACGCAATTCATATTCCGTGGCTCATGGGATTGATCGGCACACGCTCGCTGGACGGCGTCCTGCCCGGAATCCGCCAGCTTGTGGAGGAAACGGTGCCCAGGATCGAGCGTGGTCAGCTCGCCTACGCGGCCATGCAGAAGCTGCGCGTGAACCGCGAGGACGCCGAGGCGCGCAGGCAGTTCGAGGCACACAAGAACGATCTCGGCTACGCGCTGCTGCTGACCCGACTCGATGTCGATCCGCTCGAGGCGACCGCGGCCGATATCGATCGCGCTGCCGAAAGCACGATCCCCAACGTGCCGGTGCTGTTCTGGTCGTTCCGCATCATGGTCGCTTGCGGCTTCTACTTCATTGCCCTGTTTGCGGTTTCGTTCTGGCTGGCCTCGAAGCGCCAACTCGACAAGCACCGCTGGTTTCTGCGCATGGCCTTGTGGAGTCTGCCGCTGCCCTGGGTCGCGGCCGAACTTGGCTGGATCGTTGCCGAGCACGGCCGCCAACCGTGGGCGATCGAAGGCATCCTGCCAACCGCGCTCGGGGTGTCCTCGGTATCGGCGACACAAGTCTGGACAAGCCTCATAGGCTTCGTGATCTTCTACACGGCGCTGGCAGTAGTAGATGCATACCTGATGGTGAAGTACGCACGCAAAGGCCCAGACGGCCTGGGAATGTGGCCAGAACACATCCCGGGGAGTTCAAAATGAATAGATACGCCTCTTTGAACAGTGCGGCCTTGGATGGCCGCTTCGTGACCTTCGCGATCAAGGACGAATGCACAAATGCCAAAGCCAAACAAAGCGAGCATGAAATCTCCAAGCGGTCGAAAAGACGCGAAAGGCTGAGGCCATGATCGACTACGAAACCCTGCGCATCATCTGGTGGCTGTTGATCGGAATCCTGCTGGCCGGATTTGCGGTTATGGACGGCTTCGATCTCGGCATCGCCGCCCTGGTCCGCGTGCTGGCCCGGGACGACGGCGAGCGCCGTGCCCTGCTCGAAGCGATCGAGCCGACCTGGGAAGGTAATCAGGTCTGGCTGGTGCTTGGCGCTGGCGCGATCTTCGCGGCCTGGCCGCTGCTCTATGCGGCGGCGTTCTCGGGTTTCTACTTCGCCATGCTGCTGGTCCTGTTCGCGCTGATCCTGCGTCCGGGTGGCTTCAGCTTCCGCAACAAGGTCGGAGATCCACGCTGGCGCAATGCCTGGGACTGGATCATCACGGTTTCCGGAGTCGTGCCGACGCTGATTTTCGGCGTCGCCATTGGCAACCTGTTTCTCGGCGTCCCGTTCCGTTTCGACGAGGCGCTGCGCATGACCTACGAGGGCGGCCTGATCGAACTGCTGCGACCGTTCCCGCTGCTGGTCGGCCTGGTGTCGCTGTCCATGTTGATGCTGCATGGCTGCGCCTGGGCTGCAGTGAAATCGGAAGACCCGATTGCCTCGCGAGCGGAACACCTATCGGGCTGGCTGTCAGCGCTGTTTATCGGCTCTTATGCCGCCGCTGGCGCATGGCTGCTACTGGGCATCGACGGCTATTCGATCTCGAGTTCGATCACTGGCACGGTGCCATCGAATCCGTTGCTGAAAACCGTGGCGACCGGCGGCAACTGGCTGGCTGATGGTGCGCTTGGTGGCTGGGCCTGCACGATCGCTGCACTCGCTCTCCTCATGGCCGCACTGGTCGCCATGCTGGCACGACGCAAGCACCACCGCAGCGCGTTTCTGGCCAGCTCGGTCATGGTCATTGGAACGCTGTTTTCGGCGGGTTTCGCGCTTTTCCCGTTCCTGATGCCTTCAAGCCTCGATCCACGCAGCAGCCTGACGATATGGGATGCCTCGTCTAGCCAGCACACGCTCGGCCTGATGTTGATCGCGGTGATCATCTTCATGCCGCTGATCCTGGTCTATACGACCTGGGTCTATCGGGTGCTGCGCGGACGCATCAACCTGCAGCATGTTCGCGACTCGCACTCGCTGTACTGATCCAGCCCTGACTTTTCGCGCATTCTCGAATAGTCCGACCAAGGAGAACCGATCAATGTGGTATTTCAGCTGGATTCTCGGCGTGGGCCTGGCCTGCAGCTTCGCCATCCTCAATGCGATGTGGTTCGAGTTGCACGCCGACGCCGAAGCAAGCCGGATAGCTGACGAGGACACGCCGCCGCGGTGATCGGCACGGGTTTTCCAGCTGAACGCTCACCTAACGGGGATTGAACACTTAGATCGCCTGGATCGGTTAGTTTCAGGTCTTGGGCAGCCCGCATCCGAGCCGGGTCCAGTAAACGACTCGAGCGGAGCCAGCCATCCATGAAATTCTGCCGCCTTTTCGCGCTGGTCGCGTTGGTCTGCTTGACTGCCTTTAAAACCGTCCATGCCGACCAGGTTTCTGTGTGGTCGGTTGATCGTGGCTTCGATCTTTCGCGACTCAAAGCCCCGGCAGTTTCGGAATTCCCGGGCATTCCTGCGCCGATGCCGGCCGCTTCGAGCAATGCTGAATCGTTTTCGCCGGTGCAACTGCTGACCACCTTGGCCAACAAGCTGCGCGATATCCGCTACAAGCGCGGCGGTCGCCAGCCATCGACCGGTTTTGATTGCAGCGGGTTCGTGCGCTACGTCTTCCGTCTCGGCATTGGCGTCGAGTTGCCGCGAACCTCCGCAGCCCAATTCCTCTCAGGGCATCAGGTCGCGCGCGCCGAGCTGCGCAGCGGCGATCTCGTGTTCTTTCGCACCTCGGGCAAGCGCGTCTCGCATGTCGGCATCTATCTTGACGGCGGGCGTTTCATCCATTCGCCATCGAGCGGCAAGCGCGTCAGCGTAAGCAGCCTTTCCGAGCCTTACTGGTCGCGGCGCTTTGCCGGAGGCCGGCGTGCCGAGGTGCTGGCGCAGCACGCGCGCGGACCGGCCATTGCGTCCGCCGACCTGTTGACTCCCGGCGCCTGAGTCCCGCGTAGAGTCTTCAGCGCAACGCCATCAAGGCTTCGATTTCGTCGGGGTCCTTCGGAACACCGGCGGAAATCACCTCGGGATCACCGCTGGTGACGATGACATCATCTTCAATGCGGATTCCAATGCCTCGATAGCGCGCCGGCACGCCTTTCATGTCGGGACCGATGTAAAGTCCCGGCTCGACAGTGACAACCATGCCCGGCTCAAGCTCGCGGAACTCGCCATCGACGCGATAATCGCCGACATCATGTACATCCAGACCGAGCCAGTGGCCGGTCTTGTGCATGTAGAACCTGCGGTAGGTATGCGCCTCGAGGTTGGTCTTGAGACTGCCCTTGAGCAGGCCGAGTTTGATCAATCCTGCCGTCAACGTGCGTACGGCGGCCTCGTGATAGGCCTCGAACGAATTTCCCGCGCGCACCTTGTCGATGGCAGCGAGCTGCGCGGCGAGGACAATCTCGTACAGCGCGCGTTGCTCGGGTGAATAACGGCCATTGACCGGAAACGTGCGCGTGATATCCGAAGCGTAGCAGGCATACTCGGCCCCGGCGTCGATCAACAGCAGGTCGCCATCACGCAGCAATGCATTGTTGGCGCGATAGTGCAGCACGCACCCGTTTGCGCCTCCACCGACGATCGGCTCGTAACTTGGCACCGCGCCGTGCTTGCGAAAGGTATGCAGCAACTCGGCTTCGACTTCATGCTCGTTCATGCCCGGCCGCGTCGCCCGCATCGCGCGCACATGTGCCTCGGCGGCTATCTGCGCGGACTTGCGCATCAAGCGCAACTCGGCGCGCGATTTGTAAAGGCGCAGATCGTGGAGCAGGTGAGAAAGCGCGACAAACTCGTGCGGTG
The DNA here is from genome assembly GCA_038205505.1 of Lysobacterales bacterium. Lineage (GTDB taxonomy): Bacteria > Pseudomonadota > Gammaproteobacteria > Xanthomonadales > Rhodanobacteraceae > Dokdonella. The sequence continues at coordinate 59,442 of JBBRBU010000014.1, read as the reverse complement.
GTGGTCGGGATCCCTGGCGGACATTCGAGCGCACGCTATTGACCCATCCCATCAGCACGAGATCGAAATCGGTATCTCGACCGAAGTGATAGTAGACCCGGGAACGTCCTTCGATCAGGCCCGGAAGAATGTCGTCGATATCCTCGATCGGAAACGCATCGTCCATGCCATAGTCATCGACCGCACCTTCCTGGCCAGCGCGATAGCCATCCCATTGTTCGCGAGTGCGATCCCGCTCACGGCAGAACAGGATGACCTCACCCTGGGCGCGGCCAGGTACGAGGGCAAGGACGGCATCAGGTTCGCCGAACCCGGTCAGAAAGTGAAAGTCGCTGTCCTGACGATACGGATAATGTGCATCGTTGTTGCGCAGCAGCTCGGGCGCGGCTGGCACGATTACGATGGCATCCTGGCCTGCCATGCGCATGAGCTGGCGGCGGCGGCGCGCAAATTCCTTGGAATCGATTTTCAATGCAGGCTCCGGCTTCCCGGCGAGTTTGGCGAACGCTTTGCTACTGCGGGTGCCAATTCGCTGTACAACAGAAGCACGCCGACACGGACGAACTCGACCACCTCGGCGAACGCCGATTCGTCCTCCTCCTGACCGTTGACATCGAGATTCGAGGAGGCAATGGTGGCGAAATCCTTGACGATCTCCCGGGCATCGGCGGAGAGTTCGCCACTTCGCTTTCCGGCACCCGCCAGGCCAATGCCGCCAAGGAACCCGCGGCACCAATCGACCAGTGCTTCGGCACGAATCGTCAGGCCGACATCATCTGCCGGAAGCATTGGCACAAAGCCGAGTTCAACATCATCAAGTTGCTCGCGGCATTGGCGGAAGAATTTCGCAAAGAGCGGATTGCCTTCGATGCCGTGCGCGCTGAAATCCAGTGCCAGGGCCTCACCCCAATTATTTTCCGTCGCCTTGCCGCCGGCACCCAGGTAACCGGTAAGGGAGCCGTGCAAGTCACTGGCGCTGACGCCAGCGCCCAACTTCGCAAGGGTTTCTGAAAAATCCTGATGGCTGATCGGCGCTTCAGTCATTGTTTTCCCGGCTCAAGTGATCGTCCGATTGTAGCCTGCATCGTTCGGCCACAAACACCCGCTGCCGACGGCGTCGCTACGCCAGACGTAGCACGCCCGCGCGCTATTGCCTACACTGATCTTCGGGCCTGCCTGCGCCCGTATCGGGGAATTCCATCGCAACATGAGAGGTATGCAGCTAACGCGACAGCATCCGGCCTTGCGCGTGGCGTGTTGGCTATTGTCGGTGATGCTGCTCGGCATGAGCCTTGCCGGTGTAGCGATTGAGCGCGAATTCTATTTCGACCGCCTGGACAATGAAAGCGGTCTGCTGCAGAACTCGGTGTTGTCACTTATCCAGAGTCGAGACGGGACGATCTGGGTAGGCACGCAGGGCGCATTGCACCAATTCGATGGCTATCGTTTCCGGTTGTTCGAGCACGACGCCGATGATCTGAATGGCGTTCCGGACAGCGGTATTACTGCCCTCGCCGAAACGCTCGACGGCCGCATCTGGGTCGGAACCAGTGTTGGCGGGATCGCCCGCCTCGATCCAGCCAGCGGTCACTTCGATTCCTTTGCGCTTGCTGGAGGTGCCTTTGATCGCAATGCGCGAGAATCGGTGACGGCGCTGCTGCTCGATCCTTCTCGCGGCCTGTGGATTGGCAGCCGTGGCGGACTCGACCTGCTCAGCTCGGAGAGCAACGGTCGCCAGCATTTCATCGCCGCAGCCAACATTCGGGAAGTCGGCATCGTTCGCGACATCAAACTGACTGGCGATGGCACGATCCTGGTCGCCAGCAGTACCGGCCTGTGGCGGATCGCAAAAGACGGGGATCAACTCGAACTGGTCGCTGGCGATGCGCTGGGCGGTTTCTACAGCATCCTCGAGACTGAAGGACATTTGCTCTACGTCGGTAGCAAGCATGGCTTGCTGAGCCTTGATGCCAAGGGCAAGACTACGAGCCTGTTGTGGAGCAGTGAGGAAGCCGCAGCGATCGTAGCGATTGTCGAAGATGATGCGGGCAAGTTATGGCTTTCGGTCGCCGACCAGGGCTTGGTCATCTACACGCCGAAGGATGGAAGCACGCGCTGGATTCGTCCCGATGCCGAACTCCCCGGCGGACTGCCGCAAGGCGCCGTCACCCGACTGCTTGTCGATGAATCAGGTCTGCTCTGGGTTGGCAGTGAAGCACTCGGCCTGAGCAAGGTGGATCCGACCGGTGCAACATTCACCTATTTGAGTGATCGCAACCCGGCCCGCGATGTCGACACGACGAACAACATCCGCTCGGTCCTGGAAGACTCAATGGGTCGTTTGTGGATGGGAACCGATGGAGACGGTCTCAAGCGATACGATCGATCAAGCGGGCAGTTCACCTATTTTGGCGAGGCCGTTTTCAAGGCGTTCTCGACCGAACCCCGCGGCCTTCTCCAGGTCGAGGCACTGGCCGAGGACGCCCAGGGACAGATCTGGTTTGCCTGTAATCTCGGCGTCGGCCATCTGAATCCGGATACAGGAAAATTCACCGTCCTGCCGCCCGACCCTGGCATGGTCGAGCCGGCCGGGACCAGCCCGCGACGTGCACTGATCATCAGTCGTGACGGGGCTATCTGGTTCTCCGGCCGAAATATCGGCGTCGCTCGCTATGAGCCGCTCAGCCAGCAGTGGCGCTATTGGCAACATCGGGACGGCGACCCCAGCAGCCTCAGCCACAATCATGTGCTCGCATTGCACGAGGATCGTCGGGGCCGCGTTTGGGCCGGCACGGCGGAAGGTCTCAATCTCATTGAACCCGATAGCAATCAGGTTCGTCAGTTCCGGCACGAACGAAACGACCCAACCTCGCTTTCAAGTGGCGTGATTCGTGTCATCCACGAGAGTCCTGACGGAAGTTTCTGGATCGGCACGCATGGTGGCCTCAATCACCTGATCGAGCTTGGACCGGACAGCGCGCGCTTTGAGCGCATCATGAAACAGGATGGCCTGCCCGATGCGACGATCTACGCCATTCTCGAGGATCAGTCACGCCGACTGTGGTTGAGCTCGAATCGCGGCATCACCGCGTTGGACATGGCGACCCGGGCGACCCACCAGTTTTCGGTCAAGGACGGTTTGCAGGGGCAGGAATTCAACGGCGGAGCGTTCGCGTCTCTCGCTGATGGCAGGTTTGCCTTTGGCGGTATCAACGGTCTGAATCTGGTCAAGCCGGGTGCCGTTTCGGTCAGTCGCTTCGCCGCGCCCGTGATCATCAGCGACATTCAGATTGGCGATGGCTTGACGACCCACTACCAGTCCGGTCAGGAAATTCGAATGGCCCAGCGCGACCGGGTCATCCATTTCGCCTTCGCCTCGCTCGATTTCACCGCACCCGAGCGCAATCGTTTCCGCTATCGCCTCGATGGTTTCGACGAGAACTGGATTGATGCCGGGACGCGTCATGAAGCGACTTACACCAATCTCGACGCCGGCCATTACACCTTTCGCGTCCGTGCCAGCAATCACGATGGTTACTGGAACGAATCCGGTGCAGAGGCCAGCCTCGTGGTCACTCCATTGTGGTGGAACGGCCGGTTCATGCTGGCGATCTACGCGCTTTGCGGGTTGCTGCTTGCGCTCAGCATTTGGGCGGCGGTCAGGCGCAAACGCATGGAGCAGCATCTTCATGCCATGGAGTTGCAGGATCGCGAAAGTCGTCTGCGCCTCGCCCTGTGGGGATCAAGCGACGAGTTCTGGGATCTCGACATGGAGAGTGGCGTCCTCACCAGGCTCAGTGCCGCTCGGTCGCGCGGAGGGCAGCAGGAAGTCATCCAGTCGGTCTACGACTGGGTTCGCGAAAACGTGCATGCAGACGATCAACGAGCCATTGCGCAACGGCTCGACGACCACATCAACGGCAAGTCACCGTTGTTCGAATCCGAGCAGCGCGTGCGCATGCGCAATGGCAGCTGGATCTGGGTTCTGGCACGCGGCAAGATCGTCGAACGCAACGCGGCGGGCAGGGCCCTGCGGATCTGCGGAACTGCACGAAACATAACGGCCACGAGGGAGGCCGAGCGCGAACGGCGCGTCGTCGAGGAAGTCATCAACAGCATGCGCGAAGCGGTCACAGTGTGCGATCTGGATTTCAATTTCGTTGCGGTCAATCCAGCATTCACGCGCATTACCGGATGGCAGGAAAGCGAAGTCATCGGTCGTTCCGCCAACCTGCTCAATTGCGCCCAGCATTCGACCGACTACTATCTGAACCTGCGTGAGTCGATCTGCCGAGACGGGCTGTGGCGTGGCGAGTTGTGGCAGCGGCGCAAGGATGGCGAGGAGTTTCTTTCCTGGCTGCAGAGTTCGGAAGTGCGCGATGCGCAAGGCCAGCGCACCCACTTCATCGGCGTGCTCACGGATATCACCGAGCGCAAGCGCAACGAGCAGGAACTGCGCTACCTGGCCAACTACGACACCTTGACCGGGCTGCCCAACCGTACCCTGTTGTCCGAGCGCCTGGGCCACGCGGTGATTCGTTCGCGCCGCGGCGGTCGCAAGGTCGCGGTGCTGTTCCTCGATCTTGACCGGTTCAAGCACGTCAATGATTCGATGGGCCACGCGGCCGGCGATCGCATGCTCAAGGCGGCTGGCAACCGTCTGCGTGACAACATCCGGGATGGCGACACGGTTGCGCGCATCGGCGGCGACGAATTTACCGTCATCCTCGAGGAGCTTGCGGACGCTGGCGAGGCAGAGCGCGTCGCCCAGAAGCTGATCAGTGCGTTCGAGAAACCGCTTGAGCTCAATGACGGCCAGGATGTCGTTATCTCACCTTCCATCGGTATCAGCCTGTACCCGGATCATGCGCAGACGCCGACCGATCTGCTCAAGTTCGCCGACACCGCGATGTATCAAGCCAAGGAACGCGGTCGCAAGACGTATATGGTCTACACCGAATCGATGGATGCGGCGGCTCGACTGCGGGCGACCCTGGTCGGCGCCCTGCGCAAGGCCATGGAACGCAATGAATTCAGCCTTGTCTATCAGCCCAAGCTGTCCCTCCTCGATGACCATATCACCGGAGTCGAGGCTCTCTTGCGCTGGCACAGTGAGGAACTCGGCGATGTCCCGCCATCGACATTCATACCGGTCGCGGAAGAATCCGGGCTGATCATCGAGATTGGTGACTGGGTGCTTGAACGAGCCTGCGAGCAACTTGCGCAATGGCAGCGCGAGGGGTTGCGCGATATTTCAATGTCGGTGAATCTCTCGGTACTGCAACTGCAGCGCAGCGATCTGATCCAGCGCCTTTGCGACATTCTAGCCGCCAACGACGTCGCGCCGAACCAGCTCGAGCTCGAGTTGACCGAAACGGTGGTCATGGCCAATGCCGAGCAGTCGATCAGCACGCTGCGGCAACTCAAGGCGGTCGGCGTGACCCTGTCCATCGATGATTTCGGCACCGGCTACTCTTCGCTGAGCTACCTGCGTCGGCTACCGATTGACACGCTCAAGATCGACAAGGAATTCGTCGGCGACATCACCACGGATCCGGATGACGAGGCGATCACTGCCACCGTGATCAACATGGCGCATTCGCTGGGCCTGAACGTGATTGCAGAGGGCGTCGAAACTGCAGAGCAGGCCGAGTACCTGCGTGAGCAGGGATGCGATGAAATCCAGGGCCATTGGCTATCGAAACCGTTGCCGGCGGACGCTTGCTTCGGGTTTCTTCGAGATCGCGACCGGCGCCGTCGCGCGAAGCTGGGCAAGCCCCTATCGGGTGTATAGTTCCATCCATGTCCGAGAAGCCACCCACCCTTGCTGCCCTTTCCGAAATCAGTTCACAGGTCGATCAGCTGACCGAATTGTGTCGACGCCTGGATGAGGAAAACCGGGTTCTTCGTCACAGTCAGGAGCAATTGGCTACCGAGCGCGCGGGTTTGCTTGCGCGCAATGAGCAGGCGCGCAGCCGTGTCGAGGCGATGATTGGCCGACTCAAATCACTGGAGCAGAATCAGCCATGAGTGAGGCCGTAACGGTGCGCATCCTCGACCGCGATTACCAGATTGCCTGCGATCCCGAGGAACGCAATGAGCTGATCGGCGCGGCCAGCTATCTTGATGGAAAATTGCGTGAGCTACGCGAAAGTAATCGTGGTGGCGGCCTCGAGCGCACCGCAGTATTGGCCGGGCTGAACATCGCGCATGAGCTGCTTGGCCTGAAACAACAGCAAGCGGCCAGCACTGACCAGTTGGCACAACATCTGCAAGCGTTGAAATCAAAGCTTGAAGCAGGTTTGTCGAGGTCTCTACAATAGACCCCGGTGTCCTCGGCAGTGTTCGACAGCCCATTCAACATTTTGCCTTGTTCCTGTATCGACCCCGGGACAGTAGCGCGACCGTTTGTGTGCAAGTCCGCCGTGAGCGGAAAGCCTGATGACGACGCAACGCTCTCCCACCTGAACCTTTTGGTTCAAGGTCGTTCGATGTGCATCGGCACAGCGGAGGATGCCTCTCCTTTTTTCGTTTCGCAGCAATCATGACGCTCGAAGACAAGCGCAAAACCCTGCGCGCCGAATTGCGCGCGCGGCGCAAGGCACTCGTCGCCAGCGATCGCATTGCTGCGGCCAACGGCGTCGCCAGCCAGCTTGAACAGCTCGCCGATTTCATCGTCGATCAACGCGTCGCCGGCTACTGGGCGATAGACGGCGAATTGCCGCTGCACATCGTCGTCGGCAACCTGAGCCGGCGCGGACAACACTATTACCTGCCGCGTATAACCGGACCGAGACTGTTGTCATTCGTCGAATGGCGATCCGGGGTCGAACTCGAATCCAACCGCTACGGCATTCCCGAGCCGGTCTGCACCAAGCAAGACCTGCTTGCTGCCCAGGAAATCGATATCGTCCTGATGCCGCTGCTCGGATTCGATCGACAAGGCCACCGCATGGGGTATGGCGGTGGCTACTACGACGCCACATTCTCATTCGTTCATGAGCGCGAAGTAGCGGCGCGTCCGTTGCTGGTCGGGATCGGCTATGCCGCCCAGCAGGTCGACGCGATCGAACCCGCGATCTGGGATGTCCATCTCGACTACATTGCCACCGAGATCGAGTTGATCGATTGCCGGGCGGAAACATCATGAGGACACGCTGCTGGTTGATCAAGAGCGAGCGATGTCGAGCAATCATGTCATGACAATGCGGTATCGGCTCGTCAAATCGGAGCCATGTCGAGCGACGCTGCGATGAGCAAAAAATACTGGTTGATCAAGAGTGAGCCAGAGGAGTTCTCCATCGACGCCCTCGCCAAGGTCAAATCCGAGCCTTGGAGCGGCGTGCGCAATTATCAGGCGCGTAATTTCATGCGCGACGGCATGCAAGTTGGCGACGGCATCCTTTTCTATCACTCAAACTGCGCCGAACCGGGCGTCGTCGGCATCGCTGAAGTGGCCAGCGAAGCGCATCCGGATCCAACCCAGTTCGACAAGCGCAGCGACTATTACGATGCGGCAAGCAAGCCCGAAGAGCCGCGCTGGCTACTCGTCGATGTGCGCTTCAAACGCAAGCTCAATCGCACCATCAGCTTGACCGAGCTCAAGGGTCACGCGGAACTGGAAGAGTTCGCACTGGTTCGTCGCGGCAACCGCCTGTCGGTGATGCCGGTGACGCGCCCACAATGGGATTTCATCCTCGGTTTGGAATAACGGAGTCAGTCGTATGACAAAGGAAGAAGGCAAGCGCCGCGCCGCGCGCGCAGCCATGCGCTACGTCGAACCGGGCATGGTTGTTGGCGTTGGCACCGGCTCCACGGTCGCTCATTTCATCGATGCGCTGGCCGAGCGTCGCGTCGACATCGAGGCCGCGGTCTCCAGTTCCGAGCAATCGACGCGCCTGCTCAAGGAGCGCGGCATTGCGATCGTCGAACTCAATGCGAGTGGCGAACTTGCGCTGTACGTCGACGGCGCCGACGAGTGCGACCCGAAAGGTTGCTTGATCAAGGGCGGGGGCGCTGCCTTGACTCGCGAGAAGATCATCGCTGCCGCATCGAAGCAGTTTGTCTGCATCATCGATCCAAGCAAACGCGTCGAGGTACTCGGGAAATTCCCACTGCCCGTCGAAGTGATACCGATGGCGCGCAGTTATGTCGCACGTCAGCTCGTCCTGCTCGGCGGTCAACCGGTCTGGCGTGACGACGTGGTCACCGATAATGGCAACTGGATTCTCGATGTACACAACCTGCGCATCGACGATCCGGTAGCACTGGAGCGCGAGATCAACCAGATCGTCGGCGTCGTCACGGTCGGATTGTTTGCGGCGCGTCGCGCTGATGTTGTGTTGACTGGCGAAGAGAGCTGATCGACTCCGGGAGTCTGATCGATTTGTTTAGCTGACGGGTCCATCTTGGCTGAGGCAGCGGTCCTGTGATTTGGCTCATCGAAAGCACGCTCCTTCGGAGCGCGGCATCCCTGCCGGGGTATCACTCGCCTCCCGGCGAGCGAGTCACTTTTCTTTGCATGGCCAAAGAAAAGTGACCAAAAGAAAGGCCACCCCACACTCGCGCCTAAGTCAAAATCAAAGGCCCCTCATCCGCCTGCGGCACCTTCTCCCGTTTTGCGGGAGAAGGAAATGCCAGCGCAAAGCCGAAGCCAAAGCGTGCGAGAACCTGCTTCGTCTTGGCTGCGCACGTGAAGGCATGGATGCCCGAGGTCCGCATCCATGGATGGATGCGGTAGAACGGCGTCCGGAACAGCCGTCGAGAGCAACGCAGGAGCAGTTGCCGAATGCCCGGAGACCGCTGTATCGGGGTGGCCTTCTCTTGACTCCGGGCTCCTGCCCTCCGCCCTGCGGGCCAGCTTCGCTGTTCGCGCCGCTCCTGCGGCGCAGTGGTGCCTTTCTCTTGGCCACGCAAGAGAAAGACACTCGCTCGCCTGAGGCGAGTGAAAAAAGGCATGGATGCCGCGCTCCGAAGGAGCGTGCTCTAAAAACTGGATGGCGCGCCGCTCCTGCCGCTTGCCCTTCGGGCCATTCGTTGCGCGAACGTTCGCTTCGGCATCCTGCATGTGCAGTCCAGCCTTCGCTGGGATGATGAGCGATCTGAGGCGAGTGAAACGTCGGCGACGATGCCGCGCTCCGCAAAAACGTAAAGAAACAAAACAAACTCACCGGGCCCCTGCCTCGGCAAAGCCGAGCCTGTCCTGAGTATGCCGAACGGCAAAGGTAATGGAGTTTGCTGGATGAGGTGTTGCGGTGAATGTCAGACAGCTACGATTTCGACAAAACTCATTCCACCAGCAATCAAACTCATCAAGCAATCGACTACAGCGTGACGAAAGTCTTGAAGCCGCCGAAGAACATGCGCTTGCCGTCAAACGGCATGGATTTCGGATCCATCATCTCTGCGAGGCGCGGATCGGCCATGACCAGTTTGTTGATCTTGTCGCGTTCGCGGCGCGACTTGTAGACGATCCACGAGAACACCACGACCTCACCTTCCTTCAGTTTCACGCTTTGCGGAAATGAAGTGCGCTTGCCTACCGGCACGTCATCGCCGACGCACTCGGTATAGGCCAACGCGCCATGCGATATCCAGACCTTGCCGGCCTTGCGTGCCATTTTCTTGTAGTCGTCAAGCTTGTCCTTCGGTACCGGAACAACGAATCCATCGACATAACTCATGGGCTATTTCCAGATTCTTGTGGGACCCGCATTCCAACACGTCGCCGACGACGATGCACGTTTCACTCCGGCACGTGCATGAAGAAGGACCTGAATGCGATTGATAGCGTGTCGATATACTCGACGCCTGATCGTCGTGATCAGCGCGGGAATTCAAACCTGGCAGGCGATCCCCTCACCGTCCGCCTTCACTCGAAAACACGAGGCATTCATGAGCGCAGCAGAAAAGTCTCCATCGACCGCACCGGCTCGGAACGATGCGATCGTCTCGGTTCGCGGTGTCGGCAAGACCTTCAAGGGCGGTTTCGAAGCGCTCAAGAACATCAATCTCGATATTCGCCGTGGCGAGATCCTCGCCCTGCTCGGCCCCAATGGCGCCGGCAAGACAACCCTGATCAGCATCATCTGCGGCATCGTCAACGCCAGCGAAGGGTCGATCACGGCCGATGGTCATGACATCGTCCGCGACTACCGCGCCGCTCGTTCCACGATTGGCCTGGTTCCTCAGGAACTGCATACGGATGCGTTCGAGTCTGTCCTGTCCACGCTCCGCTTCAGCCGCGGCCTGTTCGGCAAGCCGCCGAACCCGGAATATCTTGAAAAAATCCTGCGCGACCTTTCCCTGTGGGACAAGCGAAACAGCAAGATCATGACCCTGTCGGGCGGCATGAAGCGGCGGGTGATGATCGCCAAGGCCCTCTCGCACGAACCCAGCGTGCTGTTCCTCGATGAACCAAGCGCCGGGGTCGATGTCGAGTTGCGCCATGACATGTGGCAGATGGTTCGTCGTCTGCGCGATGGCGGGACGACGATCATTCTGACCACGCATTACATCGAGGAGGCCGAGGAGATGGCCGACCGCATCGGCGTGATCAACAAGGGCGAGCTGATCCTGGTCGAGGACAAGAACACGCTGATGCGCAAGCTCGGCAAGAAGCAATTGACCCTTAGTCTGCAGCAGCCGATGCAGAAGATTCCGGATGGACTCTCGGGCTTGCCGCTTGAACTATCCGGAGATGGATCGACCCTGGTGTATACCTTCGATACGCAATCCGAAGAAACCGGTATCGCCAACCTGCTGCGCCGTCTTGGTGAGCAAGGCATCGATTTCAAGGATCTGCAGTCCAGCGAAAGTTCGCTGGAGGAGATTTTCGTCAGCCTGGTTCGCAAGCCAAAGGAGGATCGCGCATGAACATCCATGGCATTCGCGCGATCTATCGCTTCGAGATGGCGCGCACGTTTCGAACCTTGATGCAGTCGATCGCCGCGCCAGTGCTGTCGACCTCGCTCTACTTCATCGTCTTCGGCGCGGCGATCGGCTCGCGCATGGGTGATATCGACGGCACCAGCTACGGCGCCTTCATTATCCCGGGCCTGATCATGCTGTCCCTGCTCGGCGAAAGCGTCTCGAATGCTTCGTTCGGCATCTACATGCCGAAGTGGGCCGGCACGATCTATGAACTGCTGTCGGCACCGGTATCGTGGATCGAAGTGGTGATCGGCTATGTCGGCGCAGCGGCAACCAAATCAGTGATCCTCGGCTTTCTGATTCTGCTCACCGCGCGCTTCTTCGTCGACTACGAGATCGCCCATCCATTCTGGATGTTCGGCTTTCTCGTGTTGACCGCGATTACCTTCAGCCTGTTCGGCTTCATCATTGGTTTGTGGGCCGATGATTTCCAGAAGCTGCAAGTGGTGCCCTTGATGGTGATCACGCCACTGACCTTTCTCGGCGGCGCGTTCTACTCGATCAGCATGCTGCCGCCGCTATGGCAGAAAATCACGATGTTCAACCCGGTCGTCTATCTGATCAGCGGATTCCGCTGGAGCTTCACCGGTCGCGCCGACGTGCATATCGCAGTCAGCACCGGCATGACGCTCGGCTTTCTTGTCATCTGCCTTGGCATCGTCTGGTGGATCTTTCGCAGTGGCTGGAAGTTGCGCACATGAGTGAGGCGGACGCGTGTGGTGTTAGTCTGGCCGGACGGGGCCCAATTTGACCATCTACCTGCTTTAGTTCGTGCCTTTGTGCACCGCTTTGCAGCCCGGAGGATGCGCGTGTCAGAAATCACCGAACTGCTGGGCAAGGCGGCAACGGGGACCAAGCATTCGCTTGATGAAGTCTTCGGTCGCCTGCATGCCGAGTTGAAGATCCTGGCGCGTAGTCGGATCAGCAGCGCGCCGAACTCGACCCTGACCGCCACTGCGCTGGTCCACGAGCTGTACCTGAAATTGGTCGGCGCGGCGAAACTCGATCTGCTCAGTCGTCAGCATTTCTTCGCCTGCGCCGCCGCGGCGATGCGCCAGATCCTGATCGATGCCGCGCGCGCATCAGCATCGGCGAAACGCGGTGGCGACGCCGCCTTTGTCACGCTTGATCGCGTCGACGTTGCCAGTTCCGAAACCAATACCGAGTTGCTTGCCCTCGATGCCGCGATGGACGAGCTCGAACAGATCGATCCAGGCCTGCTCGAACTCGTGAACCTGCGTTATTTCGCCGGCATGTCGATGCATGAGATTGCGCAACTGACCGGTCGTTCCGAGCGCAGCCTGCATCGTGACTGGAGTTGTGCCCGCGCGTTTCTTGACGCCCGCCTTGCGCCCTGAGAGGTTTGCGGAAGCGCCTTGATTGATCAGGTTGCCGCGTCAGTCAGCTTGAAATTTTGAAAGCGCCGCAATCTCGGGTGCCCAATCGGCTCGTAGCGGTGAGCCCTCGGGCATCAGCTCCAGTGCAGAATCCAGCAGTGCCTTTTGTGCAACGATGTCGCCACGCTGCCGGGCGAATTGCGATTCGCGCAAGCGCAGGCCGGCCTCGAAATCGGGAATCGCCGAGTCGCGCGCCCTCAGCACGGGTTGCAGCAGGCTCTGCGCCTTGTCGACACTTCCTGCTGCCAGTGTCGCCTCTGCCAGATCGGCGCTTGCGCCAAGATAGCGCCTGGAGTCCTCGCCAAGTGAGCGCGACCCGTTCCTGGCTTTCTCAAACCAGCCTATTGCTTCGTCGATCCGTCCCAGGCGCAGGTTCTGTCGGCCGGCACTGCTGAGTATCGACAGGGTCAGGCCATTGCCAGGTCCCGGCGCCTTTTGTGCCATCGGTGCCAGTTCGGTGAGTCGATTCAATGCGACTTCGATGTTTCCGCGCCGAATGGCAATGCGTTGCACCTGATACTCCACATGAATCGAAACCGGGTGACTGGGAGGCAGGGTATCGGCGAGGATACTTCGGGCGACGGCCAGGCTCGTCTCGGCGCCTTCGAGATCTCCGACATCGATCTGATAATCCGCCACGTTTCCAAGCACGTTTGCACGGATCGGATGATCGGCATCGCCCAGTCGAATCAGGATTTCATTGACCTCCAGACCCGTGGCGATGGCCGCTTCGAGATTTCCCGCCGCGCCATAGGCCATGCTCAGGGAGTTGAGCGCGTTGGACGTTGTCGCGCTGTCACCCATGTGGCGGCGTGCATTGCCGACCGCGCGTTCGAGCGTTTCCACGGCAAGCGCATGCCTGCCAAGGGCTTTCAGGATATCTCCCTCCTTGTTGTCGAGCTCGATCATCGCGCTGTGATCCTCGCTGTAGATCGGCGCGAACAGTTCGCGTACCCGCTGCGTATGTGTCAGAGCATCGGCATGCCGCCCCTGGATGTTGGCGACTTGCGCATGCATCTGCTCGATCTTGCCTTCCTCCAACGGCAATTGTGCGTTTCTTGCCTGCGCAAGCGCCTGCTCGAGTACAAGCAGCGATTCGGCGTAGCGGGCCTGTCGAATATCGTTGCGTGCCACCGCGGCGAGAATGCCGATCACATCAGGAGCGGAGCCCGCGGCTGGCAACGCTGCGCGCGCGGTGGCCAGCTCCTTGTCGGCACGCTCGAACTTCCCATCCGAACTCAAATATCGTCCCAGCAGGCCATGCACCCGGTAGGCACTCTCCGGCGGAGGATTCATGGCTTCAAGAAAGCCAATCGACTCGGCAGTCTGGCCGCTCTCAAAGCTTGACCGGGCCAACAGCAACTGCACATCGATCGACTGGTCGGCAATCGGCCCCGACAATTCATTTTGCAGGATTTGCACGGACTCCTTGAAATCGGCCATGCCGTAGTACGCCTGGGCAATGGCGATGACGAGCCGGTTGCGAACCTTGTTGTCGTTGATGGTCGTCAGCGAGTTGCGCGCTCGGGAGAGCAGATCGCGGGCCGTGGTCGGCGAGCCCTTGGCAACCACAGGATCGGCCTGATCGAACAGTTGCACGAGAAATTGCGTCGTACGCTCGGATACAGCCAGTTCCTCGCGCGTCTGTCGGGCCTGCCATAGGACAAGCGCCAGGCCTGCAACAGCGGTCAACACGATGGCGACAAGCGCGGCCACGCCACCGCGGTGGCGGCTCAGATACTTGCGTGCGCGATAGCGGGCTGAATCGGCGACAGCGGCGATCGGTCGATCCTCAAGCCAGTTGCGCAGATCACGCGCCAGGCTCTCCACGCTGCCGTATCGACGCGATGCTTCCTCGCGCGTCGCCATGTCGAAGATTCGGTCCAGTTCGCGCTGGCCCGGGATGGGTGTGCCAAGCAGGCTGCGGCCAAGAACTCCGAGTCCGTACACGTCAGTCGCCGTGGTCACAGCCGCGCCGCTGAGCTGCTCGGGGGCCGCGTACTTCGGCGTGAACACCTTGGTCTGGGTGCCTTCGGCGGCTTCTTCGGCCAGCTTGCCAATGCCGAAATCGACCAGTTTGATCTGGCCGTCGGTGGTCACCATGACATTCGACGGCTTGATGTCGCGATGCAGAATCAGGTTGCCGTGCGCATGACTGACCGCGGCGCAAACCTGCAGCAAAAGATTGATCACGTCGCGAACACCGAGCCCGTCGCGCTCGCAATACGTGCGCAGGTCGGGCCCTTCCACGAGTTCGGTGACCAGGTACGGAGTTCCGTCCGCGGCCACGCCACCATCCAGCAGCATTGCGATGTTCGGGTGGTGCATGCGTGCGAGGAGTCGCTGCTCACGCTCGAAGCGCGCGGCACCGCCACTGGCCAGCATCAAGAGTGATAGCAGTTTCAGTGCACCGTACTGCTCGAATGCGACATCGTTGCGCTTGACCAGGTACACCGTCGCCATGCCACCACGGCCCAGCTCGCGAATTACGGTCCAGTTGCCAATGACGCGGCCGAGCATGGCCTCGGCGCCGAAATCCGATGGATCGCCCTCATCGGTCTCGCGGCCCAGCCTCTCGATCAGGCGGCCGACCTTTTCCTCAATCGGAGTTGCCTCCCCGGCCTGCGTGGCGCGCAGCAACTGCTCGAGCTTCGCGATCACGTCGGCCGGCTCGTCCAGGGTGTCGATCCGGCGCTTGCGATCTTTCTCCGACAAGGCCAGCACGTCGCGATACAAAGCCACGGCCTTCTGCCATTGGCTGACATCCTCATCGTGCATCATGGAGACTCCCGAATGCTGCGCTGTATTCGAAGATGACCTGTTCCGGCGAGTGGCGCAATCCAGGAGCGCGGACCGATCGATTGCGCGGTCTCACCGGCTATTCAAATCCGTCAGCAAATATCCTGCCGAACGGATTGCCGAACAGGAATCTTGCAGCCAGCTCCGAAGTATTCCTGTTCTGCTCCAAAGCCGTTGCCGTGAGCCAGCCACCCGGCACGCCGTCGACGAAACCGAGGGTGACCGTGCGTATTGCATTCGGTGTGCTGTAGCCAAAATCGGTGCCGAGGAAAAATCTTCCCTGGGCCAGTTCATCGACATCGCTCCAGTAGAAGTCGACGAACATGGGATAGCCAGCGGTACCGGCATTCGAATCGACCCGGTAGCTGATGGTCAGGGTTGGTGGTACGGCCACGGTGTCGAGCACGGCATTCTGGATGATCGGGAAATTCTGCAGACGATTCGGACCTTCGTCAGAGTCACCGGGATCGTTGGGTGTGATGCCGTCTGCGCCGAGGTCAATGCCGATGCCGCCATTGCCGTACATGCGGTTCTGGAACCAGGCGATCGCACTGACGTTGCTGCCGGTGGCGATGCCATTGCCGACATTGAACGCGATGCGGTTCGAATGGACATCGATGTTGTTGGAATCCTCGATGCGGATGCCGTCCAGCGCATTGCCGATATTGCCGCCACTTGGCGTCGTTCCGATCCAGTTCGCAAAAATCAGCGGGCTGTTGCTGACGCTGTTGAGTATCATGCCGCCGCTATTGGCGCCGATGACGTTTTCGCGCACCGAAAAGGCGGATCCCGCCTGCAAGACGAGGCCGGCGCCGCCGTTGCCGATCGGCGCGTACGCGCTATCGACGCCGATGAAATTGAAATGCACGTAATTGTTGTCGCCGAATGCGCCGATACCGTAGCCGCTGTTGCCGCCAACCTGATTGCCCTTGCCGACACTGCCGATGATGTTGCCGTTGCCGATCACGACCAGGCCGAGCTGGTTGGGCTCGGCAACGGGGCCGGCGACGGAATCGACGAATCCGAGCCGATTGTCGGTGATCGTGTTGGCGTCGCCACGCACGAAGACGCCGACGCCGGTAATACCCACTGCGGCGTTGCCCAGCGCGTTGATCACACGGTTGCCGGTGATCACGTTTTCGCTGCCGTTGGCGATATTGATGCCGCCGCCATTGCCGGAAAAATTTGCCGGTGAACCGGCTGCGGAACTGCCGAGCTCGTTGTAGGCGACCTCATTGTCATTGCTGGAAGGCGCGCCCTGGAGTCCGACACGGATCGCCGAAGTCTGATGATGGACAACGCGGTTGCGGCCCAGGCCCGCTCTGCCGATGGTGTTGGCATTGCCGACCACGACAATGCCGGCCCATTCGCTGTCAATGAAACCGCCCGTCTCTCCTCGCCCGAGGGTGTTGGCGTAGATGCGATTGGCGTCGCCGTCAGCCTGGATTCCACCGAGGTCGTTGGCCGCGATGTAGTTGCCGCCGCTGTTGGCATCGATGAAGTCGCCTACGGTGTTGTTTCCGCCGGTAATGTGTACGCCATATTCGCCGTTGCCCATATCGGCATCGCCTGACGGTGCTATGCCGATCAGATTGCCGTGAAGTGTATTGTTGAAAGAGCCGTCCAGACGCACACCGGAGCGGACATTGGCCGATATGACATTGCCCAGGCTCACGTAGCCGGTGCCGCCGCCGTTGACGGACTTGCCGATCCGGTTCTGGCCGCTGTTGAAGGAATGCACGCCATGGCCACCGTTACCTGCCGGCGTTCCATCGCCGCGAACACCGATGTAGTTGCGGTCGATGCGCAGGTTGTAGACGCCGGTTGTGGTGCGGATGCCGTCGCCAGGAAATCCGACGACCCCGATCGCGGAGACGATACTGTCGCCCGCCCCTACGCCCGTGAGGACCAGGCCATGGTCGCCGGCATTCGACAACTGGCTGCCATCGATGAAGACCATCGGCGGTGCATCACGCAGCAACGTGGCCCCACCGTTGTAACTCAAGATCGATGTTCCGAGGATCGACACGCGGTCGGTGATCGCCGGCAGCGGTCCGGCCAGAGCGCTGACCACCAGCGTCTGGTCGACCCAGTTGCTCGCGAAAAGAATCGTGTCGGGCCCCGCGTGCGCATTGGCTTCCTCCAGCGCCGCGCGCAACGGGCAGGCATTGAGCGTATCGAGGCAAATGCCATCTCCCGGATTGGCATCATGGGCATCGGTATCGTCGATGGGGGTATCGACCGTGAAGGTCGATGCGGCGGCAGACGTGGCCAGCATCAGGCCAAACGAGGCGACCAGAAAGCGCAACGTGGTTTTCATCCGAAAAACTCCTTGGGTCAGGTCGATCCGCGCCTGCGGCCGATCGGGGTATTCAGGGAGTCATTCGGAAATAGGCGAGAAACCCTGCCATTGACACTGCTGGTTGTCACCGGATGCAGCCGCGGGACGGCGGTCAAAGCGATTTTCGGAATGCGGAGATCCGGGATCTGCTCTTATTTCCACCCCGCGTCACCCCGGCGCCGGCGCCGGCAGGGCCCGCTGACTTTGTTTTTGGCTTTCACTGCAGAGCCGCGCGGACGACCCGAGTCTGTCTCGGGTCGCCAGGAATCGCCGCCCAATGAATCCACGCAGGGCGGCAGGGTCAGCGAGGCCTTTGCCCCGCGAAGTCCTTGCAAATCCTCTACCGCGCACGCTTGCAGGCTGATCGAATGCGCCGCCCCTCGATCTATTCGAATCCGTTCGCGAAAATCCTGTCGAACGGATTGCCGAACTGGAAGCGTGCGGCCAGCTCCGAGGTATTGCGATCCTGATCCAGAGCGGTTGCAGTCAACCAGCCACCCGGCACGCCATCGACGAAATTCAAGGTGACCGTGCGCAATGCATTCGGTGTTGAATAGTTGAAATCGGTACCGAGGAAGAAGCGCCCCTGGGCGGGTTCGTCCATGTCGCTCCAGTAGAAATCGACGAACAGCGGGTAGACGGATGCGCCCGCATTCGAATCCACGCGGTAGCTGATCGTCAGTGTGGGTGGAAAGGCAACGCTGTCGAGAATGACCTGCTGGATTATCGGGAAATTCTGCAGGCGGTTGGGTCCGACATCGACATCGCCAGCGTCATTCGGCGTGATGCCATCGAAGCCGAGGTCGATACCGATGCCGCCGTTGCTGTGCATGCGATTCTGGAACCAGGCCAGTCCGAGTACATTTTCATTGGTGACGATGCCGTTGCCGCCGTTATATGAGATGCGATTCTGCTGCACGTCACTGTTGCTGGAATTGATGATGCGCAGGCCGTCGCCGGCGTTGCCGATGTTGCCGCCGGAGGGTTTGACGCCGATGTAGTTGCCGATGATCAATGGGCTGTCGATGACATTGGCAAGTAGCACGCCGACCAGGTTCTTGCCGACGATATTGCCTTCCACGCCGATACCGGACCCATCGCTCATCTGCAGACCGACGGTTCCATTGCCGACCTCGTCAAGAGCGCTGGTTACGCCTACATAGTTGAATCGGGCCGCATTGCCATTTCCCGACGCTCCGATGCCAATCCCGTGGTTGCCGCCGACCTGGTTGCGGCTGTCGCTGCTGCCGATCGTGTTGTTGTTGCCGACCACATGGATTCCCTGATTGTTCGGCTCGGCGACAGGCCCGGATATCGAGGTGACGAACCCGAGTTGATTGCCGGAAATCGTGTTGCCGTCGCCACGCACATCAATGCCGTCGCCAAACAGACTCGGCGCGGAACTGCCCGTGGAGTTGATGACGACGTTGTTGAGAATCGCATTGGTATTGCCCTTGGCGACGTAGATACCTGCTCCGTTGCCGGAAAGCAGAATCGGAAACTGCGAGCCGGAGCTGCCAATCTCGTTGTTGAGCACGAAGTTGCTGTTGGCCGCCGTGCCTGCCGTTGCGCCGAGGCGGATTGCGGAACCGGCATGCTCGACGATCTTGTTCCTGCCCAAGCCGCTGTTGCCAATGAAATTGGTGTTGCCGATGATGACGATGCCATCGAGTTCACTGGTGATGAAGCCGCCGGTTTCGCCAATGCCCAGGGTGTTGGCATAGAAACGATTGCTGTTGCCGACCGAGAAAATGCCACCGAGGTTGTTGCCTGTAATGTAGTTGCCGGCACTCGAGGCGGCGAGGTAATCGCCGATGTCGTTGTCGGTGCCACTGATCTGGATGCCATACGCGCCATTGCCGCGATCGCTGGTACCCGTTGGCGAGATGCCGATCAGGTTGCCGCGCATGTCGTTGCCATTCGAGGACTCGAGGCGGACCCCGGACAAGCCGTTGGACGACAGCACATTGCCGAGACCGGTGAACGCGGTGTTGCCGCCGTTGCGCACCTTGCCGATGCGGTGCCCGCCGCTGCTGGCCGCGTAGACGCCATGGCCACCGTTGCCGGCGGCAGAACCATTCGCCCGATTGCCAATGTAATTGCGCTCGATGATCAGATTGTCGGCACCAAAGGCCGCAAGGATGCCGTGGCTCGGAAAGCCGATGATGCCGATCGCGGAAATGATGCTACTGGAAGCACCGGCACCGGAGAAAATCAGCCCGCTGGCGTTGCCTGTCAGGTTGCTGCCGTTGATGAAAAACTGCGGTGGTGCGTCGCGCAGCAACGTGGCATTCGAGTTGTAGGCATCGATCGAGATGCCGAGGATATTGACCTTGTCCGTGATCGGCGGCAACGGGCCCTCGTTTGTCGCCGCGCTCAGAGTCACGGTCGCATTGACAAATGTATTGGAGAAAAGAATCGTGTCGATCCCGGCACGTGCGTTGGCTTCTTCAATCGCGGCACGCAGCGAACAAGCACCACCCGCGTCAATGCAAATGCCGTTTCCGGGATTGGTATCGTGCGCAAAAGCGTCATCTGCGGTAGTGCTGATGGTGAAAGTGGCGGCATTCGCCGCGCCCGTGAAAAGCAATGCGGACAAGGCCGCGGCTATCGCGAGCTTGCAATTCGTTTTCATGCTGAGTGACTCCCGGTTGGTCGCCGAACCGCGAGCATGCGGATCAGGGCGCTTCATGGGGTCATTCGTAGTGCGGCGGAAAACCCTGCCATCGACGCGTCAAGTCGTGGCTTGAGTAGGCGGCGGATTGATTTTTGCTTCAGATGATTGCCGCGAATTTCTTCCTTCGACAGCAAAGGGCTTCAGGGATTTTCGAATCCATCGGCAAAGATCGCATCGGCCGGTGCCGTGAAGCTGCCGAGTATCGTGAAGTTGGACAGCGCCGTATAGGCATTGACGATAGCCGTGTAGGTGCCTGCTGCCGGCGTCGGGAAATTGCATTGCTCGGATGAGGATGCGCCTGCCGACTGGCAGAGTACTTCTCCATTGAACTCGACCTTCAGGTCGGCATCGGCTCCGCCGACCGGGCTGCTTGTTTCGAAATGCAGGCTGACTGCGTTCGATGGCACTTGCAGGGTGTAGTAGACGTCGTCGCCCTGGGACGCGACCTGGTTGGTCATGGCAACCCCGTTGACGAGCGCGACTGGCGGTGCCGAGAAGCGCACGATCCTGCCGTAGCTGGCACTCAGGCCACCGTTGTCAGTAACGGTCACGCTTGCCGTGTAGTTCCCGGGCGCCGGATAGGCATGCATCGGACTTGCCTCAATTGACGTTTCACTGCCGTCACCGAAATCCCAGACGAGATCGACAATGCTGCCGTCAATATCGATCGAGGCATCGGTGAAGGTCGCGTCGAGGCCATTGGCGACCACATTGAAATCAGCGGTCGGTGGCGCATTGCCGACACTGCCGGCGAGCAGGACGCGCCACGCGCCGCGACTGTAGCTGGCGGCGGTGAGAACATGCGGGTAGTCGTCGATTTCCAGATCGGAGACGACAATGCCAAGCGGCAAACCCGCAGAGAACGCGACAAAATTGTCACCGCTATCGGTGCTTTCGTAGATGCCGACATCGGTGGCGACAAAGATTCTTGTACTGTCGAGCGGATCGATCGCCACCGAATTTGCCGGCACGTTTGGCAAACCTGCACCAACAGCCGCCCATGTTCCGCCACCGGTCGTCGAGCGATACAGGCGCGATGCACCAAAATCGCCACGGGTGACAAAGACAATTCGCGGGTCCGCCGGATCCATCGCCACATCGGAGACGCGCCCGCCCGGATAGTCGCCGGTGACATCAATGAAAACCGGCGACGGGATACCGGCATCGGGGCTTGCCCAGATCTTTCCGTTCCTGGTGCCAATGCAGGTCGGCGTCAGGGTACCGAGCGCCTGCGGCGTGATGACCACGGCTGCGCTGCCGAGAGAACCGCTGATCGCCGCCCAACTGCCACTGCCGGTACTTCGGCGGTAGAGCACGTCTGAAGCGACGAATAGCTGGCTGCCCGCCGTGGCCAGCGGCGTGACCCACTCGAATGGTCCTGACGCTATTCCGGTATTCGAAACGCCACTGAAGCTGCCCGGCGATCCGCCGACCACCGAGCGCACGATGCTCGGTCGGCTTCCATTCGGATAGCTGGTCTGGAAAACGATATTCGGATCGTTCTGGTCAAACGCGTTCATGAAACCGTCGCCACTGGCGTAGGTCAGATTCCATAACAGGTTGGTACGACGACCCGAGGAGCTGTTGTCCTGGGCGCCACCAAAGACGATGTTGGCGTCGTTCGGATCCACTGCAACGTCATAGAACTGGGTGATATTGATATTCGCGTTCATGTTGCGGAACGTAGCCGCACTGTCGTCACTGCGCCAGATGCCGCCATCGCTGCCAATCCAGAGTCGATCCGGATTGCTGAGGGAATAGCGCACGACATGAGTGTCCTGATGCACTTTCTGCGCGCTGCCCCAGCCGCTGACCAGCGGCGTGATCGTGGCGCCGGCGTTGATGGAGCGGGCCACACGGATGGTGCCGACAAGCAGGGTGTCCGAATTGGTCGGATGCACACTGATGGCCTGGTTGTAACTGCACTGGCCCTCGCAAGCCGAGCCGTTCTTCTGCACCCAGTTTGAGCCGCCATCATCGCTGCGGAACAATTTTGAGCCCGCGAGTACGTAAAGGATGTTGCTGTTGCTCGGCGCCATCGCGAGGCGCAGTCGCGAGCCGGTGATATTGAGTCCGCTATTCGCCGCGGCCCAGGTCGCACCGCCGTCAGTGGATTTCTGCACACCAGGACCGATCAGGCCCGCGTAGACCGTCGATGTTCCGGGGACAAACACGATGTCCTCGACGTTGTTGCCGAGCACCTTGGCCCAGTTCAGGCCCCTGTCGACCGAGCGCCAGACGCCGGCCCCTGACAGATTTCCACTGCTGCTGCAGCTGCCGGCACCGCCAACCAGAATCACGTTGCTGTCGGTGGGCTGGATTGCCACTGCGTTGACGATCGACAACGGCATTGCAGTCGGCGCGCTGCCATTGCGTGGGCTCCAGGTCGCGCCGGCGTCTTCACTGAGGAACACACCTTGGCCGAAGTAGTCGCCACAGCTGCTGTTCTTGTCACCGGTACCCACCCAGATCATGTCCGGCGTGGCCGCATCGATCGTGATCGCGCCGATCGGCAGGGTGCCAACTTGGTCGAAGATCGGTGCCCAGCTCAGTCCGGCGTTCGTGGTCTTCCAGACGCCGCCTGCCGCCGCACCGACATAGACCGTTGCATCGTTGCCCGGTAGCGGCGCGATCGCGTTGAGACGTCCGGCCACGCGGCCCATGGCCCAATCGACCATGTTCATCGATGAGGGGCCGAGCTCCTCCCATACTTCGCCGCTGGCGACACGCGCGGGATCCAGCCATTCACGCTGGCGCTTCAGCTCCCCGACCGCATCTGCGCGAAGACGTGAGGCTTCGGGGTGTTCGAGCAGCCCCCTCGATTCGACGAACCAAAGCTGGCGCTGCTCGATCTGCCAGCTTTCGTCGCGGCCCTCGTCGTCGTTATCAGCCAACGCGGCGACATTGGCTGCCATCACGACAGCAGCAAGGCTCCGCAAGAGCCAGTGCTTGCGCAAGATCAATTGATTCACCAGAACGATTCCCCTGGAACCAAACCAAACCGGGCCATCTCCAGCCGATGCGGAGTGGCGCCAATCTACCGAAGAAAAAATGCGCCGCAACGGCGTAATCCGAATCGGCACGCAGGTTACTCAACATTGAGCTCCTTCACCATGGCCGACAGTCATGGGTGGCGTATCGCAAAAGAACCGGGCATCACCTCCGACGAGCGCCACGTCGTCGCATCATCAACTGGCGCTGCCACGAATGACCGCCGCCAGGATGAGCGCGCCGAAAATGAGCGAGCTTGGGCCGATCAGGGACATGTAGCGAACGGCGCGAGGAACGGCCAGCTCGGCGAATTGACGATGCCAGCGCCACGGAAGAACGACAAGCAAGGCGGTGGTGGCGATCAGCATCCAGCCGAGCAGTTCGAATACTTCCGGAGCGAACATCTGCTGAGCGTAGATCAGCAGCGCCAAACCCACGACCATTCGCACGGACAGCTCGACAAGATGGACCTTCAAGGAGCCGGCGAACCCAAGCAGAAATCGGCTGGCCTGCGCAGGGACGATCAACGCTGACACTCCGAGCACAATCAAGTAGAGACTGGCCGCGACAATGACCGCGAGAGCGAGTACTTCGAGCATCGACATGGCCACGTTGGCAGCTGAACTAGCGCTTGAGCATCCAGTTCGCACCGGCAAGCGGCAACGGCGTGATCTTGCTGCGCTGGGCGGACTCCCCAGCGCACCAGTCCAGCCACTTGAGCAGCGGCGTCCAGTCGTCTCGATGTGCAAGCACCGCCTTGGTCGCGCTGTCGAAGACGCTGTGTCCGCGCTCGGCCATGCCGACGTAGACCTGCGAATCCCTGACGCGAATCATCGCTGCAGCCGTGACGCGTCCCAACGCCGAATCCAGTTGCCTCGCCGACACCGTATTGGCGCGCAGACGGTTGGCAATCATGGCCAGGCGCAGGCGTCCCTTGCGCACCTCCTCGCGTTTGCGCACCATGTCGATGAAGCCGAGCGTCGCGCGCAGGTCAATCGACGAGGGCACCACCGGAACGATCAGCGCATCGGCATGCCGGGCGAACTGATCGAACTCGTGAGCACGCAACCCGGCCGGGGTATCGATCAACAGAACTTCTGTTGTCGGTGGAATACGCAACACCCAGCCAGGCGCGAGCCCGTGTGCGGGATCGTTGCCTGCGACCCCGTTGATCGCGGCAAGATGCGCGGGCCGATGCTGGCACCAGGCCAACGACGAACCTTGCGGATCGCAGTCGAATAACGCGGTTTTTTTTCCGCTGTTGGCGAAATGCGCGGCCAGATTCGTGGTCAGCGTGGTCTTGCCGCATCCACCCTTGCTGTTGGCGATCAGGATCCGAAACATTGAGCCCCCTGCAGACCTTTTGTGCTGCTGTCCCGCAATACCATACGCCAATTGGCACGAGCGCCGTAATAACGTCGCCCATGAGAAGGTGACTGAAGCCACCGCAGGTCGAAGTGGGCCGCAGACCCGAGGCGATTTCAAGGATTGCAAACCGATCGCGCCTGACCTGCCCGACAGTCTCGCCGCAAGCCGTTCCGCCCCGCAGCTTGCCGGCCTGCAGCATGCTGTACACCCTGGGTTTTAACGGCGGGTGCGATTGGCTCAGTCGGCTGAGCGGGCGCCTCGCGGAATGAGATGGATCGCCTTCTGGCGTCCATCGAGGTAGCGAAAGGTGCTGCCGTCGAAGCCGCCATCCTGCTCGAGCATTATGCGGACTTCCTTTTTCCACTCCGGGATATCCGAGGCGGCATTCAGTTCGATCGAGTAAACCGTGTTGGCGTGCATCGGGAAATCGCCGCTCCCGGGAACACCTCCCTGCTGATCCCACATGCCGATGGTCGGGCCGGCGGCATGGCCATGACTGCCCAGCGGATGCGTGTAGATCGTGGCTCGGATTCCTTCCTTGTTCGCCTCGGCGAGCGCACCGGCGAGAATCCGGTTGCCGGTTTTCCCAACAGCAAATTGACCGGTCAGGATGTCCTGCAGGCGATTGGCCGTGGTCATGGCCTTGGCGATTCCCGGCGGCACATCCGTTTCGCCGGGACGCAAGACATAGGCGTGTTCCTGCACATCGGTATTCAGGCGCAGATAGGTGATGCCGAAATCCACATGCAGCAGATCACCTTCTCGGATGATCTCAGCCCCCGGGTGATCGATGAAACTCTTCAGGTGATCGAAGGCATCGCCGTCAGCGCGCTGGATCGAGACGCTCGGATGGAACCAGGTATCGAGGCCGAGATCGCTGGTTTGTTGGCGCAACCACCAGACCACATCGTCGCTGGTGGTGATGCCGGGGGTGATCACCTTTTCCGAAAATGCTTCGGCGATCAGCGCATGGGTGGTGCGTACCAGTTGAGGATAAATCTGCATCTCGCGAGCACTGCGCGTTTCGAGCCAGCCAACCGCGAGATCCTGCGCGGAGACAATGCGCGAGCGAAAACGCTCAGGTAGCGCCTGCATCAATTCGTCATGATCGGTCTTGACCAGACCATCGGCGTGGGCGAAATCAGCCGAAGTATCGATGGCGATGGTTTTCGGATCACGAGACGTGACGATGTCCGCCAGCGCCTCCCATTGCTGCGGGAAGCGTTGCATGTCCCAGGCCGCGGTGATGCGCTCGCCGACGTTGTAGCGCGCGACTGCGAGCTTTTCAAACTTGTCTTCCGTGCCGCGCGAGAAGACCAGAATCGTGCGCCGGCGTGCATTAAGCCAGGTCGCCGGCAGCATCGTGCGCAGCACCGGATCCTCGTTGTATTCACGCGAGACGATGATCCACATGTCGATTTTGTTGCGCTGCATCAGCGCAGGCAAAATCGTATCGAGACGCTCGGCAAGGATCTCATCGATAACGCGCGCCTGTTCGCGTACCGACAGAATCTCGCTGGCCAGAAGCGACGGTATGGCGGCAAAAAAGGCGCAGCAAAAAAGCAGGATCTTCATCGATGTGTCTCGATCAGCAGTAGCGATCAAGCGTGTCACCAGCGCAACTGGCTGGCAACCTCCTTGTTGGCACGGTCGTCGTTCGCCGGGCGCGCGAGCCGCGTTGCGCGCCACTGAGGAACGAAGCAAGGGCATCGGGCCCTTGCTTCGGCTTCGCCCAAGTGAATTTTCAGCCTACAGACCCAGCGCCTTGTCGACGCTGCCCTGAGTCATCGGATGGTAGCCAGGCCGGGCCGTGCGATAGACATCGATTGCAAATGCCTTGCCTTCGTCGGACTTGGCCAGCTCCTCGTAAATCGGCATGACCAGCTTGCGGCGGCCGATGCGCTCGATGAAGGCCGCAATCGCCGGACGCGCTTCGGTATAGCCAGCACGCACGGTGGCGACATACCAGCGGAAGGCGATCTCGCCGTTGCCGGTGCCGGTCAGCTTCCAGGCCGTGTCGAGCGCCTTCATCTGCGCATGAGTCGGCTTGGCAGGCAAGGCATTGAGAAAACGCAGCCATTCATAGGTCACCCAATCCTTCGCCGGAAGATCCTTTGCCGCGAGCTTGCCTGCGAAAAATTCCGCCGCAGCCTTGTCGACGACATCGAAACGCGCGGAGTGCGGGATCGGTGCACTTGCCGGGATGCCGGGCTGATGCAGCCACGCGTCCATCTCTGCAGCGCTGACCTTGCCGGGATACTTCTTTTCCAGATGTTCGCTGTAGTAGTTGAGGAAGTCCGGAGTGGTGATGCTCTGGAATGCGAAGTGGTCAAAATAGCTGCGCAGGAAAGGATCGAACGCATCACGGCCATAGCGCGACTCGAGGAAACGCAGAAACCAGCGGCCCTTGTCGTACGGCACGCCGGAGAGGCCGTCGTCTGGATCGATGCCTTCGAGGTTGGTGACCAGCAACTGCTCGCGCGGCTTCATGTCCAGCATGTCCTTGCGCAATTCCTGGTCATCGACGACCAACTGCATGGTCGCGATTTCCTTGCCGTAGACCGACTCGACGATGCGATTCTCGACATAGGTCGTGAAACCCTCGTTGAGCCACATGTGCTCCGCGCTGGCATTGGTGACCAAATTTCCCGACCACGAATGCGCGAGCTCGTGCGCGATCAGCCCGACCAGGGACTTGTCGCCGGCGATGACGGTTGGCGTGGCAAACGTCAGCCTCGGATTTTCCATGCCGCCGAACGGAAAGCTCGCCGGCAGGACGAGGAGGTCATAGCGTTCCCAGCGATACGGGCCGTAGAGTTTTTCGGCCGCCTTGATCATCGCCTCGGTGTCTTCAAACTCTTTCGCCGCCTTGGCGACCACCGACGGCTCTGCATACACCGCCGTCCGTGGACCGGTCGAACGCACTGACAGTTCGCCGACACTCAGCGCGAGCAGGTACGAGGGAATCGGTTGCTTCATGCTGAACCGATAGTCGCCATCGAGCGGGTGATCAAGATCGTTGTCGGCACTCATGACCACGCGCAGGGATTTTGGCGCGCGAATATGGGCCGTATAAGTGAAGCGCACCGATGGCGTGTCCTGCAGCGGAACCCAACTGCGTGCATGGATTGCCTGCGACTGCGAGAACATGAACGGATGCTTGCCGCTGGCGGTCTGCGCCGGCGTCATCCACTGCAGTCCCGAGGCCTTTGGCGAGGTGCGGTAGGTGATTCTCAGCCGCGGCGCCCGTTTTTCCATTTTGATGTGCAGAGCCGACCCGAAGATCGGGTCGCGCTCATCGAGGTGGTAGTCGAGCTTGCGCGCCTGGCCATCCGCTGCGACCGACTCGATCGACTCGATGTTCAGGTCTCGGGTGTCGAGAACGAGCTCCGTGGCGGCCTGATCGTGCCACTTCAGCGCCAGCTCAGCACTGCCAACGAGCGCTTTCTGGTCGAAATCCACGGCAAGGTCGAGCGCGACAGCGGTCACCGCAACCTTGCTCGGCTCGGAATAGCTATGAGGATCCACTTCGGCCCTGGCGCTGCCGAATGTGACGCAAATCGCGGATAATACAAACAGGTAATTGGCTTTCATGCTTCCTCCGGTGCAAGCTAACCAGTATGCCAGTCCTTTTAGGGTCGGGCATGAAGGTGGCGGACAGGGTCGTCGGCTACCACGGTTTCTGAAGCAAAGGGGGGCGTCGCGTGGTCGATTCATGGGAAAACCTTCAGCAGATGCTGCAATGCGCATCGACGGAACGTCTACGCGCGTCGGTTGATGAGCGGCTGCACCATCTGGGTTTCAATCATTGGGTCTACGCGGATGGCACGTCGCTGGCGCGCTTCAAAGGCCCGTTGGTGGCTTATCCGGACAACTGGATGGATCACTATCGGCGCCAGGGTTATTTTGAAATCGACCCGGTCATCAATCACTGTCGTCGGCGTTTGACCCCGTGCTTATGGGCAGCCGATCCTCTGGCTCGCCGCGCAGGTTATCTGACCGGGTTTTTCAGCGAAGCCGTCGATTTCGGCCTGAATGCCGGTATCGGCTTGCCGACGCATGGCCCGGATCACTCCGGCATGCTGACCGTGGCAACTGCAGATACGACCACTGCTGCCGCGCATCTCCAACAGCTTGGTGAATTGCAGTTGCTGGCGTCTGTTGTCCATGAGGCCGTTCATCGCCTTTCTGGCAAGGAAGGCAAATCCCAGGCACCGGTGCATCTGACTGTGCGCGAACTTGAGTGCCTGCGCTGGGCCGCCGACGGCAAGACCAGCTGGGAAATCGGCCAGAAACTCGGTATTGCTGAACGCACCGCGATCTTTCATCTGAACAACAGCGCGCGCAAGCTCGGTGTCATCGGTCGCCGCCAGGCGATCGCGCGCGCGATGCGCCTGGAATTGATCGCGCTGTAAGGCGCTGCGGCGCTGTAAGGCGCTGCGGCTGCGCCAAACGTTGCGACACCTAGCATAGTTTGAAGATAAAACCTAGCTGTCAGACTGACAGCTATCGCCGTCTTTTTATTGCGGGCATTCTGTCGGCAAGTGATCGGCCACGCCATCACGCCACTCCCCCTAAGTCGGACGAGGGGAGAACGGACCGCAGGATGCGTTCCGCTTCTCGTCCGACTTTTCTTGCTTCCGAAAACCGCTCGGTCGGCTATCACGTTGACCGAGCGTTTTTCGTTTGCCTAAGGCAACGCTGATCAAGTTGCACAACCGTCATGGCCTTCAGAAGGCCTGCGAGTCGTGCTGCGAGGCGAAGTGAAGGCAAGCTGCCATGACGAGTCGTGCGGTGCGACTCGCGGGCCCTCTGAACGCCACCTGCTTCAATTGCGGACAACTGACCAGGCGCCACCTGTCTGCGCGCATCTCTTTGTCGCGCCGCCAGCCTTGAAGCGGCTGCAGGGATGCACGAGGCACGCATCCTTGGATGGATCGGGTAGAACCGCGTCGGGAACAAGCGATCGAGAACGGCGCCTTGAACAGCCGTCGAGGGCAACGCGGGAGCAGAGGTCGAGACGGCCGAACCATCTGCGCCTGCACGTCGCGAGCAGCACGCAGACAGGCGTCGTGACGATTGCGCAACTTGATCAGCGATGCCTTGAAACTAGACCCGATACCCGCGATGGATCGCAACGATCCCTGCGGAGAGATTGCGCACATCGACACGGGCCAGGCCGGCTTGCTCCATCATCGACTTCAAGGTCGCCTGATCCGGATGCTTGCGGATTGATTCGGCGAGATAGCGATAGCTGGATTCGTCGCCGGCAATCAGCTTGCCGATGCGCGGCAGGACCGAAAACGAGTGGAAGTCGTAGAGCGGCTTGAGCAGGGGCTCGCGCACGGAGGAAAATTCCAGGATCAATGCCCGTCCGCCAACCTTGAGCACGCGATGGATCTCGGCCAGCGCGTTCTCCTTGCGCGTCACGTTGCGCAGTCCGAAGGCCATCGTCACGCAATCGAAACTCTGATCCGGAAACGGCAGGGCTTCGGCATCGACCTGGGAATAATCGAGACCGCGCAGCAGGCCACGATCGATCATTCGATCTCGGCCGACGCGCAGCATGTCGCCATTGATGTCGGCGATGACGATGCGACCCGCCTTGCCGACCCGCGGCAGCAACAGTGCCGCAATATCGCCGGTTCCACCGGCCAGATCGAGCACGTGATCGCCGGCACGCACGCCGCTGGTGGCGACGAAGTGTCGCTTCCACAAGCGGTGCACGCCGAACGACATGAGGTCGTTCATGATGTCGTAGTTGCGCGCAACCGAGGTGAAGACCTCGCCGACAAGGCGCGCCTTGTCGCTCTCGGCGACATCGCGAAAACCGAAATGCGTGGTGTTGGATTTGCTCATGGCGGGAATAATAACTGAAGCTGGCGACGGGCTTGATCGCAGGGCAGCTCGGTCAAGGTTGCGAGCCAGTCCGGGACGAGCGAGTGCCGACGAGCCGGCAGCCCTTGTTCTGCCGCGCAGCGTCCGACCACGGTTCCCGGCATCCTGGCCAGCGTTCCTGCATACCCGACCCGCGTGAAATTGTGTGTTCAGGTCAAGTCGACGGGAATGAACCTATGCCTGGCGCCAGGGTCAATCATTGATCGAATGAAAACGATGCGCCGAGCGGGCATGTTGGATCTGCTGCCATCGATTGAATCCCCATCTGACCGGTGTATTGTAGAAACATGATGTTCAGATCAATTCTGCTACGGGTAGTGTTGGCGCTTGGGGTGATCCTGAATGGGTCACCGCTCGCCATGGCCGCCTTTTCGGCCGGCGCCCACAATCCCGCTGATATGCACTCCCGCGCGTTAAACGTTGAATCGCATACCCCGGCAAAGCCTGCATGCCACGAACCACCATCATTAGATGAGTCCCAAGCGAGCGAAGCTCTCGCGCAGGCGAAGGACGTGTCTGCGACGTCTTCTCAAGATCTCGCGCCCGACTGCTGCAAGTCGGCCCACTGCAACTGTGCCTGCGTTCATGCGGCGGCAACCTTGCCGTCATTTGCCTGGTTCGGCGTTGCTGAAATGGGTGAATCGAGGGATCGTCCGGTCGCAGCCGGACTTCCAGCGCCGATCCTGCCGCATCTGAGTCGCCCTCCTATCGCTTGAGTGTCTGCTGGTGCTTTCGGGCACCACCGATTGCACTCGACTCGCGTTCTCGCGAGGCTCGAGATGCCGTCATTGCCTGCACGCGACGTGCAGTCGATCCTTCGACACTGAGTGGTGATAACCATGACTTCCCGTTTTTCTGATTTCCCTGTCGTCCTGCCGATGACGGCATCCCGACGACGATTCCTGCAAGGCCTTCTCGCTGGGGGCGCGATCGCCACCCTCGGGCTTCGGCATCCAATGGCCTGGGCGCGCGATCCGTCCGGCAAGGCCAACACCTTGTCCGGCACACAATTTGACCTGACTATCGGCGAAACCGCGTCTGGCATCACCGGAGCCCGGAGTTCTGCAACCACGGTCAACGGATCGGTGCCCGCGCCGACACTTCACTGGCGCGAGGGCGATACAGTCACCTTGCGCGTGACCAATCGATTGCGCGTACCGACCTCGATCCACTGGCACGGAATCCTGTTGCCTACCGGCATGGACGGCGTGCCGGGCCTGAGCTTCGACGGCATCGCTCCAGGCGAGACGTTCGAGTACCAGTTCGCTGTCAATCAGAGCGGGACCTACTGGTATCACAGCCACTCGCGCTTCCAGGAACAGACCGGCCTGTACGGCCCGATCGTGATCTCGCCAAAAAACGGCGAGCGCTTTCCGACCCAGCAGGATCACGTCGTGCTGCTGTCGGACTGGACCGACGAAGATCCGGAAGTATTGTTCGCCAATCTGAAGAAAATGGGCGACTACTACAACTTCAATGAGCCGACCGCGGTCGATTTCGCCAACGATGCATTGAAAATGGGGTTTCGTCAGGCCCTGGCAAAACGCAAGATGTGGAACCAGATGCGCATGAGCCCAGCCGATCTCGGCGATGTCACCGCGCATACCTATACCTACCTGATGAATGGCGCCAGCGCAGGTGACAACTGGACCGGGCTGTTCAAGCGTGGCGAGAAAGTGCGCCTGCGCTTCATCAATGGCTCGGCGATGAGCATTTTCGACGTCCGTATTCCGGGCCTGAAAATGACCGTGGTCGCGGCCGACGGCCAGGATGTCGAGCCGGTCAGCGTGGACGAGTTCCGCATCGCCGTTGCGGAGACCTATGACGTGATCGTAGAGCCGAGCGATGAACAAGCCTACACGGTGTTTGCCCAGTCGATCGATCGCACCGGATTCGTGCGCGGCACGCTCGCTCCGCGGGCCGGCATGCAGGCCGATGTGCCTGCTGTCGATCCACCGCAGTGGTTGAGCATGACCGACATGATGGGCGCCATGGCCATGGGTGCCGGCATGCAGCACGGTAGCGACGGCATGGTCGGAATGCAGCACGGGTCGAACCACGGCGACATGGCGGGAACCGCGGCAGTCCGCCATGCACGAACCGAGTACGGACCCGGTGTCGACATGCGCGTCGACACGCCCCGAACCAATCTCGACGATCCCGGCATCGGTCTGCGCAACAACGGTCGCAAGGTACTCACGTATGCCGATCTGCATACGATCGGCGGATCCATCGATCCACGCGAACCTGGTCGCGAGATAGAGCTGCATCTGACCGGCAACATGGAACGCTACATGTGGTCGATGGACGGCACGACGTTCAGCGACGCCAAACCCATTCACTTTCGATTGGGTGAATGTCTTCGCGTTGTGCTTTCGAATGACACGATGATGCCGCATCCAGTCCATCTGCACGGAATGTGGAGCGAACTGGAAACTCCTGATGGAGATTTCCTGGTTCGAAAGCACACGGTCATGGTGCAGCCTGCGCAACGCATCAGCTATCGGGTCAGCGCAGATGCCGTCGGACGTTGGGCCTATCACTGCCATCTGCTGTACCACATGGAAGCCGGGATGATGCGCCAGGTGGTGGTGTCATGAGCACCATCAATTGCGTTCAATCAAATCGTTCCAATCCCGCCGGCTGGATGCTGCGGACGCTATTCGCCATGGCGCTTGGTTGGCCACTGATCACTCTGGCACAGACGCCAGAATCTCCGGCTGAGGATGTGAACGCGGCGAGCGAGCATCACGCGCACACGCCTCCAGAGATACATCAAGAAACAACAGGTGAAAAACTCGAACCGGCGAAATCCGAAACCCCAGCCATGAAGGCCAAGTCCGGTGCCCAAAAGCCGAAGGAAGGCATGGACCACAGCAAGATGAAGGGCATGGATCACAGCCAGATGGAGGGCATGGATCACAGCCAGATGGAAGGCATGGACCACAGCAAGATGGAAGGCATGGATCACAGCAAGATGGAGGGCATGGATCATGGCGACATGGACATGCAGGGTGGATCAGCACCTGCGGACGCGCGCAACCCGGACTATTCCGATGGGGTCAGCTCCGGACCCATGATCGGGATGGACGGAATGCATGGCCATTCCAGACTCGGCAGCGTGCTGATCGACCAGCTCGAGCAGTTCACCGGCGACGATGAAAATGGACAATCCCTCAATGCTCAGGCCTGGGTTGGATCGGACTTGAACAAGATCTGGTTCAAGCTGGAAGGCGAACGCAGCGACGGGCGATTGGAGACAATGCGCATGGAGCTGTTGTGGAGCAAGGCCATTTCTGCGTACTGGAACCTTCAATCCGGTGCCCGTCACGACAGCGGAAGTGGCCCATCCAGAAACTGGGCTGCGATTGGCATGCAGGGTTTGGCACCCTACTGGTTTGAAGTTGATGCCACGGCCTATGTTGGTGAGCAAGGTAGAACGGCTTTTCGGCTGGAGGCCGAGTACGAGCTCTTGCTGACCCAACGCTTGGTGCTGCAGCCCGACGTAGAGATGAACTTCTACGGCAAAGACGATCCTGCACGCGGAATCGGAGCTGGTTTTTCCGATATCGAACTGGCATTGCGCCTTCGATACGAAGTGACCCGGAAGTTTGCGCCCTACGTCGGCGTTGTCTGGTCACGCAAGTTCGGAAAGACCGCAGACTACGCGCGCGCTGATTTCGGACAGGTCAATGACACCCAGCTTGTTGCTGGCGTGCGCATGTGGTTTTAGCTCAAGGAACAACTCATGAAATCGAATACAGGAAAAACTACCGGCTTCGTCGTCGCTCTGGTTGTTCTAGCATTGGCAGCGGGGGCCTTTGTCTGGTCGGGCCTCTACAACATCGGCGCAGATGATCCGCACTACCGAGCCACTCACGCCATCCTCGAAACCTTGCGTGAACGCTCGATCGAAACGCGTGCAGGCAAGCTTGATGTTCCAGACCTTTCCGATCCCGCAAGAATCACCCAGGGGGCCGGCAACTACAGCGCAATGTGCACCGGTTGCCACCTGTCGCCAGGCATGGTCGAAACGGAGTTGAGCAAGGGTTTGTATCCGGCACCACCGAATCTCTCCACGCAAAAGGTCGAGCCGGCGCAAGCGTTCTGGGTCATCAAGCACGGCATCAAGGCCTCCGGCATGCCGGCCTGGGGCAAGAGCATGGCTGATGACTACATCTGGAACATGGCCGCATTTCTGCAGAAGTTGCCGACGCTGGATGCCGCGCAGTACCGGGCAATGGTTGCGAACAGCAGCGGCCATTCCCACGGCGGCGGTGAAAGCGGAGAGCATGAAAATTCCCACTCGGAAAGCGAAGAGCTCCATGACAACGCGGCTCGACAAGTCGACGATCATCATGCGGCCACCGCTGACGAGCATGTCGGGCATCAGCATTCCGCGGAGGGGGAAACTTCAGGCGAGAGCGGTAGCGCGCATTCCGATTCGGAGACCCGCGAGCACGCAGGCGACGCGGCCGTCGATTCGGACAAGGCGGGCGAGGTGAAAATGAAATCCCATCGTCATGCCGACGGAACGGTAGAGCGACATCCAATCAAGCCGGTCGATCCGGCCAACGACCATCCCCAGCACGATCATTGAGAAAGGAAAACCGATCATGAGCACGCTTTATTCCCGCGCCACACCGTTTCTCGCCGCCTTGCTTCTGGGTTGCGCAGTCGCTGGCGCAGAAGAAACACCCAAGTCGACATCGCACAGCCACACGCACGATGCTGCGGCTGCGGATACGGCCGCATCGCCGGAAATGTCAGTGCAAGTGCAGGCAGCCGTCAGCGTGGCCGATCGGCTCGGCACAGCGCTCAAGGCCGGTGATCTGAAAGCCGTCGAGTCGCTGCTCGATGCCGACGTGCTGATCCTCGAAAGTGGCGGCGCCGAGCGCAGCCGGAAGGAGTATTTGTCTCATCACGCGAGCAGCGACGCGAAGTTCCTGAAAGACGCGCATGTGCAGCTGCTCC
Organism: Lysobacterales bacterium; assembly: GCA_038205505.1. Taxonomy (GTDB): domain Bacteria; phylum Pseudomonadota; class Gammaproteobacteria; order Xanthomonadales; family Rhodanobacteraceae; genus Dokdonella. Next base: position 24,065 of record JBBRBU010000014.1, on the reverse strand, counting down.
GCCGTACCGCCAAGCGTAGCGGTGACCTGGTCTGGATTGGCAGCGAGAGCGAGATCCATTATCAGAAGGATGGCAAGCCTGCCACCTTGCGCAGCACGGAAACGATGATCCTCAAGCAGGTCGGTGAAAGCTGGAAGATCGTCCACATTCACTGGTCGTCTCGCCCGAAGTCCTGAGCGAAGCTATCGCGCTGGACGCATGACGCGAGCTGGAAAGTACGGCCTCCCTCGCGGGCACGTTTTCTGCCCGCGAGGCGATCGATAGCCCTCCCATTCGTTTCAATGTTCACTGGATGCCAATCGCCTGCAAGGCCAGGCTCATCGCAGAGTCAGGCGCGATCGGCATGATGAAGGGCCGCATGAAGTGGTCGGCCGCCTCGCAAAGACGTTCGCCAACGCAATCCCGGGAGGAACCTTGATGTCAAAGTATCTGAAATTCAGCGCCATGATTGCCACATCGACGCTCGTGATGTTCGGTCTCATGTACCTCAATACTTACGCGCTCGATCACATCTTTTTCAGCGAGACACGTGCCTACATGGCGCTTGTGATGGGAGCGACAATGGCCATCGTCATGTTGCTGTTCATGCTCGGCATGTATGACAACAAGCGCCTCAACGCGGGCATCCTGCTTGGCAGCGTGCTCGTTTTTGCCGGCTCACTCTGGCTGGTACGCAGCCAGCAAACGGTGGACGATGTTTCCTACATGAAGGCCATGATCCCGCATCACTCGATTGCCATTTTGACGAGCGGACGCGCGCACATCTCGGACCCGCGCGTGCGCAAGCTGGCTGACGCAATCATCGAGGCGCAAGTCCGCGAGATTGGTGAGATGAAAGCTCTGATCAAGGATCTCGAAAAAGCGAACCGCTAGTTTTCACCTGGTCGGCAAGATGACAAAATCCCACCACATCGTTTCAGCCAGGAAAATGCGCGCGCGGAAATCGGAAATCCGTCGATCACGAGGGTGCTGATTGTGTGAATTCATCGTGCCGGTGCAGCAGGCGATACAACGCGGGCAGCACCAGCAATGTGAGCAAGGTCGACGAGACAATGCCGCCGATAACCACGGTGGCCAGCGGGCGCTGTACCTCGGCGCCGGTGCCGACGTTGAGCGCCATTGGCAGAAAGCCCAGGCTGGCAACCAGCGCGGTCATCACTACCGGCCGCAGTCGGGTCAAGGCGCCTTCGACTATGGCTTCCTGCATGGGGACTCCGTCAGCGCGCAAGCTGCGGATGAAGCTGATCATCACCAAACCATTGAGCACGGCCACACCGGACAAGGCGATAAAGCCCACTCCGGCCGAGATCGACATTGGAATACCACGAAGCCAAAGCGCCATTACTCCGCCGGTCAGGGCCAACGGCACGCCGCTGAAAACAACCGCTGCATCCCGGCCCGAGCCGAAGGCCATGAACAGCAGGCCGAAGATCATCACCAGCACGACCGGCACGACGACCGACAAACGGCGGCTGGCGGAGATCAGCTGCTCGAATGTTCCGCCGTACTCGATCCAGTAGCCTTCCGGCAAGTTGACCTCGTTGGCTATCTGGTCGCGCAATTCCTCGACGAATGAACCCAGGTCACGGCCGCGCACATTGGCCGTGATCACGACGCGGCGCTTGCCGTTCTCGCGGCTGATCTGGTTCGGACCCAGCGCAATCTCGATACCGGCCAGTTCGCTCAGCGGCACATGCGAGGGCGATTCTGACGCGCCATGCACTTCGTCTTGATCGATGCGGGTCGGAATGGGTAGTGACGCGAGGGCGTCGGGATTCTGGCGCTGGAGTTCCGGAAGACGCACGACAATGTCGAAGCGGCGGTCGCCCTCGAACACCTGACCGGCGACCGCGCCGCCCAGTGCAATCGACACCGTGTCCTGCACGTCACCGACCGCCAGGCCGTAGCGAGCCAACGCGGCGCGATCGGGCGTGATCGTCATCAGCGGAAGGCCGGTGACCTGCTCCAGTTTCACATCGGCGGCGCCTTGGATCCTGCTCGCCAGGCTCTCGACCTGCTGGCCGACTTGTTCGAGCTGTTCGAGATCGTCGCCGTATAGCTTGATCGCCACTTCGGCGCGCACGCCAGCGATCAACTCGTTCATGCGCATCTGCACCGGCTGGGTAAATTCATAGTTGTTGCCGGGAATCGTCCATACCGCCTCTTCCAGCTCGGCGATCAGTTGCGTCCGTGGCTTGCGCGGGTTCGGCCAATCCTTGCGATCCTTGAGCATGATGAACGTATCGGCCACTGACGGAGGCATCGGATCTGTAGCAACTTCAGCGGTTCCGATCTTGGCGAACACCTGATCGACTTCCGGAAATTGCTTGATCCGCGCCTCCAATTGCGTCTGCATTCCGATGGCCTGGGTCAGGCTGGTGCCGGGAATCCGCAGCGCGTGCAGAGCGATGTCGCCTTCGTCGAGATTGGGGATGAATTCGCTGCCAAGCCGCGTCGCCAGCAAGCCGCCCAGCACGGTCAAGATGACCGCGCCAGTCACGACCGCAACTCGCATCACCAGAACCTGTTGCAATAGCGGCGCATAGAGGCGCTTGAAACCACGCACGATGCGGGTTTCCTTCTCCTCAACCTTGCCGGTGACAAAAAGCGCCACAGCGGCCGGAACGAAGGTCAGCGACAGCGCCATGGCGCCAGTCAAGGCAATGACAACGGTAAACGCCATCGGGTGGAACATCTTGCCCTCGACGCCGCTGAGGGCAAAAACCGGCAGATACACGGCGGCAATGATGAACAAACCGAACAAGCTGGGCTTGATCACCTCGGTGCTGGCAACGGCGGCGAGTTCAAAGCGCTCTTCCCGACTGAGCAAACGACCGAGCTGCTGCTGACGCTCGCCGAAGCGGCGCAAGCAATTCTCCACAATGATCACTGCACCATCGACGATCAGGCCAAAGTCGAGTGCGCCCAGGCTCATCAGATTGGCCGAAACGCGGTTCTCCACCATGCCGGTGATTGTCAGCAGCATCGTCAGCGGAATTACCGCCGCGGTGATGAGCGCGGCGCGCAGGTTACCCAGCAGCAGAAGCAGGATGACCACCACCAACAACGCGCCTTCGACCAGATTTTTCTGCACCGTGGCGATCGTGCGATCGACCAGTTCGGTGCGATCGTAAACCGCCTTGGCTTTCGCACCAGCGGGCAGCGTGGCGTCAATCTCCTTGAGCTTGCGGGCGGCGCGTTGTGCCACGGCGCGACTGTTCTCACCGACCAGCATGAAGACCGTACCGAGCACGACTTCGTGGCCATCCTGCGTCGCAGCGCCGGTACGCAACTCGGCGCCTTCGCTGACCTCGGCAACATCCGTGATACGCAAGGGCAAGCCATCGCGTGTGGCCACCACGATCTGTTTCAGGCCCTCGGCATCGGCGACCTGTCCCGGCACTCGAATCAGGTATTGCTCGCCGGATCGTTCGATATAGCCGGCGCCAACGTTGGCGTTGTTCCGGGCCACCGCATCGAGCACGTCGCGAAACGTCAGCCCATAGGCGAGCAACTTGGTTGTTTCGGGCGTGATATGAAACTGTCGTACATGGCCGCCGATGGTGTTGACCTCGGTGACGCCTTTCAAATGACGCAACTGCGGTCGTACCACCCAATCCTGCAGGGTGCGCAGGGCGGTCGGTGTCCAGGTCGCCTGCGCGCCATCTTCGGCCTCGACCGTGTACATGAAGATTTCACCCAAGCCCGTGGCCACCGGCCCCAGGGTGGGTTCGATACCGGCAGGCAATTGCGAAGCAGCCTGCTGCAGGCGTTCGGACACCTGTTGGCGAGCGAAATAAATATCGGTGCCGTCCTCGAACACCACCGTGACCTGTGACAACCCGTAGCGGGAAATTGAGCGGGTGTACTCGAGGCGTGACAGACCCGCCAGTGCGGTTTCAAGGGGAAAGGTCACCCGCTGTTCGGATTCGAGCGGCGAGTAGCCTGGCGCTTCCGTGTTGATCTGGACCTGGACATTGGTGATGTCCGGGACAGCGTCGATCGGCAATCGGTTGTAATTCCAGATGCCGAGCGCAGACAGGCCGAGCACCAGCAGGAGAACCAGCCAGCGATGCGCGATGGACGCGCGGATGATGCGTTCCAACATGGCGATTCCTTTAGTGGTCGTGGCTGGCGCCGGACTTTTCGATGTCCGCCTTGATCAGGTAGCTCTGCTCGGCGACGTAGCGCGTACCCGGTTTGAGTCCGTCCAGGACTTCAACGAATTCACCATCACGCACACCCAGTTCCAGCATGCGCACCTCGTAGGAATCACCCACCTGGGCAAACACGACGGTGAAGTCACGAAAGCGTTGAAGGCCAGATTCCTTCACCGCGAGCGGCACTTCCTTTTCCGAGACGGTGACGCTTGCGGATACCGTCATGCCCGGGCGCCAGTGCCCATCGGGATTGGGCAAACTGGCGCGAGCGACAACGCTTTGTCCGCGTGTTGCAAGTGGCAACAAGGTCTGGATGACCGTCTCTGATTGCGCATCGCCGGTCGCAGAATCGATTAGAACCCGCTGTCCCGGAGCTAGGCGCGCCGCATTTTTGCCGATGGCGTGAAGTTCGACCCATACCTCGGCCAGATCGGCCATTTCGATCAGCGCGTTGTCGCCGGCGACATCACCGACGTTGGTATTGCGCGCCAGCACCAAGCCGTCAAACGGTGCGGTCACCGGATACGAGCGCATGCTTTCGTTGCCTTCGACAACGACGAGGGTCTGACCGCGGCGCACGCGATCACCTTGCTGGACCTTCACGGCTCGGACAATGCCCGGAAACCGTGCCTTGATGTCGGCGTGTCGATTGGCATTCAAGGCGATATTGCCGACCAACGGGACGCGATTGTGGATCACAGCCGGCCCGGACACTTCAACCTTGACGCCGGCTTCCTCGGCAATCGCGGCCGGGATCCTCACGCGGCCTTCGTAGGAAGCATAATTCCAACTGTGCATTTTGCCCGCCTGTTGCGCACTCACCTCGACGTCAAATGAATGCGGTTCGACGACCGTGTCGCTGCCTGTCAGATAGTCGCCCTCGGGCTGGAAAGTGAAGCGGTTCACTTCACCATCCAGACGCTTGAGTTCGATCGTCGGCTCGACCTCGCCGGGCTTGAGCGGCTTGTCGTTCTTGTAGGCGTACAGGCGAAATTGCGGCGGCACTCCGGATTCGAAGATGCTGACTTCGATCGCGAAATCGCCATCACGCAACATGCGACCCCGGTGCGGGCCGCGTTCAAATTCCGCAGCCGCCGGAGCGCCATGGTTTTCTGTGGATTCTGGTCCTGGATTGGAGCCGCCACATGCGCCCAGCAACGATGCGACAACGGCGGCGAGAATCAGTCGGGCGATCATGGCGTGGTTTCCGTGGCGACAGCGGTGAGGCGTTCGACCTCGACCAGCAGGGTGTGATAGCGGGCGGCAGCTTCGACTTCTCGGCCGCGCAGGTCGAACAAGGTCTTTTGCGCCTGGGCGAGCGAATAGAAGGAGAATCTGCCGGCGTTGAATCCGCGCCGAGTGAAATCGAGGGCTTGTTCCGCCTTGGGTACAAGCCGCGCAGTCAGGGATTCGGTTTCAAATCGAGCGTGATTGAGCTCCTGATATTTCTCGAACAGCGCTTGATGGAGCTCGAAGTGGCGAGCATCGCGTTGCGCCTCCAGTGCTGCTAGTCGCGCGTCGGCCTCGGACACCGAGTACGCCGCTCGCGACCTGCTGCCCAAGGGCAATGACAGCGACAAAACGAGTGCCTGATCATCAAGAGCTTCCGATCGACGCACGCCAAGGCTGAGTGAAATATCCGGCTTGGCGCTCGCAACCGCGACTCTGCGTTCGGCGGAAATGGTTTCGGCCTGCAGAAGCGAGGCTCGTTGCTCTGCGCTCATCGGCAGGCGCTCCGCCAGCTTCTCGAACGAATCGATAGCGGGTAGTGATTTCAGGTCCCCGGCGACCGCCTGGAAGTCCGGCGCGAATGCACCCCAACTGGCTGCCAATGTACTCCGCGCGCTCGCCAACTCGTGCTCGGCATGCTCGCGATCCAGCTCCGCCTCCGCGACGACTATTTCCGCGGCGAAGAGGTCCGATTCAGGGTTTCGCGCGGCCTTTACCCACGCCGCAATTTCGTTCCGGGTGAGCCCGGCTTGTTCTACACGCTCGTTTGCGTACTCCAGGCGTTGCTGATCGGCGAGCACCTCGATGAAGCGGAGCGTGGTGCGGCTGGCAAGTTCAATTCGAGCGGATTCGGCAAGGATTTGCCGTTGTCGGACCTCCGCGTCGCCGAGGGCCAGGCGGGCAGTGCGCTTGCCTCCCAGTTCGATGACTCGACCAATGCGCAGGGTCGTTTCTGCGCCGCTGACACCACTCAGCGCGCCGCTACCTGCGACATTCTCCACTTCAGCGCCGATTACATAGGGCGGCGACAATGCCCCACGTTCGGCGCGCATTCGAGTGGCTTGCAGCAAGGAATCTTCAGCAGCAAGCGTTGGATTTTTGGCCAGAGCGCGGGCAACCGCCTCTTCAAGGCGCAAGAGTTCGGCGGCGTGTCCTTTCGGGACGACAGCGCCGATCCCGGCCAAGGCCAGGATCAACAAGAAACGCAAATTCACGGAAAACCTCCGGGTTATCGAAAGACAAAGCTGGTCAGGCCGCAGGACAGCGGCCGCGTTTGTCAGGCGATGGGAGGTCGATGAAGGCGCGAACGGTATGCATCGGGTGGCGCAGGAATCACGCCGCCGAAAACCGGGGAAACTGGCGCCAACGCATCGATCACGGACTCGGGAAACGAAGGCAGCGTTGCCAATGAAAGGCCAACATCATGCAGATGCAGAATGTCTTCGGCATCGCCTCCCGTTGCATGATCGGAATGGTCGGCAACGCTCACATGAACGGCATGGTCATGCTGTTGATCGCCGTTCGCGTGCGCATGCACCGACGCTGTCGGCATTCCAGCGCCCGCCAACGACAGGCACAGGATCAAGCTTGCCAGCTGTCCCAGGGGACAGTTGACCCGCGCGATGATTCGGCGCTGGAGGTTTCTAAGCGACACCCGGGCAGGATGCACCAATGCGGGATGTTCCTCAACCCGAGGGGTGGGAATCCAGGCCCCGGGCAACAGACGCTCTGTGCATTCGGAGGGAAATCCACGGTTGGTGAGCGGTTTTCGCACCTTTCGATCATGACTCCGTCAGACAAGCTAGCGAAACTCACGCCAACCACCCGCGATTGCGATCGAGCTTCTCCAAATCAAATGGCAAGCCTTGCCTGAGGTTGGCTTAACGAACGAAGGTGCAAGTTGTCAGCTCCATCGCAGGAGCACGCCATGCAAAATTGCATCACCGCCGCAGTCGTTTCATTGGCTTTGTTTGCAACCGTTCCCGTGCTTCCCGCTGCGCAAGCGCATCAGTCCCGATTCGGTACCAGCCAAACCAGAATCTCGAAGGATGTTGCGCGATCGGTCGCCTCGGGGCAATTTCCTGACAGCGCTTTCGAGCGCGCTGACCTGGAAAAAGAGCAAGGCCGGCTGATCTGGTCGATCCAGCTCCGGCCCCACGGCTCGAACGAAGTCCATGAAGTTCAGATCGATGCGCTCAGCGGCGAATTGGTCGCAACCGGGTTCGAAACCAAAAGTCGGGATGACAAGTCGGATCAGGATGACGACAGGCAACGGGACCGATGATGTTGCTTCCCGGAATTGTCATGCGACGCCGCACTGAAAAGACTGCGGTCAAGACAAAACTTGCTCGACCGTCGTGGGGTTCCGTCCTTCAAGACTATCGGCGCCGAACGATTGGTTTCTTCGCCCGTCATTGGATACAGGGACGCACGCACTATTCCCCTGCAGACCTTCCAATTCCACAGCAAGGGCTATACCGGGTATTGATCTGCCGGGCGAATCATCGCCTTGGCAATCTGCTGTTGTTGACGCCCCTCATAGTGGAACTGCAGGCGCGCTTTCCAGGCAGCCAGGTCGATCTTGTCGTTGGCGGTGATCAGAGTCGGGAATTGTTCGATCACTTTCCGAACGTCGGCACCGTCTACTCTTTGCCGCGCCACGCATTTCGCCACCCGTGGCGAACCATCAACGTGCTTCGCACCCTGCGGCACCAACGCTACGATCTGGCTATCGACCCGGATATCAGCTCTTATTCAAGCCGCCTTCTGGTCAATCGATGCCGGGCGACCCATCGAATCGGATTCAATGGCAGGAAACCCTCGCAGCGATTGACCTATGCCCTTCCCGCTCCGCTTCGTGTTCGTCACATGGCTCAGTTGCCAATTGTTCTCCTGCGCAGGGCGATAGCAACGCGTGGGGATTTCACCGGCAGCGAGGCAATGCCATCACTCGATCTGGGATTGACCTCCAGTGAGCGTTCCTGGGGTCAGGCCAAATTGAATGAACTTTTTCGCCGCTCGGCAAACCTGAGAGATCAACCCACAATCGCCATCTTTGCCCACGCAACCGGAGGCAAGTGCTTCGACGATAATTGGTGGTTGAGAATGCTCGATTGCCTTCGCATCAAGTATCCGCAGGCGCGATTCGTCGAACTTCTTCCGGCGCATGGCATATCGGGTCTTCGTGCCTCGGTACCGGGCTACTTTTCGAGTCATCCACGGCGTATGGCCGCCGTCATCGCGGCGACCCGACTGTTCATCGCGGCGGATTGCGGCATCATGCATTTGGCCTGCGCCAGCCGCGGACCGATCGTCTTCGGCCTGTTCAGTTGCACCGATCCTGAAGTCTACGGCCCCTATGGTTCGGGTAATCAGCCCATTTCGACCAACTGGCTCGATCAGCCGAGTATCTGCAACAAGATCGATGTGGATTTCGAGCTGGACACGGCCAAGGTAGCGACCTCCGTCCGTCGTCGATGACTGGACGGGTCCTGCATGCGAATGCGAATTCGATTCCGAGACCGGCGGAAGCTGCGAGACGACAGCTTGAATGTCACTCCGGAGACGCTCAATAGACGCACCGAATGGTGCGCTGAACAATTCACCCATTCAATAAGTCATCGCTGCCGACGTGGTTCCTGTGACGCCGAACATGATGCGCTTCCAGCATGGCTTTCAATGGCCGGAATGCACGTTGCGCAGCGGTTGGATCCAGTCTTCACTTTCGAGCAAGGGCAGCGCGTCTAGCGGCGATCGTCGGAATCCCATGGCGAGCGCCCAACGAGAACGCTGACGTGAGCAGCCTTGAACGGATCACGGACCATGGCTTCATGATCATCTATATTTTTGCCGCAAATTCGAATGCGACGGACATTGGCTCGTTTGCGGCGGTTCAAGACAGCCGGATCGAGATGCGTCCGGCTGCTGACTGGTTTTCATCAATGACCCAATCCATCTGCGCAGCCAGGCGGCCGATCAGGGTGACACCAAGTCTGCGGTCGCCGGATTCCTGGGCATGGCCGGAATCGCCCGTCACGGTCGAATCGCGGGGTATGCCGAGAATCAATTCTTTGCTGTGAACTTCAACCCGGATCGTCGCCAACTCCAGGCTGCGATCAAGTCGGCGCACGATGCCACGAACGACAAGGCTGGCCTCGCGTGGGCGCAGGAGCAGCGGCCCCGTGTCCGGCATGCGGTGGACTTCCAGCCTGCCGGCGGCATTGATCTCCGGCAGGGTCTCGGAGAGCCAGCTGACAACATCGACGGACTCGGGCGGACTCTTCGTGCCACGGGCCAGCAAGAGCAGCGCTTCCAGAAGGTCGGCGAGCGTCTGCACGCCACGATCAAGGCGCTCGAGACGGGAGCGTGGCTGATTCTCGAGCTGGTCATCGTCGAGCAACAGCTCGGCCGTTCCGCGGATGACCGCCAGTGGCGTGCGCAACTCGTGACTCGCATCAGCAAAAAATGCTCGCTCGCGCTCATCGGCCTGCATGAGTCGCTGTTGGTAGCTATCGATGGCCTTGGCCAGTCGGCCGAGCTCGTCATTGGCCACGTGCAAGGCGAGTTGCGTTGGCTGCGCGTACGACGGCAGCGCTTCGACCGCTTCGGCAAGTCGACGTACCGGGGCGATCGTGCGACCCGCGAAGAGCCAGCCGAGCCATGAAGCGATCAGCGTGCCAAACACGACGATGGCGGCAAGGATTTGTTCGAGGTAGGTCTCGAGCGGTTCGACGTCGGCGAGATTCATGGCGAGGTACAGACGGTCACCATCCAGATTGAAAACCCCGACGCGGAAGTCCTGGTCTTCACCGAGGTCGACCTCATGCATGCCGAGTGGCAAGGAGGCATAGGCTTCGGGGACTGCTCCGCTCCCATCGGCATGCTGCAGGTAACCCTGCAAGGTGTGTGATGTCGGCAGAGCCAATGTGCGAGTTGAAGTACTCGAATGACGTGCGAAGAGATCGGCAGAGAAGCTTTCAAGCATGCGGTCCACGAGTAGCTCTTCGTAGTGTTCGGTGATGAAGGTCGTGGCACCGGCGAAGAGACCGCTGAGGACCAGGCCGAGCAGACCAAATGCCAGGGTCACGCGCCAGCGTAGCGAGACTGATCGCTGTGTCACTCCGGATCCACCAGCCGATAGTCGATGCCGTGCACGGTCTGCAGCATGACTTTGGAAAACGGACGATCGATCAATGCGCGCAGCGTGCAAACATGCGTATGCAGGGCCGCCATGGTGCCGCCCTCCTCTCCCCAGACCGACACCCGCAAGCTCTCACGACGGATCACGTTCGGCGATTCGCGGATCAGCAGGCTCAGGATGCGACCCTGGGCAACCGTCAGCGGAATCGATTGTCCGGCACGCTGCGCCAACATCGAGGTTGGCGAATAACTCAACTCTCCGAGCTTGAGCAACGCATCTTCTGGCGGCGAACCCTTGCGGTGGAGGACGCGGATGCGGGCTTCGAGCTCGCGCAAGGCGAACGGCTTGACCAGATAGTCGTCCGCTCCATGCTCGAATCCGCTCAGACAATCCTCCAGCGTATCGCGCGCGGTCAACATCAGCACAGGAACGCCATTGCCCGCATCTCGCAGGCGCCGGCATAGCTCCAGTCCGTCGAGACGCGGCAAACCGAGGTCGAGGATGATGATGTCGAAGCTTCCGTTCATGGCGCGGGCAAGCCCTTGCTTGCCATCGACCACATGATCGACAACATGGCCGCGACGTTCGAGGAAGTCCCAGATATTCGCCGCGATGTCGCGCTCGTCTTCGACGATGAGAACCTTCATGCGGCCGACGATCCAGTCGACTCTGTTCGGACGCGGAATCGGGTAGTCGTTGCGATGAACAGTCATGGGTCGCTCGCCAGATCCGGATTCACGAGGGAAGCCAGACTATGCAGAACTCCTCGTCAAAATTTCGTCGTGTAGCCGACCATCGCCCCACCGCCGGGCAAATACCCGGCAAAGAAAGGTGAGGCTCGTTCGTGGGCGTAGATGCCGAGACCCACGCCGATTGCTGCACCGACGAGGACGTCGCTTTGCCAATGCCCACGAGTCTTCACGCGTGCGATCGCATCGTAGGCAGGCAGGGCGGCGAGCAACCAGACCGCAGGATGATCGTGACGGTATTCGGCAATGAAAGGGGTGACGATTGCACTGATCTGGCCAACCTCGCCACTCGGGAAACTCTGGTTTCCACGGCCCGCAAAGAAACTGTTCGGATCGTCAGTCTGATTCGGGCGCTTTCGCGCGAACGCAAACTTGGCCGTTGTCGTCACTGCGGCGGTGAAGATCATTGCATCAAGCGATTGATCGAATGTGCGTCCGAGGCGCGTGTCGTTGTCGGCAAAAAGGGCACCTCCGAGCACGGTCAATGCGGAACCGAGGACAAGATCCTTCTGATACGAGCGATTCCAGATTCCCGAATTGTCATATGCGATCGGGTGATCAAAGCCGAACGGCCCGCCGGCGTGGGCCGAATTCGGGATCCCGCCAATGACGACCACGACGAAGAGCAGGATGCGCTGTACTGACATGAGGGTCGTCATCTCCAGATTGGAGGCTGAGCCTGTCGCATGTCGCGTTGCGGACTCCTGCTTGACTCCTCAGTAGCTTGTTAAATGAGGAATGGCGCTGGCGGATCCGCAGGAAACTTCAAGAGGGTTTCTGACGCAGTTGCAATCGAACTCGTCGCCCCTGCGCAGGCAGCAGTCCAGTAACTTTTCTCGGTTTGTGTCTGCCCGCACTGCGTGTGGAGACATCCTGTCTTGGTCCACTTGCCATTCGTGTCGAGCGTCCAGCCTTCTCTTGCATGGCCACTCAAAGTGAAGTGACTCGCTGGCCGGGAGGCGAGTGAAAAACGGCAGGGAAGCCGCGCTCCAAAGGAGCGTAACAAGCAACCAAGGGGAGGGCGGAACACGCGAAGCGGATTCCGCCACACGAGGCTCGCAGGAGGCGCCGTCATGCTTGCGTAAACCGCGGAATCACCTGCGGTGATTCCGTCCTGTCTGCAAACACCCTTCGATTCCCGGATCGATGGAGGCGTCACTTCCTGCGGCTTACCCTGAGATCGGGTCCGATTCCGGGACAGGCCATGTCAATTCGATACGGCCTGCTACAACCGAACGGTTGGTCATCCCGGCATCAATCCGTGACGCGTTTTCGCAAGGTCAAGCGCGCACTCGGTGCGGCATTGCGAATGACACCAAGCTCACTGGCAACGTCGGTGTAGCCGAGCAGGGCGGCGACTTCACCGGCCGTTCGACCGAGTCCATCTTGCTGATCTACCGCGGCATCGTGCGCTTTCAGCAACTTCGCAACGCCGAGCAGACCATGCATGGCGCAGGCGTGCAGGGGACTGACACCACGCTGATCGCGGCCGTCGACCGAGGCCCCCTTTCCAATCAGCAAGACGGCGAGGTGGGCGAGGTGCTGGGCATCACAGGGACTGCCGGGTTCGGCTCGAACGCCGAGCAATAGAAGCAATGCATCCTGTCCGACTTGATTGCGCATGTCGATGCGCGCGCCGTGACGCAGCAGCAGATCAAGCAACTCTGCGGCCGTCGCAGTATCGCGGCCGTCGAAAGCGAACAAGGCGGCGGCCTGCAAGGCTGTATTGCCGCGATCATCAGCCGCGTTCGGGTCGGCTCCGCGTTCAAGCAGTGGTTCGGCCAATCGCGGCAAACCCAGCGCCGCGGCGATCATCAATGGCGTGCCGCCGCCAGGTAATTGCTGGTCAGCCTCGATTCCCTGCTGCAGCAAGGTTCGCACAACCGCTTCGCGACGGCCTGCGACAGCAGCGGAAAGACAGGTGGCTCCCGACCACGAGGTCTGCTTCGGATCGGCACCGACATCGAGCAGGCGCACGACCAATCCGGCGAAGCCCGAACCGGCGGCACGAATCAGCGCACTCGCGCCCTGATGATCGACGCTGTTGATCGGGATGCCGAGCGCAATCAGTTTGTCGACGGCGTCGATGTCGCCACCGGCCGCGGCGGCTGGCAAATCCGCACCTCGCAAGGCACGTCCTGGCAACTTCCAGCGCGGCCAGTTAAGCCAATAGACCAGATCTCGATGCGCCCTCGAAAGGGCCAGGCCCAGCGGCGTCTCGCCACTTTCAGAAGCCAATTCAGGATCCGCCCCATGCCGGATCAGCACCCGTGATACGGCCACCGAGCGCGCCCCGGAAGCTTTCAATGCAGAGTGCAGAGGCATCAGGCCGCGCGCGTCCCGCGCATTCGGATCAGCGCCGCGCGAAAGCAGTTCGTCGACCAGTCGATTTTCGCCGAGCGAACTGGCCAGGTGGACCGTGGTCGATTCGCCGGGAGCGCAAGCGAGCCAGTCGGCACCGCGCTCGACCAGGCTCATGGCCAGATCGGAAAGGCAGCGATTGTTGCCGCCCATCGGAGCCAGTGCGAGGATCTGCGCGACGACGCCTGCGCCGCCGATCGGAAAACCCCGATTCACCAGTTGCTGCAGGGCGGCACCGCTTTCGGGAAGGCCTGCGAGCAGGACATCGCCAAGGGTTTTTCCGCTTGCGAATCGCGTCTCGGCGCTCAGCCCATGGTTGCAGACCCAGTTTCGCGCACGTTCGTATTGCACCTCGATCAGTCCGAGATAGAGCTGTGCCAGCTCGGCCTCTGGGCGCACCGGAATCGCATCGCGCATGTCTTCTGCGACATCCCAATGGCCGAAACGCAAGGCATCCAGAAGGTGGGCGAGATCAATCTCAACCTCAGTCGGAGGCTCTCCGCTGAGAGTGCTCGGCAGGGCATAGCCGGGATCAAGCAGGGCAACGATCGGCCAACGCCCGCTGGCAATGGCCAGATCCACCGGACGACGCCCATCATTGGCGCATAGCCCGGCATCGGCACCGAGTCCGAGCAGGACGCGAACGACCTCCTCGTTGGCAGTGCGGGATCCACACGCAATCATCAACGCACTGCGGCCGAGCGCATCGGTGCCATCCACGGCCACGTTGCGACGGCCCAGTGCGTGGATAATCGCAACCGCTCCGGAGCGCGCAGCTTCCATCAGCGCGGAGGTGCCATTGCGATCGACCAGGTCCACCATCGCCCCGGCTCCGAGCAAGCTCTCGGCAATCTGCGTGTGGCCATGCAATGCAGCCATCATCAGCGCCGTTCGATCAAGCCGACCCCGTGCATCGACCGCTGCCCTGCGCTTGAGCAAAAGCTTGACGCCGGCCGCATCATCTTCGGTTGCATCCGCGGCGAGGAGCATTGCTGGCTGCGACTGCTCGACCGTGCTCGCCGCGCCTCGATCGAGCAGGAACGTGGTCATTGTCCAGTTGCGATTGGCACAGGCCACGCCAAGTGCGGTCATGCCTTCACGATTGATCGCGTCAAGCGGTACGCCGGCATCGGCGAGCAGGGCGGCCACGATGGGTTCGCCGCACAGGGCGGCATGATGCAGGGCGGTATTCCCAACCGCATCGGTTATCGTCGGCGCGGCGCCATTGGCGAGCAGGGTCATGATCGCATCGGGACGCCCCTGAAAGCTGTCTCGGGTCGCCGCAATCAAGGGCGGCAGGCCGGCATGCGCGCAATTTACGTCGACGCCCTTCTCGATCAGCGTGCGCAACAGGCGCAGGTCGGGCAGGATCACCGCATGCACGAGAACGCTGCGTTGATCGCGGTCACGCTCGCCAGGCAAAAGGTTCGGATTGGCACCGACATCGAGTGCAGCCAGTGCCAGTTCGATCTGACCTGAGCGTGCAGCGGCGAGCAGGGTTGCGTCCGGACTGCTCATTTCGTCGTGTTCTTCCGCCACCGCATCGGCCATGACCGCAGCAGCATTCGGGAATTCTTCGCGCTTGCGCTGCGAGCGCTGCGAACGCGCGTCGGTGAAGATCGCGTTGACGCAACGAGTCACCATCAACAAACAGGCCAGCGGCACCACCAGCAGCGCGTACAGCGCGATCGCCGAAATGCGCATTTCCAGATCGAGCACGCTGCCAAAAGCTGCCAGTGCCAAGGCTCCCATACAGATGATGATCACGAAAATCGCCGTCGGCAGCCCATGGCTGAAGAACAGCTCGTGTTCGCCGGTGAGATGCCGGGCGAAGGCCAGCGAGCGGCGCAATGCAGTCGCCAGCCAAGAGCCTTCGGCGACTTCCGGATAGGCGTCATCCCAGACAAATGGCAGCACGAACACGGGCCAGATGCGCCACAGCGAAAGCACGCCGAGCAGAATTGCCGCGGACAACGCCAGGGCGCCGCTCAATGAGGGTTCGCGCAGCAGCCACCAGGTCGGCGCCAGCAACAGCACAGCAAGGAAAACCGTGAACAGACTCAGCGCGAGCAGACCGGCCAGGCCTCGGCGTGCGATGCTGCGCACGAAGCGGCCATCCATGGCAAATCCAATACTCGCGCAGACAGCAGTCAGCATCAGCGCAATGCCAGCGAGAAGCACGATCAGGACGAGGGGGTCCGTGGCCGGAATCGCGATGGCGAAAATCAGCACGGCAGGCAGGAAACGGGCCAGTGTCCCTAGCGCGGAAGGAGGACGATCGGCAGTTTTGTTCAGGTCAGGCAACATGGTCAGCCCGGCCGCTACAGATGCGGCGCTGGGACAAGTATATCGACGTGCGGCCTCGCTGCGCTTGGCGATGCGCATTTGACCTGCAGAACGCGGCGCGAATCAACCGGTCATGTTGTCCTGAACCGGTGGCGGGAATTGCAGGTGGTAGCCCTTGGCGATGAGGTTGACCATGACTTCCTCGACATTTTCGCGGACCAGCTTGCGCGTTGGCGACAGGTCGATCTCGATCACAAAAGCCAGATTGCCGAGTTGCTCGACGATTGTCGCGGGCAAGACGTCGAACCCGTCGGCAGCGCGCAGGTAAACGTAGGTATCGGCCTTTCGCAAACTCTTGTACACGAAACACTGCATCGACGATGACTCCTCGTTCGGTTGGGTTGCGAGAATAACGCAGCCCGAAGACACGCTCTCGCGCCCTAGGGTCGTTGCGTACCGAAATCTGCTGGCGCCGGCGGTACGACGACTTTCTCTGGTGGATGCGCGGCGAGCTCGGCAAGCAGAACCTCAACGGCTTTTTCCACACTCGGATCGCGGCCTGCTGCAAGCAGTTCGGGCCGGTCAATGACTTCGATATCCGGGCTGACACCTTCGTTTTCGACCGCCCAGCGGCCGTCGGTATCGAGGAAACGGAAAGTCGCTGCGAGCATGATGCCGCCATCGGCAAGCGAAGGATTGCCCGAGATGCCGATCAGGCCGCCCCAGGTGCGTGTGCCGATCAGCTTTCCAAGTCCGAGCTTGTGGAAGTAGTAGGGCAAGGCGTCACCGCCGGAGCTGGCCAGACCATTGATCAGCATTGCCTTCGGTCCGCTGTGCGAGAGCATCGGCGTCGCTTGCGGATCAAGCCCGCGGCGCTTCCAGTAATTGAGCGGCTTGCGTGCGAGCAGCTCGATCATGCGATCCGGAATGAAGCCGCCGCCGTTGTAGCGATCGTCGATGATCAACGCGTCCTTTTTGGCGTAGGCGAGCATGCCGCTGAACAACTCACGATTGCCGTCAACCGCCGTATTTGGCAGGTGGATATAGCCAATGCGTCCATTCGACAGCCGATCAACCATCGCTCGACGCGTCGCGACCCAATCGGCGTAGCGCAGGTTGAGTTCGGACGTCAGCGTCTCGACCCGCAGGCTTCGACCGCCCTCAACCTGTGCCCGCGCATTGATATGCAAATCGACTTTCTGGCCACCCTTGCCTTGCAGCAATTGATAGAAATTCTTGACCGAGCGTGCATCGACGCCATCAACGGCGGTGATGAATTCACCTTCTTCCACGTTGACGCCGGGTGCAGCGAGCGGTGAGCGCTGACGCTCGTCCCAATCCTTTCCGGCAAAGATCTTGGCGATGCGGAAATAGCCTGAATCATCGGCCACGATCTCGGCGCCGAGCAGTCCACCCGCAGTGCGCTCCAGCTTCGGCTGATCGCCCTGTTGCACGTAGACGTGGCCGGCTTGCACTTCACCGGCGAGCTCCTGCAACAGGTAATCGAGATCCTGACGCGTCGCAACGTACGCGACCAGCGGTTCATAGCGCGCACGAACCGCATCCCAGCGCCCGATACCGCCGTGCATGCCGGGATCGTAGAACCAATCGCGCAGGATCCGCCAGGCGTCGACAAACTCCTGTTGCCATTCGCGCGGCGGATCGATCAGCAGCTTGAGCTGGGACAAATTCAGCGCATGCTTGAGCGGGTCCTGGTCAGCCTTGGTTTCAAGGCGGGCAAATTTTCCGTCGAACTGAACGACAACATGTTTGCCATCGGCAGCAAGACGATAGTCATCGAGGTTGCCCGCGATGCGGACATCCTTGTCGGCATCAATGCCGAGCTTGTGCAACTCGAATTGACCGCGATCGCGACCACCTGGCGAGGATGCATAGAACACCGCGTCGGTGCTGGCCTGCAAGTTCTGGTAGTTGCCATTGCTCGCCTTGAGCGCCTGTTCGCGTCCGATCACTCCACTCAGATCGATCCGCATGACATCGGTTTTTCCAGCTTCTGAATGACCGTCCTCATCGTCCGCACCTGCGTCCTCGTCGGGATATAGAAATGGACCATCGGCGGCGAGGCTCAGCGCATAGATGCGCGTAGCGTTGGCATACAGGTAGTTCTGTTCGTAGGCGCTGAACTGCAACTGGAAATCGCGATTGGAAAGAAAGTACAACCAGCGGCCATCCGGATCGAAGGCCGGGCTGAACGCACTGGATGTCGCTTCGGTCACCGCCGTCCGCGATCCATCCTTCAGCGAGTACATCCAGAGCTGGGTAAGCCCGGCGCTGTTTTCCATCGTGTAGGTCAGCCAGCGGCCATCCGGCGACCAGCGATACTCGGTAATGTCGTCATGCCGGCCGATGTCGACATCGCGCGTGCTGCCGCTGTCGACATCGACAATACGCAGACGCTGGCGTTTGTCGGCATAGGCGATATTTTTTCCATCCGGCGACCAGATCGGGGCGAATCGCCAGATGTCGCCATCGCGCGTCAAGCGTCTCGCGCTGCCGCCAGCGAGTTTCTGCAGATAGATCTCGTATTCACCGCTGAGGTCGGACAAATACGCGACGCTGCTGCCATCCGGCGAAAGCGTCACCCCGAGCTCACGCGCATCGGGCGTGCGCGAAAGGTTGCGGATGTCGGGCTCCTTGCCGTTCAGACGGAACAATTCGCCGCGTGCAGCGAACACGATTGTGCTCGCATCTTGATTGAGAGCGAAGGATTCGACCTGGCCGGCAACGTTCTTCCAGGTCGGCAAGGTTTGCGCGAAATCACCGGTAACGCGAATCGGCACTTCACTGGCTTGCGTGGAAGCCGGGTCATAGCGCCAAATCGCGCCGCCGTTCTCGAACACAATGGCGTCCTTGCCGGCGCTTGGCCAAAGCACATCGAAACCCTCGAACGCGGTGACCTGTTTCGCTTCACCACCCGCTGCCGGCATCGCAAACAGATTCATCGTGACGTTGCGATCCGAGCTGAAATAAATCGTGTCACCGATCCACATCGGCTGGTTGTCGGTGGCCGGATTGTCGGTCAGGCGACGCGAGGTGTTGTTGACCAGATCGTAGATCCAGACATCCTGGGCTCGGCCACCGCGATAGCGTTTCCAGCTACGAAACTCACGATCGATCGGGGTATAGACATAGCTGCCACCATCGGGCGAGAGCATGCCGCCGCCGGTTTCCGGAACCGCCAACGGGGTTTCCATGCCGACATCGACCGGCACCAGATACGGTCGACCATCGCGATCGCCGGTTGCAACACGATTGGCGCGAACGAGGATGCTCTTTCCGTCCGGAGTCCAGTCGAGCACACGGTAGTCAGTGCCGCCGCGGACCGGCTGGGCACCAATATCGTTGTACCAGGTGAGCTGGCGTGGAGCGCCACCAGCGGCCGGAATCACATGAACCTGACGCGTGCCGTCGTACTCGGCCGAGAATCCGATCGAACGGCAATCCGGAGAGAATTTCGGATACAGCTCCTGGCCTGGATGCGAGGTCAATCGAAGCGCTGTGCCGCCGCTGGCTGCCACCGTGTAGATGTCTCCAGCCTGGACAAACACGATCGCGTCGCCGCAGATGTCAGGAAAACGCAGAAGACGCGAATTGCCCGACGGCAACGCGTGGGCCAGAGAAACCCCACCCATCAGGAGCGCAGCGGCGAAAAAAGTCAGGCGCATCAGATACCCCGGAAACAACGCAGAATCGGCCATTCTAACGCGACCCGTATCATCCCTTAAGGGTCGAAAGGCATGGACAAACCTGCAATCGCCCTCAGCTTGCGGCGATGGCCCGCTGCATCGAGGCAATCACTTCGGCGTAATCAGACTTGCCAAAGATTGCCGAGCCGGCGACAAAAGTGTCGGCGCCGGCGCGCGCGATTTCTGCGATGTTGTCGACCTTTACGCCGCCGTCAATTTCAAGGCGAATGTCTCGACCGCTGCGATCGATCAATTTGCGCACACAACGCAGTTTCTCCAACGCCGAAGGCAGAAAACTCTGTCCGCCGAAACCCGGATTGACCGACATGATCAAAATCATGTCGAGCTTGTCGAGTACATGATCCAGGTAGTTGAGCGGTGTCGCCGGATTGAACACCAGGCCGGCCTTGCAACCACTCGCGTGGATCAACTGGATGGTGCGGTCGACATGCTCGGAAGCCTCTGGATGGAAGCTGATCACACTGGCACCGGCTTCAGCGAAATCCGGAATGATGCGGTCGACCGGCTTGACCATCAGATGCACATCGATCGGTGCCGTTACGCCATGCTTGCGCAGCGCCGCACAGACCAGCGGGCCAATGGTCAGATTCGGCACGTAGTGATTGTCCATCACATCGAAGTGGACCCATTCAGCTCCCGCCGCGATAACCGCATCGACTTCCTCGCCAAGGCGGGCGAAATTGGCCGAGAGAATGGAAGGGGCTATGACGCTTGGAGACTTGGACATTGGAGTGGGCCGATGTGCGGTAGGTGTCAGACTTTGTGGGAGTGGGAACGGCTTCAGCCGCGACGCTTCGGCTTCAGGCAGGGGCCGACGGGCAGTAGCCTACTCGCGGACGCGGGCATGGAACTGTCCGCCGGTGATCGTCGATTCCGGCGTGCCGGCAGGTTTTTCGATCGTGAAGGTACCATCGATATAGCCGCCGCTGACCGAAGTGATCTCGATGTCGGCGTTGGCCAGGCGAATGTTGCTGGTGTTGCCGAGCGCGTCCATCAGTGTCTGCTGCGGATCGACCTGTTCGCCTTCGTCCTTCGGCAAATCAAGGGCGACCCGAATAAACATTGACATCGGGTCAGCCTTGTATTGCCCCGGCCCCGTGAAGTTGGCGATGTTCAACTTGAGCTCATCACGCTTCATCTTGTCGCCAGCGCGCTCCATCCGGCTTGCCGAAATGCGCAACCGGTTTTCATTCTGCCGTGCGCTGGCATAGCCACTCTCCCACGAGCTTCCGGCCGTGGTAAAGCGTGCATTGCCGCGATCCGTCGTCTTCGATGCCTTTTCGGTGGAGGCCTTGCTGTTGGCCCGCGCAGGCTGACCTTCGGCCGCTTCGGTTGCTGCTTCGCCGCATCCAGCCAGACTCACCAGCACGAGGGCAACAGCCAATCCTGCCGAAGCAACGAACAAGCGTCCCGATCCAATCGAAATCATGATTCTCCGTTCCTCTTCACAACTACATGGGCGAGTACGTTTGCATGAATCGGACCTCGATTCCAGTCGATGAACGCTGGATGAGATTGCAGATCAACAATCGACGAGCCGTGCCTCGATCATTTCGACACAAGCTGTTGAGGGGGAATTGCTGCCGCCAGATCGCGCTTGGCTGCTGGCATCCATCAACCCGAACGCGTTGGTCGCTGTGCATGCCGATCATCCGCGCCAGTCGTCAAGTGCGATGGCCCGAATCGATTGCGCGCGGCGTCAGGTGAAGCCGCGGTCGGACTTGATCCTCTCATAGGCCGCATTGATTTCGCGGGCACGATCTTCAGCGCGCTGCTTCAATTCGTCCGGGACATTGCCGAGCTTGTCCGGGTGATGCTGACTCATGAGTTTGCGATAGGCGCGCTTGATGTCACGGGGCTCAGCCTCGTGGGTGATGCCGAGGACTACATACGGATCTATTCTCGACGGGGTATTTCTGGGACGCTGCGGGCCGCTCGAACCCCCTTGCGGCCCCTGATACTGGTAACGCGGCCCATAGCCCTTCATCGCCGTCACCGCGGCGAGTTCGGCATCGCTGACGCCGAGCGCCCAGCACAACTGTCGAACGATTCCGAGTTTGGTCGCTGGCAGGCTGCCCTCGGCGTAAACGAGATCAAGGAGCAGGTCCAGCAGCAAGAAGGCCAGGTCGCGACGGCCGTGTGTCCATCCACGCAGTTGCGCGATGGCTGTCTCCACATCGAATTCGGGTGCCTTGCCCAGATTGAATTGCTCGATCGCCATGCGTCGCAATTCGGCGTTCAGGCGCAGACGATCCATCAACGACTCAGCGGCGCGGATCTCGACCTCGGAAACGCGTCCATCGGATTTGGCCAAAGCACCGGCAAACGCGAACAACGGCCCAACGAACGAGGAGGCTTGCGACGGTCGTCGCGACTGGGCAACGCTCAAGTCGTACATGTGCCCGACGAATGTGCCGATCAGCATGCCGAAGAAGTTTCGAAATACGACCAGACCGAGAATCGCGCCGACAATCTTTCCGATCATGCTCACGTACCCACGGGCTTGGATTCAACGCAGCCGCTATCGTGCTTGAATCCGGTGCTGCCACTGGGAAGGGCTGAAATGACTGACTTGTCGAGGCGAAGTGCGAGAACGAGTTCTGCGCATTCTGCGAGTCGTGGGTGACGCATCCATTGAACCTGAGCGTGGGCAAGCAGTCTATTTTACACAGCCTTGCCGTTGCGCTGCGGTTAAACTGCGGACTGTCCTATCCGGGGGAACCTCCGTGCCATCGACCTTGCTCCAATCCGAACTTCCGGGCCTTGACCTGGTTCATCGCGGCAAGGTCCGGGATGTGTACGCCCTGCCCGGGGACCGGCTGCTGATCGTGGCCAGCGATCGACTCAGTGCGTTCGATGTCGTCTTGCCCGATCCGGTACCGGGCAAAGGCGAGATGCTGACCCGGATGTCGAACTTCTGGTTTTCGGAAACATCCGACATGATGCCGAACCACCTGCTCGACGAAACCCCGGAGAGCGTGCTTCCGAGCGGTACCGACAGCAGCCTCTACGTGCGGCGCAGCGTGATCGCCAAGCGCCTCAAGCCCGTACCGTTCGAGGCCATCGCGCGCGGCTATCTGATCGGCTCGGGCTGGAAGGACTATCAGGCTTCCGGCTCACTTTGCGGCATTGATCTGCCGCCCGGGTTGAGGCAGGCCGAGCAACTTCCCGAGCCGATCTTCACGCCCTCGACCAAAGCCGCTGTCGGCGGTCATGACGAGAATGTCGCATTCGATGTGGTTGCTGACCAGGTCGGTTTCGAACTGGCCGATCAGGTCCGTCAGGCGACCCTGGCCATCTATCGGTTCGCCGCCGGATTCGCGGCTGCCCGCGGTATTCTGATCGCCGATACCAAGCTTGAATTCGGCACCGACGCGGAGGGCAAACTGCATGTCATGGATGAAATGTTGACACCCGATTCTTCACGATTCTGGCCGGCCGACCAGTATCGAGTCGGCATCAGTCCGCCGAGTTATGACAAGCAATTCGTGCGTGACTATCTGGAAACCCTGGACTGGAACAAGCAGGCCCCAGGCCCGTCGATCCCTGCGCATATCATTGCAGGTACCGCAGCAAAATATGGTGAGGCGCTGCACCGCCTCGCTGGCATACAGTTGGACTGAGCCGCGACACCATCCGGTTTGAAATTCATTATCGTCTTGTACGGAGAGAGTCCATGCGCAGCGTCAACGAATGGTTTGGCAATTACAGTCTGGATCACAAGAACCCGATCAATCGGGCGATTCACTGGATTTGCGTGCCCGCAATCCTCTGGTCGGCGATCGCCGCGCTGTGGGTGATTCCAGTTCCGGCCTCGATCGGTCGAGCCGGTTTCTGGTGCGGGCTGGCGATGGTCGCTGCGTTTGCTTTCTATTGGCGCATGTCGAAGCCAATCGGCCTGGCAATGCTGCTGGTGTTTCTGGTCATGGGCTTGTTCACCGAATTTCTGTATCGCAGCATCGGACCCACCACTCTGCTGTGGACAGCCCTCGCTGTCTTTGTCGTTGCCTGGATTGGTCAGTTCGTCGGCCATCACATCGAGGGCGCGCGACCGTCATTTTTCACCGACCTGGCCTACCTGTTGATCGGTCCGGCCTGGCTGGCGGGAAAGCTGATGCGGCGCATGAACATCAGCTTTTGATTGCCACTGATCGGCGACTCCCTCGCAGGGAAAGGTAGGACAGGTGTGCTGAAACATCATGATGAATCACATCGAACCGATCGCATAGGCTGGTTGCGCGCAGCTGTTCTTGGAGCAAACGACGGCATTGTCTCGACGGCCAGCCTGATCGTCGGTATCGCTGCAGCGAATGCAGGGCAGTCAACCATCGTGCTCGCCGGCATCGCGGGACTCGTTGGCGGCGCCTTGTCGATGGCGGCGGGTGAATATATTTCGGTAAGCTCGCAGGCG
>JBBRBU010000013.1:0-75797 GCA_038205505.1 Lysobacterales bacterium | reverse complement strand
GTGGCGAAGAAGGAAGGCTGAAGCCAAACGTCAGCCGCGATGCGATTGGATTGAATCGATCAGCAAGTGCATCGCGGCTGAGCACACGCTGTTTCGGCAAGACGGTTTTGGCATCGGCGAACGCGCTGCATGGCGCCGGAGGGGCGGGAACTCAGCCCTGTTTGACGCCCTGATTCTTCATCGATTCGAGGCTGGCGAGATTCAACGAGGAAAGGGCGGACTTGAGCGCATTCATGTCCAGGCCTTCGCCCTGACCGCTCAGTTTGACTGAAAAACGGTCGCCGAGAACGATGCCGAACTCGCCGCGATGGCTGTTGCTGTCCCAGCTTTCGTTGACCAGCCGACCATCCTGCTTGTAGGTTTTTTCGTAGCCCGACTCGGTCTGCCTCTCGGATTCGACACCAGCGAAGCCGGCCAGGGCCATGACGCCCTTGGCCCCACCCATGTCGGTGATCTCCAGATCAAGTTGATTGTTGTTGGCATCACGATAGCGGGCGCGACCGGTGCTGACCTGCACGCCCATGACGCCGTTGCGCTCGACCGAAATCGATTCTCGCTTGAAGCCGGCGAGTTTCTCAGGCAAGTAGGCCTTGATTTCGTTCGGCGCGAGCGCTTCGACCTGGTCGCCGCCGCCGAGGATGCTGCCCATCATCGCGCTGGCTGCTTCGGCCTGGGCGTTGGCATCACCGCTGCGCTGGGCGGCTTCGAGTTTCTTGGTTTGCTGTTCCATCTTTTCGCCGAGCGCAGCGAGCTTGCCGAATGGGCTGTCCGAATCGACGGTTACATTGCTGCTGCTCGAGCCGAAATTGACCGCATTGGCAGCCGTGCCTGCGGTGGTGATTCCGGCGACGATCATGCCGATGATGATACTGAGAACGAAGCCGATCACGATGATCACAACCGTGTAGAGCACCGATTTATCCGGCGGGCAGCGCATCGTGTGCGGGAGGCCGAGGAAGAGCAGATAGATGCCATAAATCGAACCCGCCAAAGCGACGATCCAGCCAATCCACGGAACAATCACGGCGATGCTGGCGACCCAACCGGCGGTATAGGCATAGGCTGCGGTCTTGAGTCCCTGGATCTGATTCTTCTCGCCGCCGAAGTTCGGCGCCAGCGCGCTGATGATCAGGCCGACCAGATACACCAGGCCAAGAATCAGGGCGTACTGGACGATCATTCCGATCACGCCGCTCACAATTGGCGTGCGTGCGGTGAAACCCATGACGCTGTAACCAATCAAGCTGCCCTTGATGAAACCAAACACAGCCGGTATCGCTGCAAGGATGAGGATGTAGTTCTTGTACAGATTGGCAACGGTTTCCTGTTCCGCTGCGATAACCGGCCATTCGGTTTTCGGAGTCATCAGAATGGCTTGGACTCGGGCAATCAGTTTCGAAAAATCCATGGTGTCTCCCCTAGGGTTTGAATGAAACGCTGCGATCGCGGTCGAACGGTAAAGCAGTCCAGGCCACGCGTCGCAACCGGGCGCGACCTGAACGACTCAATATTCTAGGCCACCCACGAAGCGAGGGTGTGGCGAAATCGTTAGTCGAACTGCGAGGCGATCGACGAGTCGATTGTGACTGATTTGGCACAATCCGTGCTGCTAAACTGTCTGGCTGTTGTCTTTTTCAGGAGTTGTGGCACATGTCTTTGCGAAATCCAGCGGCAGAAACGCGTATTCCGGCGAATGCGGAAAATCGCTATCAGGTCAGTCTGGCGGATCTTCCCTTGAGTTGTCCGATGCCGGGAATGTCATTGTGGAACTCGCATCCGAAGGTCTATCTCCCGATCGAGGACCAGGGCGGCAAGGCAAAGTGTCCGTATTGCAGCGCCGACTACGTGCTCGATAGCTGACTGGCCGCCCTGCTTGAACGTCATTCGCCAAGCCGAGGTCGATTTGTACGAGCAGGGTTCCAATGTGACAAATCCCCGTTTTCGGGTCGTCCAATTGCTGCCGGCGCTCGCTTCGGGCGGTGCCGAGCGATCGGCGATCGAGATCGGACGTGGCCTTGTCGAGGCCGGTCACGATTCGACCGTGATCTCGGCCGGCGGGCGTCTGGTCGAGCAGTTGGAGGCCGAGGGCAGTCGTCACATCACGCTTGCGATAGGCAAGAAATCCCTGCGCACGTTGACCCTTGTGCCGCGTTTGCGCGCGCTCCTGGGTGAATTGAAGCCCGACATCGTGCATGCCCGATCGCGATTGCCGGCATGGCTCGGCTGGTACGCGATACGCGGAATGCCGGCGCCGAAGCCGCACTTTGTGACCACGGTCCACGGCCTGAATTCGCCCGGTTTTTACAGCGGCATCATGGCCCGCGGCGAGTGCGTGATCTGCGTATCAAACCTTGTTCGCGATCATGTCCTGCGTCACTACCGCGGTACGAGTCCGCAGCGACTGGTGTTGATACCGCGAGGTGTCGACAGCGCTGAGTTCCCGTTTGGCTATCAGCCCGACGATAAATGGCGGACACGATTCTTCAACGACTACCCACAACTCGACGCTGCGCCGTTGTTGACTTTGCCGGCGCGTGGCACGCGCCTGAAGGGTCATGCCGATGCGATCGAACTGCTCGCTGATCTGAAGGATCGCGGTGTCGAAGCGCGCCTGCTGTTGCTCGGTGCTCGAGAGCCCGGGCGCGAAGCCTACATCGCAGAGCTTGAGGCGCTGGCACTCCGGCTTGGTGTTTCCGGCCATCTTGTCATCAGTGAGCCGCGTGCCGACGTGCGCGACGTCATGGCAGTATCGACGTTGATCCTTCAGCTCAGCACGCAGCGCGAGTCATTTGGCCGAACCGTGATCGAGGCGCTTGCTCTGTGCCGTCCGGTCCTTGGCTACGCCCATGGCGGTGTCGGTGAATTGCTGACCGAGCTGTATCCGCTAGGTCGCGTGCCCCCAGGCGATCGCGCGAAACTGGCCGAAACGGCGGCAATGCTCATGCGCGATGCACCGGCCATCCAACCACTGGACCGCTATCGGCTCAGTGACATGCAGGGGGCGACGCTCGCCCTGTATGGCGAGCTGGTGGCCAGGCCGCGTCGGCGCCGCGACGATCGATGACCCTGCCGGCCTCGATGCCTCGCAGTGAGCTTGCCGCGCTGCTGCTTGTGCTTGGCGCGTTGGTACTGCTGCCGGTGGGCAGGGTCTCGGAATTGCCGATTCTGATCGCCGGTCTGGTGGGTGTCGGACTGCTCGTGCGCCATCGCGTAGCGCTAATCGCGGACCCCGATCTGCGCCTGATTCTGTTCTTGTTTGCGTGCTACTGGATTCCTGCGGTTCTGTCTGGTTTTAGCGCGGTCATGCCGCAGAAAACATGGATGACAGCATTGGAGATTCTGCGTTTTCTTCCGTTTGCGCTATTTGTGTCATGGGCCATGCGCAAAGCGGAAATCTGGCGATCGTTTCAATTTGCCATCGCGGCGATTTGCGCGCTGTGGATGCTTGATGCCTGGGTGCAGATTGTCAGCGGTCACAGCATCGCCGGTGCTCCGGAGCTTGAGCGCATATCAGGCATTTTCGGCGCGGACAATCTCAAGCTGGGTCCGGTGCTTGCGGTTCTGTCGCCATTCTTTCTGATGACGGCTCGTGAGAAAAGCGGACGTTGGGGTCTTCTGGCGGCTTTCATCTTCGTGCTCGTGCCGATCCTGATGGCCGGATCGCGTGCCGCGTGGTTGTCGTTTGCCCTCGTCACTCTGCTCTTTGGCTGGCGCGAGACCGGCAACCTGCGGCGGTTTTTCCCACTGCTTCTCGGTGGCATGCTTGGCATTGCCCTTAGCGCCGGAATAATCCTGCGGGATTCGGATCGATTCGATTCGCGGATCGAGAAAAGCCTGCTCGTTTTTGAGGGAACCGAACAAGCCGTCGATGAAGCCTCGGCCGGGCGTCTGCGCATCTGGCTTGCGGCCGTCGATATGATCGAGACGCATCCGCTGTTCGGCGTCGGCGTACGTGGATTTCGCTACGACTATCCCGAGCATGCCGTTGTCGGCGATGACTTCGTCGACGCCAGTACCGGTGAAGGTGCCTCGCACGCCCACCAGATTGTGCTTGAGGTGACGACTGAAACCGGTCTGGTCGGGTTGATATTCTGGATTCTGGGCAGTGCGTTGGCGATCCGTGCGTGGCGCCAGGCAACGCCGGATCAGCGCACCCGAGCATTCGCGCCGGGTCTCGCCCTGGCCGTGATGTGCTTTCCATTGAATACCCATTTCGCCTTCTATTCGGCGTGGTGGGGACTATTCTTCTGGTGGCTGCTGGCGATCTTCTGCGCTGCCTTCGCGGCTGCCCCGAAGCAGGCTGAGCGCGATCCCGCCAACGACCGCCGCCGCGCCGATCAATACCAGCCATAGCAGCCAGGTTTTCCACGCCAGCGGTTCGCGGGGCGCCAACAACGCCTTCGCACCCGCACTCGGACGCGCCGCATCCAGGCGGGCCAAGGGCGGCTGCCAAGTTGCTCCGAATTGCTTGCGCAAGCGCGAGATGGCGGCATCGATCGGATAATTTGGTCGCCTTTGCTGACTGCTGCCGACGGCGAGCTGATACGGTCCATCGCCCTCCGCGAGGAAAACCAGACGGTCTGGCATGTAGCCGACGCGCACCTGTGGCGACGGTTGCAAAGGGGTGGCCGAATCGATGCGCAGCTCGTGAATGCGTGCGCTACCGGCCAGGCCAATGTCGCCGTTGTCGATTTCGACACCCGCCTGGCGCAAACGATAGGCGACAAGATGCGCGCGCGGCAGCCAGTTGGTGCGGTCCTTGGCGGCCGCCGTTGGTGTGAATACATCGAGTTCGGCGAGGGCGTTGTCGTTGCCAAGGTCGATGCGCAGCAAGCTCGCAGGTATCGCGGCGGGCAATCGATAAAGATGCCGGCTGACACTGGCTTGCTCGCCGTCCAGAGCATCGAGCAGCTCGGCATCGAGCCACTGCGGCTTGGGCATCGATTCAAACCGTTGCTGCTGCCTGCGTGCCTCGACTCGCCAATCACTCAAGCTCGGTCCATTGTCGAGTCGATGCAGGCGCAGGTAGCGAAATTGCTGTCCATCCAGGTCAATGCGGCGCCGCTCGATGCGCAGACCATCGCGTTCGAACAAGGCGACCGTCGCATCGCTGCGCAGTCGTTTCCAGGTTTGCAAATCGTTACTTGCGTCGACATCGAATCGAGCAACGACGCCGCTATCCGGACTGCTCCAGCTCAGCGTAAGCGAGTCGATGCCGTTCTTGAAATCGCTGCTGTCGAGCAACCACTGATTCACGGTCGGATCGGAGTTCGCGCTGGTCGATTCGCTGGTTTCGATCCGGCGCACGCGTCCGTCGGGATCCCGTTCGACAATCAGTTGCAGATCCGTGGCCAATCGCGCCGACGCCTCGGTCGGCAGGGCGAAGATCGGAAGTTCGGCCTTGTCTTCCTCGATTCGACTGCCGGGATTGACTCGCCAACGGGTCGTTGGTACTGGCTGGCCGGCCGCATTGAAGATGGCGAGGTCACGCAGATCGGCGTCCTGCGACCAGTGATAGACCTCGGTGCTGAGCTCGATCTGCCACGCCGCGCTGCTGCCTTCGGTTTCAATTGGCAATACCATCGCGTAGTCGCCGGGGCCCGCCGCGAGCGCGCTTTGTACGCCCAGAGCGGCGAGCAGGGTGAGAATCCTCATGTCGCTTCTTCCTGTTCGAGCTGACGCGGCGGTGCCGGGGCCAGATAGCCGACCAGGGTGCAGAGCAGTCCGTAAGCTATGAAGGAGGCAATGCCGAACAAATTGCCGAGATGCTGGCGGTCGATCAGCAGCAGTTTGACCAGCACCACGGCCATCAGCAGGGCCCCGGCCAGCCACAACGGACGATTGCCGCGGCGTGATCCGATTACCCATCCGGCCACCCCGAGTACGCTCCAGACTACGGCCAGACTCGTCTGCGACAAGCTTGCCTGAAGCAGGCCGTCATCCCACGGAACACCGCCGAGATGGTGCGCGGCGCGCAGAGTGGCTGAGGTGATCAGCAAGAAACCGGCGATGGATAACAAGGCTGGACGGTTGTTGCGCAACAGATCAGGCGAGTCGTCATCGCGCATCCAGAACGCCAGCGAACCCAATGCGGCAATCTGGAAAAGTTCCAGCGGGTTGAGGATTGGCAGCCAGGCCAGAGGGGCGCTGGCGCCGTCCACGAACAAGCTGAGGCCAAGCATGCCTCCGAGGATGACGACCTGGGAGCCGAGCACGATGTGGCGATAACGTCCGAAGTCGTCGGATAGCGGCGTGGCAATCCAGTCAGGCCGGCGCAGCACGAGCAGGAACAGGATGAGCAGCGGCAGCGCGATCATGGCCATGCTCCAGCCGTTGCCGAGACCGGCATCGCTAGCGATTTCGTCCAGGCGCAACGCAAACACCACGGTCCAGACCCAGAACCAGCCGAGATGGGTGGCAGTCTGCTCGGCCGCAGAGCTCTGGCGCAAACACGCGAGGGCGCGCCAGCCGGCAATGGCGAAAATGCCATAAGTGACCAGATTCCAGCTTTCGAAAATCCGCCCATCGATGGCGATCAATGCGCTCAATGGCAGGATCAGCCAGAACAGGATCGTCGTGGTCAGGGACAAGACCAGGCGCTGCCAGTGGCGCGTAGCCTCCGCTGCCAGCCAGGCGCTGAGCGCGAACAAGGCAAGTATCGCGGCGAATTTCTGCTCGCCCGGAACAAAGCGATCGATCTCAATCAGCCACCCGCCAAACCACCAGGCCAGGGACCACAGGTAAAGCAGGCCGCTCAGCGCATTCCCGGCTCTGGCGCGCTGGTATAGCCCGGCGCAGACCAGCCCGCTGAGGCAGATCAGCATGGCGCCGACGAAATGCCCGTTCGCGATCGGCACGCCATACTCGACGCGCCCCCATTCAAACGCGATCAGGAATGCGCCGCCCGCGAGCAACTGCAGGAGTAAACCGATCCAGCGCGGCAGGCGTCGCTGCTGACGCAGGCCCAGCCAGACCAGAGCTGCGCCTTCAAGGGCGAAGATGCAACCGGTCGTGCGCGCCGACAAGGCCAGTGGCACCGAAAGGGTGGAGAAGCCCAGAGCCAGCACGGCGAACGATTCGCCGAGGACGCGGACACGGCGGATCAGGCTCGCCGCAAGCAGCAAATAGAGAATGCCAAGTGCCAGTGCGGAAATTGCCAGCGGCATGCGCTCCCACTCGAGCAGGGCGCCCTGCAGCGCGAACGCGGCCAGTGGATTGCCGAACAGCAAGGTGCCATCGATGGCATCGCGTTTTTCCGGCGAGCGCTTCAGCGCATACAGGATTGGAACGGCGAGATAGATCGCGAAGAACAGCAGCAGGAACGGCTCGGTGCTGTCGAACATATCGCTGCGGTACGACCGTGCGCCCCAGAGCGTGCCGATCGCATAGGTAAAGAAGAATCCGATCAGATTGAGAATTCGCCACGAGCGTTTCCAGGCGATCGCGAAGATCGCGATATTGAGCAAGCCGTAGAACGAGAACAGCGCTACGTGGTTGCCGCTGCCGGTCGAAATCAGGATCGGAGCTGCGAAGCCGGCGAGGATGCCGAGTACGGCCAGCGCCAGCGCATCCTGCAAGACCGCGAGTACGCATAGTCCAGCGACGAGTATCAGCAACAGCGCGAATGCCGGCGTGGCGGGCAGCAGGTGATAAAGGCGAAAGGCCGCGAACACGGTCAGCAGCAGGATGCCGATCGCGCCGCCCTGCAGGCTCAGCGAGAACGCGCGCTTGCTGTCGCGTTGTCGCCAGGCAAAAACCAGTGCGGCAATCGCAGCGAGGGCGATGCCAACCAGACGGAATTGGATAGGGAAGGTAAACCAGCCTTCGTCAGCCGCATATTTGAGCAGGGCAGCGACGCCGGCAAACAACACGAGCATGCCGACCTTGACCGGCACATTGCCTTCTGTGAACCAGCCCTTGATCGACGAGAAAAGATCGAAGGAGGGCTCGGCGAGGTCGGCTGCCGGGTCTTTATCGAAGTCCGGTTGCAGCGACCGCGACCAGTCCGCTGCTGGAACGGGGGGTGGAACGGGCGGGATCGCCGCCGAGCTGGCGACGGCAGGTGGATGGGCCGACGCTGGCGTTTCGATGCGCTCAGGCGTTGCCGCTCGCGCAGGAGCCGAGGGCGGGATCGGCGCGACATCGCGCAAGTCCAGGGTCGCCTCGCCGACGGTTCGTGCCGGGCTGCGCTCGATGCCTTTGCGAAGCTCTGTTTGTTCGAGCGCAGCAAGGCGCTCCTCGCTTTCGCGCAGCCGTGCGGCCAGTTCGCCAAGTTTCCACAGCAGGTAACCGAAGCCTGCGCCACAGAACAGACCGGCCCAGGCGGTCGATTCGCTCCAAGCAGTCGCGCCGAGCAGGACGCCGACAACTGCGCCGCCGATGATCAAGACCAACCCCATGCGCCGCACTCCTTGAGTCCTGTGGAATCACTCAACTGTAGATGGCTGCTTCACCCGCTGGACGGGATTTGAAGCGCCGATGGATCCAAAGGTACTGACTTGGTGCCTCGCGCGCCATGCGTTCGATCATCGCGTTGACCCGGGCCGTGTCGTTGATCACGTCGTTGCTCGGGAAATTCGACAATGGCGCCTCAAGCCGCAGCGCGTAACCGCCATCGGGCAGGCGACGATGAAAAAACGGGATCACGCAGGCGTCGGAAAGCCGGGCCAGGTGATGGGTGGCCGTCAGTGTCGAAGCGCTGACGCCGAAGAACGGGACGAACACCGTATCCTTGCCGCGCATGTCCTGATCCGGCGCATACCAGATGCGTCCGCCTGCTTTCATGTAACGCACGCAACTGCGAATCTCGTTCTTGGTGAACATGGTCGCCGCATAGTGCTGGCGTTTTCGCCGTATTGCCCATTCGAACGCGGCATCACCGTGTTCGCGATACATCCCGGCCAGTTCGATGCCGCCATGTTCAACGAGCAGGCGTCCGGCCAGTTCGAGATGCGAGAAATGCGCACCGGTCAACAAGACGCCCTGGCCGCGCGCAGCCGCGGCTTTGAGATGCTCGATGCCTTCGATCGTTACCGGCACGCGGGCGATCGCGCGGCTCGACCCCATCCAGGCAAGAGCGAATTCGACCAGCATGAGGCCGACATCGCGCAGGCTGCTTTCGAGCAGCTGCGCGCGTGCATCAGCGTCCAGTTCGGCGAAGCATAGTTCGATGTTGCGCTCGGCAATGCGTCGGCGTGAACCCGGAATGCGCGCAATCAGCCAACCGAGTCCGCGCCCGAACGCCATCAACGCGCGATAGGGCAGGCGTGACAACAACCAGAGCAAGCCCAGGCCGAGCCAGGCGGGCCAATGCCGGGGGCCGAGCAAACGGCGGCGAAAGGATGGCATGCGCGATGTCATCGTCCGATTATGGCGGCCTCGCCTGATTCTGCCTATGACGCTGGCGCGGGGCTGATCGGACCTTCCCGTATACTTCGCGGCCTTGCCGGTCGACGGATTCCGCCTTGCTGCGTCTGCTTTACACCTTGACCATGTATCTGCTGACGCCGGTGATTCTGTATCGACTGGCCGCGCGTGGTCTGCGCTATCGGCGCTATCTCTCGCGCTGGAAGGAGCGCTTCGGTTTCTTCCCCGCGCCGGGTTTCGACAAGAGCAGTTGGGTGCATGCGGTGTCAGTTGGCGAGGTCAATGCGGCGGTGCCCTTGATCGAGGCGCTGATCCGCCGCTACCCGGATGCGCCGATGGTGGTGACGACAGTCACTCCGACCGGATCCGAACGCGTGCAAAGCCTTTTCGGCGATCGCGTCTTCCACGTCTATCTGCCGTATGACTTGCCAGCCTCGGTCAAGCGTTTCCTTGATCGCGTTCGGCCAAGATTCGCGGTGATCATGGAAACCGAGATCTGGCCCAACCTTTTCATCACTTGCCGCGAGCGGTCGATTCCCATCGTGGTGACCAATGCACGTTTGTCCGAGCGCAGTCTCAAGGGTTACGGGCCAGTACGCCCCTTGGCCCGGCGCGCAATCCGTTGCGCCAGTTTCGTCGCCGCGCAATCACCAGTCGATGCCGAACGCCTGCGCTTGCTCGGTGCTGCCGTCACGCGATTGGCGGTCATCGGCAATCTCAAGTTCGACATGCCGGTCCCGGCCGATCTGACTGGAATCGCCATCCAGATGCGAGATTCGTGGGGAGCGAAGCGACCGGTCTGGATCGCAGCGAGTACCCATGAAGGTGAGGAACTGCCGGTGCTCAAGGCTCACAGCGCAGTCTTGCAGCGCTATCCGGATGCCTTGCTGCTGATCGCGCCACGTCATCCGGAGCGCTTCAAACCGGTAGTCGGTGTTTGCCGCTCGCTCGGTTTCAGCACTCGCGTACGCAGCGAAGACGTCCTTGCGGATGCGTGCTGTCAGTGTTTCGTTGTCGACAGCATGGGTGAACTGCTGCAGTTCTACGCCTGTGCCGATATCGCCTTCGTGGGGGGCAGCCTTGAGCCGATCGGAGGTCACAACCTGCTCGAACCGGCCGCACTCGGCAAGCCGGTGATCGTTGGCCCACACACCTTCAACACCGAGGAAATCGCCGACAGCCTGATCGCCGCCAAGGCAGTCCTGCGCGTTGCCGACGAGACCGAACTTGGCCTCGGCCTGATTCGTCTGTTAACCCATCCCCACGATCGGGAAGCCATGGGTCAGGCCGCGCAGGCCGTCCTCGAGCGCGAACGCGGCGCCGTTGAACGCACCGTGACGATCGTCGAGCAAGTGCTTGCCGGTGAACCGGTGCGAATCTGAGCGATCAGCTCACTCAAGCAAAGCATTGACCGCTTCGAGATCCTTGACCTCGATGATGCCGGCGGCCTGCTTGAGGCGCAGTCCGTTGAGGACGAATGCATGTCGCGCCTGCGAGTAGCTGCTCTGCGCCGACAGCAACTGCTGCTGGCTGATCAGCACGTCAACGATCGTGCGCGTTCCGACTTCATACCCGGCCTGGGTCGCGTCGAGCGAACTCTGCGCCGAAACGACGGCCTGACGGGTCGCCTCGACCTGGCTCGCACCAGCAATCACGGCGCGATAATTGCTGCGCGTGCTGCGTTCGATCAGACGCTTCTGCAGCTCGTACTGATCTTGCGCAGCGTCGCGGCTGAAAATCGTCTGGCGCACGCGAGACTGGGTGTAGCCGCCGGAAAAGATCGGCACGTTGAGGGTCAGGCCAACCGTGGTCGACCAGGTTTCGCTGTTGGTGTGGAAGGCATCATTGAAGCTCGATGCGCTGTTGTCGCTCCAACGCGGATTCTTCGAGTAGAGCACCTGCCCGCTGATCGTCGGCAAGTGGCCGGAACGTGCGGTCTGGATGTTGGCGTTGGCGGCCTCCAGATCGTATTCGTAGGAACTCAGGGTCGGATTTTGCGCAATTGCAACAGTGACCCACTCTTCTGCATTCTCGGGGTTCGGCTTGTCCAGCGGCAGCTTGTCGCGAAGCTTCTTGAGCTCGCCGGGTTCCTTGTTTGTGAGCTGACGCAGCGCTTCCTTGTTGTCATCGAGCGTGTTTTGCGCGGAAATCACATTGGCTACCGAGGTGTCGTGCTGGGCCTTGGCGTCATTGACGTCGGTGATCGCCGAAAGGCCGACATCGAAACGCTGCTGGGCCTGTTCCATTTGCCGACCGAGTGCCTCCTCATTGGCCTGGGCGAAGCGCAGTGCATCCTCGGCCGTCAACACATCGAAATACGCGGTCGAGACCCTGATCAACAAATCCTGCTGGGCTGCCTCGTACGTCGCGTCACCGGCGCTGGCCGTGGCGCGTGCCGACTTCAAGGCGGTCCATTTGCTCAGGTCGAGAATGCTCTGGTCGAGCCGGCCGCTCAAGTTGCGGCTGTAGTTGTCAGAGGAGGTCGAGACATTGATCAAACTCTGGGTACCATCGGGATTGGTGACGAACTGCGGCCCGCCACTCGCACCATGACTCTGCGAATAGCTCAACGATGCGCCGATCTGCGGCAGCAGCGCGGATCTGGCCTGATCGACGTTCTCACCGATCGCCTGGCTGTTGGCTTCGGCACCAGCAAGCTGCGGATCAGAGGAACGCGCCTCGCCGTAGATCTGGATCAGGTCATCGGCGCATGCAAGCGAAGCGCCGGTGCCCAGCACCAAAGCCAGCGCGATCGACAGGGAGCGGGGAGCATTCATCAATTTATCCTCAAGTGTTTGCATTACCGGGCCGAGGCGATCATCACAGCGTAAAGCGGGCGGGTGGCGAGGCGTGGGTCAGGTACGGAATATCGGTTTCGAACAGACTTTCAGTCTGCCAGTGATTGGCATCGACGCGCGTGTGCAATAAGGCCTGCATGGCTGGCGATTCACCGCTAACCACAAACAGTCGACCGCCTGGCTTGACCCAGGTCTTGATCCGCTCAGGCAACGCAAAAACCGCGCCAGTCAGTACGACGCAATCAAAAGTCGCGCCTGGCTGGTACTCCTTGATCGCTTCGGCAATCTCGATGCGGACGCTGGAAATCCCGGCCTGATCAAGATTTGCGCGCGCATTCGAGGCCAGATCAGCGTGCTGCTCGACAGTGGTGATATCGCCACCAAGCTCGGCCATGCAGGCGGCGAGAAAGCCTGAACCGGTTCCGATTTCGAGCACTCGCTGTCCGCTTTCGATCGCAATAGCCTGCAGGATTCGACCCTCGATGACGGGCTTCAGCATCACCTCGCCATGGCCCAGCGGCAGTTGCACGTCGACGAAGGCCATGTCGCGGTATCGCGTCGGCACGAATTCCTCACGGCGCAGGCGGCCGAGTACATCGAGCACACGAGGATCGAGGACCTCCCAGGTTCGAATCTGGTTCTCGACCATGTTGTCGCGGGCCAACTCAAGATTCATCGACATCGGAGGTTCCAGGATCAGGACAAAAGGGGCGAAAGCATAAAAGGTCTGTCAGCGGGCAGCAAACCCGGTGGGTTGGTCCCATCAGTCCCAACCCACCTGGAACATGGCGATCAGGCGGCAACGATGCCCCAATGATGCTGTGTTGCCAGCGCATAATGGACTTGGGGGACCTTCATGCGCACGCTGGTCGCGAGCATCGGATCCACCGTTGCCAGTGCGCCCAGCCCATTGGATGCGGAAACTGCGGAAGTGGTTGCCAATTGCAGGGCAAGCCAATGATCGAGGCGTCCGCGGTCGTCCACGGACAGGCTGGACAAGCTTCTCCGTGCGCTCGTGCGCAAGGCGGCTGCTGAAATGCGACCACAGCGAGCGACCTCATCCAGCAAGGCGGAAAATGCCTGCTGTGCCCAGCGCAATCGCCATGCATCGAGTGCACTTGCGCCATTCCATTCAATTGCTGCTTCAACCATGTTCGCCTCTCACCAGTTCGTTCGTGCGTTATCGGTCAGATTGTCCGGTAACGATCGTGTCGGATTTCAGATTTGGGATCTTTGCAATTCCAATACCAACGGCCCGGTCCGGACTCCTCATGAATACGTGATGATCGCGCAAGACATTGGATTAACTGTGCAGATACGAGGGAGAAACGTGCGCGTAGCTGATTCATGAAGGCTCCGGTCGGGGCTTCGTATCGCGGTGGATGCGGAACCACGCTGCGTAGAGGGCCGGCAGGAACATCAGGGTCAATGCGGTGGCCACCGTGAGCCCGCCCATGATGGCGACCGCCATGGGCCCGAAGAAGGCGCTTCGCGACAAGGGGATCATGGCGAGAATCGCTGCCGCGGCAGTCAGGACGATCGGACGCGAGCGACGCACGGTCGCATCGACGATGGCATCCCACGGCCGATGGCCTTCGCTGATGTCGTGCTCGATCTGGTCGACGAGGATTACCGAGTTGCGCATGATCATGCCGAACATGGCGATCGTGCCGAGCATCGCGACGAAGCCGAACGGCACCTGGAAGACGAGCAGGAAAAGAACTACGCCGATCAAGCCGAGCGGTGCCGTTAACACGACCAGCAGGACACGCTGGAAGCTGCGTAACTGCAGCATGAGCACGCTGAACACGACGAGCAGGAACAGCGGGATGCCGGCATTGACCGAACCCTGGCCCTTGGCCGATTCCTCGACCGAACCGCCGGTCACCAATCGGTAACCATCGGGCAGGTCTGCGCGGATCCCGTCCAGATGTGGATTGATCTGTGCATCGACCGTTGCCGGTTGCAGCGCGCCTTCGATATCGGCGCGCACGGTTACCGTCGGCAGACGGTCGCGTCGCCAGATTATGCCTTCCTCGAAGCCGTATTCGAGTGTCGCGATATGGCCCAGCGGAATGCTCTTGCCCGAAGCCGTTGGCACCGAGAGGCTCTCGAGCAGGCTCATCTGCGCACGTTCGTCGGCAGTTCCGCGCAACAGCACGCCAATCAGCTGATCGCGTTCGCGATAGGTTGCGATCGGCACGCCATTCAACGAACTCTGCAGGAAGTTGGAGACGTCCTCGGAGCTGACGCCGAGTGTGCGAGCGCGATCCTGATCGATGGCCAGGCGGATGACCTTGCTCGGTTCTTCCCAATCAAGGTTCACATTGCGCGCATTCGGGTTCGCGCGAACGACATCGGCGACCTTGCGCGCCAGTTCACGCAAGGTTCCGATCTCGGCGCCCGAAACACGATATTGCAGCGGATAGCCAACCGGGGGTCCGTTTTCGAGGCGGACTATGCGCGCACGCAACTCCGGGAAATCGCCCTGGAACAGCGTCAACAATTCCTTGCGCAGCGACTCGCGCTCCTCATTGCCATGGGTGAGCAGGACGAACTGGGCAAAGCTCGCCTGCGGCAATTGCTGATCCAGCGGCAGGTAGAAGCGCGGCGCACCCGAGCCGACGTAGCTGACATAGTTTTCGAGTTCTGGCCGCTTGGCCAGCCAGGTTTCGAGCTTCTTGACCTGGTTCTCGGTGGCGGTCAGCGACGAACCTTCGCTGAGCTTGAGGTCGACCAGCAGTTCCGGTCGGGTCGAATCGGGGAAGAACTGTTGCTGGACGAAACCGAAACCGACAATTGCCAGCGCGAATACCGCGACAGTGCCACCAATGACCACGAAGCGATGCTCGACGCAGGCTTCGACCAAGCGCCGGAAGCGCTGGTAGAACGGTGTGCCATACGGATCGTGTTTGGCGTGATCGGGCTTTTCCGGGATGCCGCCGAGCCAGACTGGCAGGCGCTGGCGCAGATCGTAGAGTCGAGAGGCCCATGCGCCTCCGGGCCTGGCCTGGCTGGGAGCGTTCGGATCCGGCAGAAATTTATAGCCAAGATACGGAATGAACACAACCGCCGCTATCCATGAAAGCAGCAGTGCGATCGTGACCACTTCGAATATCGCTCGCGTGTATTCGCCGGTGCCCGATTTTGCTGTCGCAATCGGAAGGAAGCCTGCGGCAGTCACCAACGTACCCGTCAGCATCGGAAACGCAGTGGAGGTATAGGCGAAAGCCGCGGCATTTACGCGATCCATGCCTTGCTCCATCTTGATCGCCATCATTTCCACGGCGATGATCGCGTCGTCGACAAGCAGGCCGAGGCCAAGAACCAGTGCACCGAGCGAGATCTTGTGCAGGCCGATGTCGAAGAAATACATCGCGGCGAATGTCATGGCCAGCACCAGCGGGATCGAGATTGCCACGACAAAGCCGCTGCGCAAACCCAGCGAAAAAAAGCTGACCAGAAGGACGATCAACACGGCTTCGCCCAGCGTGCGCACGAATTCGCCAACCGAACGGCGCACCGCTGCAGGCTGATCGGCGACCTTGTGCAAGTCGAGTCCAACCGGCAGGGTCCTGCCGATGCGCGCGGTGGCAGCTTCGAGATCGACTCCGAGATCAAGGATGTCGCCGCCACTCCGCATCGAAACGGCGATGCCGATGGCCTGCTTGCCCTCGAAGCGCATGCGCGGTTGCGCCGGGTCTACGAAACCGCGTTTGACCTGGGCGATGTCGCCGAGCCGAAACAGACGTCCATTGCTGCCGCGGATGCTCAGCTCGCGGATCGCTTCGAGCGAATCCAGTGCTCCGGTGGGGCGCAGGTAGATGCGATCCGTCGCGGTTTCAAAACTACCGCCCGGCACGAGCGCGTTCTGGGTCGAAAGAGTGCTTTGCAGCTCGGCGAAACTGACGCCAAGCGTGGCCAGCTTGGCATTCGAGGCCTCGACGTAGATCTTCGGGTCCTGTCGGCCGATCAATTCGATCTTGGCGACATTTGGCACTCGCAGCAGTTCGAGCTTGACGCGTTCGGCATAGTCGCGCAGGTCGCCGTCGTCGAATCCCTCGCCAGTCAGGGCGTAGATGTTGCCGAACGTGTCGCCGAATTCATCGTTGAAAAACGGACCGCGAATATCGGCCGGTAGTTCGAAACGGATATCTGCAACCTTCTTGCGCACCTGATACCAGACATCCGGAACACGTGCCGGGTCGATGGAATCCTTGACCACGAAAAATATCTGCGACTCGCCGGGACGCGAATAGCTGCGCAGGTAATCGAGATCGGCGATTTCCTGGAGCTTCTTCTCGATCGTCTCGGTGACCTTTTCCGAAATCTCCTGCGCCGTGGCACCGGGCCATTGGGTCTGTACGACCATCGCCTTGAAAGTGAATGGCGGGTCCTCGGCCTGGCCGAGTCCGCGATACGACCAGACGCCGATGATTCCGAAAAGGACGATCGCGTAGAGCACCAGGGACTTGTTGCGCAGTGCCCACGAGGAGAGATTGAATGAAGCCATTGAGCGTGAAATCCCTGGTCCGGACCGGCTCTTGCATGATGACGTCGTTGCAGCCGAACCGTGTGAAGGTCCTCTTCACTGTGCTGCCGGCGGGGAGGGGGAGGATCTCCGGCTGCACAGGAAGAGGGTTTGAGCCTCAAAAGGAGACGCGTCGATTCCTGGCGTCGACCGGATTGATGATTTCGCCTTCGCGCAAGCGGTGAACGCCGGCAGTGACGATCCATGCGTGTGCGGCAACGCCTGCGCTGATAAGCGCTTCGGTATCGCCGAACTTGTCGATCGTGACCGGGATCAGGTGCACCTTGCGGGTCGCCGTATCGATCTGCCACAGCGCCGGTTTGCCTTCCTTCTCGTAGATCGCGCTGAGCGGAACCGCGATCCGGGCTTCGGCATCGCTGGATGAGAAATAGACACGGGCACTTTGGCCCAGTCTTGGCTGCGATTTTTCGTCGTCAAAGGCGACGCGGACCCGATAGGTTCGCGTTGTTGCATCAGCGCTGGGCGCAATCTCGCGAACGCGACCGTCGCTCCTGACTCCGCTGTCGGTCCACAGTTCAATTTGCGTCGAAGTGCCGATCTGGATTCGCGATATGGCCTGCTCGGGGATGCTGATTTCGACTTCGCTGGCGCCATCGTGGGCAAGGGTCACTACCGGCTGCGCTGTACCGACCACTTGGCCCGCCTCGGCCGAAACGGAGGTGATCACGCCATCCGCGTCGGCGCGCAGCTCGGCATAGCCGGCCTGGTTTCGTGCTGCGGCGAGCGCGGCTCGAGCCTCGGTGACATGGGCGCGTGCCGATTCCAGGGCATTCGCCTTGGCTTCAAGAGCGATCTGGCTGACGAAATTGCTTTTTTGCAGGGTCTGAAAGCGCTCGTGTTCGGAGGACGCGAGGCGCATGGCCGCTTGCGCCGATGCCAACGTTGCAACGGAACTTGAGCGGGCCAGTTCCAGATCACGAGGATCGAGCTCGGCCAATAGCTGGTTTTTGCTGACATGGCTGCCGACATCCACATGGCGGGTGTTGATCTTGCCGGCAACTCTGAAGCCCAGAGCGCTCTCGAATCGCGCGTGCACTTCGCCGGGATAGACCGAGATCGCCCGGGCATCGGCGCCCTCGACCTGGGCCACCCGGGCGACACGCGGCGGCTCGGCGATTTCAGGTTTTGCGCCGCAGCCCGCCAACAATGCGATCAGGAGCGTCGCGGTAACGGGATGGCTGACTCGGAATGCAAGCATCAATACAATCTCGTGCAAGGCGACAGTTCGTGTACTGCGTGGTATAGTAAAGAATCAGAACTCGTGAGTCCAGTAATTTCCACAATGAATGCAGCTACGGCAAAATCTTGCGGCCCAGGCCGACCCAAGGATCTCGGCAAACGTGCGGCGATACTCAATGCTGCCAAGTGCCTTTTTCCCGAGCACGGTTTCGATGGCACCAGCATGGATGCGATCGCGGCTCAGGCTGGTGTTTCGAAACTTACTGTCTACAGTCATTTTACCGACAAGGAGACATTGTTCACAGAGGCTGTCAGGGAAAAGTGTAGCGAGCAAATGCCGAACGAGTTATTCGGCATCGACACCAGCGGCTCGTTGCGAGATCGCTTGCTGGCCATCGCCCGGGCTTTCTTTGCCCTGGTGACCAGTGATGAGTCGATCGCCCTGCATCGATTGCTCACCACGCGCGCGGGAGATTCGAGCAAGCTGGCGCAGCGCTTCTGGGAGGCGGGACCGCAAACTCTGCAATGTGAATTTGGCAGTTTTCTGCGACATGAGGTCGACGCGGGTCACCTTCAGATCGGTGACGTAGAGCGGGCATCCTCGCAATTTTTCTGCCTGTTGAAAGGCGATCTGCATGCGCGTCAGCTCTGTGGCTGCATCGAAGTGACGTGCATGCAAGTGGAAATTGACCAGCATCTGGAAGCGACAGTCGACCTTTTCATTCGTGCCTACAGCCCAGAGTAGCCTGCGCAAAGCTGACTGCGCCGCCTCAGTCCTCGAACTCACCCAGCCACGTTTCAACGGCATCAAGGTTGGCATCGGAAATATCGATGAAATGGAAGCCGGCCCAGAATTGTCCCGGAACGTTGGCCGTCTCAGACCACATCTCCTGCACGCCAACACTGATCGTTTGAGTCTTGCCGTCACCATTGACCAGCTCGAATGCAAGCTGGAACAGTGCGTTGTCCGGGATTTCCGACTCACAAACCATGAGCATTCCGTCGGAGGAAAGGTTACCGATACGCCCGATAACCTCGTCGGTCATCGTGTTCATGACCGGAATGTTGACGAAAGCCGGTTTGCGTGGTGAGCGTCGATATTCGTTCATGGATGCAGGCCTCAAGCCGATGTTGGCAAAGCGTTCTGCCCGGAAAATTGCTTCAAGGTGCCCTTGATCGCCTGCCACGCCCGGTCGACGAAACTTCCGGATTCATTGTTGTGCAATCGAATCTGTCCGGAAACCAGCTCCCTGGCCAATTGCTCAATGGATTTCTCCTCTGAGCGAGCGCCGCGCTGGTTGACGAACAGGCAGCGCCCGGTAATGGTTGAAAACCATGCGAGCTTGCGTCGCACTGTATTGCCCTGCTGGTTGGTGACGAAATCGAACCACGTGCCGAACGGGAACGAGCGAACTCGTTGCACCATTTCCTTTTCAGCGTCAGTGAGCACGATTGCCATCGCCGCTGCCAAATCCCCGGACGGTTTCTTCGTCGCCGTCGCATCACCGCCAAGACGCGTCTTGCTCTTCAATGCATGAGTGATCTCGGTGTGGCTGGTCTTCTTCTCGAGTGTGGCGGAATCAAACAGCTTGCCAACGACCCCATCAATCTCGTCGTTGTGAAGCCCCACTTGTTGAAGACCACTGCGAACCTCTTCACGGATCTTTTCATCAACCTTTGCGACATCCGCTCCGGATCCGATCTGCATGAGTTGGTCGGCGACTGCCAGGCAGCGTCGATAGGCCTGACTGTCCTCGCCCTGGCGCAGCAGCGTCAGCGCAAGCACGTCGGTCCAGGCTTGTTCGAGCACGGCGCGCACCATCGGAGCCGGTTTTCCACGCTTGAGCAAGTAGGCAATCGCCGCGTTTGCCTTCTGGCGGGAAAGGTCGAGTCGTTCGCGACCCTTGGCGGCGTCGATAT
The DNA here is from genome assembly GCA_038205505.1 of Lysobacterales bacterium. Taxonomy (GTDB): domain Bacteria; phylum Pseudomonadota; class Gammaproteobacteria; order Xanthomonadales; family Rhodanobacteraceae; genus Dokdonella. The sequence continues at coordinate 55,982 of JBBRBU010000013.1, read as the reverse complement.
GCCGACGTTCGGAAATCTCGGCACGACGGCTGATCTGCGACATGTAGCGTCCCAGATCATCGAGCAGCGACTCCATCAAGCCAAGATCGCCGTCAAACTCATGGGTTACACGGTCGACCATCGAATTCATCGTGTCGACCATGCCGCTGTCGGATTCTTCGTCGCTCATCCACATCGCGCTGGCCTCGGCGACATTGTTGAGCAACTGCCGAGCTGGATGGTTGCGCTGGGTGAAGAAGTCCTTGTCGTTGATCGCACTGCGCAGGACCGGAACCTGCAGTTTGGCAATCAGCTCTCGACTACCCCGGTGCGAGACAAGGTTCGAATTGATGTAGTCGAACAGCATCCCGACCAGGTCGATGGTGTCGGAATCCTCCTCGGCCAGGGCGGGAGCCTTGGAGCCCGGATTCCTGGTCTTGAGCTCGTTGAGCAGATCCTGCTTGATGTGACTGATGCTGCGCGTGACGGTCTTGCCGTCCTGCTGGAAACGCTGCGCCGGTTTAGCTTGCAAGGTGCCGAGCGCGTCCTGCAAATCGTCACGCCTGACCTCGGTACCGTTCGGAACGGAGGTCGACGCGGTGCCGAGACTGCGTCGTCGCTCGGCCAGCAGACCGCGCAATGAGCTGAACATCTGAGCATCGTCAGCCTCTTTCGCGGCAGATTCGCCGCCGTGCGCCGGAAGCCCGGGGCGTGCGCCTGCCACCTGCATCGGAGGAGACGCAGCCCCCTGTGTTGTAAAAGACGGTTGGGATCGCGGCGGCGTCGCGGGTGCCTCCGCCTGAGCGCGATTCGCGGGAGCTTGTGGGCCGGTGCGTTGGGCGTAGTTTGCAGCGCTGCCGGTCGGCTCAGGTGCCGATGCCTCGATGCGGGTTTCCTCTTTTGCGGGCGCATTCTTTTGAGCCACTGCGTCCGGTTTCTTTTCCGAAACGGACTTGTGAGCGTTGGTATGCAGATGACTGACCTGCAAGGTCGGCAGGATGCCCTGATCAGCAAGATAGCGATTGAGGGTGTCGTAGTACGGACCGATTTGCCCAATGACGATGGTGTCAAAGTCGAGAAAAACGTTGATTCGATCCTGTTGTTCCAGATCAAGGCCGCCCAAGGCAAATTGCAGCGCATTGGCGAGGGCGAGTGGGCCAAGCGGCAAATCTTCAGGCTCGAAAGCCGGTCGGCCGGCGATTACGGCCAAGCGATGGCCAAGCAGATGCAATGCCGTGGCATGCCGGATCTCGGCCTTGTTGCCGATGTCCTGAGTAGCCAGGGAGATTTCGAGATCGCGGGAATCCACAAGCTCCAGCTTGGTCGGGCCGCTATCAGATCGTGATGAGCCCCCATTTTTTCCCGGAGCCTGATCAAGCAGAGCCAAACTGGATTCCAGGTGCATCAGATAGCGCGGGACGATATCCGCTTTGCAGCGCTTGATCTCCCGAATCGCCTCCATGAAGCGTGCCTGCTGGACGTTGTTGCGTGCGCTGTCGGCCTGTTTGAAAAGGCGCTTCTCGACTTCGTCGAACAACTGGATCAGAGCCGACTCAAAGAAAGCGGTGCGCTCCTGCAAGCCTTCCAGCAGAAAGCGAACACGCCGGGGCAACGACCGTTCCGCCAAACGGGACAGGCGCGTCTTGTTTTCAGCCTTTTCGCCGGATCCGCTTTCTCGTTCTTCCACAGCATCACCTCGCCCGCATCCGACCCGCATTCTTGCATGTTGGAGTGGACTGCAACAGATGGGGCGAGGTCGACTCAGCGAGTTCAGGGCACCCAGATCACTTCGACGAAACCGGAACGCCCGGGCGTGTTGTAGCCATGAGCCAGTTCATATTCCTCGTCGATGAGATTTTCGACGCGACCCTGCAGTGTCCATTGTGGCGTCAATGTCCAGCCCGCACGCAGGTGGACCAAGGTATATCCGGGCAGCACAACGCCGCCGACATCATCGCGCTGGCCAGAGCGAATCAGCTCGGCGCCAACGCGAACTGATTCGCCAAACGAGCGCTCGACACTGCCTGAAAATTTCTGCGTGGGGCGTCGAAGCAGGTCCGAGCCGGTGTCTTCATTGCGTGCGTTTTGCCATGTGTAAGCCGTTGAGAGCAACCAGGTGCCAAGTGATTGTTCATAGCTCATTTCCGCCCCCTCGATGTGTGCCCGGGCAATGTTCTCTGCCTGGAAATCCACTCCGGTAAAACTGACAAGATTGCGAATCCGAGTCGAGTAGATATTTGCCTTGAAGCGCTGCCGTGTGTCCGGCTCGAACTCGAATCCGATTTCGCTGCTGCGCGACTCCTCGGGTTTGAGATCGGGATTGCCTGCAAAAAGGCCACCGAAGCCGGGCGAATACTGTTCGTTCAGGGTCGGTCCGCGAAACCCCTCGCCGTAGCTTGCATAGGAGCGAATCGAATCAGTGAAACGCCAGCCGGCAGCAACCGAGCCCGTGGTCTGGTTGCCAAAGATGCTGTTGTCGTCGCTGCGCAGTGACGCTTCGCTGTCGAAGGTGCCGGTTCTGAGTTGCCACCCTGCATACACGCCAATGTTGCTGCGGCTTTCGCGGTACACCGTGGAATTGCCGAAGGTTTCGCGATTCTCGCCGCGCTCGCGCATCGCATCGATGCCGAGAATCAATCGATGCTGCTGCGAAAGGGCGATCTCGTTCTGCCAGCCCAGGGTTGAGCGTCGCGATTCATACGCGCTGAAGAAAGCCGGGGTCGCATAGTCCTCGCTGCTGTGTCCGATGCTGAGCCGGTGTTGCCAGCTTGGCATGATGGTCCCGGCAAATGTTGCATTGAACGCCTGCTCGGTGAAGTCCGAATAGCCGCCAGCGAATTCGGGCGTGCCCTGGCTGCGAACATAGACGCCGTCGAGGCTTTGTTCGCCCCAGCGATGATCGGCGCGCGCGGACAGATGCCGATTGCGCAGGCCGTGGTCCCTGTCCTCGAAGCCGAAACCGTTTTCGTTCTGGCTCGGGAAGCCGTCGACGTCGCGAGCACCGATCTGAATGCTGTAGCCGCCACTCTCGTTGCGCTGGCCGACGCCGACGTCGGCCTTTGCATCGCCATAGCTGCCGTAGCCCAGCGCGATGCGTGGTCCATCGAGCTTGCGCGTGAAGATCTGGATGACGCCGCCAATTGCATCCGAGCCCCAATAGCTTGCGCGCGGGCCGCGCACGATCTCGATGCGCTCGATCGCGGCCAGCGGCAGCGTTTCCCAGGTGAAGGCGCCGGTGCCAAGCGCCGATACGCGCACGCCATCGATCAGCACGAGAACATGATTGTTGTTCGTGCCGCGCAGGAAGATCGAGGTCTGGCCCCCGGGGCCGCCGGTGCGGGCGATATCGATACCGGCCTGGAGCCTCAGCAGGTCACTGATATCCCGTGTCGCGCTGGTCTCGATGTCCTGGCGGGTAATGATGCTGACGTCGGCCAGGGTCTCTTCGACGGTCTGTGCAATCCGCGTGGCGGTAACCACCACCTCGGGTTGCAGGCTTGCCTCTTCGGCGATTGCGGAACCGCCGAAAGCGGCAAGAATGCTCCATGACAACAGGGAATTACGGCACATGATGATTTCTCCGAACGCACACCCGCGGAAACCAGGGGTTGCGAACGGATCAACAAGCGCGCATGGACAAGCCATGAATGCCCGTCCGTTGCCCGCCGCAACGCCTGGAACGATCGACGTCGACGACGTCAGCCTCAAGGCCGGTCTCCGGGCTTGCAAGCGATGCAGATGCATCAGCCTGATCACCTTCCCGTGCGTCGCACAGTGGTCAATCGATCAGGTTTGGCTTGCCTACCGTTGCGGGGGCAGCGCCGGAATTGCGACGAATCGCGGACCGGCTTCCCGTTTCACCCGATCGAATCGATCAGGCACCTTTGGCGGGGCGCAGTGTACCTGATCGGGCGTGGGGAACAGGGAATGGGGAATCGGTAGAAGCGCAGCATGCGAGCGCGGAGCATTTTTTCCATTCCCGATTCTCGATTCTCCATTCCCGGCACTCAGCGCCCCAGAAAACGCATCGCATCGGCCAGGCCATGGGGAGTCAACGGATACATGCGGTCCTCGACCAGTTCGCGGATGAAATCGGTCGAGGGCGTATATCGCCAGCGCTCGATCGGGGTCGGATTGATCCAGACGACCTTGCGAAATCGTTCCTTGAGCCGATGAAACCAGACCGAGCCAGCCTCCTCGTTCCAGTATTCGACACTGCCGCCAGCATGAGTGATTTCGTACGGTCCCATGGCCGCATCGCCGACGAAGACGACTTTGTGATCCGCGTTGTAGCGACGCAGTATTTCACCTGTCGACGTCGCCTCGCTGCTGCGGCGCAGGTTGTCGCGCCAGACGTGGTCGTAAAGAAAATTGTGGAAATAGAAATGCTCGAGCCGCTTGAATTCCGATTTTGCCGCGCCGAACAGCGACTCGCAGGCATAGACGTGCTCGTCCATCGAGCCGCCGACATCGAGGAACAGCAGCACCTTGACTGCATTATGGCGCTCCGGTCGCAGACGGATATCGAGCATGCCGCCTTCGCGTGCCGTGGCCGCGATCGTGGCATCAAGATCGAGTTCTTCGGCCGCGCCTTCGCGCGCAAAACGCCGCAGTCGTCGCAGGGCGACCTTCAAATTGCGCGGACCGAGCTCGGCGTCGGCGTCCAGGTTGCGATAGATGCGCTGATCCCAGACCTTGGCCGCCATGCGGCCACCGCCTTTCGAGCCGACGCGGATGCCGCCCGGATGAAACCCGCCGGCTCCGAACGGACTCGTGCCGCCAGTGCCAATCCAGCGGTTGCCGCCGGAATGACGCTCGTTCTGTTCCTCAAGGCGCTTGCGGAATTCCTCCATGAGTTTTTCGAGTCCGCCGAGCGATTCGATCTGCGCTTTCTCCTCGTCGCTGAGCAGACGCTGCATGCTCTGACGCAGCCAGTCATCAGGAATAGCCGCGAGTTGTTCCGGACTGATTGATTCAACACCCGCGAGATACTGACCGAAGACCCGATCAAAGCGATCGTAATGGCGCTCGTCCTTGACCAGGATCGTGCGCGCCAGCCCATGCAGGGCCTCGTGATCCGCAAACGCAAAATCGGCGTTGAGCGCGGCCATGAAATCGAGCCACTCGCGCAGGCTCACCGGCACTCGGGCGGAGCGCAGGGCTTCGAAGAATCCGATCAGCATGATCGGCTAACCGCGGCTCTGGCGCCGGTGCATGAAGGCGAGGCGTTCGAGCAACTGCACGTCCTGCTCATTCTTGATCAACGCGCCATACAGCGGCGGAATTGCCTTGGCGGGATCACGCTCGCGCAATGCCGAGAGTGGAATCTGGTCGGCCAGCAGCAGCTTGAGCCAGTCAATCAATTCCGATGTGGACGGCTTCTTCTTGAGCCCCGGAACTTCGCGCAGTTCGAAGAACATCTCAAGCGCGCGCGAAACCAGATCCTCGGCAATCTTCGGAAAATGCACGGCGACGATATTCTCGAGCGTGGACCGATCCGGAAACGCGATGTAGTGGAAGAAGCAGCGACGCAGGAACGCGTCAGGCAGTTCCTTCTCGTTGTTCGAGGTGATCACGATGATCGGGCGCTGGCGCGCTCGTACGGTTTCGCCGGTCTCGTAGACATGGAATTCCATGCGATCGAGCTCGAGCAGCAAGTCGTTCGGGAATTCAATGTCGGCCTTGTCGATTTCGTCGATCAGCAGTACCGCGCGCTGCTCCGAATCGAACGCCTCCCACATCTTGCCGCGTTTGATGTAGTGGCCGACATCGTGCACACGCGGATCGCCGAGTTGCGAATCGCGCAGGCGGCTGACCGCATCGTATTCGTAGAGACCCTGCTGGGCCTTGGTCGTCGACTTCACGTGCCAGGTGTACAGCGGCGCGCCGATTGCTCGCGCCATCTCCTCGGCGAGCAGGGTCTTGCCGGTGCCGGGTTCGCCCTTGATCAGCAATGGGCGCTCGAGCGTGATCGCCGCATTGACCGCAAGTTTGAGTTCATCGGTGGCGACGTAGCGGTCGGTGCCGGAAAATTTCATTGAAAGGGATTCCTGGTGTCAGTTGAACAAGTACGCCACATGCAAACGCTTGTCACACTTTCCTTCGACAAGCTTCGCACAGGGTTCCGGCACTTTGCTCTCGCGCAAGGGGGTTTCGATGCCTGATTCCGAGTGACCGTGCGGCGACGGCTCTTGCCGTCACTCGCGATCCGTCGCCGTTCGCACGTCCTGCAGCTCGCCATCATCGCCAACCTGAAGACGCACCTCGATCGGACGACAGCAAATCGCGCAATCCTCGACATAGGCTTGCGAGCCGGCCGAGCAATCGATCGAGCTCTCGAAGCTCTCGCCGCAATACGGGCAGTGCAGGGTCACAGATTCAAGCATGTCGGAATCCGGAGTCAGAGACGGTTGCAGGAAGAAACAGGGCGATCACGTCATTCAGGAATCGTTGACCGGTTTCAGTGGTGCGAAGGATTTCCGTTTCGTCGCCAAGCCATCCTTGCGATCGGGCCATCCCGAGTATCGGGGCGATTGCCTCGATGCCAAGGCCGGTACGTTGTGCAAATTCGTTCATTGGTACGCCATCGACAAGCCGCAACGCGTTCATCATGTACTCGAATGGCAGATCGATCGCAGCGAGCGTGACATCAGTGGCGATTCCTCGCGATCCGCCCGCGTTCTCGAGATAGGCGCGTGGTGTGCGTTGCTTGGCGCGGCGTTTGATCAGCCCGGTCGCCGCATCCGTGAGCTTGCCGTGCGCGCCCGCGCCGATGCCGAGATAGTCGCCGAACTGCCAGTAGTTGAGGTTGTGCACCGAGCGCTTTCCGGTTTGTGCATAGGCCGAAATTTCATATTGCGTGTAACCCGCGTCGGCAAGCAGTTGCTGGCAATGTTCCTGCATGTCCCACGCGGCATCGCTTTCCGGAAGCAGCGGCGGGCGCGAGGCGAATGCGGTATTCGGCTCGATCGTGAGCTGATAGTGCGAAATATGCGTCGGCGCCAGCGCAATCGCCTGCTCGACATCACCGGCGGCGCCGGCCAGATCCTGCCCGGGCAGGGCGTACATGAGATCGATGTTGAAGTTGTCGAAGCCCGCGGCGCGCGCCTCGCCTACCACGCGTGCGGCGTCGCTGGCAGAGTGGATGCGACCGAGTCGGCGCAACTTGTCGTCATCGAAACTCTGCACGCCGAAACTGATGCGATTGACGCCCGCGGCGAGATAGCCGTCGAAACGTCCATGCTCGACCGTACCGGGATTGGTTTCCAGGGTGACCTCGATGCGCGGGTCGAAATCCAGTCGCTCGCGGACGCCATCAAGGATCCGCGCAATCGAGTCCGGCGAGAACAAGCTTGGCGTGCCGCCACCAAAGAAGATGCTGAGCAACGGGCGCCCGCCCAGTGCCTTGGCGAAATCCGCATGATCACGATCGAGATCGGCGAGCAGGGCCGCGACATAGGCGTCCTGTGGAATGCCGCCAACCTGCGCATGCGAATTGAAATCGCAATACGGGCATTTCTTCACGCACCACGGAATGTGGATGTAGAGCGCGAGTGGAGGAGCGATCAAGGCCATCTATGCAGGGTATCAGTCGGTGATCGGTTCCAATGGTACTGAATGATCGAGCGCGTTCGAGACTAGAGCGAAGGCAGCAATTCGCGAAGTCGCGCGAGCGCCTGACCGCGATGACTGATGTGGTTCTTCTCGCCCGCGTTCAGTTCGGCGGCGCCTGCATTGCGTGACGGATCGAAGAAAACCGGGTCATAGCCAAAGCCGCCATCGCCGCGCGGTGCATCGAGGATGCGACCGTGCCAGCGGCCCTCGGCGATCAGTGGCGCTGGATCGTCAGCATGCTTCAGGAGAACGATGACGCAAATGAAATGCGCGTTGCGCGCGGCCTCTGGAACATCCCTCAAGGCATCGAGCAGCTTGGCAATATTCGCTGCGCTGTTGCCGTGTTCGCCGGCAAAACGTGCGGACAACAGGCCTGGGGCTCCATCGAGGGCGTCGACACAGATGCCGGAATCGTCGCCGAGTGCGGGCAGACCGGTGATGCGGGCAGCGTGGCGCGCCTTGAGGATTGCGTTTTCGACGAACGTCGCGCCGGTTTCCTCGGCATCGTCGACGCCGAGTTGGCCCTGGGCGACCAGTTCAATCGAGAGATCCGCGAGAACCTCGCGGATTTCGACGAGCTTGCCAGCGTTGCCGCTGGCCAGAACCAGTTTCATGTGGCCAGGGCTTGGCGTTGCAGCGCGCACAGTTCGGTGACGCCCTTGCCGGCAAGATCCAGCAAAGCGTCGAGTTCCTCGCGACGGAAGGCGTGACCTTCGGCCGTGCCCTGGATCTCGATGAAGCCACCGCCATCGTTCATGACGACATTCATGTCGGTGTCGCAATTGGAATCTTCCGCGTAGTCGAGATCCAGCACCGGCACGCCATTGAAGATGCCGACCGAGACTGCGGCGATTGCACCGACCACCGGATCTCGCTTGATCGCGCCGCGCTTCTTGAGGCCGTTGATTGCATCAACCAGGGCGATATAGGCCCCGGTGATTGCCGCCGTGCGCGTGCCGCCGTCGGCCTGGAGTACATCGCAATCGAGTGTGATCGTGCGTTCGCCAAGGGCTGCGCGATCGATGCAGGCACGCAGGCTGCGCCCGATCAGACGCTGGATCTCCATGGTGCGGCCACCCTGACCGCCACGCGCGGCTTCGCGCTGCATGCGGTCATGGGTCGAGCGCGGCAACATGCCGTATTCGGCGGTGAGCCAGCCTTCGCCTTTGCCGCGCAGGAAACCCGGCACCTTCTCCTCGACGCTGGCCGTGCACAGCACGCGCGTGTCGCCGAACGAGATCAACACCGAGCCTTCGGCGTGACGGGTAAAGCCTCTCTGAATCGAAATCGGGCGCAACTGATCGGGCGCACGGCCACTGGGGCGCTGCAAGGTCATGGGAAACTGCTTTGGCAATCCGGCCGCGCAGTTTACCATTGCCGGCCTTGTCACCGATGGACCGGCACCCATGATTCGCAGCATGACGGCCTTCGCCAGTGCAGAAAGCGAGACCGCACACGGCAATCTGAGTATCGAACTGCGCTCGGTCAATCATCGCTATCTCGAACTGAGCCCAAGGCTGCCGGAGGATTTGCGCAGCTTCGAGACGCCGCTGCGCGAGACGCTGACCGCCCGCCTTGCGCGCGGCAAGGTCGATATCACGATGCGTCTGAAATCCTCGACGACTCGGTCAACCGCACTTGATATCGATGATGAGCTGCTGACCCGCCTGGCTGCCAAGGCCCAGGAACTGGCCAGCCGCTTTCCGGCGCTCAACGTCGATTTCACGAGCTTGCTGAATTGGCCCGGTGTGCTTTGCGAGCAATCAACGGATAGCGATGGCCTGCAAGCGGCCGCCGCCAGCCTGCTCGATCAAGCGCTGGTCGAATTCATCGCAACACGCGAGCGTGAGGGCGAACGCCTCGCTGTATTCCTGCGCGAACGCCTCGATGGCATCGAAGCCATCGTTGCCGGCGTGCGCGAGCATCTGCCAGAAGTGCGTGCCGCGGCCCGGGCGCGACTGGATCTACGCCTGGCCGAGATCAAGCAACCGGCGGATCCAGGTCGCATCGAACAGGAAATCGTCCTGCAGCTTCAGCGCATGGACGTTGACGAGGAGCTCGACCGCCTTGCCTCGCATATCGCCGAGGCGCGTCGCATCCTCGGCACCAATGACGCCATAGGCCGCCGCCTTGATTTCCTCATGCAGGAGTTCAATCGCGAGGCCAATACGCTAGGCTCGAAGGCTGCCGATCCGCGCACGACCAAGGCTGCCGTCGAGCTCAAGGTCCTGATCGAGCAGATGCGCGAGCAGGTCCAGAATCTGGAGTAGTTGTGTCCGGCACCTTGTACATCATTGCGGCACCCTCGGGAGCCGGGAAAACCAGTCTGGTCCGGGCGCTGCTTGAGCGGGAGCCGGATATCGCGTTGTCGGTTTCCTATACCTCGCGGATGCCAAGGGCGACCGAGATTGATGGTCAGCACTACCATTTCGTCTCACGCGAGGTTTTTGAGCACATGGCCAAGGCCGGTGCGTTCTTCGAGCACGCGAAGGTGCATGGCGATTACAAGGGAACATCGCGCGTAGCGGTCGAGCCATTGCTCGCGTCGGGTCGCGATGTCTTGCTCGAGATTGATTGGCAAGGCGCGCAACAGGTGCGTGCGCAATGGCCGGATGCGCTGAGCATTTTCATCCTGCCCCCCTCGCGCGCTGAACTCGAGCGTCGCCTGCGCCATCGCGCCTCCGACAGCGCCGAACAGATTGCCCGACGGATTGCCGACTCGCGTATCGAGATTGCCCGTGCGGCGGAGTTCGACTACATCGTCATCAACGATGATTTCGCCACCGCGATCAACGATCTTCGGGCGATATTTGCGGCGAGAAGACTGCGCCGGGACGCCCAGTTGGTTCGTCATTCGACCCTGCTCGATGACCTGCTGAAGCCGGCCTGAGCGGTCTTGCGCAGTGGGCTGGCGCATTCTTGGCTGCTTGGGCTAAGGTGATCGACTGCTCAGGCCGCCTTGATGCTTGAGCTCAAGAATTCCTTTCTGGTAACCCGCCGCGCGTGAACGAAGCAAATCCCATCCTTCAGCCAAATGCTGCAAACGCGGAGGTGGATGCCTACGTGCGGATTCGTGGCCTGCGCACCGTGCTCAACGGCAAGACCATCTTCGACGGTATCAATCTCGATATTCCACGCGGCAAGATCACCGCGATCATGGGGCCGAGTGGAACTGGCAAGACCACCTTGCTGCGACATATCACCGGTCAACTCGATGCCGATGCCGGCGAAATTCGAGTCGATGGTCGAAATGTTCCTGATTTGTCGCGCAACCAGTTGTTCAATCTGCGCGAGAAAATCGGCTACCTGTTCCAGAACTCGGCACTGCTGACCGATTTCAGCGTCTTCGAGAATGTCGCGTTTCCCCTGCGCCAGCATCTGCGGCTGCCCGAGGAAATCCTGCGCAATATCGTGTTGACGCGCCTGCAGGCGGTCGGTCTTCGCGGCGCTGCGGATCTGATGCCGGCGGAGCTGTCGGGCGGCATGGCGCGTCGAGTCGCGCTGGCGCGAGCGATTATCCGCGACCCGGACCTGATCATCTACGACGAACCCTTCGTCGGCCTCGATCCAATCGCGCTCAATCAGGTGCTCAAATTGATCCGTACGCTCAACGACACGCTCGGCATCACCAGCATCCTTGTCGCCCACGAGTTCGCTGCAGTCCGGCGCGCGGCCGATCATGTCTACCTGATTGCTGGCGGCAAGGTGGCCGCGCAGGGCCATCCCGATGAACTCGCCGAGCGCGATTCGCCCTGGACCCGGCAATTCTTCGGAGGCGAGGCCGATGGCCCGGTGCCGTTCCAGTATCCGGCAAGTGACTATGCGACCGATCTCGGTTTCCCGGCAGGTGCCGCATGAGTACCTCGCGCAGACCGACAATGATCGGTAACGCCCTGGCCCAGGTCGGAGCCGCCGGGCTGTTTCTGTTCTCGATCCTGGCCGCGATTCCGAAGAGTCTGCGCCATTTCCGCGAAACCCTTCGACAGATCTGGTTCGTCGGCGCGATGAGCCTTGTCATCATCATGACCTGCGGACTGTTCGTCGGCATGGTGTTGTCACTTCAACTTTATTACACGCTGGCCAAGTTCGGCGGTACCGCCGCGCTCGGTACGGTCGTTGCGCTGTCGTTGTTTCGCGAACTGGGGCCGGTGGTCACGGCGTTGCTGTTTGCCGGACGTGCCGGAACCTCGATGACCGCGGAGATCGGCCTGATGCGCGCCACTGACCAGCTTTCGGCCATGGAGATGATGGCGGTCGACCCGCTTGCCTACGTCGTTGCGCCCCGATTCCTCGCCGGCATTGTCGCCATGCCGCTGCTGGCATGTGTATTCAACGCGCTCGGCATCCTCGGTGCGCATCTGGTCGGGGTGAGCTGGCTCGGCCTCGACAATGGCACGTTCTGGGGCAACATGACTTCGAATGTCGATGTCTGGAACGACCTCGTCAACGGTGTCTGGAAAAGCACAGCATTCGGTGCGGTGATTGCCCTGATCGCGACGTTCGAGGGTTACACCACTGCACCCACCAGCGAAGGCGTGGCCTATGCGACGACGCGGACCGTGGTGGCCTCGTCGATCGTCGTGCTCGCTCTCGATTTCGTAATGACCGCCTTCCTGATGTGATCGGACAACTCTCATGACCCAACCCAGACGTTCATTCCAGGTCGGCACCGGCCTGTTCATCCTGCTCGGATTCGCCGCGCTCGCTTATCTGGCCACGCAGACCACCTCGGTGGCCAACTACACCCAGGGTGACTACTACACGCTGAATGCCAAGTTCAGCAATATCGGCCAGCTCAAGCAGCGCGCACCGGTCAAGCTCGCGGGGGTGCGCATCGGTTCGGTGCAGTCGATCGAGCTTGATCCGCAGTCACTCGAGGCGCTGGTCAAAATCGGCATTGATACGCGCTTCACGGATATTCCCGACGATTCCGGCGCCGCCATATTCACCAGCGGTTTACTCGGGGATCAGTACGTTGGCGTCCAGCCGGGCGGCTCGCCGCTTGCCTTCAAGGACGGCGACGAGTTCATCCTGACCCAATCCTCGATGCAGCTTGAAGACTTGATCGGCAAATTCCTCGTCAGCGGCGATTCCCCCAAGAAGCCCGCGAATTCCGATTCGCCGACGACTGACGACACCGATCCATCCTCTAAATAATCCTCGGAGATTCAACGCATGCAGCGTTTCATTGGTTTGACATTCGCCCTGATTGCGGGATTGCTGCTGGCAATATCAGCCCAGGCGGTCCCGTTATCTCCGGAAAAGGTCGTGCAGAAGATCGCTGACGATCTCGCCGCGAAGATTGGAGCGCACCGCGATGAGCTCAAGAATGATCACGAGAAACTGATCAGCGAGATCGATGACATCCTGCTTCCGCATTTTGACATCGAATACGCCTCCCTGCTTGTGCTGGGTCGCAACGCACGGGCAGCAACTCCGGAGCAACGCTCGCGATTCGCCAAGGCGTTCTACAACTCGATTGCCCACCGCTACGCCGAAGGCTTGCTCAATTACACGCGCGGCAATGTCATTGTGCTGCCTTTTTCCGGCGAATTGAACGACAAGCGCACCATAGTGCGCACCGAAGTTGTGCTCGATGATGGCAAGAAAGTCGCCGTCGATTACGCGTTTCGCAAGTCGGCCAGCAGTGAATGGAAAGCCTACGACGTGATCATCGAAGGCATTTCCTACATCACCAACTACCGCAATCAGGTCGCAGCCGAGATCAAGGCGACCAACCTTGATTCATTGATCGAACGCCTCGAAACCCAGGGTGCCAAGGCGTTGGAGAGTATGGAGAAGAAGGACGGCGCGTGAGCGAATCACTGATCATCGAGAACGGTCCAGCGGGCGGCGGCCGGGTTGCCGGGCGCATTGATGTAGACAATGCAAGTACGGCGCTGGCGAGAGGAATTGCGCTATACGCCGTGGGCAAGAGCGTGAATGCGGATCTCTCCGGTCTGGACAGCGCTGACAGTGTCACGCTTGCCGTGCTGCTCGCATGGGCGGTGCGAGCGCGAAAATCTGGCGGCACGCTGACTTTCACGGGAGCATCCTCGCGGCTGCAGGCGATAGCCCATCTTGGGGACGCGGAACCCCTGCTGGGATTCAGCCAATACGAGGAAGGCGCTCCGAAACGAAATACCCCGGCCTGATCTGGCCGGATTCGAAGCCGTCAGTTCCTGTCCTTTTTCGCCGCATCTTGCTGCGTACCCTCATAGGCCCGCTGTTCTTCGAGCAGGTCATCGATGTCGTCATCCTGGATGCCTTGCAGCTGCTGAATGGCCTCGAATGGTGGTTCGCCGTCGTAAATCGTATACAGCCGTCGCTGGCGATAGGCGTCGCGATAGAAGATGTAAGGGTCATAGGCACCTTCGGTGAGGTTCTCCGCTTCGATCCCGCCGGCACGCAAGCTCACGAGGAAGAACATGCTCGGCCAGTGTTCGCGCCCGAGCTCGTATTTGTGCGTGCGCGAGTAATAACTCATCGGATCAAACAGTCGGCCATCGACGGGCATGCGCCAGACATCACGCGCGGTCGTCGAGCCGATCAGCGGCAATACCAGATACGGGCCTTCATCCACGCCCCATTTGGCCAGCGTGGCAGCAAAATCGGTTTCCTGGGAGGGCAGGCGCAACTTGCTCGCTGGATCGAAGAATCCGAGGAATCCGACGGTGGTATTGATCACGAATCGGCCGCTGCCTTTCAGGGCATCCTTGATTTCACCTTGCAGTGCATCATTCGCGATCGTTATCGGCATGCGGATATTGGCGAAGAAATTGCTGACCACGCGTCGAACATTTGGCGTAGTCACCTTGCGGTAAGCCACGGCAGTCGGCCGAATTACGGCTTTATCGACCTTGTCGTTGAAGCCATAGACCTTGCGATTGAATTTCTCCCACGGGTCGTCAGTACGCGGTTTGGCGATTGTGCAACCCGCCAGCGCGATCAGGGCAGCCGCGAGCAGCGCCTTGCGCAGAACGGTGAAATCAATCGTTTGGGTCATCGTACGAAACATCCTGTGTGCGGTTGCCGCCGGTTACACGAAATACCTGACCTGAAGCCCGGCTACGCGGCTCCTGCAGGTTAAGCGAAATGGGGCGGATCGTACACGGAAGCAAGTCCGGAATCCCGCTTTGTTTGCACTGCACAATTATGCGCCGGTACAATAGCGGCCAAACCGTTGCAACACTGTATTCTCAAGAGGCTTGACCCAAGATGGCGCGTATTACCGTAGAAGATTGTCTTTCGGTCGTGGACAACCGATTCGAACTCGTGTTGATGGCGACCAAGCGCGCGCGTCAATTGGCCAAGGGCGCGGATCCCGCCGTGGACCCCTTGAATGACAAGCCGACCGTGATTTCACTGCGCGAAATTGCGGCTCGCAAGGTCGATCAGAAGATGATTGACGAAATCGAGAAGCAGACCCGCGAGCGTGCCGAGCGTGAGGCGCTGGAATGGGCGGCTGCCGAGGTCGATGAAGATCTCTCCAAGGCCGGCGACGACCTCTAGGGTCTGATATGCCAGATCCGAACCGGTAGTTGTCTGGCGATCTGACGCTAGGAGTGACATCGGTGGCAACGGCCAACTCGCGAGGGGCAAGCGTGGAACAGGACCCGTCGCGCGCCAGCATGCCAGCGTACTTGCTTGCCCTCGAAGACAAGCTTGCCGAGTATTTGCCGGCCGACATGGTCGCCAGGGTACGCCGTGCTTATGAGCTCGGCGCGCACGCGCACGAGGGGCAGACTCGTAAAAGCGGCGAGCCTTACATCACTCATCCGATTGCCGTCGCCAGCATTCTTGCCGATCTGCGCCTTGATGCGGAGACGATCATCGCGGCGATTCTGCACGATACGCTCGAAGACACCGAACTCAGCGCGGCAGATCTGACCGAGGAATTTGGAGCCACGGTCAGCGAGCTCGTCGACGGCGTAACCAAGCTCGACAAGCTTCAATTCAAGAGTCGCCAGGAAGCCGCCGCCGAGAGCTTTCGCAAGATGCTGCTGGCGATGGCCCGCGATCTTCGCGTCATCCTGATCAAGCTTGCCGACCGACTGCACAATATGCGAACGCTGGGTTCGATGGAGCCCGCGTCCAGACGTCGAATAGCACTCGAAACCCTCGAGATTTACGCTCCGATCGCGCAGCGTCTGGGCATGAATCGTTTCAAGGCCGAACTCCAGGATCTCGGATTCAAGGCCATGTATCCGGACCGGCACCGGGTCATTTCCGTGCGTATCCGGACCGTTCTCGGGAATCGCCGTGAAGCGATGGGCAAAATCGAGTCGGCGCTCGATGCCCGCCTGGATGCGGAAGGTCTGACCCACCGGACCGTCAGCCGCATCAAATCGCCATACAGCATCTATCGAAAAATGCGCAACGAGAACAAATCGTTCGCCCAGGTGATGGATGTGTATGGGTTTCGTGTGGTCGTCGACAGCGTCATGAATTGTTATCACGCGCTCGGCGCTGTGCATGCGCTGTACAAGCCCATGGACGGCCGTTTTCGCGATTTCATCGCGATTCCGAAGGCCAATGGCTACCAATCGCTGCATACGGTACTTTTCGGCTCGTTCGGAGCGCCAGTGGAGATCCAGATCCGAACCGAGGACATGGATGCGGTTGCCGATCGCGGAGTTGCCGCGCACTGGGCCTACAAATCCGATTCGGCGCCAGCCAATAGCGCGCAGAGTCGTGCACGCGAGTGGGTTTCGAGTCTCGTTGATGAGCAGAACCGCACCCACTCCTCGCTCGAGTTCATCGAGAGCGTCAAGATCGACCTGTTCCCCGATGAGGTCTATCTGTTTACTCCGCGGGGCAAGATCCTCGCCTTGCCACGCAACGCGACCGCGCTGGATTTCGCCTACGCGGTGCATACCGATGTCGGCAGTCATGCCGTCGCTGCGCGCGTTGACAAGAAACTGGCGCCCTTGCGTACGCGCCTGAGCAGCGGCCAGTCGGTGGAGATCATCACTGCGCCGTCCGCCGTGCCGAGCACGCAATGGCTGGAATGGGTGGTCAGCGCGAAGGCGCGGACCGCGATCAGGCACTTCCTCAAACATTTGCAGCACGAAGATGCGATCGAGCTTGGCCATCGGATGCTCGATCGCGCCATGGACATGCTCGGCGCCTCGCTCGAGGTGCTGCCTGCCGAGCAGTTGGCAAGTTACCTCGAAGACAACAAATTGCGTGCGCTCGAAGACCTGCTTGCAGACATCGCCCTCGGCAACCGCACAGCAGACCAGGTGGCCCGATCGCTGCTCGAGCTGCAGGATGGTAACGACCTGGTCGACCCGCATGCGGTCGAGAACATCCTGATTACCGGCGCCGAACGCGGCGTATTGAGTTTCGGCAACTGCTGCCATCCTGTGCCGGGCGACGACATCATGGGCTACCTGTCGGCCGGCAAAGGCGTTGTCGTGCATCGCCTTGAGTGTCCGAACATGCCGGAATTGCGCAAGTCGCCCGAGCGCTGCATGGAAATCGGCTGGGACACCAACGTCAGCGGCGACTATCGCGTCGAGCTGCGCATCATCGTCGCCAACAAGCCCGGCGTACTGGCTCAGGTCGCCGCTGCCGTTGCCCAGGCCAATTCAAACATCGAAAATGTCGAGTACAAGGAGCGCGATCTCATGAGCGCGGCCCTGCTGTTCACGATAGAAGTCGCCAGTCGCAAGCATCTGGCCGACGTCATGCGTGGCGTGCGTCGCCTCGCCGTGGTCAATGCCGTTTATCGTCATCCCGTCTGATCGAGGAGATCATTGAATGTCCAACCGTCGAATCATCCATTCCGACAGCGCGCCAAAGGCAATCGGCCCGTATTCCCAGGCCGTCCAGGTTGGCAACACCGTCTATCTTTCAGGGCAAACCCCGATCGACCCGAAAACCGGCGAGCTGGTCGAGGGCGATATCAGCGTGCAGGCGAAACAAGTCTTCGAGAACCTGAAAGCCGTGCTCGCAGCTGCCGGACTCGGCTTTGGCGATGTTGCCCGCGTCGGCATTTATCTGACCGACCTGGGCAATTTTGTAGCCGTCAATGAGGTCATGAAACAGTACTTCAGCGAGCCGTATCCGGCACGCTCGACCATTGGCGTGGTCGCCTTGCCGAAGGCTTCGCAGGTCGAGATCGATCTGGTCGCGGTAGTCGAGTGATCAACGCTGGATAGGCGTAGGCGGATCGGGTCGGTATTCTTGGTCGATGCCGCAGGCCGACATCAGCACGAAAGCCGAATCCGCCGCAGATCCGGGCCTTGTGCCGGTCAGCGCATTGTCCGGCGTGGGCCCAAAGCTCGAAGCCGTGCTCGAGCGGATCGGTATTGCCCGCGTGCAGGATCTGTGGTTCCACCTGCCGTTGCGCTACGAAGATCGCACAC
Source organism: Lysobacterales bacterium (assembly GCA_038205505.1). Classification (GTDB taxonomy): domain Bacteria; phylum Pseudomonadota; class Gammaproteobacteria; order Xanthomonadales; family Rhodanobacteraceae; genus Dokdonella. The sequence continues at coordinate 38,016 of JBBRBU010000013.1, read as the reverse complement.
GGCTCACGCCGATCCGCGATTTGCGCATCGGCGAGTCGGCCCAGGTCGAAGGAATCATCGAGGCGGTCGAGCGCGGATTTCGTTTCCGACCGCAACTGCGCGTCGTCATCAGTGATGACGAGCGCACGATGCTGACGTTGCGCTTTTTCACTTTCCGGCGCACCCAGGTCGACCAACTCACGCCGGGATCAAGATTGCGCTGCTATGGCCAGATCCGGCACGGTGCTCACGGGCCCGAAATTGTCCATCCGCAGTACCAGCGTCTGGCGACGACGGGCAATGAGGTCGAAGAGGCGCTCACTCCGGTTTACCCGACCACGGAAGGACTCGGTCAGAAGCGGATTTCGAGCCTGATTGGACTCGCGCTGAAACGTTTGCCGGACGATCACGCGCTCGAGCTGATCCCGGCCACGTTGCGCGAGTCGCTGCGATTGCCATCCCTGCGCGAGGCCCTGTTGCTCGTGCATCGCCCTCCGGCTGAAGCCGACCTCGCAGCACTTGTGCTCGGCACCCATCCTGCCCAGCAACGCCTTGCTTTCGAAGAGTTGCTGACCCATCACCTGAGCCTCAAGCGTCTGCGCGCGCAGGTGCGCGAAAACGGCGCGCCGCGCTTGCGCGGCGATGGGGCGCTGCGCAAGCAGCTGTTGACATCGCTGCCATTCACACTGACCAGCGCCCAGCAGCGTGTCAGCGCCGAGATCGAGACTGATTTGATCGGCGATGAGCCGATGTTGCGTCTGATCCAGGGCGACGTCGGCTCCGGCAAAACCATCGTCGCCGCATGGGCGGCGCTGGCTGCGATTGAAGCGGGCTTTCAGGCGGCCTTGATGGCGCCCACCGAATTGCTTGCCGAACAACATTTGCGTAATTTCGGTGCCTGGTTCAGGCCTCTCGGCATCGAGCCGGTCTGGCTGGCAGGAAAGGTCCAGGGCAGGGCGCGCAGAGCCGCACTGGATGCGCTTTCCGGCGATGCGCAACTCGTCATCGGCACGCATGCCCTGATGCAGCAGGGCGTCGAGTTCCGCGAGCTCGGTCTCGTCATCATCGACGAACAGCACCGATTCGGCGTTCACCAGCGACTTGCCCTGCGCGACAAGGGGCGCGAGGGATCACGAATCCCGCATCAGCTCGTGCTCACGGCAACCCCGATCCCGAGAACGCTGGCGATGACTGCCTATGCCGATCTCGATGTTTCGGTGATCGACGAGTTGCCGCCAGGGCGCAAGCCAGTGACGACGGTCGCACTGTCCGGCGCGCGCCGCAGTGAAGTTATCGAGCGCATCCGCGCGGCCTGCTCCGAGGGGCGCCAGGTCTACTGGGTGTGCACCTTGATCGAGGAATCCGACCAACTCGAAGCGCAAGCTGCCGAAGTCGCCTTTGCCGACTTGACCATCCAGCTCGAAGGACTCGCGATCGGGCTTGTCCACGGCCGCCTGAAGCCAAGCGAAAAGCAGGCGGTCATGGACGAGTTTCGCGCCGGGCGAATCGCCTTGCTCGTCGCGACCACGGTGATCGAGGTCGGCGTTGATGTGCCGAATGCCAGTCTGATGGTCATCGAAAATGCCGAACGACTCGGTCTGGCCCAGTTGCACCAGTTGCGCGGGCGCGTCGGTCGCGGCAGTCAGGCCTCCAACTGCGTGCTGATGTACCAGCCGCCGTTGTCGGCAATGGCCCGAGAGCGCCTGAGCGCGATGCGCGAGACCAGTGATGGCTTCGTTATCGCCGAAAAGGATCTCGAACTTCGCGGCCCTGGGGAACTGCTCGGTACACGGCAAACCGGCCGTCTCGAATTCCGCATCGCCGATCTCAGTCGCGACGCCGCGATGCTCGCCGACGTGCAACGCATCGGCGCAATCATGCTCGATGAGCATCCGCAAACCTGTGTGCGCCTGATCGCGCGCTGGATTGGCGGTGCAGCGCGATTTGCTGGCGCCTGAGGTCTGCACCAAGGTGGAAGACCCCCTCCGTGTCTGAAACAATCGCGGGTTCCAACGACCTCCTCGCCACGAAACCATGACCATGAAGCTGCTGATTGATACCGACCCCGGGGTCGACGACGCCCTGGCGATCCTGATGGCGCACGCCGGAGCGGATGTGCTGGCGATGACAATCGCAGCGGGCAATGTCGGCCTTCGGCACACAGTGGCGAACGCACTGAAATTGATCGAGGTGCTCGGTGTCGATACCCCGGTTCATCCCGGCTGCGAGCATCCGCTGGTCTTGCCGGCGGCTGATGCCGCCTTCGTGCATGGTGCTGACGGGTTCGGGGACACCGGCTACGACGCACCGAAACGTCGCGCTGCCGATGAACACGCGGCGCTGGCCATCCTGCGACTGAGTCACGAGCATGCTGGCGAATTGACCCTGATTGCGCTCGGTCCGTTGACCAATCTGGCCCTGGCCCTGCGTCTCGATCCTGGTTTGCCGAACAGGGTCAAGCGTCTGCTGATCATGGGCGGCGCGGTAAACGGACGCGGCAATACGCATCTGGTTCCGACTGAATTCAATATCGGATTCGATCCCGAAGCGGCGCATGTGGTCTTTTCGAACTGGCCAATGTTCGAGTTGGTCGACTGGGAAGCGACCTTGCACCATGGCCTCGACTATGCGGAGTTTGATCGATGGCTCGAAGCGGACACGGACCAGGCCAGGTTTTATGCCGCGATTTCCCGTCGTACGCGTACCTGGGCGCGCGAGCATGGTCGTGTGCGCCTGCTTTCGGCCGATGCGCTGGCCATGGCCGTTGCGCTGGATCCTGGCATCGTCACCGAGGTCGAGGAGCATCATGTCGGGATAGAGCTGACCGGCGCATTGACGCGCGGGGCGACTGTGGTCGACTGGGAGGATCGAATCGGAAAACCGGCCAACGCCAGGATCGTGCTGGGTGTCGACCAGGCGCGTTTTGAAAGCCTCGTCCGAGGCTCGCTCGGGGCGAATTGAAGGTCTGGACGTGATCCATGGCTTGCACAGGCGGCGGGCGAGCCGCTACAATCGCGCTCTTTTCTCCGGGCCTGCCCGGCAAACGGTACTGTCTCATGAAGCTCGAAACCCATCCGAAATACCATCCCGTCGTTTTCCAGGATCTGTCCAGCGACTTCACGTTTCTGACTCGCTCGACCATGTCCAGCAAGGAAACCGTGAAGTGGACGGATGGCAAAGAATATCCGCTGGTCAAGGTGGATATTTCGAGCCACTCGCACCCGTTTTATACCGGCAAGCAGAAAGTCATCGATGCGGGTGGTCGCGTCGACAAGTTCCGTCGCCGCTACGCCAAGTAAGTAGACCTCCACTGGAGTGTCACCGAACGCCGGCCCTTGTGCCGGCGTTTGCGTTTGTGCGCAGCGACCAGCGTGGTCGAGTCACCACCGCAAGCGTTGTGCTATGCAATAATTGGCAGCGGTACGGTTTCGACTGTGCGCGTCTGGGATCCTCTGCCAGGTGCACCTGCGCGCCGCCCCAACGCCCCATTTATCTCGTTTCCGAGCCTGTCGATCGGTCCGGAACCTGCTCAAGGAGTCCGTCGTGTCCGATCAATCCGTCAAACTCATCGATACCAAGAACGATCGCAGCACGGAGCTGCCGGTTGTCAGCGGAAGCCTGGGTGATCCCGCGCTCGATATTGGCAGGCTGAAGAAAGACACCGGATATTTCACCTACGATCCGGGATTTGTGTCGACTGCAAGCACACGCAGCGCGATTACCTACATTGACGGCGACAACGGTGTCCTGCTTTACCGCGGCTACCCGATCGAGCAACTGGCCAAGCACTCGAGTTTCCTCGAGACCTCTTACCTGCTGATCAATGGCGAACTGCCGAACAAGACTGAATTCAGCAAGTTCGAGCATGAGGTCACGCATCACACGATGATGCACGAGTCACAAAAGAACTTTCTCAATGGATTCCGTTACGACGCACACCCGATGGCCATGCTGTGCGCCTCGGTGGCCGGCATGTCCGCGTTCTACCACGACACTCTGGACATGGAAGATCCCGAACAGCGTCGTCTGGCCGCGATCCGACTGATCGCCAAGGTGCCGACGATCGCCGCCGCCGCCTATCGTTCGTCGATCGGCTGGCCGGTGCGCTATCCGCGCAACAACCTCGAATACGTGACGCGTTTCCTGCACATGATGTTCGAAGTGCCGAGTGAACCGCTGGAGTTGAATCCGGTCATCGCCAAGGCGCTCGACCTGCTCTTCATCCTGCATGCCGATCATGAGCAGAATGCATCGACTTCGACCGTGCGTCTGGTGGGCTCGACCGGGGCCAACCCGTATGCCTGCGTGTCCGCCGGCATCGCCGCGCTGTGGGGACCTGCGCACGGTGGTGCCAACGAGGCGGTGCTATCGATGCTGAACGATATCGGCGATGCCAAGAACGTCGCTTCGGCCGTGGCCAAGGCAAAGGACAAGGATTCCGGCTTCCGCCTGATGGGATTCGGCCATCGCGTCTACAAGAATTTCGATCCGCGCGCGACGATCATTCGCGAGATGACCCACAAGGTTCTGGCCGATCTGAACATCGAAGATCCGTTGCTCGATGTCGCGATGGCGCTCGAAGACGTGGCCCTCAAGGATTCCTATTTCGTCGAGCGCAAGCTGTATCCGAACGTCGATTTCTACTCCGGGATCATCTACAAGGCATTGAAGATCCCGACCGAGATGTTCACGGTCATGTTTGCGATCGCACGCACCGCAGGTTGGGTTGCCCACTGGCTGGAACAGCAAGGCTCGCCGGATGGCAAGATTGGTCGTCCGCGCCAGGTGTACACCGGCTCTGTCGAACGAGATTATGTGGAGTTGGGCAAGCGCTGATCGCTCGATCAACCTGGCTTTGTTCAGTCGGGTTCGGTTGGCCGTCTCAGTCTTCCCGCGCCTGAGCAATCACTGCATCCAGGCTTGCCCTTCGCATTGGCCGTTCGCTGATGCGATCAAGTGGCGGCTGACGCAAGCCGTCGATCGGAAATACAGTCAGGTCCAGTGCGGCATCGCCGGCCGCGAAGACGAAGACGGGCAGGGTGCAAGTAACTTCGGTACTCAGACGCAGAGCCCTCTCCTGATGCTCAAACGGAATCTTTTGGTCGCCGAGGAACACCGCCACATCGTCGGGGTTGTCCGTGAACAGATGCAGGCAGACTGACGAGTACATGTCGGCAGTTCCTTCAAGAACCGCTCCGACCAGGCGTGGTTCGAAACGCGAAAGGAATCGCATCGCTTCGACGGCGGATTCACGCAGCTTGGCGAGCTGACCAGGTTGGGTTTCCGACTGGAAAAGGCGTTGATGCTCGCGCAAGGCTTCCTCGATCTCGCGGTTGCGCGGTAGCGCAGTCGAACCACCGAGACCGAGCATTGTCGCGGCTTTCAGTTTGGCCAAATGAAAGTCGCGAAGGCCTTGCTCGGCAATCAGTCGAGCGGCTTCAACCGCAATGCGTCTGCGTGTCTGCGCGGCATTGCCTTGATCGAACGAGGAGCGCATCAGAAGACGTCGTAGGCTTCGCGCTGATCGTCGTTCTGCTGTTCCGGGCGCGTGGCCAGTTGCTTGAGGTCCTCGGTCTTGAAATACTCGATTACCGAATCCGGGTTGCCGGCGGCCGCCAACAAGCCGCTGCCCCGATCGACGCGGGCGGTGGTTATGCCCGGCGGCATGTCGAACGGTTGCTCTTCCATTCCATCAAGGGCGGCGCGCATGAATCCGATCCAGATCGGCAGTGCCGATTTCGCGCCGAATTCGCGACTGCCGAGCGAACTGAAATCGTCGAGGCCGACCCATGCGGTTGCAACAATCCTGGGGTTGAATCCCGAGAACCAGGCATCGCGATAGTCATTGGTCGTGCCTGTTTTTCCGGCAAGGTCATTGCGTTTGAGCACCATTGCGCCCGAACCGGTTCCGCGACGAACCACGTCGCGCATCATCGAGGTGACCAGATAGGTAATGCGGGCATCAACGACACGCGGCGCCAATCGGGGTTGATCGGGATCGACCGGAACATCGGCCGCATGCGCAGCGGCAATGGCGGCCAAACCCGCAGAAGTTTCGATGGAAGAGCCAGTTTGTTCCTGCCCTTCCTGCTGCAAGCGCTGCGGACAATTGCGGCAGGCACGTAGCGGATTGGCCTGGTAGATTCTCTGTCCATCCCGATCATCAATTTCACTGATGAAATAAGGATCGACAAGGTAACCACCGTTGGCGATCACGGCATAGCCGCGAGCCATGGCCAGCGGCGAGACGGCAGCGGTACCGAGTGCCATCGACAGATTCTCAGGCACCTGTTGCGAGGTGAAGCCGAAGCGGGTCACATACTCATGCGCGTAGTGGACGCCCATTGCATCGAGCAAGCGCACCGATACCAGATTCTTTGAGCGCACCAGCGCTTCGCGCAAACGCATCGGGCCATCGAACTTGCCATCATCGTTTGAGGGTGTCCACAAGCCATTTGGCCGTGACGGATCCGGGAAAACCAGCGGCGCGTCATTGATCACAGAGGCAGGCGTAAAGCCATGATCAAGTGCCGCCGAATAGATGAACGGTTTGAAGCTAGAGCCTGCCGAACGACTTGCCTGGGTGGCTCGGTTGTACTTGCTGCGCGAGAAATTGAAGCCGCCGATCATTGAACGAATCGCGCCATCCTCGGGATCCAGACCTACCAGTGCACCTTGCACCGCAGGGATCTGGGTCAGGTTCCACTCACCCTCGTCATCACGCGCGACGCGCACGATGTCACCGACTTTGAGGACGTCATCGACTGACTTCGGTGCTGCACCGCGCCGGCTCTCGTCGACGTACGGTCGAGCCCACTGAACGGCGTTGAGTCCGAGCGCGGTAACTTGCCCATCACTCATCTGCACCAGCGCCTCGTTGGCATCGACCTGACTGACGATCGCAGGGACGAGTCCACTGACCACGCGATAGCCGTCAATCAATTTGAGCAGGTCTTCCTGTGTCGCCTGAGGCGGGACATCGACGTGCTTTTCCGGGCCGCGATAGCCATGGCGCGTGTCGTAGTCGATCAGGGAATTCCTCAAGGCCAGATTGGCGGCTTCCTGATCTGAAGAATCAATGGTTGTCCGAATGACATAGCCATTGTTCAGTGCCTCATTGCCGAGGCGCTCGATCGCCTCCTGACGGACCAGCTCGGCAACGTAGAAGGCTTCGATTTCGATCGGCGGCTCATGCGCGAAGGAGCGATCAGGTTCGGCCATTGCCTGCTCGTAAGCGGCTTGATCGATATGACCCAGATCGCGCATGCGTCCGAGCACATAAGCGCGACGCAGCAGCGCCCGGGGCGGATTGTTGATCGGATTGCCAGTCGACGGAAACTTAGGCACCGATGCGAGCATTGCGCATTCGGCCTGCGTCAGCTGGTCGAGGGTCTTGCCGTAGTAAAACTCGGCGGCAGCAGCAATGCCGTAGGCGCGGTTGCCGAAGAAACTTTTGTTCAAATAAAGCTCAAGGATTTCATCCTTGCTTAGCGCTCCCTCGATGCGGAAGGCGAGGAAAATCTCCGACAACTTGCGCGTATACGTTACTTCAGGGCTCAAAAAGAATTGCCTGGCGACCTGTTGCGTGATCGTGCTGCCGCCCGCGACGTGTTTGCTGCCGGTCGAGACCACGAGCCAGACCGCACGCAGGATGCCGGGAATATCGATGCCGGAATGCGTATAAAAATCGGCATCTTCGGCCGAGATCACGGCGAACTTGAGGCGCTCGGGCACATCCGACATGTGGATCGGTATCCGCCGGGTCTCGCCGAAAGTCGCCATCAACTTGCCGTCGGCCGAAAATACCTTCAGCGGCACCTGCAAATGGACGTCCCTGAGGATCTCCGCGGATGGCAGGCGTGGTGAAATCAGCCAGTAGGCAATTCCGAAGCCGAGACAGGCGAGCAGGACGCCACCGAGAGCGGCGAATAGCGCGTAACGGGCAAGACGAAGGAAGATTAGGCGGACAGGTGCGAGCTGAGATGGCATTCAGGGTAGGATCTTGGCGCAATCGACAGAGTATAGGTGTATTGGGGACGATTCGAGAGAGCTGGCTGCTTCAAGGGGTGACAAAAACGGTCAAGTTGAGACAATTTTGGCGACGGGGTCGACTATTTCAACGCTCCCTGTTGCCAAGTGACCAACTTTTAGATTTAATGTGAAAACACATGTTTCGCTCGTAAGGGCGCGTGGGAAGGGGAAAAAGTTGTGGGACTCTTCACTCCTAAGGCACCGGTTCTGATCGGAGTCGACATCAGTTCAACGGCCGTTAAGCTGTTGCAGCTGGTGCAGGCAGGCGGTCGGTATCGCGTTGAGCACTACGCCGTCGAGGCTCTGCCTCCAAACGCCGTGGTCGAGAAAAACATCGTCGAGGTCGAGGCGGTCGGTGATGCCATTCGCCGCGCGCTGAGTCGCTCCGGGGCAAAAACCCGGTCGGCGGCAGCGGCTGTCGCCGGTTCGGCCGTCATCACCAAGATCGTTCCGATGCCCGCTGACTTGTCTGAGGAAGACATGGAGGCGCAAATCCAGATCGAGGCCAATCAGTACATTCCCTACCCGATCGAGGAAGTCAGTCTCGATTTCGAGGTAATTGGCCCGGTCAAGGACAATCCGGACATGGTCAATGTCCTGTTGGCCGCATCCCGGACCGAGAACGTCGACTTGCGTATCGCGGCGCTTGATCTAGGCGGACTCTCAGCCAAGACCATGGATGTCGAGGCGTTCGCCATGGAAAACGCGTTCCGCTTGATTGCGGATCAGCTTTCCGTGCCAAAGGACGCCGTGGTCGCCGTCATCGATGTCGGCGCAACCATGACGACCCTGATCGTGTTGCGGAACCAGCGCACGATTTACTCGCGCGAACAGGTATTCGGGGGCAAGCAGCTGACCGATGAGGTCATGCGTCGCTATGGATTGAGTTACGAAGAAGCCGGCCTCGCCAAGCGCCAGGGCGGCCTGCCGGAATCGTACGAGATCGAGGTGCTGGAGCCGTTCAAGGAAGCGATGGTCCAGCAGATCAGCCGACTCCTGCAATTTTTCTTCGCCGGCAGCGAATACAGCCGGGTCGACCAGATCGTCCTTGCCGGTGGCTGTGCCTCGATCACTGGAATCTCCGACATGGTCGAAGAGCAACTGGGCGTTCCTTGCGTAGTTGCCAATCCGCTTGCCAACATGTCGCTTTCATCTCGCGTGCAGGCGCAGACACTTGCGCAGGATGCTCCGGCCCTGATGATCGCGTGTGGTCTGGCGCTGAGGAGTTTCGACTAATGGCCAGAATCAACCTATTGCCATGGCGAGCTGAGCGCCGCAAACAGCGCGAACGTGAGTTCTACATGATGCTCGGCGCCACTGCCGTAGTGGCTGTGCTGGCGGTTTTCTTCGCTTCCTACTGGATGGGAATGCGCATTGACAATCAGAATGAAAGGAATGCGTATCTGACCGAGCAGATCACGTCGCTCGACAAGGATATCGAGACGATCAAGAACCTTGAGAAAGTGCGTTCGCAACTGCTCGCACGCAAGGAAATCATCGAGGATCTGCAATCAAATCGCTCGCAGATGGTTCATCTGTTTGATCAATTGTCTCGCACCATTCCCGATGGAACGCGACTGACGTCTCTCAATCAGGCGGGTGACAAACTCACGCTTGAGGGTCTTGCCGAATCGAGTACGCGGGTAGCCACTTATATGCGGTCTCTGGAGAACTCGACCTATCTCGGCAAGGCAGACCTGGCCAAGATCGAAAGTCAGGAAGGGTCTCCGGGTGTCGATTCGAAGATGCCGTATGTCTTCTCGCTTTCAGTGATGGCCAAGAAAACGACCGAGGCTGAGGCCGGCGCAGCACTCGACGATAGCAACATTGTCGCTACAGACGCGGATGCCGAGAGCAAGACCGAACCGGCCGATCTGGGCGCGCAATTGAACACTGCGGCTGACGAGCTGACCTCGAAAAAGGCGCCTGCCGAGGAGAAGAAGCCATGAGTTTCTTCGACGATCTACGGAATCTTGACCGCAACAATGTTGGCAACTGGCCGAAGGCGATCAAGGCTTTTTTCGCTACCTTGATTGTGTTCTTGATCCTGTTCGGCGGCTGGTATTTCCAGATCAGTTCCCAGCAAGAAGAGCTTGAAGCGGCAGAGGGGAAGGAAGTTGCCCTGCGGGCCGAGTTCGTCAAGAAGCAAGCGCAAGTCGTTAACCTCGCCGCATACCAAAAGCAGCTTGACGACATGACCGACGAGCTGCAGCAAATGATCAATCAGCTGCCGGGCAAGACTGAAATGCCCAAACTGATCCTCGAGATTTCACAAGCAGCACTTGGCGCTGGAATCACCAACGAATTATTTCAGCCCGGTGCTGAAGTAATGAAGGGTTTCTACGCCGAGAAGCCGATTCAGTTGCGCATGGTCGGCACTTATCATGAGTTCGGATCTTTCATCAGCAAGGTTGCCTCGTTGCCGCGCGTCGTAATCCTGACCATGCACGATGTCTCTCTGCGTCCTTCGACCGACAAGTCGGCTAGCGGCGCGACCACCGGGACAGGGGGAACGTTGACCCTGGAAGGAACGGTCAAGACCTATCGCTACATGGACAACGACGAGATCGCTGAATTTGATGCGGTGAACGCTCCCAAAGGCCCTAACGCCGGGGGAGGAGACTGAAATGACGATTCCTTCTGAATTCGCTGTCCGCATGACCATCGCTGGATTGATCGCGATTTCCCTTTCCGGCTGCATGTCGGGCAAGGAAGAGGTCTCAAAATGGGTGCAGCAGGAAAAAGCAAAAAAAGGTGCGCCACTGGACCCGCCTCCAGCGATCAAGACGTTCGAGACATTTGAGTACACCTTGAATGCACCGGAAGACCGGGATCCGTTTGACCTGCCCACAAATGAAAAGCAGGAAGCAACGACCGGCGCAGGGCCGCGACCGGATCAGAATAGAACTAGAGAACCGCTGGAGTCGTTTCCTCTGGACGGTCTGAAGATGGTGGGTACGCTCGGGCCGGCGGCCGCACCAGAGGGCTTGCTGAAGGACCCGGAAGGAGTGATCCGCCGCGTCCACCTTGGCAATTATGTGGGTCAAAACTATGGCCGTATCACCGCTATCAACGAGGGCCAGATTGAACTGGTCGAGTTGGTGCCGAATCAAACAGGCGGCTGGGTAGAGCGTCAAACCTCGATTTCGTTGGCGGATGCCAGCAAGTAATGACCGTCCCGTTGGGGGTAAGCAAAATGATCAACACAGCTACTGACTTGCACGGGCACGCGCCCGCCAGAAGTATGCGAAAGGCTGGCATCGCAGTCCTTCTTGCATTCCTCGGGCTCATCCTTGCGGGATCGGTCCATGCCGAAAACGTACTCGAGGACCTCATCTACACCGCACAACCCGGTGGCAAGGTCGAGGTCACGATGCGATTCGCTGAACCAGTGGCCGTGCCACAGGCATTCACCACCGAGTCGCCCCCGCGCATCGCCCTTGACCTGGCCGATACGCGCAACGCGCTGAGTCAGCGTCGCATTGAGGTCGGAGCGGGCGCGACGGCAGGAATTTCCGCCGTCGAAGCGGCCGGGCGAACCCGCGTCGTCGTTGATCTGTTTCGACCCGCCAGCTACGAAACACGAATCAACGGCAACGAATTGATCCTGACGATCGCGGCCAATATTTCGGGCTCGACCGACGCTGCTGCTTCGGCCGCCAACAAGAACCCCACGAAACGCGCGATCGTCGACTCAGTCGAATTGACGAATGTTGATTTCCGTCGCGGAAAGAATGGCGAAGGTCGGATCGTGGTCAGCTTCTCGGGACCCGGTGCTGCCGCAGATCTGAAGACGCAAGGCGAAAAGATCGTACTCGACATTCTCAATGTCAAACTGCCTCCCGCCCAGGCCACCCGCCTTGATGTGCTCGATTTTGCGACGCCGGTACAAACCATCGAAACCCGTTCGCGCGGAACCGGGGTCCGTATCGACATTGCGGCACAAGGTCCCTTCGAGCAGATCGCGTATCAGACCGGCAACGAATACGTCGTCGAGATATCGCCAAAGCGAGAAGACGAGAAACTCAAGAAAAACGCGGAGCCGGTATTCAACGGCAGTCGTGTGACCTTCAACTTTCAGGATATTCCCACGCGATCGGTGCTTCAGTTGATTGCCGATGTTTCCGACCTCAATATCGTCGTCGCCGACACCGTGCAAGGCAACGTGACCTTGCGCTTGATCAATGTGCCCTGGGATCAGGCTCTGCATATCGTGCTTCAGGCCAAGGGTCTCGATCAGCGCAAGCAGGGCAACGTGATCTGGGTGGCTCCGCAAAAGGAAATCGCGGATCGCGAGCAAGCCATTGCCGATGCGCGCCTGCAGATGGAAGACAAGGTCGAACTGGTCTCGGACTACATTCCAATCAGCTATGGCAACGCCAAGGATATTGCAGCACTGTTGACCAAGGACACTCAGGGCTCCCAGGCCGGACAATCACAAACCGGTGGTCAGCAACAGCAGCGTGGTTTCCTGTCCCAGCGCGGAACGGTCAGTTTCGACGATCGCACCAATACACTTCTGGTCAGCGATACGCCGCAAAAAGTCATCGAGATTCGCCAGCTGATTGCGGTTCTTGACCGCCCTGTCCAGCAGGTTCTGATCGAATCACGAATCGTGATCGCAACCGACACGTTTGCTCGCGAACTCGGCGTCAAATTCGGCATCAGCGGGGGCTATGAGGATCGCAACGGCAATGTCGTGTCTACCGCAGGCACAGCGATTGGCACTGATCGCATGAGCAACCTTGCGCTCAACAATCGATTCAATGGCGGTCGCGGCTTGCCGGTGTTTAATCCCTCGTCCCCTGCTACATCGACGTCCGGTGGCGGCATTGCGGTACCGAGCCTGAACGATCGCCTGAACGTGAACCTGCCTGCATCCTCGCCGGCCGGCAGCTTCGGCTTGGCGATCCTGGGTGCCGACTACCTGCTGGATCTCGAGCTTTCAGCCGCGCAGACAGAAGGTCGCGGCGAAGTGGTTTCGAGTCCGCGTGTGGTTACCGCCAATCAAAAGGAAGCCGTCATCAAGCAAGGTCAGGAAGTCGCATACGTGACCTTCCAAAGCTCGGGCGGCGGCGCCGCCGGCACAGCGACAGTACAGTTCAAGGAAGTCGTCCTTGAACTGAAAGTAACACCGACGATCACCGCGGATGATCGCGTTGTGCTCAATCTCGCGGTCAAGAAGGATGCCGTCAATCGCTACATCGACAATCCGGGCGGTGGTCAGGTGCCGATCATCGACAAGCGCGAGATTAATACCTCGGTGCTCGTCGACAATGGTCAAACCGTGGTCCTCGGTGGTGTCTACGAAGTCGAGAAGCGCGATGACCTTACCAAGGTCCCATTCCTTGGCGACGTGCCGATCCTTGGCAACCTGTTCAAGAAGACTGGCCGCACCGACACCAAAGCGGAACTGCTGATCTTCGTGACACCCCGAATTCTTAGTGAAAGTCTGAAATAGAGCGTCCAGGGGCCGGTGACACCATGGGTGCTCACCAAGAGACGTGTGACGAGAAACCTTTGCGATCCTGGAGAAACTTCATGAAATTCCCGCTCAAGACGCTCGGACTGCTGCTTGCAAGCATGGCTCTCGCCAGCTGCGGTGGCGGTGGCGGCAATGGTGGCGCCACGTCGGCACCACAACCCGGCTCGATAACGCTGACCGCAACGCGGACGGCGCTGCCACTCAATTCGAGCAATATCCTGCCGTACCCTGGTTCACCGTTCATGGCGGAGGTCGCGTTTACCTATCGCAACAACGCCGGTGTGATCACAGCGTTGAACAGCGATGCGACGTTCACAACGAGTTCGCCGAGTACGGTCAGTCTTTCTCCACCGGACAACCCCGCGACGACCGATATCAATGAGCTCGCGACGCGCGTCGTTTCATTCGGGGCCACGACAAATAACGGTTCGTATGTATTCTTCGCGACATCTTATGATGTTGCAGGTTCGGCAACGGTCACCGCATCGGCAACCGACCCGGCAACCGGACTTACCGTCAGCAAGACCCTTACGTTTACCGTACAAGGCGCGCCGCCGGTTCCGGGTTCGGTGACGCTGTCTCCGAGTCCCTCGGTCGTCTATGTCGCCGGTGTTGGTGGCGCAACGAGTTCGGTAATCTCGGCTCGGGTACGCGATGGAGCCAATCAGCCTGTGCCCGATCCGGGCAGCGTCGACAACGTGAAGTTTGAAATCATCGGCAGTTCTGGTGGTGGCATTCTCTCCAGCCCATCGGGCAGCGGTGCGACCGTCACCGCGCGAACGGTTGCAGGTATCGCGACGGTTTCGTTCCAGGCCGGCACAACCCTTCCGCCCGGACCTGTGCAGATCCGCGCGACCGTTGACCGCGCTGACAACAATGTGTCCAACGGCATCACCGATCCCATTTCGGCGACGACCAGCGTCGCGGTATCGGACGGAAAACTTTTTGGTCTGGTCATCACGTCGCCGGATCTCGAGGCAATTTCCGATAACCACGTTTTTGCCGGAGTTGATTCCGATGGCAATCCGATCGGAGGACTCGATGGAACGTACAGCTTAACCATCAGTGCGCTGGCCACCGATCGTCAAGGTAATCCGATCGTCCCCGGAACGACCATCCAGTTCGGCGTGATTGATGCACCTCTGACTGGATTCCCGGGTTTGGGTGGTGGCGTGTTCTCAATCGCGGGCGGCGATGGCAATCCTCTTGAGGGCGGTACCGCGTTCACGGCTCCAACCGGACGTTTCACGACGGCTGGCGGCGGCGCAGGGCCCGGTGACACGCTGCTCGTGTTTGGTGACCAGGTCGTCGGAAACTCCGATCTGGAGAATTCGCGAGTCGTCGCTACAATCGCGAATGCAACCAACTTGACGGTGACCAGCGCTTTCAACCGCAATGACACCACGGGTACTTCGGTCAACTATGGTGCCGTGCTCCCCTACGTCATCGGCCGTGCCACCGAAGTCAATATAACCGCCAGTGCAACGACCAATGCCATTGGTGTTGCGTCGACCAAGCTCAACTACCCGGTATCGCGCCTCGGCAAGCAGACCATCGTCTGGGCCCAGGGCAATGCCGCAACGACTTCCGTCGTCAAGACGGTTGCAGATATCCAGCCGCTGCGCCTGCCAGGCATCGCCAATGCGCAGTTGACGGTCAGCCCAACGCCGATTGCAGGAAACACCACGACTCAGGTCGTCGCGTGCTTGCTGGATGCGTTGAACTCGCCGATTCAGGGGGTCTACATTGGCTTCAGCTTCTCGGGTCTTGGCGTAGGTACTGGAAGCATCGATGGCAGCACGGGCTCCGGGGTGCTAGCCAATCCGACCGGCGCGAATGGATGTGCCACTGGCACCTTGGTCACCTCGGGTATTTCCTCCGAGGACTCCGATGCGATGGTCAGCTTCAGCGCCGGCGGACAAACGGTCGATGTGGACATCGTCGTCAGCACCAGTTTGTTGCTTCAGGCTTTCCCCTCATCCACATCGGGAGGCGCTATTACGCTGCTACTGACTGACGGAAGCGGGAATCCGGTACCGAACGCCCAGATCGTCGGTGCGTGCACAGGCGGTGCGAGCATTGTTGGTCCGATTGCTCCCACGGCGGCGAACGGTCGGACGACCGCAACGATCTCGGCGGGTGGCATCGACTACGTCTGCGCCGGAGAACCTCGGAACACGGGTGAATGCGTATTCACGACCGGTGCCCAGAGCGGCCCGACGGCTACCGTCACCGTGCTCGGACCAGTAGCGGTCGGCCCGGACTTCAGTCCATTGGGTCCGGATGTCTGCGCCCCAACGCCCTGATTATTTGGGTATTAGGATGATCAACCAGGGGCCGCGAAAGCGGCCCCTGGCATTTTACGAGCCTGGAGCCGATGACCAGCGCATCGGGCAGGCATCCAGCCTCAACCTCTGCGACAATACCGGTTCTATCCGCGGGTAATCGTCCCATGGAAGCGCCGATTCGTCGTCTGAAAATCAAATCCGGAGAAGCAATCTTTGCCGAGGATGACGCACCGACCACGGCATTCCTGATTGAAAACGGACGCGTCGCCGTCAGTACGATCCAGCATGGTGAACTTCGCCTGCTTGGAGAGCTCGGCCCCGGCGCCCTGTTCGGCGAGATGGCCGTCATTGATTTCGCACCGCGCTCAGCCAGTGCGCATGCCTTGACCGATTGCGAACTGACGCCGATCGATCGCAATCAGTTTGCCGAGCGCCTCGCTGCTGCCGACCCCGTTGTGCGGGGCTTGCTGATGAGCCAATTGACGCGCTATCGCTCGGCTTTGGCGACTTTGACGGGCGACGCTGCTGCGGAGTCGATTCTTCCGGGCGGCGAGGATATTGAGGCGTTTGGCAAGATTCGTCTGGAAAGCGAATTGCGCTCAGCGCTCGAGCGAGGCGAACTCGAAGTCCTGCTGCAGCCATTGCTGCATATTCCCAGTGGGCGGATCGCCGGCTACGAGGCATTGATTCGCTGGCAGCATCCGCAGCGTGGGCAGGTGTCACCCAATGAGTTCATCCGCCTGGCCGAGGAGACTTCGCTGATTATCCCGGTGGGCGACTACGTGCTGGAAAGGGTTTGCGACATGCTTGTCGACCTGCGCGCCCGCGGCAAGGTGCCGTTGCCTTTCATCGCCCTCAATGTCTCAGCCCGACAGCTTGATGACCCAACCCTGATTGACAGGATGCTGGAAATGCTAAGGGCCAGGAATCTGCCTCCGGATCGCCTTGAAATCGAGATCACCGAGAGTCTCGTTTTCAATCAGCGAAAAATTGGAGAGTTGCTGGATCGCTGCCATGCTGCGGGAATGGGAGTTGCGCTCGATGATTTCGGCACCGGATACTCAAACCTCGGCCCCGTACTTTCACTCGATTTCGACCGCATCAAGCTCGACCAGACGTTCACTCGCGCGCTGGATACGCCTAGAGGCCACGCATTGGTCAGCGCGATCGTCGCAATGACGAAAGCCCTGAATTGCGAAATGATTGCCGAAGGAGTCGAAGAATCCTCACAGCTTGAAGCATTGCGCGAGCTTGGTTGTGATTATGCTCAGGGCTGGCTGGTTGGCAAGCCGGTTACCTTGCAGCAAGTCCTTGAAACCAAGTGATTGATCGCAGATTCGCGTTCCCGCGCATGCCGGGGATTTCATCTCTTCGCCGAAACTTTTTCATCGTCGCGGTGTCACAGCCTGCGCGCGTTCGTGCGACTGAAACCACTCCGACTTCTGACAAGACCCATGGACATGCCTGAAAAAACCACGGCCGCAGCCGCTTTTTCCCAACTGCGCAACGAGCTTTCACAGTGCATCATCGGCCAGCAGGCATTGGTGGATCGGTTGCTGATCACCTTGCTTGCCGATGGTCATCTGCTGGTCGAAGGCGCGCCCGGACTGGCCAAGACCACGGCGATCAAGGAGCTCGCTAATCGAATCGAAGCAGACTTCCATCGCGTCCAGTTCACGCCCGACCTGCTGCCCGCCGACTTGACCGGAACCGAAATCTATCGTCCACAGACGGCGGCGTTCGAATTCCAGCGCGGCCCTCTTTTTCACAATGTCATATTGGCCGATGAGATCAACCGGGCCCCGGCCAAGGTGCAGTCCGCCCTGCTTGAAGCGATGGGCGAGCGCCAGATCACTGTTGGCAGCAACACGTTTCCCCTGCCGAATTTATTCCTTGTAATGGCAACACAGAATCCCATCGAGCAGGAAGGCACCTATCCCTTGCCCGAGGCTCAACTCGACCGTTTCCTGCTGCATGTGCGTATCGGCTATCCCGATGCAACGGCCGAAGCGGAGATCCTCACGCTGGCCCGTGGCCGCGCCCGCGACGGAAAAATGACGAGTACCCCGAGTGCGCGACCGATCAGTCAGGCGCAGGTTTTTGCGGCCCGCAGCGAAGTCCTCGACATGCATCTGGCACCCGCACTCGAAAACTACATTATCCAACTGGTGCTCGCGACGCGCTCACCGCTCGGCTACGGTGAGGAGCTGGGAAGATGGATCGCCTTTGGAGCGAGCCCGCGCGGAACCATTGCGCTGGATCGCTGCGCCAGGGCGCACGCCTGGCTGGCCGGCCGCGACTACGTCTCTCCAGACGACGTCCACGCCGTTGCTGCCGACGTTTTGCGCCATCGCGTCCTGATGACCTACGAAGCCGAGGCTGAAGGAATCAGCAGCGATCACGCGATCAACCTCCTGCTTGAACGGGTGCCGTTACCCTGAGCATCCCTCGAGCGGTGGATGTGCGCGCCAGCCCTGGACTTGCCGGGACGAGACGAGCATGAGCCCGTATCCATTCAAGTTCGATCCTGCATGGTTGCTTACGACCTCGTCTTCGATCATCTATCGACCTATCGCAACTTTTCAGAATCAATGAACAAGCCGCCCAGTCAACCGGACACAGGCATCAAGGTTTCACTTGATGAGCTGCTGGCCCTGTCCGCGCAGGCGCGCGGCAGTAGCCTGGCCGAGGTCAAACGCAGTGCCGCGGCACGCACCGGATTGCACACATCACGCTGGCGCGGTCGCGGTGTTGATTTCCGGGAATCGCGAATCTATCAACCTGGCGACGATATTCGTCACATGGATTGGCGCGTCACCGCGCGCAGCGGTAAACCGCATACGAAATTGTTTGAAGAGGAGCGCGAACACGGACTGCTGCTGATGGTCGATTTCAATCCTGGCATGCGTTTCGGTACGCGCACGCGATTCAAGAGTGTGCAGGCGGCGCGCACCGCCAGCCTGCTCGCCTGGATGGCTAGCGCGTCCGGTGATCGAGTCGGCGTGATCGGTTTCGGTGGCGGAATTCGGCATGAGGTGAAGCCGGGCAGTGGACGTCGCGGTGTCCTTCAGGTGTTGCGCGCCCTGCGTGACTGGGATCATGCGGCCGGATCGCCAAGCGAAACGCTGGCCAATGCGCTTGAGCGCGCGCGGCGCTTGCTTCGTCCAGGCACCCGCCTGATCCTGATCAGCGATGGATTGTGTGCGGATGAGGAGGCCTGGCCTGTTCTCGCGCGGTGTGCGGGTCGCCATGAGCTGGGATGCATCCTGATCTCGGATCCACTTGAACATGCCGCGCCGCCACCCGGTCGTTATGCGCTCAGCTCGCAAGGTATCCGACGCACGCTTGATTTCGCCGACAAGGGCCTGCGCTCACGCTGGCCCCAATCGTTCAATACCATTCGCGAGCGAGTGCGCAGCGAGTTCACGCGTCTCGGCGCGCGCGTGGTCGAAATCGGCACCGATGCAGATGCACGACGCGCGATCCTTCCATTCACCAGGCGTGCGCAAGGTCCGCGGGATTCCTCGGCATGAACGCCCCGGGCCCTGAATTGCTTGATATCCACCTGCCCGGAGAGCCTTCATGGTGGCCACCCGCGCCGGGATGGTGGATTGTTGCGGCACTGATCATTGGACTCGCTGTCTGGCTGATCTTGTGGATGCGAAGGCGCGCGCAACGCCGACGGTGGCGACTGCGGATCCTGTTCGAGCTGGAACGATTCGCCGCAGACGATCAACTGAAGAACAATACCCCGCGCCTGATCGCGGAGCTGTCGAAATTGTTGCGCAGGGCCAGCCGAACGATCCGTTCCGATGCGGCGACACTTCGCGGCAAGGCCTGGCTCGACTTCCTCGATTCGATTCTCGCAACCGATGAATTCTCGAACGGGCCGGGTCGCGTGCTTCTCGACGGCCCCTTTCAGCGCGAGTCGACGGCCGATAGCGATGCCCTCGTGGACCTCGTTCGGCGCTGGTTGAAACGCGCACTCGATGATCAGGTGCTCAATGTTTGAACTGGCCTGGCCCTGGTTGCTATGCGCATTGCCATTGCCATTCATCGTGGCCTGGATCTTGCCCCGTGCTCGTGGCACCACGTTGGCAGCGCTCAAGTTGCCGCATACCGGCATCGAATTTCCAGATTCAACCAAGAGTTCGCCAGTCTCGAAACTGCGCAGATTCCTGGCCCTGCTTGCCTGGGTGCTGTTGGTGATTTCCGCTGCTCGGCTGCAATGGCTTGGAGAGCCGCAAGACGTGGCGCGTAGCGGTCGCGATCTGCTCCTGGCAGTGGATACCTCGGGCAGCATGAGCATCGAAGACATGCAGATCGGCAATCGTTCGGCGGATCGCTTTTCGACCGTGCAGGTGATTGCCACAGATTTCATCGAACGCAGGACCGGTGATCGGGTCGGCCTCATCCTGTTCGGTTCACGAGCTTATCTGTTGACGCCCCTGACATTTGACTTGAAGACCGTCGCCAAACAGCTCGACGAATCAGCGATTGGTCTGGCCGGTCGTGAAACCGCCATTGGCGATGCCGTTGGTCTCGCCGTCAAGCGCTTGCTGGAACGGCCGCAAGACCAACGCGTATTGATCCTGCTTACGGACGGGGTCAACAACGCCGGAGAACTCGATCCGCAAAAAGCGAGCGAATTGGCCGCGGCCAACAAGGTGCGCATTTACACAGTTGGAATCGGCGCCGAAGCGATCAGCGTCGACAGCGTGTTCGGCAGTCGTATGGTCAATCCCTCCGCCGATCTCGATGTCGCCATGTTGAGCTCGATGGCCGAGAAGACCGGCGGCAAGTTCTTTCGTGCGCGTGATACCGCCGAATTGTCCGGCATCTATCGAGAGATCAACCAGCTCGAGCCGGTTGCGGACAAGGCCGAGACCTTGCGTCCGGTCGACGAGCTTTACGCCTGGCCGTTGGCCCTGGCCATGCTCGTCGCTGCCTTGGGTTTGATCCTGCCGTGGGCCACCCTGTCGACCTCGCGGACGTCGGAATCCCAATGAGCACCTTCGCCGACTTCCATTTCCTTCGACCCTGGTGGTTGCTCGCCCTGATCCTGCTCCCGCTCGCGGGAATACTCTGGCGACGTGTGAACGCAGAAGCCGGCAATTGGAAAGTGATGGTCGATGCCCATCTGTTGCCGCATCTGATCGATTCAACGGTCGAGCGCAGTGGCAGTGGACGCCTTTGGCTCGCGGCCGCAGTCTGGCTATTAGCCTGCATCGCCGTGGCCGGACCCGCTTGGGAGCGCGAATCGATGCCGCTGTACCGCAATGACGCCGCGCGCGTCCTTGTCCTCGAGCTTGCTCCGACCATGCTCGCCGCCGATATCAAACCATCCCGCGTCGATCGAGCCCGTTACAAGCTCAATGACATTCTCGACATGAGTCGCGATATGCAGACCGCCCTGATCGGCTATTCGGGAGACGCGTTTGTGGCCGCGCCATTGACCAGCGACATCAATACCGTGCGCAACCTCATCGATGCGCTCAGCCCCGACGTCATGCCAGTGGTGGGCAATGCGACCGAGCGCGCCATCGACGAAGCCATGAAGCTGATCGAGCAGGCCGGTCTCAATCAAGGTGAAATAATCCTCCTCGCGGACAGCGCAAGCGACAAGGCAGTGGCCGCCGCACGCCGCGTTCATGCGGCCGGCTTGACCGTATCGGTGCTCGGGGTCGGCAGCAACAGTGGTGCGCCCGTTCCTTTGCCGCAAGGTGGATTTCTGCAGGATGCCAACGGCAACATCGTCTTGCCGCGGCTCGATGAATCTTCGCTGCGTACGCTGGCTGCGGCTGGAGGCGGGCGCTACGCGACCTTGACCAGCGATCGTGCTGATCTGAATTCGTTGTTGTCCGCAAATTCGATGAAGGGCGACGCCAAGGCTGACGCGGAAGGAAGCGCCAGGAGTGAGCGATTTCGGGATCGCGGTCCGTGGTTCGTCTTGATGTTGCTGCCGCTGGCCGTGATTGGATTTCGCCGTGGCTGGCTGGTGGTGTTTGCGCTGGCCTTGATCACGCCTCCGAGTCCTGTTCACGCTTTCGAATTCAGCGACCTTTGGTTGCGTGCCGATCAACAAGCGGCTCGTGCGCTCGCCGACGGCGATGCCAAACGTGCCCAGGCGCTGGCCAAGGATCCTGCCTTGCGAGGCAGCGCGGCGTATCGCGCCGAAGACTACGAGGCCGCGAGCAAGGCCTGGGCGAACGCGCATGGCGCGGACGCGCTGTACAACCAGGGCAATGCACTGGCCAAGGCGGAAAAATACGAGGAAGCCATCACCGCCTATCAACAAGCTCTCGACATGGACCCGAAAATCGAGGATGCGCAAACCAACAAGCGCGCCGTCGAGGACTGGCTCAAGCGTCGGCAATCCGAAGACAAGAAGGGCCAGCAAGACAAGAACGAGCAGCAACCGGACCAGCAGGGTGACAAGGATCAACAGCAATCCGGCCAGCAGCAGGATAAGAACGACCAGCAGCAAGGTCAGGACGGCCAGCAGAATCCGGACGACATGAAGCAGCAATCAGGCGAGCAACAGGAGCAGTCTCCTGGAGACTCGCAAGAGGATGAAAAGGACTTGTCGAAGCAGGATCGGTCTGACTCGAAGAACGATGCGAAACCCGAGTCTGGCGACGGCGAAAACAATCCTGTCGATGCGCAGCAGAGTGCCGCGGAAGCCGCCAAGGACAAACAGCAACAGGACGAGCAGCAAAAGCAGTTGAGCCATGCCATCGACCAGGCTCTGGACGAGAATAACGACGCCGACAAGGCGCAGATTTCCGTTGCCAGTCGCGAAGACGAAGCGAGCCGTGAACAGCAGCAGGCCTTGCAGCAATGGTTGCAACGCGTCCCCGATGATCCCGGCGGTCTGCTGCGACGCAAGTTCCAACTGGAATACGATCGCCGTCAGCGCGGCGAAGGTGGAGAAAGATGAAACATCGAACTGCGATGGCTGGCGCGTTGCTGATCGGTTTGCTCTGGTCGCTCGGTGCGAACGCCGCCGCGCGTGCCTGGCTCGATCGCGACAGCATGCAACTCGGCGAGACGGTCACCTTGAACGTCGAGTCCGACAGCAGCACCGCTTCGGAACCTGATTTCAGCATCCTGCTCGGCGACTTCAAATCGCTCGGCACGCAATCGAGCCGGCAGATCAGCATGAGCAATGGATCGACCAGCGCGAAGACGGTCTGGGCCGTTGGCCTGGAACCGAAACACGCGGGTACCTTGATCATTCCGGCTTTCAGCATGGGTGGCTCGAGTACGGATCCTCTGACCCTGGTCGTGCTGTCGGCGCCCGCAGGCGCACAAGGCAAGCCCGGCGATTCGCTGTTCATCGAGGTGAGCGCCGAGCCCTTGTCGCCCTACGTCCAGCAACAGGTGCGCTATACGGTCAAGCTCTACTTCGCCGTGAACCTGAGCGAGGGATCGCTGGATGAGCCAGCGGCCAGCGGCGCCGTCGTGCAGAAGCTCGGGCGCGACAAGCAATACGGCGCGACCCTCAACGGCCAGCGCTATCAGGTGCTCGAACGCAACTACGCGCTGACGCCCGAGCAGAGCGGTCGGTTGACCATGCCCGAGCTCGATTTCCGTGGCAGCGCGACCGACAATTCCGATCCAACCGGTTTCTTCCGCCGCGGCCGCAGCGTGACGGCACGCTCGGATGCACTCGAGTTTGAGGTACGACCCAAGCCCGCCAGCTGGGGAACGGTACCGTGGCTACCGGCCGCCTCGTTGAGCCTGAATGACGAGAGCGAGTTGCCGAACGAAATCAAGGTCGGCGAACCCTTGACACGGACGATCAAGCTGCGTGCCCAAGGCCTCGGCTTCGAGCAATTGCCCGAACTCGAAATCAAGGCGCCCGCAGGTGCCGAAATTTATCCCGACAAGCCGGACACGCGCACTCGCGATGATGGAACCTGGTTGTACGGCGAACGCACGCGCAAGTTCGCAATCGTGCCGACCCGACCCGGCACCCTGACCTTGCCGGCCATGGAAGTGCAATGGTGGAATACCGCGAAGGACGCGATCGAGACAGTCAGCTTGCCCGCGCGCGAGATCAGGGTAGTCGGAGTTGCGCCCGCAGGCTCGACGCCGGCACCCTCGGCATCGACGTCAACACCTGCGGCGTCCATTGCGGAGTCTGGTTCAGCGTCAACGACCGTGCTCTATCCCTCTGCAGATGGCGGTTCCGGTCTGCGTTTCTGGCGCTGGACATCCATTGTTCTGGCCCTGCTCTGGATGCTGACTCTGACCATGTGGTGGCGATCGCGCAATTCGATCTCGATTGCAACTTCCTCGCGCGCGCATCCGCCGCAAGCGCCGGGCCGCAGCGTCTTCCTGCGCGCCTGTTCGATGGGCGACCTGGTCGGTGCCGAACGCGCACTGGTGTCGTGGGCACGCAGCGAAAAACCTGGAGTGCGCAATCTCGGCGAAGTCGCTGCGGCCGTCGACGACGCGGACCAGCGCGAAGTGATCGATGCCTTGCAACGCATGCGCTACGCCGGGGAAAATTCCGAAGGTCTTGGGGCACGCCTGACAAGGGCGTTTCGCGACGGATTCTCGTGGACCAAACCGGTTTCCACTGCAGCCGAACCAGCGGCCCTTCCACCACTCTATCCAGAGCAGCATTGAGCTTGCACGACGTCCGCCGGTTTCGTCAGATCAGAGCATGCGGCACACTAGAGAAAGTGACCATCTCAGGGGCGATACGTAGATGAAGCTCTTTCCGCGAACCAACCAGCGCGATCGTGCGGACCTGCCCGCACATTCGGGTGATTGCGCATGAGTGCGCGGCAGCCGATCGCGCTACATACGAAGATGTTGATCGGATTTGTCGTCGGTATCGTCGGCGGCCTGTTCGTGCACTGGCTCAACGGCGGCAATGCCGAATGGGTGCAGTGGTTGATGAACTGGATCACCGGGCCGGTCGGCAAGGTTTTCTTGCGCCTGTTGTTCATGCTGGTGATTCCACTCCTGTTTTCGGCGCTGGTCGTCGGCGTTGCCGAGATGGGTGATATCCGCTCGCTTGGCCGGGTTGGCTGGAAGACGCTGGCCTATACCGTGATTGTTTCCTCAATCGCGGTCATCATCGGCATCACTTTGGTCAATCTGTTCCAGCCTGGCGCTGGTGTCGATCCCGCCATCGCCGAGCAACTGCTCAGTGACGCCAGTGACAATGCACAGAAGATTGTCGCCAGCGGTGCGTTGCAGGGTTCCGGAATCGACATGGTTCTGAATATCGTGCCGACCAATGTCATTCGTGCGGCAGCCGACAACGACATCCTCGCAGTGATGTTCTTTTCGCTGATGTTCGGTATCGGCATCGTCATGACCGAATCGCCGATGGCGAAGAAGACCAAGCAAGTCATCGAGGGCGTGTTCGAGATTTCCATGACCTTGATCCATCTGGTCATTCGTTTCGCGCCGTATGCGGTGGCCTGTCTGGTCTTCAATCTGGCCGCTGTCTTCGGTTGGACGCTGTTGCTCAGGCTCGGTGGTTATGTCGGAGTCGCCGTGCTGGCGATGGCGATCCATTTGATCGTCGTCTATTCGGCGAGCGTGCGCTGGTTCGGCGGCATGTCACCGATCACCTTTTTCCGTGGCGCGCAGGAAGCGATGGTCATGGCCTTCTCGACCGCGTCGAGCAACGCGACCTTGCCAACCGCCCTGAAGGTAGCCGAGGAGGATCTGAAGCTACCCAAGCGCATCTCGCGCTTCGTGCTGACCATCGGCGCGACCGCCAACCAGAATGGCACAGCCCTGTTCGAGGGCGTCACCGTGCTGTTTCTGGCGCAGTTCTTCAATATCGATCTGAGCCTGACCCAGCAGGTCGTGGTCATGCTGGTCTGCATTCTCGGCGGTATCGGCACGGCCGGCGTGCCAGCCGGCTCGCTGCCGGTGGTCGCGATGATCTGCGGCATGGTCGGCGTGCCGCCCGAAGGCATCGGCCTGATCCTCGGCGTCGATCGATTCCTCGACATGTGCCGGACGACGCTCAACGTGACCGGCGATCTGGCCGCTGCCGTGGTTGTCTCGCACGGCATTGAGGAGCCCGAGAGCCCGACGGAGCCGAGCTGAGAGTCGCCTGCGATGGCCGCCCGAATGCCAAGCAATCAGCGCTGGATCGGGTGGCTAGCCTGCGCTTTCCCTGGAATCGTGGCGCTGCCGACACTGGCGGCAGGCCTGACCTGGGGAATTCGGAATTCACCGGTGCACCTCGCCAGTCTTGCCCGGGCGGCTATACCTTTGGAGATCCCGTTCGATTGCCCGCGCAAGTTGCGACCGAGGTTCGTGTGAATGGCGTAACCGTCGGAATGTTCCCTCCAGCCCGCGCGGCTTCGACAAGACGCTGGCAGGAACGTGAAATCAAGCTGCCGCCCATTGCTGGCGGAGGCGAACTCCATTTCATGTTCACCCCGATCTTCGAAACCTTTGCCGATGGTTTTGAGGAATCGGCATGGGAGTTGCTCGGGGCTTGGGTCGACAAGGTTTTTTCCGGCACCTTCGACGTTCCTGAAGCGAAATCGCAAACACCGTGAACGACAACGCACATGTCGCCACCATCCGCCGCTTGTTTGAGGCGGTTCGGGGATTGCCGGAATCGGCGCGACGCGCACGCTTGCTCGCTCTCGGTGCGGTTCCGCTGCAAATCGCCGAGGTCGATGCGTTGCTTGTCGCCGACGCCGAGACATCGGCCTGGGCGGATGGGCATTCGCCACGAACTCTGGACGCCTTGTCGGCAGAGGCCGAACTTGGGCCTGGCGACATGCTTGGTTCGTGGCGACTGCTGCGCGAGATCGGCAGCGGTGGCATGGGTGCGGTGTATCTGGCCGAGCGCCACGACGGGCATTTCGACCAGCAGGTCGCGATCAAGTTGATTCGCGGTATTCCTGATAGCGAAACCTTCGTCCATTTCGCTCGCGAGCGCCAGATCCTGGCCAATCTTCAGCATCCGAACATCGCCCGATTGCTCGACGGCGGAACGACGCCAGGGGGACAGCCCTACCTCGTCATGGAGCATGTCGAGGGTGTGCCGATCGAGCACTATTGCGCGCAAAATTCGCTCGATCTCAATGCGCGATTGCGGCTCTTCCGCAACGTCTGCGAAGCCGTCCAGTTCGCCCATCAGCGCCTCGTCGTGCATTGCGACCTGAAGCCTTCGAATGTCCTCGTACGCGAGGACGGTGCGCCGGTACTGCTCGATTTCGGTATCGCCCGTGCACTTGATCAGCAACCAGGATCCGGTGAGGCCGCACCGGCCAATGCGTGGATCACGCCGCTCTATGCGAGCCCCGAGCAGTTGCGTGGCGAGTCGGTGACGACGGCCAGCGACGTATTCTCGCTGGGTCTGATCCTTTTCGAGCTGTTGGCTGGTCGCCGCGCCCGGCTCGATGCCGATGACCATACGATCACTTTGCTGGGCAAGTCGGCGGTCAAGCCAAGCGAGCTGGCCCAGGACATGCCGTGGGTTTCGCGACTTCGCGGTGATCTCGATGCCATCGTCCAGCGCGCGACGGCGACGGATCCCAAGCGGCGTTATGAATCCGCAGAATCGCTCGCCGCCGATCTCAAGAGTCATCTTGACTGGCGTCCGGTCAGGGCGAGGCCGCCGACGTCCTCGTATCGACTGGCGCGGCTGGTTCGACGTCGATGGCCGATTTTCGCAGCCGGTGCTTCGCTGTTTGCTCTGGCTGCCGTTTTCACCTGGCGGGTTGCCGCCGAGCGCGATCGCGCGCGTGACGCCGAACGAGAGGCGGTCGTGCAGGCGCGGACTGCCGAGCGGGTCAGCGATTTCCTTGTTTCCGTGTTCAACGTCTCCAACCCCAAGCACAACCAGAAACGCTCGATCACCGCGCGCGAGGTGCTTGACGAAGGTGCCGCTCGCATCGAGGGCGAGCTCTCGGATTCGCCGCGGGTCAAGGCAGAGATGCTCGAAGTGCTCGGCACGGCCTACCGCTATATCGGTGAATCGAAGAAGGCGGTTGAATTGCTGAGTGCCGCGGCGAAACTGTATCTCGATCCTCGCGTCGACCAGCCGCTGGTTGCGGCCAAGGTTCTCAGCGCTCTGGCCGTGGTTTACAGCAACAATGAGTATCCATCGAGCATGGCGGACGAGGCCGCAAGCGAGGCGCTGCGGCTGCGCGAATTGCATTCGGAGCCGGAGTCGCTGCCAATCGCCGACGCCCTCAACACGCTCGGCATCGTGCGCCAGGCTGAAGATCGCTTTGACGAAGCGGAGGCGCTCCTGATCCGCTCGCTGGAAATCCGCGAACGACTCGCGGGCAAGGAATCGATGGCGGTCGCAAGCAATCTGCACAATCTCGGCTTGGTGGAATTGAACCGAGGGAGGGATCTGACAAAGTCGATCGCCTACTTCGAACGCTCGCTGGCAATCAAGCGCAAGCTCAAGGGTGATCACAATCCGGATTTCGAAATTACCCAGGCCGATCTGGGCAAGGCCCTCCGTGCGGCGGGGCAGCGCGATCGTGCCGTCGGGATCCTGCGCGCCGACCTGGTTCTGGCGCGTGATCTCTACGGCGACAGCAGCGAGTTGGTGGCAGGCATCCACAACGAACTCGGATACACCTTTCACGACATGGGACGGTTCGCCGAGGCGGCCAGTGAATACCGCATGGCGATGACAATCCGGCAGAAGCTTGGTGCAGACAAAGGAGCATCATTTGCCATACCACTGAACAATCTCGCCTCGGCCTATGAGGACATGGGCGACTTTGCGGCGGCAGAACCGATGTTCAGGCGCTCGCTGGAATTGCGCAAGAGCGGCCAGGACGCCGATAGTCCGCTGGTCGCGAACGGTGAATACAATCTTGCGCGCCTGCTGCTCAAGCGCGGGCAGATCAACGAAGCGGGTGAGCGAATTCCGCTCGCGATGGCGATCTACCGCAAGCGTTTCGGCGATGACCATCGCAATGTCATCAAGGTGGAAATGCTCGATGCCGAACGCATGCTCGCTGAAGGCCAGCTCGACAAGGCGGCGGCGCTGTCGGCAAGAATCAATGCATCGCCGACAAAACTCGGCGATTCCGATAGCGCTCGAAGAGACGCGCTGGCTGCGCGGATTGCAACCCGGCAAGGAGACGACAAGCGCGCCCTGGACGCGAGTGAATCGGCGTGGGATGCCAGCCTTCGTGGTTGGGGCGAGCAGCATCCATTGACGCTCGAATATGGTCTTGCCTACGCGCTGCAACTGCGCCGCAATGGCGAACAGGAGAAGGCGAGCACCATCCTCCAGTCGATCAAGGATCTCGCCTCGGCCTTCTCGGAAACTTCTCCGCTGCGCATCGAACTCGCGCGATCACTGCGCGAGGCCGGCATCTGAACGCTCGGGCGTGAGACCCGTGCCCACCAGGCCGTACTTTCATTCAATGAAAACCGGCCTGTTGCCAGACCGGTTCGAAGCGGCGTCCTTGCCCTGTGGACAATTCAATTTCGGGGTTGCGGGGCCCCGGATCAGAGCGGGAATCTAGAATCGTGCTTCGGCGCTGACCGACACCACGCCCGGATCGAACTTCAGCCCGTTCTTGTCCGCTTTGTAGTAGTCATAGTTGAGGCCGACGCTGAAGTTGTTGCTGAAGTCGTAACCGACACCGGCGCCCGCATACCAATTGTTACTGGTGTCATCGACGCCGACGGGCAATCCGGCGACCAGATAGTCGCCCTTGATATCAGCGCGGAAAAGTCCGGTGCGCCCGCTCAGATACCAGCTGTCACTGAGGTTCCAGTGCGCATTGACGCCAGCGGTCCATCCACTGAGTTCGCCGCTGCGCAGAAACTCTCCAGTAGGAAGCGAAGCGCTGGCGCGTGACTCCGGCGACCATTTGCCGAGGTCCGTGTAGCCGCCCTCAATACCCAAGGCGAAATTCGGGGCCAGCGACCAGCGGTAGCCGAGATTGGCGCTATATCCAGTGTCGTTGTCGTTGTAAACGCCGTTGCTCAGATTGGACTGGCCAACGCTGCCGTTGACGAAGAAGCCGGCCTTGTCTTCAGCGGCATGGCTGGCGACCGGCAGCGTGGCGAGACCGGCAGCGGACAGGGCGAGGATCATCAGGGTGTTTCTCATGGGGTGCTCCAACTCTCTCTTGGTGGGGAAGAAACCGTGCTCCATCACTAGCGGGCGCGGGATCAGGGCTTGGATGCGTTCGGTGGTTTTCCGTTCGGTCCTTGCTCCGTTTCCCTAAGCTGGGGTTCAGCAAGGCAATTTCAATACTCATTGGTTCAATAATCAAAACCTCATTCGGCACGCCTTTAATATCAGTGAGTTGAGGATGGTCAATCGGTTCGATACTCCGCGCATGCGGGCGCAGATCAAAACCAGTGAGGCCGGTCAGGCGCCAGGAACGCCACATGCGCAGCCACCCGAAAAGACAATCCGGCGCCGATCGGCGACAATGCGCACCCCTTGCGGTCACCTGCCGGTCCGGCCGCGTCAATCAGTCGAGTCCGAACAATGTCGAGCCGTAAAGAACTCGCCAACGCCATCCGTGCGCTGGCCATGGACGCGGTCCAAGCCGCCAACTCGGGTCATCCGGGCATGCCGATGGGCATGGCCGATATCGCTGAAGTGCTGTGGAATGATTTTCTCAGGCACAACCCGAAAAACCCGAAGTGGGCTAATCGCGACCGTTTCGTGCTGTCGAATGGTCATGGTTCGATGCTGGTCTATGCGTTGCTGCACCTGACCGGCTACGCACTGCCACTCAAAGAACTCAAGAATTTCCGTCAATTGCACTCGAAGACGGCCGGGCACCCCGAATACGCCGAAACGCCCGGAGTCGAGACCACCACCGGTCCGCTTGGCCAAGGCCTCGCCAACGCGGTCGGCATGGCGCTGGCCGAGCAGGTTCTTGCCGCGCGTTTCAATCGCGATGATCTCGACATCGTCGATCACCGCACCTATGTCTTTCTCGGCGATGGCTGCCTGATGGAAGGCATTTCGCATGAGGTCGCATCGCTGGCAGGTACCCTTGGACTCGGCAAGTTGATTGCGGTCTGGGACGACAATGGCATTTCGATCGACGGTGAAGTCGAAGGATGGTTCACCGATGACACACCGGCTCGCTTCGAGGCGTATGGCTGGAACGTGATTCGCGGCGTCGACGGGCATGACCCTGCAGCCATCAAGTCGGCAATCGAGGCTGCGACCGGGCAGACTCGCAAGCCAACCCTGATCTGCGCGAAGACCATCATCGGCTTCGGTTCGCCGAACAAGCAGGGCAAGGAATCCTCACACGGCTCACCGCTGGGCAACGATGAAGTCGCCGCTGCGCGCGTCCAGCTCGGCTGGAATCACGGGCCATTCGAGATTCCCGACGAACTCTATGCTGGCTGGAATGCCGATGCCGCAGGAGCAGAGCACGAAACGGAATGGAACACGCTGTTTGACCGTTATCGCACGGCGCAACCCGAGCTCGCCGCCGAGTTCGAGCGTCGTTTGAGTGGCGAATTGCCCGAAGATTTCGCCGCCGTCGCCAACGCGTGGATTGAAAAACTCCAGTCCGAAGGCCCGGCTGTAGCCTCGCGCAAGGCCTCGCAGATGGCGCTTGATGCGTTTGGCCCGTTACTTCCCGAACTGATCGGGGGTTCTGCCGATCTGGCCGGTTCCAACCTGACCATCTGGAAAGGATCGAAGAACGTCACCAGTCACGATGCCTCGGCCAACTACGTCTACTACGGCGTACGCGAATTCGGCATGAGTGCAATCAGCAACGGTCTAGCCCTGCATGGCGGCTTCATTCCGTACGACGCAACCTTCCTCGTGTTTTCCGACTATGCGCGCAACGCAGTGCGCATGAGCGCGCTGATTCCGACCCGCGCGATCCACGTCTACACGCATGATTCAATCGGCCTCGGCGAAGACGGCCCGACGCATCAGCCAGTCGAGCATCTGGCCAGCCTGCGCCTGATCCCGAACAACGATGTCTGGCGTCCCTGCGATGCGGTCGAGTCGGCGCTGTCATGGAAGGCCGCGATCGAGCGCAGTAATGGCCCTTCGTGTCTGATCTTTTCGCGCCAGACCCTCGTGCATCAGCCGCGCAGCAAGGAACAAGTCGCCGACATTGCGCGCGGTGGCTATGTGCTGTCGGATCCGGGCAGCGCGAAGTTTGATGTCATCCTGATCGCGACAGGTTCCGAGGTAGAGGTCGCGATGCAGGCGATGCGCATCCTCGCCGACCAGGGCGTCTCCGCGCGAGTCGTCTCGATGCCGTGCACAAGCGTGTTCGATGCGCAGCCGGTCGAGTATCGCGAAGGCGTACTGCCGTCATGGTGCCGTCGTCGCGTCGCGGTGGAAGCAGGCGTCACCGACTACTGGCGCAAGTATGTCGGTCTCGATGGCGATGTCGTCGGTCTCGATACGTTTGGCGCATCAGCACCCGCCGAGCAGCTCTACCAGCACTTCGGCATCACCGCCGAAGAAGTCGCAGATCGGGCCAAGGCGCTGGCCTGAAAGCAGGTATGGATCGCGCGGAGCTGGATAGCGCGAGGATGAACTGCAAGAGCGGCTTGAGCCTCTCTTGCAGTTATTTTGTTGGCGAACAGGTAAGCACGTGGCAGTTTTCAACACCGAGCACGTTACCGGCGTGCGGCACTGGAATGAATTTCTTTTCAGTTTCACGACCACGCGTGATGCCGGACTGCGTTTCGAGAACGGTCAGTTCATCATGATCGGCTTGACCATCGATGGCCGGCCGCTTATGCGCGCCTACAGCATCGCCAGCGCCAACTATGAAGAAAATCTCGAATTCTTCAGCATCAAGGTCGCCAAAGGCCCGTTGACTTCGCGGCTTCAGAACGTGCAAACCGGTGACGAGATACTGATCGGCAGCAAGCCAACCGGCACCTTGTTGCTGCACGATCTGAAGCCAGGCCGAAACCTCTATCTGCTCTCGACCGGAACCGGATTGGCGCCCTTCCTCGGCATCCTCCGCGACCCCGAAACCTGGGAGCGATTCGACAAGGTGGTGCTCGCCCACGGTGTGCGTCAGGTCGCCGACCTCGCCTATCGCGAATACTTCGAGAAAGAGCTGCCCAGGCATGAGTATTTCGGCGACGCCGTACGCAGCAAGTTTGTCTATTATCCCTGTGTCAGTCGCGAGTCATTCCGACACGAAGGTCGCATCGATCAACTGCTTGAAAGCGGAACACTCTGCGCCGACGTCGACCTGCCGCCACTCGATGCGACGAACGACCGGGTAATGATCTGCGGCAGCACGTCGATGCTCAAGTCAATCAGCGATCTGCTCGATGCGCGAGGTTTCGCGGTGTCTTCACGCATCGGTACGCCAGGCGACTATGTGATCGAACGCGCTTTCGTGGATCGGTAGCTCCAATCGCGGTCCCTTTGCCGGCGGCAGCATCCCTGGATTGGCTTGATCAGCCCGCAGCCGTCGAGAGCAACCTGCAGGCTTCGCATATCCAGTTCAATCGAGGCTTCGTTCGAGCAATCGGGCCAGTCTTGTGCCGGCGAGGCGAATCTGGCGATCGTTGATCGGCAGCATGCGTTCGAGATAGGCCTTGTCAATCGTGCGCCCCTGCGGATAGACGCCATCATCGCGAGTGACTCGGCAGGATTGTTCGGCCCAGCCGACGGGTTCTTCGGCGTCGTCGTCCGAAATCGGTTGGCGTTGCAGTCGACGCACGTAGTCTTGCCAGCGCAGATGCCGGCTGGCGAGAATCTTCGAATCCCAGATCGAATGCAGGTTGCTGCCGATGCCGTGGAAGCGGACCTGATGGTTGTTGCCGCCACGGTCGGTTCGATAGCCGGCATGCAGGGGCTGGTGAACATCGCCGACAAAGTGGACAAGAAACCGCAGCGCCTCGGCACGCGCTATATCGGACGCCGAACGATTCCCGAGATCCACGGCAAAGCGACTGATGGCGGCGACCACGCATTGACCTTTCCGGCAGATCGTTGTCGGGTCGTAGTGACATTGCGAATCGGAGAAGTTGACGTAATGCAGGCGCGCAGTCGCTCGGGACAACGCGCGCTGCGATGGATCATCGCGCACGTCGTCGGCCCAATTGGCGACGTCGGCGAGCGAAGATGCGCCGAGAATGGCGAGCAAGCGTCGAACCTCGGCATGCGTTTTCACGTCGAGCTGCTGTTCGGCGATGGTGGCGATGATGCTATGGCCGCTCGGCCCCCAGCCCAACGCCGGTACTGGGAGGATCAGAAACAACGAGAATAGTGGATAAAGGAATCGTCCGGAGAACACAAGCGTCATGTCTCGAAATCCGTACTTTGCAGCGGTATCTTGATATAGGACTGATCTCCGGTCTCGGGAGGAGGCAAATGACCTGCCCGGATATTCACCTGCAGCGCCGGCCAAAGCAGTTTCGGTACGGCCAACGTAGCATCGCGTTTCGTGCGCAGTGCGACGAACTCCGCTTCGCTGGTTTCGCCGCGCAAATGGACATTGGTTAATTTCTGTTCGCCGATCGTGGTCTGCGCGAGGGGTTCGTCATCAGGCCCCGGATAGTCGTGGGCAAGGAAGACACGCGTGGCATCCGGCAGCGCGTAGAGTCTCTTGATCGAGCGATACAGCGTTGCCGCATCGCCGCCCGGGAAATCACAACGCGCGCTACCGGCGAGCGGTGCGAACAAGGTGTCACCGACGAAGAGGGCGTCGCCGAACCGGTAACTGATGCTGTCCGCCGTGTGTCCGGGTGTCGTGATGACATGGCCATTGAGGTCACCAATGCACAAGGTCTCGCCATCGACGAACAGCGAATCGAACTGGCGGCCATCGGCGACGAATTGATCGTCGAGATTGAGCTTCTTCTTGAAGATTTCCTGGACGCTGGTAATGCCCTTGCCGATGCCGATTGCTGGCGCCGCGCTGCCGTCGGCTAGCTGGCGCTTGAGCCAGGCAGCGGCACTCAGATGGTCGGCGTGGGCATGTGTCTCAAGGATCCAGTCGATGCGCAGTTCGGTCGTCGCAACGTATTCGAGCACACGTTGGGCGCTTTCGGTGCCGATGCGACCGGAGGACAAATCGAAATCGAGTACGGGATCGATGATCGCCGCACGCTGCGAGGACGGGTCCGCGACGATATGCGTCCAGGTGCCCGTTTGGCTGTGATGGAAGCTGCGCACCAGGGGGTTCATCGATCAGCCTCGGCAACAGTGGAAGCCGGAATCTAGCAGAGCTTTGCGCTCGGTGTATGACTTGGTCGTTTAGGTATCTCGCAAGCCCCGCAGGTCAAGCCTCAGGTGTGGCTGTAGTGGATGGCGACGGTGTCGCGCAGCGGTCGATTGCGGATCGTGCTGGATCGGTTTGAACTCGGAAGCAGGGCCGGGATGAAGGGCACGCATCAAGGTTTCGATGAGACCATCGAAGAAGTCGAGTCTGGCACGAATAATGGACCCATCCGAATGGCGCTGTGCGACAGGTTGGCGGGGCCGTTACACTACGCATCCCTTTTGCCCCAAAGCGTCGAGGAGTGTGCAATGTCAATCAAGGTCGCCATCAATGGCTATGGTCGTATCGGTCGCAACATGCTGCGCGCGCTGTACGAGGCGAAGCGCACCGGCGAGATCGAGGTCGTTGCGGTCAATGATCTCGGTGACGCGGCGACCAATGCGCATCTGACCCAATACGACACCGCACACGGCCGATTTCCGGGCGAAGTCGGGGTCGATGGCGGTGATCTAATCGTCAATGGCGATCGTATCAAGGTGCTTGCCGAGCGTGATCCCTCCAAGTTGCCGTGGGGCGAACTTGGCGTTGATGTCGTGCTTGAGTCGACCGGGTTCTTCACGAGCAAGGCCAAGGCCAGCGCGCATATCGCCGGTGGAGCGAAGAAGGTCATCATTTCCGCGCCCGGTGGCAACGATGTCGACGGAACCTTCGTCTACGGTGTCAATCATGATCAGCTGACCTCGGCCCATCAGGTCATCTCGAATGCCTCTTGCACGACCAACTGCCTCGCTCCGCTGGCCAAGGCGCTGAACGACAAGATCGGCATCGTCCACGGCCTGATGACCACGATCCACGCCTACACCAATGATCAGGTCCTGACCGACGTCTTTCATTCCGATCTGCGCCGCGCGCGCTCGGCCACGCACTCGCAGATTCCGACCAAGACCGGCGCGGCCGCAGCGGTCGGGCTCGTCCTGCCGGAACTCAACGGCAAGCTCGATGGTTTCTCGATGCGCATTCCGACGATCAACGTCTCGGCAGTCGACCTGACCTTCGTCGCTTCGCGTGAAACCAGCAAGGAAGAGATCGACTCGCTCATGCAGGCTGCGGCGGATGGTGCCTATAGGGGCATCATCGGCGTCAACACGCTGCCGCTGGTGTCGATCGACTTCAATCACAGTCCACTGTCTTCGGTTTACGACGCAACCCAGACCCGCGTCATGGGCGGCACCCTGGTCAAAGTGCTGTCCTGGTACGACAACGAGTGGGGCTTCTCGAACCGCATGCTCGACATGACCGTGGCGCTGATGAAGGCCAAGTAACGGAAATAGAGAATTGGGAAACGGGAATAGGGGAAGCAACAAGCACGTCTGCGCGCACTTTCGATTCCCCATTCTCCACCCCCTGCGTTTAGCTTGATTCATGGATAAAGCGTGGCTGGGGCTTGAATATCCTGTGTTTCCGGAATATAAAAAGACAATACATTCGCTTTACGGGCATTCATTCTTTGGAATAGTATTCTTGGCGAAGCTCGCCCACTTTCAGAAATGAATGCCATGAGAATCTTTTTTCTGGTTGTCGTGTCGATTCTCAGTCTGTTGTTGCCGACCTTGGGGCACTCAGAACGCGCAACCGACATGAATGAGGCGAGATTTTCGCGCTGGATTCATGCGGGCTTGCTCGACCCGGATATTCCGACCGCGCAGCGCAGAGCGATCGCCGGCGAGCTCGAAGTCGTCGCCAAGGACGACTCCGATCCCGTCGTGCTCTATCTGCTCGGTTCGCTGTACCGGCAGGATCCGGAACGATCGATCTCACCGCTCGCGCAGGATCTGGACCGCGCCCGCGAATTGCTGTCGCGCGCCGCGCTTCATGGAATCGTTCCGGCCATGGCCAAGCTTTCGACCATCGAGTTGCAAGCGGGCAACCGCTTCGATGCCTATGTATGGGCGCAGTTCTACTATCATTATGCGAACGCCCAGGCGCAGGCGGATCCGCACTGGACGACGGGTTTCGCCGCGTCGATCCTGCACAATGCGCTCGATGGATTTCCAGCCGCGGACAAAGAATCGGCAGACGAGAGTGTCGGCGCAATGGTCCAGCAGTACGACACGCAGATCCGCCAGGGATTGGCCAAGATTGCCGAATGGCGATCCGATGATCGTTTTCGCGATGCGCGGCCGGGGAAGCGGGTGTTGATGAACTCCGAGGACCTCAGCGGCCGTCGGCTCGAATCAGGCATGGCCGAGTACGTCATCGAATTCGCTGCCGATGGCAGTGTTGGCAAGCTTTGGACCATCGATGCCTGGCCGAATCCCCGACTAGCACGAATCCTGCGCAACATCGCGCTCGGATACCGGGTCGAGCCAGCGGTGGCCAAGGAGGCCGCGGGACGGGTGACGATGCTCCCGCTCAGTTACGAAGATGGTCGCTACTCGGTCCGCGACGAAGCGGTAAAGAACTGACGCGAAGCGCCTGCTCGACATGACCGTGGTGTTGTTGAAGGTGAAGTAGCCGGAATCGGGAATCGGGAATCGGTAGAGCGTCTTCTCGTGCGCCTGTAGGAGCGCCTTCAGGCGCGATGCTTTTTCCGACACTCGCCAATAGCTTCGCACCTGACGTCGCTCCTACAGTCAGCGAAACTCAAGCGTTCCCGACGCCCCATTCCCGATTTTCCATTCCCGTTCAATGCGCCACCAGCAACGGCAGGTTGCTGTGCTGGAACAAATGTCGGGTGACGCCGCCGAGGACCAGTTCGGTGATGCGTGATTGTCCCCATGCGCCGACCACGATCAGATTGGCATCGGCTTTGTTGGCGGCTTCGAGCAAGGTCGGGCCGTGATCACCGGTGGGTTTGAACGGAAGAAAGTCCGCATGGATGCCGCGACGTTCGAACCATGCGCGCAGATCAAGCGTGGGCAGATTTTCGAATCCGAGCGGACTGGGATGGGCCTCGCCTTCGAGGACGGTGACCTTGCCCGCGCGCGTCAGTAACGGCATGGCACCATGGATCGCCAGCGCCGCTTCGCGACTGGCATTCCATGCCACGAGCATGTGTTCGCCGACG
>JBBRBU010000012.1:0-76303 GCA_038205505.1 Lysobacterales bacterium | reverse complement strand
GATTTATCGGGTGGGGTTTTCTTATGCCCTCTTGCATCAGGCGGCGTAGCCGCGCGAACTGCAACAGGTCGACGCTTGAGCGCTTTATCCAAAACCCCATCCGATTTATCGGGTGGGGTTTTCTTATTGCCGTGCATGGCATGTATGCGCGCCACGCAGGAGCCATTGCAGGCGATGGTGCTGCCGCGTGCACAGCACGCGAGTTGCAACAGGTCATCAATCCATGCGGGGTCTTTCGGATGTCGACAACCTCAAACGGAAAAGTATGCCTTCGAAGACGATGGCCTGATTTGGGCGGATGTAGCGGCAACTGGTAGGCTGCATTTCCGTTTCGTTAGCGACTGACTGATGCCAGAACTACCAACCCGCATGGATCGTGTCGAAGCCTACCTGGCGGACTTGCAGGATCGGATTTGCGCATCGATTGAATCCGCTGATGGCAGCGCCACATTTCGCGAAGACACGTGGAAGCGGCAGGAAGGAGGCGGAGGCCGAACGCGGATCCTTGCCGACGGCAATGTGTTTGAACAGGCCGGTGTCGGGTTTTCGAAAGTTTCTGGAAACACCCTGCCACCCTCGGCGAGCTTGCATCGACCTGAGCTTGCCGGGCGTCACTGGACCGCAACTGGAGTTTCGCTCGTCTTCCATCCGCTCAATCCCTACGTGCCGACAACTCATATGAACGTGCGCTTCTTCGAGGCACGAGCAGAGGGAAAGGAATCAGTCTGGTGGTTTGGTGGCGGTTTCGACCTGACGCCGTTCTACCCCTTCGAAGAGGACTTGCGGCACTGGCACGCTGTGGCCAGGAGGGTCTGCTTGCCATTTGGCGACGACGTCTACGCCCGCTACAAGAAATGGTGCGATGACTATTTTTTCATCAAGCACCGCGATGAGACGCGAGGCGTCGGAGGCTTGTTCTTCGACGATCTGCACGAGGGCGGTTTTGACCGATGCTTCGAGTTTCTGCGCAGCGTTGGTGACGGATTTCTCGACGCCTATCTGCCGATCGTCGGGCGCCGCAAGGAGCTTCCCTATGCTGAGCGCGAGCGAGAGTTTCAATTGTATCGCCGAGGACGCTACGTGGAGTTCAACCTGGTCTATGACCGTGGAACGTTGTTTGGTCTGCAATCCGGCGGCAGGGCAGAATCAATCCTGATGAGCCTGCCTCCCCGCGTTCGTTTCGAGTACGCCTATGCGCCTGACGTCGGCAGCGAAGAAGCGCGTTTGTCAGAGTATCTAAAGCCGCGAGAGTGGTAGTCTCCAGCGAGCGAAGCCGTGAAGCGATCAGTCCCACTCGTATAGGGTGAAGTAGACAGGTGAAACCGGACCTTCGAATGAATCCTTGTTCAATCTTCCGTCGCCATTGCGATCGTAATACGTCTGGGTCGGACCATTTTGCGGAACGATACGCACCATACGCAGCTTCCCCTTCTCGCGGTATTCCTGAACCGTATCGTCGCCTTCCTTTCGTTCAGTGACAGAGTCGCTGGCCGCCTCGATCTGGGCCGCACTGCGATCATTCGACCGAGACGCCTTGTCGCGGACAAGGCGGGTATCGGGCATCGCCGGCTCCACCGTCCCCCCTTCCACGACGGGAACAGACGTCGTTTCGACTCCCTTCTCGTTGATGCCGGGCGGCGGTGGGGCTGATTGAAGAGGTTGATCTGCAAAAACGAACAACGGACAAGATGCGGCTGCGACGGCGACAAGCAAGGCGATGCGTTTCATGGCGGTGCAACCTCGAAGGTTTTATGGAGTGACATGCTCGACTGTATTCCTATTCGACTGAAGGTTCATTGAAGTAGATCAACTCTAGAGTCGCAGGCGAATGGCAAGCCGTTCGCTGCGGACCCGATTGACTTCCTTTGGTAGAAGCGAGCTTCTGAGAACAGGCAGGGCCATACTGAGCAGATGTCGGGCTTCGGCTGGGCGATCCTCAAGCTCTCGGAGCTCAGCCAATTCACTGCGAGCGATTGCCAAATCAACCGGAGACGCCGCGCCGCTCTCGAACATCACGATCGCTTTGCCAAGAGCGCGATCCGCTTCGTCGTAGGCGAACCGATCTCTGGCGAATCCCGCGCGCAGCCGCAACACATGCGCAAATACTCGATGTGTCGGTGGTACCAACGCCGACCATAGACGCTCGGCTTGCTCGAGCAGGGGCAAGCCAAGAGCCGGGTCCTGCATGCGACCGGCCAGGGAAGCGAGCTGCCATGTGAGCATGGCGTACTCGCCGGAGTCCTCCCCTTCTATCTCCTCGCAGCGCAGACGAAGGTTGCTGAGGATTTTCCAGGCCACCTGGTGCCTGCCGACCAGACCAAAGGTGCGCGCCTGTGAACGCTCGATCCGGCGGCGAACCTGGTTTTCACCATCGACGTGATCCTCGTCGAGTAGTTCGACCGCCTTGTCGAGCGCCTTCAGACTCGCATCGTAGTCGCCGGCGTTTTCAAGAATACCGGCTCGATTCGTCCATGAAATAGCCTCGTCGATCCTGCCCAGGCCAATATCCTTCATCGCCTTGTCGGATCGGCCCAGCATGTCGGCGGCCTCCTGGTATCGACCTAGATCGTTGAGTGTAAGAGCGAGGTCGTTGGTCAGGGACATCATGCGCGACCCGCCATTGGCGACAACACGCTCCTGCATCGAAATCGCGGCCTGAAGCACGGGCTCGGCGTCTGCGGGACGACCACAGGCATTCAGGGCAGATGCTCGCGCACGCATCAGCGTCAGGTTCCCGGTAGCGTTGGGAGGCAGCTTTGCCTTGGCCAGCGCAAGACCATCCTCGGAGACTTTCAGCGCCTCGTCGCAATCGCCACGAGTCGCGAGCAGGGACGCCAGTAGTTGAGCCGACTCGACGCGACTGTCGGCATCGGAAATCGACTGGTCGATGCCCAACTGGTAGGCCTCGCGCAACAGATCAATGGCCTCCTCGTCCTTGCCATCACGGTGAAAGACCATGCCGAGCATCTGCAGGGAACGCACACGAAGCAAGTCGTCCTGAGGCGCAAATTGTTCGCGCCATTGCGCTGCCGTCTTAGCAGCCGCGAGGGACTCTCCGCCTTCCTCAAGTACGCCGAGAACCATTGAATATTCCTCGTAGTCATCAGCCAGGCGAAGCGCCTCGATGCGATCCTTCGGCACGATGCCCTCGAGTCCGCTGCGCAAGAGATCACGAGCAATTCTAGTTTCACCGAGCTGGGAATAGAGCGATCCAAGCAGCCTTTGCATGGGTTGGGTGAAGCTGCCATCGGCTGTGTTGCGTGATTCCAGTTTTGTGCGCGCCGCGTCGAGTAAATCACGCACTCGAATCTGCGTGCTCATCGCGGCATCAGGACTGGCGGCTGAAAGCGCATCGGTCAGGAACTCGAGTGAAGCGCGAGCGCTGGCAGCATCTCGTTCCGACGCGACGAGCGCTTGCTGCGCAGAAGTCTCGGCGAGCAGGGCGCGCTCGCGCTCGCGATCGAGTCGCCAGACGAACAACGCCACGATCGCGATGACGATCAGGGAAAGCAGCACACCGAAACGATGACGACCGACGAACTTGCGCAACCGATAGCGATGGGTCATCGCCGCAGCACGAACGGGCCTGCCTTCGCGATAGCGGTCAAGGTCGTCGCGAAATTCACTGGCACCGGTGTAGCGATCTTCCGCCATTGCCGCCGTGGCCTTGGCAATGATCCCGGCCATCTCCGCATCCAGCTTGATGGGAGCAATCAACGGATTCGCACTGCCACCAGGTTCGCGCGCCCCGGTCAGCAGTTCACGCAACATCACGCCGAGGCTGTAGATATCGCTGGCCGTTGTGATCGTGCCACCGGCCTGTTGCTCGGGGCTGGCATATCCGAGGCTGAAGACGCGAGTTGAGGTTGATCGCTGGCCATGCTCACCGACAGCAATCAGGCGCGCTATGCCGAAATCAAGAAGCTTGACCGCGCCCAGGTCCGTGACCATTACGTTAGCCGGTTTCAGATCGCGATGGATGATCAGATGCTGATGGGCGTGTTCGATCGCGCCTAGCATGGCCTGAAACAAGGCGAGTCGCTCACGCATCGAGGGTGCGTGCAGATCGACATACTCGAGAAACGCGGAGCCGGCAACATACTCCATCGCAAGCCACGGCTGGCCATCGTCGGTTTCGCCGCCATCAAGAAGCC
The DNA here is from genome assembly GCA_038205505.1 of Lysobacterales bacterium. Classification (GTDB taxonomy): domain Bacteria; phylum Pseudomonadota; class Gammaproteobacteria; order Xanthomonadales; family Rhodanobacteraceae; genus Dokdonella. Next base: position 72,149 of record JBBRBU010000012.1, on the reverse strand, counting down.
GGGCTATATTCGGATGATCAAGCCCGGCCAGGATCTGCCGCTCCTGACGCAGTCGCCGCATGCTCTCTCTGGTCGGAAAACCTCGCAACAGCTTGATCGCGACCTGCTGGGCGAACTGACCTTCGACGCGCTCGGCGAGAAACACGGTGCCCATGCCGCCTGCGCCCAGTTCGCGAACCAGTCGCCATGCGCCGAACCGGTCCGAGTGTCGGCTCTGGACATTCATCGCACCATCGGCGACCACCTGGCGAATCGGATCACCCTCGTCCCGATCGGCGGCAAGCAATCGCTCGAGCTCCTCCCGCTCATTCGGCATCAGCGCAAGTTTGTCAATCTCGAGGCGCTGAACATCCAGTGGCAAATCACACAAGCGCTCGAAATTCCCGACCAGTCGTTCGTTGGATGACACGGTCAGACCTCGAGGGCGACGCGCAGCCAGGCTCTCGCCAGGCGCAGATCACGGTCGACGGTCCCTTCAGAAACATCAAGCGTTGCAGCAACTTCATTGCGGCTCAGCCCTCCAAAGTACACGAGCTCGATCATCTGCGCGCGACGGAGGTGACAATCGGAGAGGTCGTTGAGTGCCACATCGAGGCGCATCAAGGTGCTGTCGCTTTGCTGGATCCCCAGATCCAGAGCCGCATCGAGTTCGACATGTTCGGCACCGCTGCCGCGCTTGAGCGACATGCGTTTGCGTGCGGCATCGACCAGCACTTGGCGCGTGGCCTGAGCAACGACACGATAAAAATGCTTGCGGCTCTCCCATGGTGCATCGGTACCAAGCATGCGAATCAGCGCTTCGTGAGCGAGATCCGTTGCGCTGAGCGTGGCGCCCGGCATCTGCCGCAGGGACTGCCCGGCAATCGCTCGCACATTGGCATAGACAAGGGTCATCAGCGCTTCCCGCGCGCCTTCGTCGCCTGCGCGCCAGGAGGCAATCAGCTGGGTGACTACATGCTCGCCGGATTCAGCCATTGGATCATCTAGGTTCCCAGATCAGCGCAGTCTACCCGGCTGGAATCGGCGTCGGTTAGGACTGGTTGGGGTTTCCCGCATTGGCTTGCGTAACAGGGAGATCGTTTAAGCAAGGATAAGTCGATGCTCGTTCCAATTCGTAGCTGCGTGATTGCCGCTCTGCTCCTGTTCGCAAATGCGGCGGCCCTGGCCCAGGTTGCCCCCAGCGCCAATCCGAACCTGCAGTTGCTGCTGCCCAATCCCAGCGGGGGTTTCCTGGCCGCGACGGTCAACGCAACCTTGCGCCAGCCCGATGGCAAGGTGCTCGTTGGCGGAAACTTCACCCAGCTTGCCGATGGCACGCCCCGGCTCCGCCTGTTGCGCCTGAATGTCGATGGCTCGCTGGATACTGGTTTCTCGCCGCAGGTCACATCGGTGTCGTCGGCTTGCGTAGTCTATTCGTTGGCCTGGGCGAATGGCTCGATCTACGTCGGCGGAACCTTCGATGCGGTGAATGGTTCGACGAGTCCGAATGTCGCTCGATTGAACCCCAACGGGACGACGGCCAGCGGGTGGAATTCACCATTCACGGTCGGCAGTCCGGGCCAGCCGATCCGGGCCCTGGCGGCAACGCCGTCGTCGTTGTTCTTGGGCGGCGACATCCAGCTCAACAATGCCTTTGGTCTGGCCCGCCTCGATGCGATCAGTGGCAGCTGGGACTTCACCTGGATTGCCCAGACCCAGAACGGCGACATCAATAATCCTCCCAGCGGCGGGAGTCGGGGTGAGGTTCGCTCGCTACTTTCGGCGGGTGCTGATCTGCTCGTCGGGGGCGATTTTCTAAAGATCGCCAATGTGCAGGCGCATGGAATTGCGCGGATCTCGCAAGCCGCCCCGGTCAGCGTGCGCGCCTTCGATGCTGGACTATCGTCGAGCTCCTACCGCGTCTCGGCCCTGCAGGAGGCAGGCACGAAACTTTATATCGGCGGAACCTTCTTCCGCGCGGTCGCTCCGTTCGTCGCTTACTTGAATCGCGTTGATATCAACACTGGTTTGCTTGATGCCAGTTGGCAGCCGAACACCAACGGCAGTGTCGAGGCGCTGGCTCTCGACGGTTCAATGCTCTATGTCGGTGGCAGTTTCGCGAATTCCATTCCGCCGACCGGTGGCAATCGCCTGATCCGTATTCCGACTACTGGCAATGGCGCGATTGACAACGCATGGAACACGACGATAAACGACAGCGTGCTGAGCCTGACCCATGACTGCCACGCCCGCATCGTTGCCGGCGGACAGTTCAGCACTGCCGGGGGCCAGATCCGCAATGGTTTGGCCGGCTTCCAGACGCCGAGTGGCGAATGCGTCTTCTACTCAGGATTCGAAACACCATGAAAACAATCACCGGCGTTCATCAGTTCGCCACCTTCATCGTGTCTGCGTGCCTGCTCAGCTCGCCGGCCATCGGTGCCGATATTTCCGTCATCGCCGGTGTGCAAAGTCCCGCTGTCGTATTGCCATGGTTCAATGGCGTGATCAGCAATGTCGGCACGGATACCGCGTGCCTGAGCGATCCTCCGATCAACGAAATCCGCGTCCAGGGTTACGCAGGCTATACGCTGGTGCCGCCCAATCGGACCCCTGCGGTCGGTGAGGTGTTCTACACCCATCTCGTGCTTAGTCATCCTGGAAATCCATGTGCCGGCAGTGCCGTCGGTATCGAGGTGATGCTGCCGGCGGGTGTGCAGACGGCGGCATCTGCGTCCGATCCTGCATTCTGCTTTGCCCGCGTGCCCGCAACCGCGCAACGACCCTACCCGCTACTGATCAATCTCGGCAGCGATCCCGGCTATGGCTGTCCACAGGTGTTTCCAGCAGGTGTAGAAGGCTTGCGTGTCGCGCCACCAAATGGTGGCGTTGGTGGCGCATGGGGCATGGCTGCAGGCTTCTATCTGGAGCTGCTCGTGCCGTTGCGTGCGACCTTGCCACAGCCCGGCAGCAACTCGATCCGCTTTCGCGTCAATCCGGATGTCGGCGTGGTCGGCTATCCTTCAGTCGGCTTGCTCGTCAACAACGATGTCCTGTTCCGCGCCCCGTTCGAGGACAATCAGTTGACCCTCGACATCTGCTCGTTCTCGCCACTTGCCAGTGGTTGTTGACGGGCGGTAGCCGAGCGAAGCATTGCACCAACCTGACAGGCGCAGCGTGCGTGAATTCTTTCCACACTGACGCGGATTTTCCGCATCGCGCGAGGTTGCATTCAGGCACATCGGGGGCCAAGCTGCGGACCCGCTCTTGGTTCGAACATCCATGTCTTCAATACGCCAGCGCCTCGTCCTGATTGACGGATCGTCGTATCTGTTTCGGGCGTTTCATGCCCTGCCACCGTTGACCAATGCGGCCGGTGAACCGACCGGCGCACTGTTTGGCGTGGTCAACATGTTGCGTGGCACGCTCAAGGAAAAGCCAGAATTTGTCGCTTTTGTCAGTGATGCATCCGGGCCGACCTTTCGCGATGAAATGTACGCTCAATACAAGGCGAATCGCGCGCCGACACCGGACGATCTCAAGGCGCAGGTGCAGCCAATGCTGGATATCGTCGGCGCGCTTGGGTTTCCGATCCTGAGGGTCAGCGGCGTTGAGGCCGATGATGTCATTGGAACTTTGGCGCGTGAAGCCGAAGCGCTCGACATCGACGTGGTCATCTCGACCGGAGACAAGGATTTTGCCCAGCTCGTTTCGCCGCGCATCAGCTTGGTCAACACGATGACGCGAACCACGATGGACCGGGATGGCGTCATTGAGAAATTCGGCGTGCCGCCCGAACGGATTATCGACTTCCTTGCCCTGACAGGCGACACCGTGGACAACGTCCCGGGCGTGACCAAGTGCGGCCCCAAGACTGCAGCAAAGTGGATCGGTGAATACGGCTCCCTCGATGGCGTCATTGAAAGCGCCGAAAAGATCGGCGGCAAGATTGGTGAATACCTGCGCAGCGCCCTGGATCACCTGCCGTTGTCACGCCAACTGGTAACGATCAAGACCGATGTGGAGCTGGATGTCGGAGTCATTGAGCTCGGCTTGCGCCATCCGGATACCGACGCGCTGAGGGCGCTCTACACGCGCTACGAATTCAATGCGGCATTGAAGGATCTTGAAGGCGGTGGCGCGCGGGATGCGGATGAGTCCGGATTAGTCAGCACATCGCCGACGCAATCGAATCCGCCGAGTTCGCGCGTAGCCGATCCAGAGCTCGACCCGGATCTGCTTGGCAATGGAGACTACGAGCTCATTGTCGATTGCGAACGATTCAAGATGTGGCTGCAGCGTCTTGAAAGTGCCGAACTGATTTCGTTCGACACCGAAACGACTTCGATCGACTCGATGCGTGCCGAGATTGTCGGGCTCTCGTTTGCCGTCGACGCCCGAAAGGCGGCCTATGTGCCGCTCATGCATGACTATCCCGGAGCACCGCATCAGCTTGACCGGAACGACATTCTCACCGCGCTGAAACCATTGCTCGAGGATGCGGATCGCGCCAAGGTATTGCAGCACGCCAAGTACGACATGAATGTGCTCTCGACCCATGGCATCACACTGCGTGGCGTCGCCCATGACACGATGCTCGAATCCTATGTGCTGAACTCGACGGCCTCCCGGCATGACATGGATACGCTGGCCAAGCGCCATCTTGGCTACCAGACTATCGCTTACGCGGATGTTGCCGGCAAGGGAGCGAGGCAGATTTCGTTCTCACAGGTCGATCTCGATACGGCCACTCGCTACGCGGCGGAGGATGCCGATATCACCTTGCGCCTGCACAAGGCGTTGTGGCCGAAGCTCGAGGCCGATGAAGGTCTGTGCAAGGTCTATCGCGAGATCGAAATGCCGCTGGTACCGGTGCTTGCGCGTATGGAGCAGCATGGCGTCCTGATCGACGTCGATGCGCTGCGCCAACAAGGCCGCGAACTCGCGAAGCGCATGCATGAGTTGACGACGCAGTGCCACTCGATCGCCGGCAGGAACTTCAGTCTGGATTCGCCCAAGCAGCTCCAGGCCCTGCTTTTCGACGAGCTCAAGCTGCCTGCGATGGTCAAGACTCCCAAGGGCCAGCCTTCAACCAACGAAGAAGCGCTCGAAGCAATTGCCGATGCCCACGAATTGCCACGCCTGATCCTTGAATATCGCGGCTTGGCCAAACTGCGTTCGACCTATACCGAAAAGCTCGCCGAAATCGTCAACCCGAGCACCGGCCGGGTACATACCAGCTACCACCAGGCCACGGCGGCAACAGGCCGACTGTCGTCTTCCGACCCTAATCTACAGAACATTCCGGTGCGGACCGAGGAAGGTCGACGCATCCGCCAAGCCTTCATTGCACCGTCGGGCTGGAAGATCCTCGCCGCCGATTACTCCCAGATCGAACTTCGCATCATGGCCCACCTGTCCGGCGACGAAGGCCTGCTCGCGGCGTTCCGCAACGAGCAGGATGTGCACAGAAGCACAGCTGCCGAGGTGTTCGGCGTCTCCCTCGACGCCGTCGACAGCGATCAGCGTCGTGCCGCCAAGGCGATCAATTTCGGGCTCATGTACGGCATGAGCGCGTTCGGACTCGCGCGCCAGCTCGGCATAGGCCGTGGCGAAGCCCAGGACTATATTGCCCGCTACTTCCAGCGCTATCCCGGCGTGCGCGAGTTCATGGACAGCACACGCGACCAGGCGCATCGACTGGGCTATGTCGAAACCGTGTTTGGCCGACGTCTGTATCTCGAAAACATTTCTTCACGCAACCAGGCCCAGCGGGCCGGTGCGGAGCGCGCCGCGATCAATGCGCCGATGCAGGGTACTGCGGCGGACATCATCAAGCGCGCCATGCTGACCATCGACCAATGGCTTGGTGGCCGGGAAGCGAGTGCCCGCATGCTCATGCAGGTTCACGATGAACTGGTCTTCGAGGTGCGTGAAGGAGACATCGAGGAGGTTCGGGACGAAGTGCGTCAACGAATGAGCGCAGCTGCAGAGCTGGCGGTTCCGCTGGTCGTCGATATTGGTGTCGGCGAAAACTGGGATCAAGCGCACTAGTGCGACGCTTGTCTCAAAGCCTGAACCGGCGGCGAAAATGAATCGAGAATAAATGATTTCGATATTTTCGAGAAACCGCGAAACTAATTGCCGCCAATGCGCATCTTATTATCCGGGTGCACGCAACGGCACCCCCGGATTCATCCACCTCCCTGGATGGATCCCCCGAGAATCGGTCCCTCCCCAGACCGATTTTCGATCCCCGCCCCGAGGGCTTCCCCTGGCCCTCGGGGTTTTTATTGCCTGGAATTCGCTCACATATCGAAGCAACAGGCTAAATATCGGGCTAGCTTGAGATCACGTCGAGGAGGGCCTGGCGTGGCAACTTTCCGGTCTCGTTGCGCGGCAGGCGTTCAACGATGCGCAGGGGTCTCGGTAGAAACAATGGGTCGACCTGGGTGCGCATCGCGGCCAGAAGCTCCTTGTCCGTCCTACCCGGCGCCACCACGAGTGCCGCAATGCGGCAAACCCTCGACGTTGCGGATGGCTCGAGCTGGAACACCACGGCATCATGCACGCCTTCCAGCGAACTCAATCGCCGGGTCAAATCGGCCAGTGATGCGCGTTTGCCGGCAATTTCAAGCAGATCGGCATTGCGACCCGCCAACGTGAACCGCCGATTGGGCCTTGGTACGACGATATCCTGCAACTGAACGGGACCGGATATGTGGCTGGCATTGACCAAGGTCCCATCAGGTTGCTGTGAGAGCTCGACTTGCGGGTACAAAAGCCAACTGTCTTCGATCGCGGTACGACGATGCGCGATCACGCAAGTCTCGGTCGAGCCGAACATCTCGATGACCGCAGCGCCAAACCTGGATTCCGCCGCCTCCGCCAGTTCGACCGCTAGTGGAGCGGTAGCCGAGACGATGGCCGCAACGGGAGGAAGGTCGAGAGATGAACGCAGCAATGCCTGAAGGTGAACAGGCGTCGTCACGAGGACGCGTGGTGCCGGAAGCGACGCGAGTTCGGCGGCGATATCCGCTGGAAACAGGGGCCTTCCCGAGTGCACCGAAAACGGTCCGAACAATGGCAGCAGCACTGACAGTTCCATGCCGTACATATGTTGGGCAGGAACCGTGGCGAGGACATGGGCCGTCTCACCACTCGCCAAGCCCAGCGCCGTGATCAGGACATCTGCGTTGAATAGACTGCCACGCTTGAAGTTTTCCCAGGTCTTGATATTGGGCTTGGGCTGGCCGGTACTGCCTGAGGTGAAACCGATGGCTGCGATGTTGGATTCGCTGAACACAGGGAGAGCATGGGCGAGTGACCTGGGATCGGCCGTGTTGCCGAAATCCGGCAGACGGATCAACCCCTCATGCGAGTTGCAGGTTGCCGCTTCGCCGAGCAGGTAAGCGCCAGGGTGGTTGGAGCGCACTTCAGAAATGGCCTGCAAAGCCCGCGACGACGGCAGCAAGCAGACATGACCAAGGCTGGCAGCCGCGCAAAAACCGACCAGGAAAAGGTAGCGGTCGTCGCAGAGGTTGATCGAGCTACCCCCCGCTGGCAGCAAGCTGGCCGCATGGACAACATCGGCAAGGAATTCACGCACCGAAACGGCACGCCCGCTGCGCCAAGCGAAAACCCGTTCGAGTTGTGCGTGACCAAGCAAGATCAAATCTGGTGTGGGGTCTGCAACCCGACCCGGTTCAACAACGGCGGACATCTTCCCTCCCTAGCCCGGACTACTTATGAAAACGCGTGATGATCGCGCAGAACTCTGGATTCACGCGAATTTTCGCGATCGCGGCCTGTTCCGCCGAATGAGCGAAAGGGCGTATGGATTCAAGGGGCAAGCAAGAGCACGTGTAATCCATGAATATCCCGACCTAGCGGCGCAATACATCCCCAGTGATAGCGTCGCGCAATACGGTCGGGCGCTCAAGTCCTCCGAGTGACCCTGCGACGATTTCGTCCAATCGATCGCCGAACATGACTCTCAATGCTTGCTCATTTCGAGCCGGAGCCTGTCCGTGGGGGTTGGCACTGGTCGAAACAATCGCGGCACCATACGCGAGACACAAGGCCCGCGCTACGGGATGAGCAGTAACCCGGACGGCGATACCGGCATGTCCGCCGACAATCCAAGGTGGTACGTCCTCATTTCGTGGAAATACCCAAGTGTTCGGTCCGGGCCAACTGGCCTTGGCGCGATCGAGTGCTTGATCGGGGCATTCGCCGAGAAACGGTTCGATTTGCGAAAATTCCGCGGCAATCAACAGAACGCCAATCCCTTGCGGGCGCTGTTTCAGGGCAAACAGGCGACGCACGGCGGCCTCATTGAGCGGATTACAGCCCAATCCCCAAACTGCCTCGGTTGGATAGGCAACGACACCGCCGCGCTGAATCGCGGCCACTGCGGCAGCCAGTGGCGCTTCCATCAACTTTCGTTTGCTGGCGGCGCAGTGGTGGCTGACTTCTTGATCGCCGCAGCCTTCTTGACCGCTTTCTTGGCGACGGCTTTCTTGGCCGCCGTTTTCTTGCTGGCGGTCTTCTTTTTCGCTGCCTTCTTGACCGCCTTTTTGGCTGGCGCTTTCTTTGTTACAGCCTTCTCGGTCGTCTTCTTGGCCGCGGCTTTTCCTTTCGCGCCCTTGCCGAAGCCTCGCTTGGGTCGGAAAGGAGCGGCTGCAAGCAACTCGACACACTCGGCTTCGCTCAAGGTTGGTGGCTCGCGATCCTTTGGAATGCGCGCGTTCTTGTCACCATCGGTGATATAGGCTCCGTAGCGGCCGTTGAGGATCTGGATGCCGTTGCCGAAGTCCTTGATGATGCGGTTGGCCAGTGCTTCCGCCCTGGCCCTGAACACTTCGAGGGCGCGCGCCAAGTCGATCGTATATGGATCGTCCTCCTTGGCCAGCGACGCGTAGGTCTTGCCGATTTTTACGAAGGCGCCAAAACGACCAATACCGATCGTGATGTCCTCACCTTCCTCCGAGCTGCCGAGCGTGCGCGGCAGCTTGAACAGCTCCATCGCTTCCTCGGCGCTGATCGTGTGCATGCTCTGACCCGGTCGCAGGCTCGCGAACTTTGGTTTTTCCTCATCTTCCTTGGTGCCGATCTGGGCAAATGGTCCGTAGCGACCGAGGCGAACCGAAAGCGGCTTGCCGGAGACTGGATCGGTGCCAAGCACACGGCTACCACTGGCTTCGGACTTGTCGACGGTCTCGATCTTCTCGTCAATCTGCGCCTTGAACGGCTTCCAGAATCGGCTCAGCAGTGGAATCCAGTCTTCCTCGCCGCGACTGACTGCATCCAGCTCGTCTTCGAGCTTGGCGGTGAAGTCGTAGTCCACGTAGCGCGCGAAATGACTGGCCAGAAAGCGTCCGACCGCACGCCCGACATCGGTCGGCTTGAAGCGACGACTGTCGAGGATCACATATTCGCGATTGAGCAGGACCTGGATGATGCTGGCGTAGGTCGATGGCCGGCCGATGCCGTGTTCCTCAAGTGCCTTGACCAGGCTCGCCTCGGAAAACCGCGGCGGCGGCTCGGTGAAATGCTGATCGGTGACGATGTCACGCAGAGGCACCGCCTCGCCAACGGTCATGATCGGGAGTTTGCGCGCCTGATCGTCGTCTTCGGCGGTCTTCTGGTCGCGACCCTCTTCATAAACGGCAAGGAAGCCGGGATCGATGACGGTGGTGCCGGTCGCGCGAAAAGCCGCATCGGCGCCGCAAGGGAAATCGACCGATACGGTGTTCAGGGTCGCGTGCTGCATCTGGCTGGCAACGGTTCGTTTCCAGATCAGTTCATACAATTTCGCGTGATCGGGCGAGAGAAACGCCGCGACCCGCTTAGGCGTCAAGGCCGCGGAGGTCGGCCGGATCGCCTCATGGGCTTCCTGCGCATTCTTGGATTTCGACTTGTAGGTATTCGGTTGTTCCGGGAGCGCCTGGCGGCCGAATTCACGCACGATCACTTCGCGCAATTCGCCGGTGGCTTCTTCCGAGATCGACACCGAGTCAGTACGCATATAGGTAATAAGACCGACCACGCCTTCGTCACCGATCGCAATGCCCTCGTAGAGTTGCTGGGCCAGGCGCATGGTCCGGCTCGTGGCATAGCCGAGCTTGCGCGCGGCTTCCTGCTGCAGGGTCGAGGTAGTGAACGGTGCCGACGCACGCCGCTTGCGCTCCTTGGACTGCACCTCGCCGACGACCAGGCGACCTTGCGCTGCCTTGTGCAGGGCATTGCGCGCCGTATGCGCATCGGTCTCGTTGGTCAGGTCGAACTGCTCGAATTTCTTGTCGTTGAGCTTGAGCAGACGCGCCTTGAACGGTTGGTCCGGATGCGCAAGGTCGGCTTCAACCGACCAGTATTCACGCGGGATGAAGGCTTCGATTTCCAGTTCGCGCTCGACGATCATGCGCAACGCGGGCGATTGCACGCGGCCGGCCGAGAGGCCGCGCTGGACCTTGCGCCAGAGCACCGGTGAAAGATTGAAGCCGACCAGATAATCGAGCGCGCGCCGCGCCTGCTGCGCATTGACCAGTTCCATCGACAACTGACGCGGGTTGGCGACGGCCTCCTTGATCGCACGTGGCGTGATCTCGGAGAACACGACACGATGGACGATCTTGTCCTTGAGCAGATTCTTTTCGCGCAGGATCTCGGCGATATGCCAGGAGATTGCCTCACCCTCGCGATCCAGATCGGTCGCCAGATAAAGCGCATCGGCCTGCTTGATTGCCTTGACGATCGCGTCGACGTGCTTTTCGTTCTTCTCGATGAGGTCGTAGTTCATCGCGAAATCGTTGTCGGGATCGACCGCGCCTTCTTTCGGCACGAGATCGCGCACATGACCATACGAAGCGAGGACGTGGAAGTCCTTGCCGAGGTACTTGTTGATCGTCTTGGCCTTGGCGGGCGATTCGACGATGAGCAGATTCTTGGCCATGTTGCGGTCCTTGCCGCCGGGTTACTGTCGTGCGCTGATGCGCAGCCTGAACAAATGAATGGGTTGCCGTCGTATGACGCCTATATCAGAAGGACACACGCGTTCGCAGACTGTCAAGCCCGGCGCGGCGCACTATACCCAATCGAATCGGCTGACGTGGCGAATGTCGTCGCCCCGTCAAGCGGCGATCAGGCTCGGGCAGACGGCGTGCGCTGGTACTTTCCGCCGCGTGCGCTGCTAACCTCGCCTTCAAGTTCAAGCAGCAACAACATCGAGGAGAGTGCCCCCGCATTGAGGCCAGTGCGCTCCGCCAACGTGTCCAGATCGACTTCCTCATAGCCGAGGGCGTCGAGCAGGCCCAGGTAATCGGCATCGCGTTGGGCGGGCACCTGGCCGGGCGCCGGCCCGGGTTTCAGGGGAGGGCCGGAACCCTCGGCTGCATGCAGGCGCAGACGCAAGTGATCGCCGAGTGCTGCGGCAAGGCCGGAAAGCTCGCCGATGATCTCGTCAACCGTTTCCGTCAGGCGAGCGCCGTCGCGGATCAACTGATGGCAGCCGCGCGCCAGCGGACTGTTGATCGAACCTGGGATGGCGAATACCTCACGCCCCTGTTCAGTAGCGTATCGGGCCGTGATCAGCGAGCCTGATTTCAGGCTGGCTTCGACCACGAGGGTGCCGAGTGCGAGCCCAGAAATGATCCGATTGCGTCGCGGGAAATGTTCCGCCTTGCCGGGAGTGCCGGGCGCAAATTCGCTGATCAGGGCGCCGCTCGCGGCGATGTCAGCCGCAAGCGCACGATGCTTGCGTGGATAAACTAGATCCGGGCCGGTTCCAAGCACGGCGAGCGTGGGGCAATTCACATCCAGCGCCGCGAGATGTGCGGCTGCATCGATGCCGTCAGCCATGCCACTGGTGATGACGAAACCGGCCTGGGCCAGCGCCCGCGCAAAGCGTCGGGTGATCGCCAATCCAGCGGCGCTGGCGCTGCGACTGCCAACGATCGCGATCTGAGGCATCCACAGCAAGCTCGGGTCGCCGTCGACGAACAACGCCGCTGGAGCGCCCGGAACCTCGCGCAACAGTGACGGGTAGTCCTCGTCGTCCCAGCCGATGAGGTGATGACGCGGCTGGGCTAGCCAGGCCAGGTCTGAATCGATGATCCCGGAGTCGGGCGCACTCAGCCAGCTTCGTGCCTCGTCACCGAGCTCCAGGCCGTGCTTGCCGCTGCGCAGATGGTCGAGCACGGCCTTGGCGTTGCCTTGTTGGGCAATCTGCTTGCGCAAGGCTGCGGGGCCGAGGCCCGGTGCTCGCAATAGGGTCAGCCAGGCTTCCATGGCCATTTGATGCTTCCGTGATGGGTATTCGGATTGATTCTAGCAACGCCACAAACAAAAACGGCGCGGTGTCATCCACCGCGCCGCTGGTTTCCTGATGTCGGCCCCGATCAGGGCGTGGTGTCGGGATCGTGCATGAAATTGTCGATCTGAACCGGACGCACGCTGTCCATCACGAGTCCGTAGCTGACCCGCTTGAAGGTGCGGAAGACCATCACATGACCGACGAACTCTGGCGGCAACTGCACTTTCGAGTCACGCGGATTGAAGAAGGCGCGTGTCTTTCCCTTCGGGTAGTCGGTGTCATCGTGAACTACCTCGCCATCCGCATAGATCGAGTAGGTGGTGCCGTTGTCAACGCCATCTTCAGAGCCGCGCGTCATTGCAATCACCTGCAGCGGCCCAACGGAGCCCAATGCATCAGTGAAGGCGATAACGCGCATGTTGTCCGGCGCATTCGCAGGCGGATGCGGGACGAACTGGTCATCGTAGGGCTTCGGATCGAGCGGCAGGATGTAGTCACCTTCGCGGACCTCGAAGTCCGAATAAGTCACGATGGCCGAAGCCGGATTGCCCGTTCTAGTGACCTGAATCTTGCCGAATTCGAGCATTTCGTAGCCGAGGAAACGCACCCGGCCCTTGAAGCTCCACTCATGCGGGCCATGCCGCCAGAGCAGACTCTGGCGACCGCCACGGCCGTCGCGATCCTGACGATAAGTTTCGCGGACCTCACCGTCTTTCGTCGGCGGCATGTCGTAATAGCGACCCATCGGCCGCACGATCGCGAACTCGTCGCCGACCTGGGCATCGAGACCGCGCACATAGACAAGTTGACCCGAGGTGCCGCGCAGGCGGTTTTCCTCGATCGCGATGACATGTGGCGCATTGCGGATCGCGTCATCCTCGACAACACGGGTGTTCTTGAGGAACTGTTTGACTGCCGACAGCGGAATTGGCTTGATCGCATTGTCGAGTGCGTTCTCGCGGACGTGCGGGCCAATCGAGCCATCGCCATGACTGACGCCGCCATCGGACAGGATCAGCTCGTCACCCGGATAGATAAGGTGTGGATTGCGCACCTTGCCGTTCAGATGCCAGATCTCCGGCCAGTGCCACGGCTTGATCAGGAACTTCGCGGAAATGCTCCACAAGGTATCGCCCTTCTGGACGATATAACGATGCGGTGCGTTGTCGGTCCACTGCTGTGCGGCAAACACGGAAACCGTGAGCAGAAGCCCCGCCGAAATCGAAAGTAGTTTTTTAAGCATGACTGCCAATTACCTGATTCCCCTATGGCTTTGCCGAGTGTATAGGAAACTTACTGCTGCGCAAACGACTGCTGACTGGAAACCGGAACCTTGTCGCAAAGCGCGTTTGCGACAGCCCGGCATGCGGCGTCCCGGAAAATTGCGGTTTTGAAGCAAAATCCGCAGATTTGGCGCATCCCGGATCGCCCGCAAGCCGCGAAACGCGTAGACTTTTCCGACAGAACCAGCTTGACCGCAGCGTTGGCAGCCCCCAGATCCAGAGCCTAGCGCACCGTCAGGCCCCGCGCACCCGGAAACCTTGCCATGAGCATTCTCTCCATCCTTGAATTTCCCGATCCGCGCCTGCGTACCAAGGCGCAACCGGTGACCCGATTTGATGCAGCGCTGAAAAATCTGTCCGCAGACATGCTCGAGACGATGTATGACGCACCGGGCATCGGCCTGGCCGCTTCCCAGATCGATCGTCACATCCAGTTGCTCGTGCTCGATGTCTCGGAGGAGAAGAACGCTCCCATGATCATCGTCAATCCGCGCATTCTGGAGCGCGAAGGCACCCAAACCTGCCAGGAAGGCTGCCTGTCGGTGCCGGGAATCTTTGCCGATGTCGATCGATCTGATCGCATCCGTCTCGCCGCCCAGGACGTCGAGGGCAGTCCGCTCGAACTAAACGCCGATGGCTTGCTGGCGGTCTGCATCCAGCACGAGATGGATCATCTGATCGGAAAGCTGTTTGTCGACTATTTGTCGCCGCTCAAGCGTGACATGGTTCGCAAGAAGCTTGAGAAGCAGCGTCGCCATGCGGAATCTTCCGCTGCCGCAAGCGCCTGATCCATGCCGATTCGTCCACGCCTGGTGTTCGCTGGAACGCCGGACTTTGCCGTGCCGGCGCTGCGCGCGTGCCTGCACTCCGATTGTGATGTGGTAGCTGTATACAGCCAGCCCGATCGACCTGCGGGTCGCGGCCGCAAGCTGACCCCGAGTCCGGTCAAGCAGGCGGCGCTAGCTGCCGGAATCGAAGTTCGCCAGCCGGAATCGTTCCGTCGCGCCGAAACGCGTCGCGAACTAGCCAAATTCACGCCCGACCTGTTGATCGTCGTGGCCTACGGCCTGATTCTGTCGCGTTCGATACTGGCGACTCCTCGGCTCGGTTGCTGGAATGTGCATGCCTCGTTGCTGCCACGTTGGCGTGGAGCCGCGCCGATCCAGCGCGCGATCCTGGCTGGAGACAAGGAAACCGGCGTGGGCCTGATGCACATGGAAGCCGGTCTCGATACCGGGCCGATCATTCTTGAGCGTCGTACGCCGATCCGGCCTGACGAGACCGGCGGCAGCCTGCATGATCGCCTCGCCGCGCTGGGTGCCGAAATATTGGCTGAAGGCTTGTCGCGTCTGAACGCCGGCAACCTGCCAGCGCCCGTTGCGCAAACGGAAAATGGTGTTGAATACGCGCACAAGCTTGACAAGGCCGAGGCGCGACTGGACTGGAATTCAACGGCAATCTCGCTCGAACGCAGGGTTCGAGGGTTTGATCCCTGGCCGGTTGCCGAGACTCGACTGGCAGGCGAGCGACTGCGCATCTGGTCGGCGCTGGCCATTGCCGGCGCACCCTCGCGGCTGCCCGGCACGATCGTTGCGGCAAGTGCCGAGGGCGTAGAAATCGCCACTGCGGAAGGAACCTTGCGCATCCTCGAGGTCCAGCGCGATGGCGGGCGCCGAATGGCCGTGAGTGACTGGCTGAACGCACGACCAAACCTGGCCAGTTCGCTGCTCGGCGAGCAGGCGTGAACGCCCAGGTCGACCAGGCCGGGGCAGCGATTCGCGCCGATGCCGCGCGCATCCTCGCGCGGGTCGTGTTTGACGGGGTTTCGCTGCGCGCTGGCTTCGAGGCGCGTGCGGCACGCAATGCCGATCCGCGTGATCGCGCGCTGTTGTCTGCGACCTTGTTCTCGGCCTCGCGCTGGTGGCTGCGTTTCGATGCGGTGCTCGCGCAACTGCTCGAGCGCACACTGCCTAAAAAGGCACGTGAGATCCACAGCCTGCTGATCGTCGGCTTTGTCCAGATCGAAGTCATGGCCATGCCCGAATACGCCGTGGTCGCGGCCTGTGTCGATGCCGCGCGCCTGCTGGGGCAGCCGCGGCATGCCGGCCTGGTCAATGCGGTGTTGCGTCGCTATCTGCGCGAACGCAGCGTCCTCCTCGCTGAAGCCGACCGTGATGAAGTCAGTCGAACCGCGCATCCGCGCTGGATGATCGATCGCATCACCAGCGACTGGCCGCGCGATGCACCAGCGATCCTCGCCGCCAACAATTGCGAAGCGCCGCTGACGCTGCGCGTCAATCGGCGCCGGACGACCCGGGATGAATTGCTTGAGCGCTTCGCCGCCGCATCGATCCAGGCCGAAGCGCCAGCCCATCTTGCCGACGCCGTGATCCTGTCCGAAAGCACTGATGTCAGCCGCCTTCCGGGATTTGCCGAAGGCTGGATCTCGGTCCAGGACGGCGCAGCCCAGCTCGTTGTCGATCTGCTTGATGTCGACGACGGCCAGTGCGTGCTCGATGCCTGCGCGGCACCGGGCGGCAAGAGCGCGCATATTCTCGAACGTGCCAATGTCGCGTTGACCGCCCTCGATTCGGATGCCGGACGTCTGCCACGCTTGCGCGAAAACCTGGGTCGACTTGGCTTGACCGCAAACGTGCTGCATGGCGACGCCACTCGGCCGGACGGGTGGTGGGATGGCAAGCTTTTCGATCGCATCCTGCTTGATGCGCCATGTTCAGCCAGCGGCATCGTTCGTCGCCAGCCGGACATCAAGCTGCATCGTCGTGCTGCGGATATCGCGCCGCTGGCGGCGATTCAGAGAAGACTTGGAGCGGCGCTGTGGCCTATGCTCGCACCGGGTGGAAAGCTGGTGTACGCGACCTGTTCGTTGTTGCGTGCCGAAAACGAAGCCGTGGTTGCCGACTTGCTCGATGCCCACGCCGATGCGCGCTCGCTGCCCGTTCACGATCATCACGGCCGAATCGCCGGCAGTGGTCGACAGAACCTGCCGGGCAACAAGGGGATGGACGGGTTTTATTATGCGCTTGTGGAAAAAGCTCGCAGCTAGCGCGATTCTGCTCGGCCTGCTGGTTGGCTGCGATGCATTGCGCGAGCAAGCGTCCGGCAACCTGCTGATTCGTGAGGCAGGTCTTGCGTTGGCGGCAGAAGGCATGCGCCTTGATATCAATCTTGATTGCCGCCTCAACGGGCCGATAAACGATGCGCTCGAACACGGCATCCCGATTACCTTCGAAGTCCATCTGCAGGCGCAGGCAGCGCATGCCACACTGGATGATCGGCGCCAGGTCGAGTTGCGCTATTTTCCGCTGAGCCGCCGCTATCAGTTGCGCGATAGCGGCAGCGAAGAGGTGCGAAGTTTCGCCGCCACCGGTTACTTGATTGATGCATTGGCGGCCCTGCGATTGCCATTGCCCGCGAGTTTCGCCAATCTGCCTGCAGGAACCCGTCTCACCCTTAATGTGCAACTCGATCACTCGGCCTTGCCGAGTGCCCTGCGCTTGCCGGCCATCCTTGAGCCGGCCTGGCAACTCTCTGCACCGGAGTATGCGTGGACCGTCGTCGCTGGCTGAATCTGATCGGCCGGCGCGTATTGCCGACGCTGGCCGTACTCGCCCTGCTTGTGGCCTCTCTGAAGCTTGCCGAGCAGGCGGCTGGGGGCAGCGGCGCGTTTGTCGACGCATATCCATGGGTGCTTGGCGCTGCGGTGCTCGCCTTGCTGGTGTTGTTCGTGCTGATCGGCCGACGCCTGTGGTGGCTGCGCCGCGATCTCGGTCGCGATGCACCGGGCGCACGCTTGAGCCGCCGGTTGCTGCTGACCCTGGTCCTTCTGGCTGTGCCGCCGGTCGTCGTGGTTTATGGGTTCGCCCTGCGCTTCATCAATGCCACCGTCGACAGCTGGTTCGATGTCAGTCTCGAACGTGCCCTCGACGATGCGCTCGAGGTCGGCCGCATCGTCGTCGACGAACATTTGCGTAATGCCGAAAGCGGCACCACCGAACTGGCCGAAGAGCTGGGCAGCGTATTCGACCGTAACCTGCCGGCGACGCTGGATCGCGAAATCGAGTCGCTCGGTGCGACTCAGCTCAGCGTCTTTGATGCGGACCGACGCGTACTCGCCCTGGCCAGTTCGGATCCGCGCTATCTGGAGCCGTTGTTTCCGGATTCCTCGATTCTCATGCGAGTCAGTGGCAAGGATCGCTTCGCCGCTGCCGAACCGTTCGGTGACCAACTTCTCATTCGTGTCGTCATGCCGATCGGATCCTTGTCCAGTGCAGGCAAGCCACGGTTGCTGCAGGGATTGTTCCCATTGCCCGATCGACTGCAGCCGTTGATCGCGAGCATCGAAAAGGCGAGTTTCGATTTCCAGCGGCTGAAGTACCTGCGCGGGTCACTGAAGCTGACCTTCGGCCTGATCCTGACTTTCGTGCTGACCTTGTCGGTGTTGTTCGCCGTGCTTGCCGCGTTCGGCGTTTCGCGGCGACTGCTTGCTCCGGTCGGGCGCCTGATCCACGCCACCCGCGCAATCGGTCAAGGGCGTTTCGATGCGCCCATGCCAGTGGCCAGCAATGACGAGCTTGGTCATCTGATCAATTCATTCAATCAGATGTCGCGGGAACTGGAACTTGCCGGCATGCGTGCCCAGCGCAGCGCGCAGGAAATCGATACCCAGCGCGCCTGGCTCGGCGCCGTGCTCGAACGCCTTTCCGCCGGTGTTCTCGGTTTCGACCATGCCGGGGTACTGCGCGTGGCCAATCGAGCAGGCGAGGCGATCCTTGGCGTTTCGATCGGCCACTACGGCGGGCGCACGCTCGCCGAAATCAAGCGCGATCATCCCGAACTCGGCAGCATCGCCGATCCGCTCGCGCGGCACATGCGCGAAGGTTTGCGCGAATGGCGCGAGGAGATCGTGGTCGAATCAACGGCGGGTCGACGCGTCTTGATGTTGCGTGGCGCGGCGTTGCCGGGAGAGGGCGGATTCGTTGCCGTCTTCGATGATTTGACCGTGCTCAACAGCGCCCAGCGCGACGCCGCCTGGGGCGAGGTCGCGCGGCGCCTTGCGCATGAGGTGAAGAATCCGCTGACACCGATCCAGCTCGCCGCCGAACGCTTGCGACGTCGCTTCATCGGCCGCCTTCCCGCTGACGACAGCGAATTGCTCGATCGTGCGACGCACACCATTGTCAGCCAGGTCGAGGCGCTGAAGACGATGGTCAACGCCTTCGGTGACTATGCGCGACCTCCGCAGCTGACGACCCGACCGGTGGCCCTGCATGCGCTGATTGCCGACGTGCTCGATCTCTACGGCAGTGACCAGCGACTGAACCTGAGTCGCCAGTTTGTCGAAGGTGAGCCCATGCTAAAGGTCGACGCCGTGCGCCTGCGCCAGGCCCTGCACAACCTGCTCAAGAATGCCCTCGAAGCGATCGGCGACCAGCGCAAGCCACAGATCGTCGTCAGCACTGAAATCATCCGCGACAGCGACATCGGCTGGGTCGACATCAAGGTCTCCGACAATGGCCCCGGATTGCCGCAAGGTTTCGGCGAACGCTGGTTCGAGCCCTACACCTCAAGCAAGGCGCGCGGTACCGGACTCGGTCTCGCCGTAGTCAAGAAGATTGCCGAGGAACACGGCGGCAGCGTCCGTGCCGAGCAGCGTGACGGCGGCGGCGCATCGTTTACCTTGCGGCTGCCGCTCGGAACCATCGGCAAAGTCTGACCACGGCGCATGATCGTGGCTCGCGCGTGCAAGCATCGTTTTTGCGAGAGCTTGCCCAGGCTCTGGGCTATCCTGATGCACTTCCATACCGCTGCGAGTGTTGTTGCGTGATTCCCGATAATTCCGGCCTGGCTTCTAGATCCTCCCGTGAGCGACGCGAGTTCTGGCTGTTCCTGTTGATTGCGCTGGTCGTGCTCGGCGCCGGAATCGGCCTGCGTGACCCGTGGCCGGCCGACGAGCCCCGTTTCACCCTGGCCGCGAAGCACATGGTCGAAAGCGGCGAATGGCTGATCACCCATCGCGGCAGCGAGTTGTACTCTGACAAGCCGCCGATGTTCATGGCCCTGCAGGCAGCCTCGTACGAGCTGACGCGAAACTGGCGCGTCGCCTTTCTGTTGCCTTCACTGCTGGCCGCGCTCGGAACCCTGTTCCTGATTTACGATTTCGGCCGCCGTCAATGGAATCATCGGGTCGGCTTGTGGGCCGGGATCCTGGTCCTGTCGACCTTCCAGTTCGCCTACCAGTCCAAGCGCGCGCAGATTGATCCGCTGGTGACATTTTTCATCACCTTGGCCAACTATGGGTTGCTGCGACACCTGCTGCTCGGGCCGAACTGGCGGGCGTACTGGCTGGGCTGCTTTGCCGCCGGCCTTGGCGTAATCACCAAGGGTGTCGGCGTACTCGCCTTGTTGATGCTGCTGCCTTATGCATTCGCGCGCTGGCGGAACTGGCGGAATCTCGCGGAGATCCGCGGCAGTGCCCTGCGCTGGTCTGGCGGTGCGCTGGCTTTTCTTGCCGCTATCGCGTTGTGGGTCGTGCCGATGGTGCTGACTGTCCAGTCCAGCACCTCACCGGAATACCACGCCTACCTGCAGGACATCCTGTTCCGCCAGACCGCCGCGCGCTACACAGAATCATGGGACCACCATCAGCCTTGGTGGTACTTCGCCGGCGTCATTGCCTATGGATGGTTGCCACTCAGCATCGTGCTCATCGGCGTCATTCCGAAGTGGGTCGAGCGACTGATGGCCCGCGATGCGCGATTTCTGCTGCCACTCGCGTGGGTAGGCCTGATCGTGTTGTTCTTCTCGCTTCCGAGCGGCAAACGCGATGTCTACATCATGCCGGCACTGCCGTGGATTGCTTTGCTTGCTGCGCCCTACGTCGATGATTTGCTCGGCAAGCCATGGTTGCGACGCGCGCTGTTTGTGCTGACCGTTGTGCTGGCAGCCGGTTTCCTGGCTGCCGGGATCGGTGCCTGGAATGGCTGGATCGACAAAGCGAACGATCTGGTCGTCGAGCGCGGGCTCGGCAATGGCGGCGCGGGGCTATGGGGTTTTCTCATCACGGTCGGCTCGATTGCCGCGTTGGCGGCCCTGCAGTTTCGCGTGCGTCGCAGCGCGATCGGTCTCGCTATGACTCTCGCCGGCATGTGGTTGCTATGGGGTTTCTGGGTATATCCATTGCTCAACGATTCGACTTCGGCGGCGAAAATCATGCGCAAGGCCGGCGAGATCGCCGGACCGACAGCCGAGATCGCCCTGGTCGGCTGGAAAGAACAGAACCTGCTGCTTGCCGATCGCGTGGTCACCGAGTTTGGCTTCAAGAAGCCCAAGAGTCAGCAGCTCGCCGATGCGATTCGCTGGCAGGAGGCCAAGCCCGATACGCGCTGGGTGTTTATCCTCGATCGAGTCATGGCGCCTTGCATCGATCGCGACAAAACGACTGTCGTCGGCCATGCAAATCGTCGCGAATGGCTTATGTTTCAAGCTGCTGCAGTGGCACCGGCTTGCCGGGGCGGCAAGGTGCCCGATGCGAAGGCTGAAACAGCCGAGGAGATCGAGGAGGGATAGCGGCAGATGCCCACGTCGGTTTATCTTTGTTTCTTTCGCGCGGTTCAGGTCGCGAAAGCCCAACCCACCCATGACTTTGCCGGGCCCGTCGCTGCATGAAGCGCTATCTGCTGTTTGCCACGACTCTCTATGCCTTGCCGATCCTCCGCCCGATCGCCCGCGCGATCGCCGCTGCGGGAGACGATTGCGCGTGGTTCGTGTCACCGGCCTTGCGCAGCTACATGGGCGCCAATGAACCGCTGCTGGGTGATCTTGACCAGGTCAGGGCGTTCGCGCCGCGTGCCGTGCTTTCGGCGAGCAACTGGGTGCCGCATTTCTTCCCGGGCATCAAGGTGCAAGTTTTCCATGGTTTCAGTGTGAACAAGCGCGATCCCGGGCGAGGACACTTCCGTATTCGCGGTCTGTTCGACCTGTATTGCACGCAAGGGCCGGCGACGACCGAGCCGTTCCGACGTCTGGCCGAGCAGCATCAACACTTCGCCGTCGTCGAGACCGGCTGGTCGAAACTCGATCCTCTGTTTGCCGCCGATATCGAGCGAACCCGATTGGCGGCTGCCACTGGGCGCAAGGTCTGCATGTATGCAGCGACGTTCACGCAGAACCTGAGCTCCGCGCGCTCCCTGCATGCGCAGATCGCGCAGCAGGTGGCCAGTGGTGAGTACTATTGGTTGTTGACCCTCCACCCGAAGGCCGAGGACGATGTTGTCTCGCTGTATCGGGCATTGAGCGGCCCGAATGCGCAGTTCTTCGAGGCCCACGAATTGACGCCGATGATGTCCGTCGCCGATGTCTTGATATCCGATACTTCGTCGGTCGTGTCCGAATTCTTCGTCCAGCGCAAACCCGTGGTGACATTCCGCAATCGCGCGCCACACGCTTGCATGATCGATATTCAGGAGCCGCAGCAACTGGCCGCCGCCTTGCGTGAGGCATTCGATCCATCGCCGAGCTTGACGGACGAAATCGATCGTCTCGCGACCGCAATCCATCCGTTCCGGGATGGCGCATCGAGCGAGCGCGTACTCACGGCGATCGAGGATTTTCTTGGCGGCTGTCTTGGCAAACTGAGGCCGAAGCCGCTGAACCTGTTGCGCAAGCTGCATGGGCGGCTCAACTATCGGCGCTGGCTCAGCGATTCGATGCGCGCATGAGTTTGTATCGGACAACGGGTACCGCTGCGACGTCCTCCGCACTCTTGGCAGCCGCGTGGATTCCGCTGTGGCTGGCAGCCGCGTTGATCGCGATCTTCCAGACCGGTTTCATGCCGCTGTATTCGACGCGCACGCTCGGCGTTGCCTGGGAAATGTGGAACAGCGGCCAGTTCCTTGTGCCCATCGCGAACGGCGTTGCGTACAGCCACAAGGTGCCACTGCTGTTCTGGCTGATCCATGCCGGATGGTTTGTCGGCGGCGTCGGTGATGTCTGGCCGCGCGTGCTCGAAGTACTGATCGGACTCGGCGTGCTGTTGCAGGCACAGCGCCTCGCTCGCGTGTTGTTTCGCGATTCGCCCGAGGTTGCGCGCCTGACCCCGTGGCTGCTTGCCGCCTTCAGCTACGCGTTCCTGTTCAGCCTGCAGATCATGTACGAGATGCTGCTGGCCTTGTGCGTTCTTGGCGCGATCAATGCGCTGGCCGGACGTGATCTCGAGCGGCGGCCGATGTTCGCCTGGTTTGCAATCGCAATCGCGGCCGGATTGCTCAGCAAGGGGCCGGTGATGCTGCTGCACGTCGCGTTTCCGTATCTGCTCGGGCCGCTCTGGCACCCCTGGGCACGACGTTCGCGGACAGCCTGGTACTTCCGTGGAGGCTTGGCTTTGCTCGCGGGCTGCGCGGCCCTGGTTGCCTGGGCGATCCCGGCCAGCATCGCCGGCGGCGAAGTCTATCGGAACGAATTGTTTTTCATGCAGACCGCCGGGCGTGTCGTCGACAGTTTCGATCATGCGCGACCGTGGTGGTGGTATGGCTCGATGCTGCCGGCGTTGCTGTTGCCGTGGCTGCTGTGGCCGCGTGCTTGGGCTGCCGTGTTCGCCGCCTCGGCCCGGGCTCGACAGCCCGGTCCTCGCCTGATTGCCTGCTGGTTGATTCCGGTGCTGCTGGCCTTCTCGCTGGTCAGCGGCAAGCAGACCTACTACCTGCTGCCTGAATTGGGCGGCGTTGCCATCCTGCTTGCGGCTGGATTTGTGACCTTGTCGCAACGTCGACAAAAACCACATGCGGCAAGTCGACCATGGTTGCTGTCCATCGGCCTTCTGGGCGTCGCCGCTGGCTTGCTGATGTTGCCGCGCTGGGTTGCCGAAGGTCGTGTCGACTATCCGGCCCTGGTCGATGTCTCGATGACGACGCCATGGTTTGCGGGTGCTGCCGCCGTGCTCGGTATCTGGTTGTTGCTGGTGCCGCGCGATGACCGCCGGGCGCTGCGCCATGTCAGCGCCGTGAGCATCATCGCCGCGTGTCTGGCCTATGGTTTGTTCGCGCAATCGTTCTGGGTGCAGTTCGACTTGCGACCAGCTGCAGAACGCATTTCGGCGCTGCAGAAATCCGCAATCCCGGTCGCTCATTTCCAGGTTTACGAAAACCAGTTCCAGTTTCTCGGCCGTTTGCAACAACCGCTCGATATTGTCATCGGCGGCACCCTCGAAGAATGGTCGGTCGCACACCCGCAAGGTCGGATTATCCACTACGTCGACAGCTTGACCCCGGCCGATCTGCACTACGCCGAGCTCGTGCAAGCGTTCCGCTCGTCCTGGCTGTTGATCGAACCCGTCGATACGTGGATCCAGCGGCGTCGAGGCCAGATTCCGCCGCCGCCATCCCAGCCAGCCGATCTCCATCCGCCGGGTTATTGGCCCTATGAGGCGGTTCCCTGAAAGGAGCCAAAAATTTAGCAATTTATGTCAAATCAAACGGGGCGACTCCCAATTCAGAAATCACGCGAAAATGCAGCCCGGGCAATCTGTACGCCCCCACATGAGTCGGCGCTGTTGTGTCGGCATCGAATACAAGTCTTATGGATTCTTCGCAGGAATTATTTCCAAAGACATAAAGAAACGTTTTTGTGTATCCCGATTTAAAGTGATAGCGTCGTCCAGCCCAAGGCGTATTCGGACTTTGAGGCGTAGCCTCAATCCAACAGATTTCGCGCATGGTTGTTGAGATCGTTTCCCACTCAAGCCGTTGTTGGGCGATGACCGATTTTACAAGTTAAGTGAAGAATAGCGATAAAGTCCAGACGCTCGCGTTTGCAATTGAGGACACGCTCTCGTAGCATCATATGCTGTATCTGCGCTGCCTACCTTCCAGGGATTGCATCGACGTTCAATCGGTCGCCGCGCACACACGCGCAAAATTTGTAGCGCTGGTTCTTCTCGCCTTCGGCACCACCCAAGGTTTTGCCCAGCCGCCTGCGCTGCCGCCAGCCGTGCAACAGGGCGTCGACTGGCTCAACGCCCAAGTTCAATCCGATGGATCCCTGGCGAATGAAGGGAGTTCGATCGCTACACCGTTTCAGGTGCGCGTAGAAGCTATCGCTACCTTGAGCTTCCTTGATACAACCCCGGCGGCACTTGCCGACATTGTTGCGATGGCGACGGTCGACGACAGCGAATACCTCTCGCGTCAGATCATCGCTGCGGCCGGGACACAGCGTTCGACTGCCGCCGATGTTGCGATCCTGCGCGCGATGCAAAACCCGGATGGGGGCTGGGGACTGACTTCCGGCTACGAGAGCGACGTGCTTGACACGGCGCTGGCACTCCAAGCTTTTTCCGCAGCAAACGCGGCCACATCAAGTATAGAAGCGAACGCGCTCACTTTCCTGTCGCAGGCGAAACAGGCCGATGGCGGTTGGGGAATTGATCAGGTCAGTTCGGTGTACATCACTTCGAATGTAGGGTTTGCTGCGGAATCTTGGTCGGCCTTGCCAAATGCCTCAACGATCACCTCGTCTGCCACGGCGTGGTTGCGCGGACACCAAGTCGATGGCGCGTTCAGTGACATTCAAAGCAATGCGCTCGCACTCTTGGCTCTGAGTTCCCAAACTTCAGAAAGCGGCGATTTGGCGCCATTGATTGAGGCGTTGAGCACTGTCCAAGGTACGGATGGTAGTTGGTCCGAAGATCCCTACCTGACAGGGCTCTGTCTTCGAGCCCTGCAGTCAGCGACAGTTGGCAGCGCTGCTCAAGGTGCGGTAGTAGGGCGCGTGGTTGATAGTGGAAGCGCAATGCCATTGGCCAGCGTGCCGATTGCACTTTTATTCTCCGGTGGTACTCCCGTTGCGACGCATTCGGCGGCGGATGGAACGTTTTCGTTCAGTCGTCTGAAGCCTGGGCAATACACGATTCAACTAGCGGTTCCAGATTTCGTACTCTATAGCCGCACCTTTGCTGTTGCGGCTGGCGAACATGTTGACCTGAGTAACATCAACTTGATTTGGTCCACCGCACCGACAGGGGCGATTGTTCGCGGCGTAGTGGTGGACTCTGTCGCCGGGAATCCCATATCCGGAGTGGAGATTTCGGTCGGTACATTGCTGGCCCGAACGGACTCTCGAGGCCGGTACGAACTATCAGGAGTGCCGCCGGGAAACTATCAACTATCCGCGACGGACAATGGGTACATTTCCGGGTTCGCCAGCGCCATTTTGGCGGCGGGTGATATTCAGGTGTTTTCACCACGCTTGGTGGCTGGAACGACGCAGCCGTCGTCAGGCCGCATCTATGGGCGGGTAACTCATGCCATTGATGGATCACCTTTTCCGGTACGAATTTACCCAACTCCTGGCATTTCGTTTTTGACCAATGCGGATGGAACGTACTCGCTGGATACACCACCCGGAAGCTACACGTTGACGATTCCCGGCAATTGGGGAAACGACTGGGTGACAGCCTACATTTCGGTAGCTGGCAACGAACAGGTCAACTATTCACCAAAACTGTACGACAGCGGGCAGAGCCCACCAAATGCCAATATGGGGGAAGCGCTACTGCATATTGTGGATGCCGATTCAGGAGCGCCAATTGCGGGAGCATCGGTTCGAACGGATGAATATACGAGCAGTTGGCAATACCTCTCGATAGAAGCTTCCGACAACACGGGTCTCGTGGATATCGAGGGCATTCACTCTGACACGATCAGACTGACAGTCGCGGCAAGTGGATATTCGCCAAATTCGCTGACTACTTTCGCCAGAATTCCCCTGGATAAAATAGCGGATCTTGGTCAAGTTGGGCTGACGAAGCTTGCTTACGGATTGCAAACGTTTCCCGATCTTCGTGTTGATGCAGTGGATACATCTGCGCTGACCTACGGTCCAACAGGCACCAGCATAAGCGGCGTGGTTGGTGTGACTGTCGGAAACCACGGTGAAGCAACCACCGGCGGATGGTTCAACTTGGTGGCGTTTCTTGATAGGGATGGCGACGACACATTCAATACTGGTGACACGGCCATCGGAACAGCCAGAATCAGTCCCGTTATCGCGCCGAATACAATAGTCGAAGTAACAATTCCATTGAGTGGTATCGCCGAATTTTCGCATGCTCCTGTCAAGCTGTTTATTGATCCTGAACAACGGCTCAACGAAATCAACACATGGAACAATATTGGCTCTTCATCGCAATTGTGCTCCTTCACGCCAAATCTCGGAACTGGCGAGCCCGTGCTCAAATGGCAATTGACCAACACCGAAATCATGAACGTTCCGGTCGTGGCGCCGCTGCTTGATACAAATGGGGATGGCGTAGTCGATGAATTGGACAAGCGCGCAGTTATCGTCGTGACGTTCAGTGGTTTTGTCGATAATGCCGGCGGCACCGTGCGCGCGCTTGATGCCGAGACGGGTCAACAGTTGTGGGAAGTCGATGATCCGGATTTGCAGGCGCGGGCAAGCGGACATGTTGCCATCGGTGACATTGAGGGAGATGGGAAGCCGGAAGTGATTTATTACCGGTCGCCCGACAACCACGTCGTTGTGCTCGATAATCAGGGTTATCTCAAATGGACGGCACCATATCCAGAGTACTCGGGGGGGTACAACTACAGAGGTCCGGCAATTTCGGATCTAGATGGTGATGGGAATCCGGCGGTACTCGTTCCGGGCGCCGCACTCAACAGCGATGGCTCGGTACGGTTTACCTACCCGATAACGAACCTGTCGACAGCGCCGGAGGCAATCGATTTGAACCTGACTGGTCGACAGGATGTCATTGTTGGCAATCGAGCGTTCGATTCGTCGGGTAACTTGCTGTGGACAGCATCGGTCCCCGATTTATTCAGTGGCGCGCCTACTCGCATCGGCGCAGTCCGCCATCCGGTAATTTTCACAGCGAACACCACGAGCGCCTATGCGGTTTCGAGCACGGGCGAGCAACTATGGAACGTTGTCATTCCTTACGCGTACGGTGTGCCTCCTGTCACGGTCGGTGACACCTTGGGCAATGGTGCGCCCGGGATTGGGTTTGTAACCTACAATCAGTATGTTGTGTTGCGTGGTGATGGTGCTGTCTTGTGGTCGGCCGACATGGGTGACGATTCCGGCGGAACTGCTGCTGTGATGTTTGACTTCAGCGGCAGTGGCCACATGGACGTGGTCTACGCCAATCTCACCGAATTACGGGTGATGGATGGACGAGATGGCCATACAATTTATTCTCTGCCTCATGGTTCAGATACGGCCGGCGAATATCCGGTCGTTGCGGATATCGATCGCAGCGGTCACGCTTCGCTGCTGGTCGTCGGCGACCTTGCGCCGAACCAGGGGTTGAGCGTTTACGGCCCTCCGGCAGATGGTCAGTGGCCGGGTGCGCGCGCAATCTGGAACCAATATGCGTACAGCATGAACAACGTCAACGACGATGGTTCCATACCTGCAAATCCTGGGCATAGTTGGCTGGAGCACAATTCATTCCGTGCCAACGTGGTTCACTTCCCCAATGCGTTGGCTGATCTGGTAGTCGATGGAGTAACTATCGTCGACAACGGCTACGGCCATTCTCCGACCATTGATTTCCGAGTCGGAAACGCCGGCCTGCGGGCGCCGCCACGTGAAACATTTGTTGATGTTTATAACGGCGATCCCAATAGCGGAGGTGTGCCGATTGGGCACGACCGTCTGCGTCTGATTCCTGCGGGTACGTCGACGTCGTTTTCTGTTTCCAACGTGTCGGTGGCTACTGGCGATACATTGTTCGTGTATGCCGATCAGGCCAATTCGATCGAAGAATGCGGCACAACAAACAATACGGCTATCGTGACGGTAAGCCCCGCCAACGCATTGGCGAATGTGCAAGTAGCCACGGACCAAAATACCTACGCGCCCGGTGCAACCCTCACTGCAACGGCGATCATGCAAAACATTGGCGCGCTCTCCAACGATTTTCAGGTACACCTTTGGGTTTCAGATATGCAAGGTGGCATCGTCACCGAGTTGGGAACGCAGGCAGTGACCGCCCTTGCGGGAAACGACAGTCAAACGGTATCGGCAACTTGGACGGTAGAAAACGTCATTGCCGGGCCGTACCAGCTACAGGGCGCCGTGTTGCCGGGTGCTGGTGGGTCGTCCGTAGCGCAGGCTAGCAGTCCTTTCTCAATTTCGGCCCAAGGTGCCAGTGCTGCATTGCGTGTCGCGACAACAAAGGCCACTTATGCCACCACGCAGCCGCCGGAAATTACTTTCACACTAGTTAATGTCAGTACCAATGCCATCTGGGACGATGCACATGTGCAGATACAAGTTTTTGACGCGGGGTCGAATCAGGTGTTCGATCACGACTTCCGGATAGGTCAATTAACGCCGGGCAACGTCCGCGAAGGCAATACACAAGGGCTGTCGACTCCACTGCCTCCAGGCACATATTCGGTGACAGGTGCTGTGCGCGACGGCCAGAACGGTACGCCGTTCGCCACCAGCATGGCTATATTTACAGTGATTGCAAACACCGGCACGCTCCTCCAAGGCACAGCAACGGCGTCACAGACCCAAATACTCATACATGACAGCGTAGCTTGCGGCGTGACGATTCGGAATCAAGGTCCGGATACTGTTACTGACCAGCCCGTTCGCTTCGGGATACGTGGACTTTCAGATGGCGTCCTAAATGGCGAAAGTCACGCGATCATCACTCTGGCGGCGAATGAAACTTGGAACCAAACCCTCGCGCTGGACGCCAGCACACTGGGCATCGGTCCGCACGCGTGTGTTGTCGAGGCGCAGATCAATGGCAACTGGACGACACTCGCCCACGCCAATTTCGGCATCTACTTTTCGACCGATTTGCAGACACAACTGGCCGCGCGCTCACCGAATCTGTCCTCCGGACAAACACAGTACTACAGCGTCCGCGTCATCAACGCCGGCCCGGATACTTCAGCGGGTGCCAGACTGAGTCTGATCTTGCCGCCGCAAATGTCCTGGTTGGGAGCAGGGCTACCCAGTCCGGGATGCATGGCTAATGGATCGCAGATCACATGCCCCCTGCCGGTGCTGAATAGTGGGCAGTCAGTGGAGCTGTGTGTGGCGACGCGCGTCAGTATTGGGACTCCAATGGTCGTTTCTACCGATGCAACGAGCAGTGTCGATACGGTCACCGCGCTAGACGGAAATCCTGCAAACAACGCTGTTTCGATAACGACCAATATTGTTCCGGAACTGCTTTATGCCGATGGCTACGATCCTTGCTGGTTCCAAACCGATGTGATCTTCATTGACGGTTTCGGGTGGTAGGCACGCCGGATTGCGAGGACACGCTCCGATTGAATTTTCAGGACCGGGATTATGAAGCAAAGTATTTGTTACCAATCGTATCTGTCGTTGATCCGCTGGCCCGATCGCTTGCGGAAAGGCGTCGCTTGGTTGGTGATTGTGTGCTTCTCGGTCAACTGTCTCACGCCTGCCGTGGTCGGCGCCAAGTCGCTTGCCCGCGACAAGCAACTTTATGCCGCGCCGACGAAGACGGAGTTCGACAAGGCCTCCGATGCACTGATTGCGTTGGAAGACACGCTCGATCGCATGAACCGCCGCCTGAACGGCCAGTTCGAGTTCGCATGGCAGGATACGCTCGCGCAAAAGACCTCTGCGCAGCCGCCGGCAGCGGCAACAAGAGCGGCCTTGCTCAATCTCCAGGCCAGCATGAGCACGAATGTAGGGGCGCTCGATGCGCAACAACCGGCTATCCAGACCTACTTCACGCAGACGCAGACGCAACTGAAGGCCCGCAATCTTGCCGTCGCGATCCAGTCGCGCGCGCAAATGCAGGCGGCGCAGTACGCGCAGTTCTACGCGCAACTGCATTCCCTGCTCACGGCGATCGATACGGCCACGACGGATAGCGGCTACAAGACGGCGGTAGCCGCAGCGGCGACGTTCACCCACGAGCACTCCTCCAAGCCCATGCGCGCCAACTTCGACCCCAAGCATTTGGCGTTCGGCCCGTCGACCACGCGCGCGAGGCAGGCTTTTACCGATGGGGCGGCGATTCGCGCGGCGCTGAGCTTGCCGGATGCGAATGGACAGACCACGCAAACAGCCCCGCCCGCCAACCTCTCTCCGACTGAGGATGTGCAACTCACCCCGGCAATCATCGCCAAGGCGAAGGCACTCAACAACAATCCGCTGCAGATCTACCAGTTCGTGCGCAACCACGTCGAATATCTGCCGACCTACGGCTCCATCGAAGGTTCGGACTACACCTTGCAGACGCTGCGTGGCAACGACATCGACCAGGCCAGTCTGCTGATCGCGTTGCTGCGCGCTGCGAATATCCCGGCGCACTACGTGTACGGCACGATCCGCGTGCCGATCGCCCAGGTGGAAAACTGGGTCGGTGGCGTGACAGACCCGCATGCGGCATTGGATCTACTGGGCCGTGGCGGCGTGCCAACGCTGGGTCTTGCCCAAGGCGGCGTCATCAAATATGCGCAGATCGAACACGTCTGGGTAGAAGCCCAATTCGGCTTTGCCCCCAGCCGCGGTGCCGTAACGACGCCGGGACCGACCTGGGTGCCGCTGGACCCGAGTTTCAAGCAATACACCTATACCAGCGGCATGAACCTGCAAACGGCCGTGCCATTTGACGCCGTCGACTTCGCCGATCACATCCAGTCCACCAGCACGATCAACACGACCGAAGGCTGGGTGCAGAATGTCGACCAGACCTACATCAACACCCAATTGACTGACTATCAGATCCAAGTCACGGACTACGTCAATCAACAGAACGCCGACGCCACCGTCGGCGATGTAGTCGGCACCAAGGCAATCATCCCGGAAACCCTGCCGCTGCTGGCGGCGAGCTTGCCGTACGCAGTGACGGCAACGGCCAGCCGGATGGATACGCTGCCGAGCACCTTGCGCTGGGCGTTCCGCTACGAAACCGATGGCCAGACGCTGCTCAGTCAAAGCCTGCCGAGCCTGGCCGGACATCTGATGGCGTTGAGCTTCGATCCGGCCACGCCCCAAGACGAGGCGGCGCTGGAAAGTTATATCCCGCAAAACATCACCGACCCGAGTCAACTTCCGACGAGCCTGCCAGCCGGGGTGGTGAAACTCAAAGCGCAGTTCAGCCTCGACGGGCAAACCGTGGCCACTGGCCCAACCTATGCGCTGGGCGACCAGATTAGGATCACCAAAGGCATCTACCAGCCGAACGTCGGCTGGCAGGATCGGGAGAAGTTCTTCACGGCCGGCGACTACCAAGCCGTCGGTCTCGACGGTGCGGGGATGTCACAGGCGCAGGTAACGAGATTACAGACACAACTGCAAGCCACGCAGGCGAAGCTGCAGGCACAAGACGTCAGCGGCTTGACCAAACACGACCTGACCGGCGCGCTGATGCAGACTTCGATCGAGAACTACTTCGTGCAAACCTGGGCCAAGGCGCAAATCACCGCGCGCAGCACGGGTATGGTGACGTACCGCATGCCCAGCTACGGCGCGATCTCAACCGACTCGCCGGTGACTCTGTTCTTCGGCGTACCAGTCAGGATGACGCCCAAGGGTGTGCTGACCGACATGGATCGAATTGCCTCGATCAGCGTGCATAAAGACAACGACCAAAAGACCTGGATTGCCTTCAATCAGGCCAGCGGCAGCGCCGACTCGCGCACCGAAAGCGGCGTGCTCGAACAGCAATACAGCACCCCGAGCCAACCGCTGACCGGCATCACCACGGTACAAGCCCTGGCCGTTGCCAGCCAGCAAGGGCAACGCATCTACACCATCAACGAAAGCAACGCCGGCACTGCCATGGCGCAACTGCAGTTGTCGGCCCCCGTATTGCAGGACATCGCCGACAGCGTGAACGCCGGGTTGACGGTAACCACGAGCCAGTCCACGATCGATTACGCCGGGCAAACGACGGCTGGGTACATCATTCTCGATCCGAACACGGGTGCGGCAGCGTACAAGATTGCCAGTGGGGCGGATGGGGGTGCGCTTGGTTTGTCAGTGCTTGAGGGGGTGGCGGCTGCGCACGTAATTGTGGGAATCGCCGCGCTGTTGACCGGCGGATTGTTTACGTCCATTTTCTTCATCCTTATGGTGGCGACAATTATTGCTACCTTGTCGATAGTAATAGCTCTCAACTATGATCAATCAGCATTTTGCGATCATGCTTTTAACGCGCTTACGGGCACTGCTGGCATAGGCATTGGAGTGTACATAGCGGAAACATTAGGTTTTGGCGGTGCGACAGGTGTGATTATCGGTCTAATCACTCTCGTGCTTATCGAAGTTCTTACGTCTCTACTTCCGAATTCGAGTTGTGAGCGCCCGTAGGTCGCCAGAAATATATTCACAAATGATGTATTCGCGAGATAAGATAAAATGCTGAACAAAATGAGAGCCGTTTGCAATCACTATTTTGGATTGCCTGTAGACCCAATTTTTTGGTCAGCCGGGTATATCGGTCTATCATTCCCGCTGGGTGACATGTTTAAGCACGGCGTGTCACATTTTAATTTAATGACCGCAATTGGGTGGACAATTCTATTGTTCGCAAGCCCGTTTCTAAAATGTCCGATTCCTCTTGACCGTCCTAAGCAAATTGGAATTGGGCTCATAGTAGGCGCTAGTGTTTCTACGTTATTACTAATAGTCCATTCATATTGGTGAATTGGACTCAGCTCCGTTCAAACGCCTGACGTCTTGTTGCCAGCGCTCAAGATGATGCACAGAATCATTGGACAAATCATTTCCGCCGCAGCGATTATTATTGTCTTGATCGCGCCGAAGCATTTTTTTCCAAGGGAATGGCATGATTTGACATTTCCACTTTCAGCATTAGTTGTCGTTTTGCTTGGAGCGGTTCTGCTAAGGCGGAGGAAGTGAATGGCGCCAAGGCGCAGGCACTCAACAACAATCCGCTGCAGATCTACCGGGACTGCTTGGAGCCATAGGCTTACTTACAACACCTTTGGTTCAAAATTGTGTGATTTAGAATGTTTTGGAGCGGGATATGAAAGCCCTCAGTTGCCCGCATTGCGGGGAAAAAGCAGTTAGCTTTAGAGAAAAAACGGGAATGCTTTTCGGGCTAAAACAACAATGTATTGATTGCGGTTCTACATTGAAGGTAAATTCCTATCTAGTCGGATCTAGCTTCTATTTGCTGATTATTCTCGAAATATTATTGATTCACGGCAACGTGATGCGTATGTCTGTCTCCTTATTTGGAGTGGCGATTATTCTGCTATTGGGAGTTGCCTTCTTGCCGATGCATTGCGTATTGAGAAAAGATTGACGAATGTTCGATCCAACAACACCGTGTCTGTCTGGAGTGTGCCCCTGATTTCGGACCGCTGGGAGGTTTAGGATAACCCCAGCGGAGGAAGGATGAAAAAGCCGAAATTCAGTGATGTGAAGGTGGTCGAGATTGTGCGCGAGTCGCGGGCCGAGGGCGTTGCCGCCACGGCGCGCAAGCACAAGATTTCCGAACAGACGTTGTATACATGGCGTCGCAAGTACGGAGGCATGGAGGCGACCCAGGTGGTCGAACTCAAGCGATTGAATCAGGAGAATGCGCGCCTGAAGAAGTTGCTTGCCGAGCGCGAGCTGGCGATTGAAATCATGCAGGAGATCGCAGCAAAAAAATGGTAAGCGTATCGGGGCGCCTGGCCCAGGTCCGATACGCACAGAAACGCGGCATGTCCTGCACAAAGGCCTGCTCGGTAGTGCAGGTATCGCGGTCAATGCAAGGGTATCAACGTCGGCAACCGGTCAAGGATGCCACGCTCTTGCGGCGGATCCGTCCAATTGCCCGCCACCATTCGCGCTGGGGACATCGCTTGGTCGCGGGTCGTCTTGGGCTATGTGGTGCTGCCGTCAGCCGCAAGCGGGTGTTGCGACTTTGGCGGCGCGCGGGCTTGCAATGTCCCCCACACGCGACGAGGCGGAAAATCCGCACGGGCGAACGTCTGAACCCGGCCGCTCTTAAGCCCAATGACGTGTGGTGCTACGACTTCGTGCACGATGCGTTGGTCAACGGTGAGCCGTTCCGAGGCCTCCTGGTAAAGGACGAAGCCAGCGGCTACGCGTTGGCCATCGATATCGCGCGATCCTTTAACGCAACCGATGTGAAAGCGATCCTGCTGCGCTTGTTTCGACGCTACGGCGTGCCACGCCATCTACGATCCGACAACGGTCCGGAATTCATTGCCAAAGCGCTGAAGGAATGGCTCGACGAGCGTGGCACAGAAACCGCTTACATCGATCCAGGCAAGCCTTGGCAAAACGGATCCAGCGAGAGCTTCAACGGAACGTATCGCAACGAAGTCCTCGACGCGGAACTGTTCTACAGCATCGGAGAAGCACGCATCATCAGCGGAAGTTGGCGCAGACTCTACAATCAAAGGCGGCCACACAGTTCCAACAACTACCGGCCGCCCAACACGGCGTACCATTTCAAGTCAGGAAAGCGAAAGGCAAGCTAACCAAAACCTAAACTTTCAAGCGGTCCGAAGAAAGGGCACCATCCATGTCATCTAAGCTATGCAACCGCGGTTGAAGCCGAAAGTTGCTAATACGCGCGCTCCTCGCCAGGTACTTGCCACCCATGTCTCCTCCAAGGCAACTAGATTACGTGCTGCCATCCTCGATGATTGCCGAGACAACGGTGCGCTTGAGGGCAGCGCCGGCGACCTTAATGAATGTCCTTGATTGAGCGAGGTCAACTCAGAAGTTCACCTCGGCTTTGGCCACAGCCGAGGTGAACTAACGACGCCGGGACCGACCTGGGTGCCGCTGGACCCGAGCTTCAAGCAATACAGCTATACCAGCGGCATGAACCTGCAAACGGCCGTGCCGTTTGACGCCATCGACTTCGCCGACCACATCCAGTCCACCAGCACGATCAACACGACCGAAGGCCGGGTCCAGAATGTCGACCCGACCTACATCAGCGCTTAGCAGATTGACGATGTCAATCAACTACTCGCCAATGCCAGCGTAAATCGCGTAGAGGAAGCGACAGGCACGGGACGGCAGCGGCTTTGCGCTTGGCTGGCACCATGAAGAGGATTTGGTGTCTCAGTTCGGAAAGGCACGACGCAGCCACGTCATGCGCTATGCTCCTGTCTCTTTTTCGCAACGAGTTGCTTATGCCTTCGGCACGCATCCTGATCGTCGACGACGAGCCCGATATCCGCAGTACGGTCAAGGAAATCCTTGAGGACGAAGGCTATGCGGTAACGACGGCGGAGTCGGCGGCGGCTGCGCGCGAGGCGCGTCGTGGCGAACGCCCGGATGTTGTCTTGCTTGATGTCTGGATGCCGGATCTCGATGGCATCAGCTTGCTGCGCGAATGGAACGAGCGCGGCGGTCTGCCGTGCCCGATCATCATGATGAGTGGGCATGGCACGATCGAAACCGCGATCGAGGCAACCCGCCTTGGAGCCTACGATTTCGTCGAAAAGCCGTTGTCGCTGGCCAAGCTGTTGCTGACCGTTGAGCGCGCGCTGGAAGCGAGTCGCTTGCGCCGCGAAAACGAAGGCTTGCGCAGCCAGTTGATCATGCCGATGGATCCGGTTGCGACCAGCCGCACGATGCAGTCACTCAAGGCGCAAACGGAAAAACTATCGGCTCACGATGCCTGGATCCTTATTCAGGGCGAGCGCGGAACCGACAAGGAAGCCCTCGCGCGCTGGTTGCATGAAAGAAGCGGCCGCGGCGCCGGCCCGTTCATTACCGTCGCACCCGGTTCGATCGCCAGTGACAATACGGCGCGGGCATTGTTCGGCAGTGAAGACAACGGCAGCGTGCAGTACGGTCTGATCGAACAGGCCAATGGCGGCACGCTCTATCTCGATGAAGTCGCTGACCTTGATTCCGAGATGCAACTGCGGTTGTCGAGTGCGTTCGCGCGGCGCAACCTGATCCGTTGTGGCGCACCCGATTCGGTGCCGATCGATGTTCGTGTGATCGCAGCCACCTCGCAGGATCTCGATGCTGCGGTGCAGTCCGGCAAGTTTCGCGAGGAGCTCTACTACCAGCTCAATGTTGTGCCGCTACAAGTGCCGCCATTGCGCGATCGCATCGAGGATATTCCCGAGTTACTGCGTTTCTACGCGGACTTCTTCGCCAACCGCGACAAGCTGCCGTATCGGCAGTTTCCCGCTGCCGTGCAGAATCGCCTGCGCAACTATCCGTGGCCCGGCAATCTGCGCGAATTGCGCAATCTGGTCCAGCGCCTGCTCATCCTTGGCAACGCGCCCGAGGTCAGCATCGAGGAGGTCGAGCTCGCGCTCGGCACGGCGGCAGGTTCTACACCAATCGCGAAAAGCGTCGCACTCGGTATTGATTTCAGCCAACCGCTGCGCGAGGCACGCGAGCAGTTTGAACGCGCCTATCTGCTGCACCAGCTCAACGAAGCCGGTGGCAGTGTCGGCAAGCTGGCCAAGATGGTCGGCATGGAGCGCACCCATCTGTATCGCAAGCTAAAGGATCTCGGCGTCGATCCGAAGTCTGTCGGCCGCGAGGAGTAGTCGTACTTTCGGACAATCGACGCACATCGCGTCGCGTGTTCCGATGAACTTGCGCGGACTCCGCTGGCGGGGTTCCGGAACCATCCATCGCCATCGACGTTCCAAGCATGCCTGACGCCAAGTCGGCGTGGCGCATTCCCCGGCTTGCTGAATCTTTCATCCACGAGGAGACACCCATGCAACTTGAAGGCAAGGTCGCGCTGATCACAGGCGGCGCCAGCGGCATCGGCAAGCGCATCGCCGAGGTTTACGCGAAGAATGGCGCGGCCATTTCGATCGCTGACCTCAATCTCGATGGCGCGCGCGCCGCCGCGAAGGAAATCGAGGACGCCGGCGGCAAGGCGATCGGCGTCAAGATGAATGTGACTGACGAGGCCGAAGTCGACGAGGGTGTTGCCGAGACCATCAAGAAGCTCGGCAAGGTCGATATTCTGATCTCCAACGCCGGCATCCAGATCGTCAAGCCGATCGAGGAATTCAGCCTGGCCGAGTGGAGGAAAATGCTCGCGATCCATCTCGACGGCGCCTTCCTGACCACGCGCGCCTGCATCAAGGACATGTACAAACGTGGCGATGGCGGCGCGGTGATCTACATGGGATCGGTGCATTCACATGAGGCCTCGAAACTCAAGGCGCCGTACTGTGCGGCCAAGCACGGATTGCTTGGACTTGCTCGCGTGCTGGCCAAGGAAGGTGGCCCCAAGGGTGTGCGCGCCAACGTCATCTGCCCGGGTTTTGTGCGCACACCCCTGGTCGAGAAGCAGATTCCCGAGCAGGCCAAAGAGCTCGGCATCAGCGAAGACGAAGTGATCAAGAACGTCATGCTCAAGGACACAGTCGACACCGAATTCACTACGGTCGATGACGTCGCCAACCTGGCCTTGTTCCTGGCCGCCTTCGAGACCAATGCCCTGACCGGACAAAGCATCACGGTCAGTCACGGTTGGCACATGCAGTGAGTTCGAAGCGTAAATCCGCTGCGGGTTCCAGCGGCGGAAACGCCTCGCGTGTGCTCGAGGCGGTCGCGCGCTACGAACGCATCGCGCTGGTCCTGCAGGGCGGTGGTGCGCTCGGCGCCTATCAATGCGGCGTCTACGAGGCGCTGCACGAGGCCGGCATCCGACCCGACTGGTTTGCCGGCACATCGATCGGGGCGATCAATGCAGCGATCATCGCCGGGAATGCCGAGGGCGATCGCATCGATCGCCTGCACGCGTTCTGGGACCAGATCACCACTCATGGCGCCGCGATGGCCTGGCCGCTCGATGCGCTTGCCGCCGCGGCCGCATGGTTGCCGCCGAGCACAGCGCTGACCAGCGGTCTCACGGTCAGTAGTGCGCTCGGCAGTCTGACCGTTGGCCAGCGCGGCTTCTTCGAGCCGCGACCGTTGTCACCGTTGTTGCTTGCGGATGGCAGCGCTCAGGCGACGAGCCTCTATGACACCGCGCCACTCAAGCAAACCCTAGAGCGCCTGATCGATTTCGATCGCATCAATCATGATTCGGTGCGCTTGTCGGTCGGGGCGGCGAACGTCACCAGTGGCAATGTGCGCTATTTCGATTCGGCCAGCGACACCATTCGCGCCGAGCACATCATGGCCTCGGCCGCTTTGCCACCTGCATTCCCGGCGATCGAAATCGATAGCGAGCTCTGGTGGGATGGCGGCATCGTGTCGAATACACCGCTCAACCATGTGCTGGCCGCTACGCCGCGCCGCGAAAGCCTCGTGCTCCAGGTCGATTTGTGGAGCGCGCACGGCCAGCGACCGAACACCCTCCTCGATGTGCTCGAGCGTCAGAAGGACATCCAGTTTTCAAGTCGGACCCGCTACGGAACCGACTCGGTCGCTCGCGAGCAGATCTTGCGTCATGCGCTCGGCCTGCTGATCGAGCAACTGCCCAGCAAGAAATTACCGGCCGCGCTCAAGGCCGATCTCGAGCCCTGGTTGTGCGACCGCGTCTTCAATATCGTGCACCTGATCTACCAGGCCAAGCATCACGAGGAGCAGTACAAGGACTACGCCTTTGGCGCGGCGGCGATGCGCGAACACTGGAGCGGTGGTCTCACCGACATGCAGCTCACGCTCGAACGGCCGGAGTTCTTTGCCCTGCCGTCACGCGACCTCGGCGTGGTTACCCATGACATTCATCGCTCGCTGGCTGCATTGCCCTGATTGAACGCGGTTGCCGGATACGCATCTGCGAGCGATCATCGAGGCATGGACAACACACTCTCATCGCGCTTGCGCAAACAGATCGACGGTCCGCGTGACGGTGCCTTGCTGCGTTTCTCGCTCGGCAACGCATTGATGGCTGAAAGCGATACGCCCGCGGCAGTGATTGAATTTCGCGCCGCAATTGGCTTCGATCCGAACTATTCGGCGGCCTGGAAGATGCTAGGCAACGCGCTGGCATCGTCAAATCAGGTCAGCGCGGCGATCGAAGCCTGGGAGCAGGGCAGCGCGGTCGCGCATGCGCACGGTGACATCCAGGCCGGGAAGGAAATGCAGGTTTTCCTGCGCCGCCTGCGCAAACAGAACCCGTGATCGGCCCACGTACGATCGTCGTCCTGGTTGTGGCGTTGGCTCTTGGTGGTGCTGGAAACTGGTAGTTGCACCGCCCGATTGCGCGCGCTTCTGGCGTGCTTGTCGACCGCGAGCCTAGCCAAAGTGAGCCAATCAGTCAGTCGCCAATTGCGCATGGCGACTATCAGCTGACCCCGCTGGCCGACTATGTCATCGAGGCACGTGTGCTGTCGCGCGAAGATTATTCGATCGATTCCGGCAGCGACTTGTCACCAACCGATCTCGCGGTTGGCTGGAAGCGCATGTCCGATACAGCGGTAATCGATCAACTCGACATCAGCCAGTCGGCCCGGTTTTTTAACTATCGCTGGAGTAGCCAGCCGCCGATTCCACTCGTCGAAATCGAGCGCTCTTCGGCCAACATGCACATGATTCCAGCCGACAACCGAATCGCTGACGAGCTCGGCAAGGTTCGCGAAGGTGCGCTCGTGCATCTAGCCGGGCAACTCGTCGAAGCCAGGCGCAGCGATGGATTTTCGTGGCGCAGTTCGCTGACGCGGGACGATACCGGTGCGGGCGCCTGCGAATTGTTCCTTGTCGATTCGATCGAACGGCGTTGATTCGGAAATGACGCTCGCGAGCCGCGGTTCAACACAGGCCGACGATTCGGGCATAGTGCTTGCAAGCGGAGTCCGCCAGTCAGGTTTCGGGTGCTTTTGGTTTCACGCAGGGGAAGACAGTGACGAATAGCGGAGCAGATACGCTTCGGCTGGATAATCAGGCCGAGGTCAAACCTGATTTCGAGATCGGCCCGTACCGGATACTCGGCCTGCTCGGCGAAGGCGGCATGGGGCGGGTCTATCTGGCCCAGCAGATCCACCCGCAGCGCCACGTCGCGCTCAAGGTCGTGCGTGGACTGTCGAGCGCGGTGGTCGAACGCATGCGCCGCGAAATCGAGGTGTTGGCCCAACTCGAACATCCCGGAATCGCCCGCCTGTACGCGGCCGGAGAGTCGCGCGTCGATGATGTCGAGGTGCCGTGGCTGGCGCTTGAATATGTGCGGGGTGTCGATCTGGTTCGGCATGCTCAGGACAAGAGCCTCGATCTGGTTGCACGCTTGCGCCTGTTGATTGACGTTGCGCGCGCCGTGCACTTCGCGCACGAGCGCGGCGTCATTCATCGTGATCTCAAGCCCGCCAACATCCTCGTCGATGACGAGGGTCATCCGAAGGTGCTCGATTTCGGCATTGCCCGCCTGCGTGACGATGCCGCCAACCATTTGACCCAGGACGGGCAGGTTCTCGGCACCTTGCCATACATGAGCGCAGAACAACTGGCCGGCGACAGCAATCGTATCGATGCGCGCAGCGATGTCTATTCGCTTGGTGTGCTCGCCTACGAGTTGATCGCGGGTCGCCTGCCGTATCCACGCCTGAATACCTCGACGATCTTCGAGGCGCTCGACATCCTGCGCCACGAAACGCCGCCGCGGCTGGCGACGATCAGCCCGACCGCGCGTGGTGATCTCGATACCGTGATCATGAAAGCGCTGGCGTCTGAGCGCGAACAGCGCTACTCAACCGCCGCCGACTTCGCCGATGACTTGCAGCGCATCATCGACCACCGCCCGATCATGGCGCGGCCGTTGACGCGGATGTATCGCGCCTCTCGATTCGTGCGCCGTCACCGACTGCTCACCGCCGCGATGGCCAGTATCGTGCTCGTGCTCACCGTCGCCAGTATCATCTCGTTGCGCTTTGCCCTTGATGAGCAGAAGGCGCGTGCCGAAGCCGACCAGCGCGCCCTGGAATCCGCCGCCGTGAACGCGTTTCTCGAACGCATGCTGGCGTCGGCCGATCCCGAGTTGTCGGCCGGACGCAAGCTCACCGTCGACGAAGTCGTGGACCAGGCCGAACGTGATCTGGCGCGTCTCGAAGGAGAGCCCGGCGTGCAGCGCGCGGTGGCTACGACGCTGGCGCGCACACGTCGCGCACTCGGCGAATATGATGCCGCGCTTGTCCTTAACCTGCGCGCTTTCAAACTCGGAGAAACGACCGACGCATCCCCGCAGCAGCAAGCCGAGCTGCTCCATCAGCGCGCTGTCATCCATACCGATCTTGGACACTTCGACACGGCTGCGACCACGCTTGCACAAGCACGTGCCGCCTGGCCCGCAGCATCATTGGCGAAACGCCTGAGTTTTGATGTGTCTGAAGCACGCATCGATGAAGAAGCCGGTCGCCCCGAAGCGGCCGAGAAGAAATATCGTGCCCTGCTGGAGACCGCCGGGTTGATCGACAAGGCGACGCTCAAGGCCGATGCTGATTTGCGCACGACGATCGAGATCGCGCGCAGCAATCTGTCCGGAGAACTGCGCGATCGCGGCGCGCTCGATGAATCAGAGCAGTTGACGCGCGCGGTGCTCGAGGGGCGCGTCGAGGAACTCGGCGAACGTGCACCACTGACGCTAGCGAGCCGCAACAAACTCGCCCTCGTGCTCGCCGCGCGTGGTGACAACGAAGCCGCCGAGAAAGAGGCCGCCGTCGCCCTGCGCCTGCAACGCGAAGTGCTCGGCAACCACCACGCCAGCACGCTGACCTCGATGCAGACTTTGGCCAATATCCTCATGGCGCTCAAACAGTACGACGAAGCCGAGGCGCTGACCCGCGAATCGCTCAAGGGCATGGAGGCGCAATTCGGAGACGACTATGCGCAGAGCCTCGCTTCGATGAACACGCTGGCCTACCTGCTCGAAGAGCGCGGCAGAATCGATGAAGCCGAAGTTGCCTATCGGCGCATCATTGAAATCCAGACTCGCGGCGGCATCGAACATCCGACTACGCTGGCGCCGCGCAACAACCTGGCCATGCTGCTCATGAAAGCCGGGCGCTACGACGCAGCGCTCGCCGAATTTTCGGCATTGATGAAGCACTCACGCGCCACCGTCGGCGACGACCACGCGATGACCGCCATCTTCATGAGCAATGAGGGTTGGTGCCTGAGCCGCATGGGCCGCACTGCCGAGGCACGGATCGAACTTGAAGATGCGCATCAGCGCCTGCTCGGCATTTTCGGTGCCGATCATTCGCGCACCCAGTCGGCCGCCGAGCGCTTGGCCGAAGTCTATCGCAAGCTCGGCGACAACGGAAAGGCCGATGTATTGAAGCCAAGCCCAAGCCCAAGCCCAAGCCCAAGCCCAAGCCCAAGCCCAAGCCCAAGCCCATGAGCCTGGCTATTGCCAGTTTCATGCTCGCCGGCCTGGCGCTGGTCCTCGGCGTGATTGCCATCGCATTGGTTGGATTGTTGCGCGGTCAGCGACGTCAGCTAACGGCCGAACGCAACGAGGCCGCCAGTCGTCTCAGCGAACGCGAGTCGCTGGTTCGCGCTCAGGCCACCCTGACCGAACGCGAACGCATCTACGGTGATCTGCACGACGACATCGGCGCGCGCCTGCTCGGCATGATCCACTCCGCTGAGTCGCCCGAGCAGGCCGATCGCGCCCGTGCCGTACTGCAGGATCTACGTGATGTGGTCACGCGTTCACGAGGTACGCCCGGTTCACTGTCCGACACGCTGGGCGAAATCCGCGGCGAGACTTCGCAGCGGCTCGCTGCTGCCGGGATTTCCCTCAGCTGGGAGATCAACAATGATTTGCCCGATCCGGAACTCGATACGGCACGTGCCCTGCATCTGCATCGCATAGTGCGCGAGGCGATCAGCAATGTGATTCGCCACGCTCGTGCCGGTCATGTGCGCGTGCGCATGAAGGTGATCGGCGCCAAGCTGTGCCTTGATTTGACCGATGACGGTGGCGGCAGCGATCCGAGCCCGACATCGAAGGGTCGCGGTCTCGACAACATGCGCGAGCGTGCGGCCGAGCTCGAAGGCGATATCGACTGGAAGC
Organism: Lysobacterales bacterium; assembly: GCA_038205505.1. Taxonomy (GTDB): domain Bacteria; phylum Pseudomonadota; class Gammaproteobacteria; order Xanthomonadales; family Rhodanobacteraceae; genus Dokdonella. The sequence goes on along the minus strand of JBBRBU010000012.1, from coordinate 28,588 downwards.
CCGGTACCGAGGGCGGCACCAAGGTGTTGTTGACGATGCCGCTCGGTGAACTGTCGTGACGAGCTTCGATCGCGCCCTCGTTGTCGATGATCTTGAGAGTAGTCGCGACTGGTTGTCGCGTGCGCTGGAGCAGGCATTTCCCGGCATCGAAGTTGTCGTCGCGGCTTCGCTCGCCGAGGCGCAAATACATGTCGATCGCGCACCGCCGCTGGCCCTGGTTGATCTCGGATTGCCAGATGGTTCCGGCATCCGCCTGATCGAGAAGTTGCATCCAAAGGGCACGCTGTGCATCGTTGCCACCGTGTTCGATGATGATGCCCATCTGTTCCCCGCGCTGCACGCAGGAGCGCAGGGCTACGTGCTCAAGGATCAACCAACCGACAATCTCGCCGAAATGTTGACCGGTATCGCCGCGGGTCAGCCGCCGTTGTCGCCCTCGATTGCGCGTCGGCTGTTGCGGCATTTCCAGCCGGTCGCAGCCGATGCCAGCGAACCCGCGCTGACCGCGCGTGAGACCGATGTACTGCGACTTATCGCGAAAGGCCACACCGTGGCCGAAGTTGGCGGACTGCTCGGATTGTCACGCCACACGGCGGCAGGCTATCTCAAGGACGTCTACCGCAAGCTCAGCGTCAGCTCACGCGCCGAAGCCACACTGGTCGCGACACGGCGTGGCCTGGTTGGCACGAATGGCTGACTATTCCTGGTCCGCTTGATCGGCTTGCGGTTGACTCGGCAGGCCGAGATCCTCGAACGCATCGCAGTAGATGCCATCCATGCCGTATTGCAACGCACAGGGTGCAAACGTTGGAATCTCGTGCCAGAAGCAGTTGATCTGATTCGGGTCGCTCGCGCACGAAGCGAGCAAGGTCGTGTTGGCCGGACTCGACGTGTCGATCGCTCCAAGCAGGGGCACCGGGCCTGGCCTCTCGGTCAACGTCGGATCGAGATTGACGCCAAAACTCACGTAACCGTTCGATCCGGGCCCCATCGGCCCACCCTGGCAGGTCAGCAACTGGCCATTGGAGAGCGTGCCGCTGGTCGTGCAGGTCAGTGAAGGAATCGCCGAATAGGTTTGTGTATAGGCGAATCCGCGTGGCAGCTTGATCTGCACGGCGGTATTCGCGGCCACGCCATCGCCGATGTTGCGGAAGTTGACAACGACCGGTCCGTTGTCCTGGCCGACCGTGAAAAACGCCGGCGAATGCTGCACGTCGGGATCATTGAAGCGCAGAAAGGCGGCACTTGGTGGACGCGTGTTGACGGCCAGCCGGCCACAGCTGCGTTGAGCAGGATTGGCTACACAATCTGTCGGTGGCGGCACCAGCGCATTGCCAATCGCGGCATGAAAGTAGAGCGGCCCCGGTACGACGACATCGGCTGCAAAATCAGTGCGAATCGAGGCAAAGCCACTTTGACCGTTATAGATGGGCGCGCTGCAGGTCAGCATCTGGCCATCGACCTCCATCGCCGCGGAACACGACCAGGCGGGAATGCCTGAGGTAAATCCGCTGTAGGTGACGCCGAGCGGAAACTTGACCTTGAGAATCCCCGGCGTATTGCCGAATCCGGTATTTGCCATGTTGACCACGATGATGTTCTGCTGCGTGCCGGCTTCGATCACGCTACCCCAGGTCTGGATCGGCGGGGCGACGCCGCCCCAGCCGGTGATCTCGATCTTCGATTCCTGAACGGTCGGATTGACCGTCGCACAGCCGCTCGTGCTTGGCGACGGCGCACAGATCACGTTCGGCGGCAGCGGCACCTGGGCGCTGCTGATCGTGGTCGTGATTTCAGTGGCTCCCAACGGCATCGCGATGTCGGTGTACGCCGTGATCGAAAGGGCGCTCATGTTGTAGTTGGAATCGGTCAGCGTCGTCGTCTTTGTACAGATCAATTCGCGTGAATCGACGCCGGCGATCGTGCAACTCCAGCCGCCAAAGCCGCCTGAAAGGAATGACATTCCCTGCGGCAGGTAGGAGTGCACGGTAAACGTTCCCGAATAGACGATGCCGTCGCCAACGTTTTCCTTGCGCACCTGGACGACGTAGCTGAATTCGGCGCCGGTATAGGGCGACGGCATCTGCACGTCAAGGCGCAACGGCCCCGCGTAGGCCAGGCAGGAAGCGCCGGCGAGCAGCGCAAAGAGGAAGAATCGTATGAAGCAGGCTTGGATTCGCATGACGACCGGTTTCTCGGGATTTTATGCACCTTAGCGACAAACGGTTGCGCCGATAACCCCCCAAACCGGGGGTCAGCCTTGCGCCACTCCGCGCCTTCTCGTGAGAGTCAACTCGGCAACTACGGCATCAGTGTGCTCGCCCAGGTTCGGTGAACGTCCGGACAATGCAAGCTCGGCATCCGAGAAGCGGATCGGCGTGCGCACGCCGGGTACATGTCCGCCTTGGTGACTTTCAGAGGTCAGTTCCAGTTGCATGCCGCGATGGCGCACCTGCGCATCGGCGAACACCTGGTCGATGCGATTGATCGGTCCGGCCGGCACGCCGCGTTGCTCGAGCTTTTCCAGCAATTCGTTTCGATCGCGAACGCCGAACGCCGCATTGAGTACCGCGACCAGTGCATCACGGTGACCCACGCGCATGGCGTTGGTCTGGAATCGAGGATCCGTCGCCAGTCCGGGTCGGTCAATCACTGCGCACAATTGCAAAAACTGAGCATCGTTACCGACCGCGAGCATGATCTGGCCATCGCGCACCGCGAAAACCTGATACGGAACGATGTTCGGATGTGCGTTGCCGCGGCGGGTCGGCACCGCGCCCGAAACGAGGTAGTTGAGATTCTGGTTGGCCAGCATCGCGACCATCGTATCGAGCAGGGCGATATCGACCTGCTGGCCGCGGCCCGTGCGCTCGCGTTGTGCGAGTGCGGCCTGAATGGCGATCACGCCATACAGCCCGGCGCACAGATCGCCGATTGCCACGCCGACTTTTTGCGGCTGACCGCCCGCCTCTCCGGTGATGCTCATCAAGCCGCCCATGGCCTGGATCATTGCGTCGTAGCCGGCGCGCTTCGCATACGGACCATCGAGACCAAAGCCGGTCACCGAGCAATAGACCAGGCGCGGATTGAGCGTACTCAGCGAGGCGTAGTCGAGCCCGTATTTGGCCAGACCGCCGACCTTGAAGTTCTCGATCAGTACGTCGGCATCGGCAACAAGGTCGCGAACCAGGGCGACGCCTTCCTCGCTGCGCAGATCGGCAATCACCGAACGTTTGCCGCGATTGCAGCTATGGAAATACGCGGCATCGCCGTCATCGCCATCAGCATCGCGGACGAACGGCGGGCCCCAGCGCCGCGTGTCGTCACCCTGCGGCGACTCGATCTTGATCACCTCGGCACCAAGATCGGCCAGGGTCTGGCCGATCCACGGGCCGGCCAGGATTCGCGCCAATTCGATGACCTTGAGGCCGGCCAACGGCGTTTTCGGGTTCTCCATATTCCATCCATCAGGGCGCTGGACCGACATCCTAACGATCAAATCGAGACCTCGCACTTGTTCATCTGGCACCATTGCCCGTTAGAATCTGGCTCTATGTGCACATCGCCTGTACTCTCAAGCTGTCGGTTGATCGAGGAATCCAATAATGACCAACAACGCGAGTTTGCTGCAGCGACGAACTGAGGCCGTTCCGCACGGTGTCGCTACCGCCATGTCGATTTTCACCGCGCGAGCGCGCAACGCCGAGCTGTGGGATGTCGAGGGTCGGCGCTACGTCGATTTTGCTGCCGGTATTGCCGTGCTCAACGTCGGCCATTGCCATCCGCGTGTGATCGCGGCGGCGCGATCCCAGCTCGATGCATTCACGCATGCGGCATTCCAGGTCAGCGGCTACGAGTCGTATGTCGCTCTCGCCGAGCGCCTCAATGCGCTTGCACCAATCTCGGGCACGGTCAGGACGGTCCTGCTTTCGACCGGTGCAGAAGCGGTCGAGAACGCAATCAAGATCGCGCGCAAGGCAACCGGCCGCACGGCGGTCATCGCTTTCGCCGGCGGATTCCACGGGCGCAGCTTCATGGCCATGGCCCTGACCGGCAAGACTGAACCGTACAAGCGCGGCTTCGGGCCAATGCCGGCCGGCGTCTATCACGTACCGTTCCCGGTTCCGCATCAGGGCATTGAAGTTGAGCACACACTCAATGCACTACAGCAACTCTTCAAGGCCGATGTTGCCGCCGACGAGATCGCCGCGATCATCATCGAGCCGGTTCAGGGCGAGGGCGGTTTCCATGTCGCGCCACCGGCCTTGATGCAGGCCTTGCGCTCACTTTGCGATGAACATGGCATCGTCCTCATCGCCGATGAAATTCAGAGCGGCTTTGCACGCACCGGCAAGATGTTCGGCATCGAGCATTCGGGCATCGAGCCGGATCTGATCACGGTAGCCAAATCCCTGGGTGGCGGTTTTCCACTTTCGGGAGTCATCGGGCGTGCCGAGATCATGGATGCTGTCGATATCGGCGGACTCGGTGGCACTTACGGTGGATCGCCTGTCGCCTGCGCGGCCGCACTGGCTGTGCTCGATGTAATCGAGGACGAAGGGCTGAACACCCGCGCACAAGTGCTCGGGGAAACCGTAACCCGTCAACTTCACGTATTCGCTGCTCGCGAGGATCTTCGACCGATCGGGCGCATCCGCGCACTCGGCTCGATGATCGCGTTCGACCTGCTTGCCGAGCGCGGCGTCGATGAAGCTGATCCGGCAGCGACGTTTGCGGTGATCAATCGTGCGCAGACACTCGGTTTGATCGTGCTCGCCTGCGGCGCGTACCGCGAGTCGATCCGCATCCTGTTTCCATTGACCATCGAAGATGAGGTGCTGGCGGAAGGCATGAGCCTGCTCGAACAGGCATTGGCGCCGGAATGAGTCACACGCCCGCAGGGCATCGCGGAAGCCACGGCCAATCTGTGCAGCACTCTGGAAAATCGGTTTGCTTTAGCCGTTCGCTCCGGGCCTGTCGCCGGTGTACCAAGTTGTCACTCCACTACGACAATCTCCGTTCATGGTTTCCTTCGACATGCTCAGGACAGGCACGGCTCGCCACGAACTGAAGTTGCTCAGAGGCTCCTCGAATGATTCCCGCAGGCAGGCGCGATCCACGTGGCATGGACGATCTCAACATCGTCCTCGATCCGGCCAGCGGCCTGAGCTTGCAGCATCAGTTGCGACAGAAACTCATCGATGCGATTCATCGCGGCGTGTTGCGGCCCGGTCGTCGATTGCCCTCGTCGCGCAGCCTTGCGGATCGCATCAGTGTCTCGCGCAATACGGTCAGCCTTGCTTATGACGCCCTGCTCGCCGAAGGTCATATTGTTAGTCGCGCTCGCAGCGGAATTTTTGTCGCCACCGATGTGCCAAGCGTACGCATCGCCTCGGGACGTCGCGGTAGCGGCGTGGACGGACCACTTGCTTCGCGTCTGCCCGCCGCGCCCGACGATCGTGGTTTTCGCTGTCCCGGCAACTGGCATCAATATCCGTTTCCGTTCATTGACGGATGCGTCGATTCAGCGCTGATGCCGAACACCGAGTGGCGTGAGGCCCTTCGTCTGGCTTCATCGCGGCACGAGATCGATGCGATCAGTCGCAGCGCGAATGACACGGATGACGCGGCATTGATCGACGAGGTACGCAGCAAGGTGCTGCCGATGCGCGGAATCGACGCCGACGCGGACGAAGTGCTGATGACCTTGTCGGCCCGCCACGCGCTGCAATTGATCGGCAGCCTGCTGGTCGGGCGTGGCACGCCGGTGGTTCTCGAGGCGCCGGTCGATGCCGAGTTCGAGCGACGCATGCGTGATCGGCATGCCGACCTGTCGATGCTTGATGCACACGATGGGAAACCGTTGCCGCATCTGGCCGTCGTGATCACCAGTGCGCGGCGCAATTCGGCTGCCGACTCGGATCGGTCACGCGAACTGCTCGCACGTATCGCCGCAGCCGACGCCGTGCTGGTCGAGCACGACATGCCGCCCGGCGCGCGCGATGGCAGTCATGTGCCGCCGGCCTTGCGCGCGATGGATGGCGATGGTCGCGTGATTCATGTCGGCACCCTGGCACCCGCAATTTCCTGCGGCGAGTCGCCGGGCATCATCGTCAGCGAGACGGTCTTCATCGAACGTCTGCGCCAGTTGAGGCGTATCCAGGGCACGATCCTGCCGCTGCTGTTGCAGCGAGCCTGGGCTTATTTCATCGGTCTGGGCCACTACTCGGCCGGGCTCGTGCGCAGTGGTCGCGTGCTCGAAGGTCGCCGTACAGCGTTGCGCGATGCACTCAATCATTACCTGCATCAGCGCGTGCGCATCCAGACCCTGCCCGGGGCCAGCGCCTACTGGGTCAGTCTTCCGGAGAACCTCGACACGCGCGAGTTTGCGCGTGCCGCTGCAGCGATCGGCGTGCTGGTCGAGCCGACCCGGCTTGAGGGTGGTCGTGAAGCGTTGAGCATGGGTGTCACCGGCATCGATGAAGCACGCATCCGTGGTGGCGTGAAGAATCTTTCGCGGTTGATTCGCGGCGACCTCGCGGAGACCCCGCGCCAGCTCGATGACGAGCCGATTGCACCGTTGCGTGGTGCGGTGTTGCGGCGGACGATGGCCGGTGCGACCTTGTTGTACAACACGGTGTATGGCGAGCCGGCCAGCCTTGAAGTCCACGCCAACGGGGATCTGGTCGGCACCGCGGGCTATGCCGGTGAGGATTGCGATCGGGGCCGCTGGTGGATCGAGGATGGACGCTGGCATCGACAGTGGCAGCGCTGGGCCTACGCCGAAGTGTCGGCTTATCGCGTTGTCGTCGACGGTGATCAATTGCGCTGGTATGGCGAGGACGGCCTGCTCGCCGATACCGCGGTGATCACGCGCCAGGCCCGTCGCCAAAGCAAGCGAACGCGCCGGCCCGATTGAGTCTCTGGATCCAACTGGCACCATCCCCGCTGTCCAACTGGCTCTAATGAATGAAGCCGGGGGGCGCTACCTTCGAGCTTTCAATGACTGCGACGGAGTTCCCCTTGTCCGATCCATCCCGTGCTCACCCGGTTGACCGCCGCGGCAACACATTTGGCATCGCCGGCTTGCAGCTTGCGTACGCGCAGGGAGACAACATCGATCAGATGATCGTCGAGATCGCCTCGGTGGCACGACGTTTCCCGTGGGTGAGCATGATTGTCGCCGGCGAACTGTGCGGATTCGGCGCGAGCACCGACTTCGCCCAATGCATGCCCGGCGATGCCGAGGCCCGCCTGTGCCGCGCGGCCGCCGAGCATTCGCTATGGATCGTCCCGGGTTCGCTGTACGAGAAGCGCGATGGGGTCATCTTCAACACAACGCCGGTGATCAATCCTCAAGGTGAAGTCATCGCACGCTATCGCAAGATCTTTCCGTTTCAACCCTATGAACGCGGTATCGAGCCGGGCAACGAGTTCGTTGTTTTCGATGTGCCCGAAGTCGGCCGCTTCGGCATCTCGATCTGCTACGACATGTGGTTTCCGGAAACCACACGTTCGCTGGTCAGCATGGGTGCCGAAGTCATCCTGCATCCGACCATGACCAGCACGATCGATCGCGAGCCCGAGATTTCAATTACCCGCGCCAGTGCCCTGGTCAACCAGTGCTATTTCGTCGACATCAATGTTGCCGGCGATCTTGGCGTTGGTCAGTCAGTGATCTGCGGACCGGGTGGCGAGATCATTTACCAGGCCGGCATCGGTCGCGAGATCATCCCGTTTGAAGTCGACTTCGACTACCTGCGCCGTTGCCGTGAGCGCGGTTGGCAGGGACTCGGCCAACCACTGAAAAGTTTTCGCGACAATCCGGTTGTCTACCCGGCCTATGCCGCCGCACGCGCGCCATCCGAAGCGCTCGAAAAACTCGGCATCCTCGAACTGCCACAACGTCTCTGAATCCGAATCATCCAGCCGCACCATCGCGTCACATCACGGGGAAAACCATCATGAACAGCCATCGCAACCGCAACTCCACCGCAGATCGCCGCGGCACCCGCCATACCTTGCTCGCGGTGGCCATCGCGACCGCCCTGATCACGCCGAATCTCGTCTTCGCACAGGCTGGGGACGCCGATGGAAAGCCGAAGAACACGACCGAGCTCGCGCCGATCACGGTGACTGCACAGGGCCGCGAGGAAGACATTCTCGACGTGCCGTACAACATCAGTGCAGTCTCGGGCGACACCATCGAGGAGTCGAACATTCTCGACACCGCCGAACTGATGCGCAGCGTGCCTGGCGTCGGCGTGATCGACCGCGGTGCGCGCAATTCCAGCGTAGTCAGCGGCATCCGCATCCGCGGACTCAACGTCGACAGCTCCGCACTTGGCGACTATGCGGTATCGGCGACGTCGACCGTGGCGACCTATGTCGACAAGACCCCGCTGCTTGCCAACTTCCTGCTCTCCGACATCGAACGCGTCGAAGTGCTGCGCGGACCGCAGGGTACGCTGTACGGATCCGGTGCACTCGGTGGCGCTGTGCGCTTCATCCTGCGTGAGCCCGAAACGGATGCTTTCAGCGGTCGTGTCAGCCTGAGTGGCTCGAGCGTCGATCATTCCGATGGGATCGGCGGATCTGCATCGGCAACCCTCAACATACCGCTGGCCGATACGTTGGCTCTGCGCCTGAATACGACGATCAACGATTTCCCCGGTGTCACCGATTATCGCAATGTCTATGTGCTCGATGGACAAGGCACGCCGGTCGCTCCGGGCGGCACCCTCTCCAATGATGCGGTGTATCGCAACAAGAAGGACGCCGACACGGTCGAGCAATCCTACGGACGCGCATCGCTGCTGTGGCGCCCGAGCGACACGCTCGACCTGACCCTGAGCTACATGGCCCAGGCCGACCAGTTCGGCGGACGCCGCGCGACCACGCTCGGTTCCGATGGCGCCGGTGTGCCCTACCGCGATCTCGAAGTCGGCTCGATTCAGCTCGAACCCGCATCGCGTCACGTCAACCTGACCAGCCTCGAAGCGAATGTCGATCTCGGCTTCGCCACGCTGACCTCGAGCACGGCCCACTACAATCATGAAGGCGACATCACCAGCGAGAACACCGGCTTCTATGCGCAGAACGGCTGGCTTGCGGCGTTCTACTACAACTATCCGCGGCCGATGGCCTCGGCCGTGCGCGGTTATGGCGACAAGGCCTTCACCCAGGAATTCCGCCTGACCTCGAAGCAGGGAGAGCGTTTCGATTACGTACTCGGTGCTTACTACCAGGATCAGAAGCGGCGCAGTTCGCAAGACAGTTTCCTGCGCGGCTTCAAGCAGTGGTGGGATGCGGCCTATCCGGCTTTCGCCGACGCCGTCATCGACGACCAGGATTATTTGTATAGGCAGCGCGAGAACTTCAAGGAAACCGCCTTCTACGGCGAGCTGACCTGGCACGCGACCGATACGGTGCAGTTCACCGGCGGCTTCCGACATTTCCGCGACGAGTCCGTGACCCATGTCGAGCAGACCACGGGCCTGTACTCCGGCTTCCACGAGAGTTCGGCGTCGCGCGGCACCGAAGATGCTTCCGACACGCTGTTCAAGGGCAACGTTTCATGGAGGTTCTCGCCCTCCAACCAGCTTTACGCGACGATTTCCGAAGGTTACCGGCGTGGCGGCACCAATGGCACGCCGACCACCGGTTTCTTCGCCGAGGATCCGGCCTGGATCACCTACAAGGCCGATTCCGTGCGCAACTACGAATTCGGCATCAAGGGCGCGATCAACCGCATGACCTACAACGCCAACGTGTTCTACGTTGACTGGAAGGATCCGCAGATCAACAGCGCCTCGACCAACTGGGGCTTCTTCGCCGTGCAGAATGCGGACAAGGCAAGCACGCGCGGCCTCGAGCTGGAACTCGCTGGCGGCTTCGGCGACGGCTTCGCTTACGGGCTCGGCTATACCTACACCGATGCGCAGCTCGAGGCCGATGCACTGGCCGCCGACGGCGCCTACCTGATCGGGGTGAAGGGCGATAGCCTGCCCGGCGTATCCAAGCATCGTTTCAATGCCAATGGCAGCTACGGTTTTGAAGTCGCTTCCGGATTGCTTACCTTCCGCGGCGACATCTACTATCAATCGGAAATGCGCAATGCGTTGAGCCAGAGCCCGCGCTTCAACACGGACCTTGACGGTTTCACCATCCTCAATGCTTCGATGACCTATAGCCGCAACAACTGGGATACCACCCTGTGGATCAAGAACATCGGCAATGTCGACGCCGTCTCGGGCGTCTACACCGAGCTCTACATGGGTACATCGCCGGCACAGAACTATTTTGGCAATGGCTCCAAGGCGCTGGTGACGTTGCCACGCACGGTCGGAATCACAGCCAGTTACAAATTCTGAGGAATCCGGGGGCAGGCATGAGCAAATGGACTTGAACATGCCTTTGCAGGATGCCGGACAGGCGCTGGCGAGAATCGAAGCCCTGCTCGGCAAAGGAGAAACCCGCGCTGCCGAAAGTGCAGCGCGGGATTTTCTTCTGATTCAACCCAGGCACCGTGACGCCCTGGTCCTTCTTGGCCATGCCCTGCGTCTTCAGGGACGCGCTATCGATGCACTGGATACTGCGAGGCAGGCGCAGTCACTCGATCCGGATCATCCGGCCGCGAGCATGTTGCTGGTCGATCTGTTGCTCGAACAAGGCCAGCGCGAGGAATGTCTCGCGATCCTGCATCAACTGGCCACTGACGGCGATGCGCATCCGCCACGCTTGCTGCAGGATGTCGCCCAGCGTTACACGATACTCGGTCTGCACGTCGTCGCCGAGCGCTGCCACGCGCGCGCGCTTCAACGGCAGCCCGACAATCCGCAGTTCATCTACAACCACTCGACTTCGCTGATCGCACTCGGTCGGCTGGTCGAGGCCGAGGCCGCACTCGATCGCGTGATCGCCTTGAAGCCGGAAGATGCGGACGCCTGGTACAACCGCGCGACGCTGCGCAAACAGACTTCCGATCGCAATCACGTCGAGGCGATCGAGGCGCAATTGTCGAAGGCGCCAGCACACTCCCCGGCTCGCGTGGCATTCGGGTTCGCGCTGGCCAGAGAACTCGAGGATCTTCGCGAGTACTCGCGTTCTTTCGAGGCATTGAAGCAGGCCGCCGATTTGCGCCGTCAAAACCTGCGCTACCGCGTCGAGGATGACATCGAGACGATGCAATTGATTGCCAACGGCTTCGATGACGGCTTCTTCGCGCGCGATCACGCCGGCCACGACGATGCCCGACCTCTGTTCGTCGTTGGCCTGCCGCGCAGTGGCACAACCCTGGTCGATCGCATTTTGAGTTCGCACTCGGCAATCAGCAGTCGCGGAGAGACCAGCGATTTCGTCATGGCCCTGGTCAAGCAGGCCGGCAAAGTTGCGAGCAAGGCCGAACTCGTGCAGCGTTCGACGACGCTTGATTTCGCCGACCTCGGTCACGCCTATTGCGCGAATCTTGAACCCGGCGAGGGTGAACGCCAGATCGACAAGACGCCGGTCAATTTTCTCTATCTCGGTCTGATTGCCGCCGCGCTGCCGAACGCGCGCATCATCCATCTGCGCCGCCATCCGATGGATGCCTGCTATGCGATGTACAAGACGCTGTTCCGCATGGCCTATCCGTTTTCCTACGATCTCGGCGATCTGGCCAATTACTGGGTTGGTTACGATCGACTGATGCGGCACTGGAAGCGATTGCTGCCGGGCTCGCAATTCATCGAGATCGCCTACGAGGATCTGGTCGCCGATCAGGAGGGTGTCAGTCGACGTCTGATCGATTTCGTCGGTCAGCCCTGGCAGGAACAATGCCTGGCCTTCGAGCGCAATACCGAACCTTCCCTCACCGCCAGTGCCGCCCAGGTTCGCCAGCCGATCTATTCGTCGTCGGTCGCCTTGTGGCGGCGTTACGAAAAAGAACTCGCTCCATTGCTCGCTGCCTTCAAGGCGGCCGGCGTGGCCATCGAACATCCGGAAAACGGAGCCAAGCCATGAGTGAGACCCTTGAAAACGTTGTCACCGAACCAGCCCCATCCCTCTCCATCGATGGCTTCTGGCTTTACCTGCTGTTTGCCCTGCTGGCCACCGCCGGATTTTTCTACATCAACATCATGGCGGCGATTGTCGATGGCCTGATCACCGGCCTCGGCTTCAGTAACGTTCAGGCCGGCATGGTCGGTTCGGCCAACATCTACGGGGCCAGCGTCGGTAGCCTGTGTGCCGTGTTCCTCGTGCGCCGCATCGAATGGCGACCCGCGCTGGTCGTCCTGTTCAGCCTGCTCATCGCGATCGACCTCGCCTCGACCGTGATCCATGATCCGAGCGTGCTGGTCGCGGTGCGCGCCGTGCATGGCTTCGTCGGCGGCATGAGCGTCGGCATCGCTTACTCGGTGATGGCGCGACTGAACTCTCCGGATCGCGCATTCGGCGTGCTGCTCGTGTTGCAGTTCGGCCTTGGCGGACTCGGCGTCATGTACCTGCCGTTGCTGGTGCCGCTATACGGCGCAAAAATACTGTTCTTCGTGCTCGCCGCATTGACCGCGTCGGCGCTGGTTTCAATGCTTGCGATCCCGAAGCGACTCGGCAGGAACCGCAGCAAGGCCGAACTCGCGGCAATGCCGGCCAACTATCGCAAGCTCACGGTAATTTTGTCCCTGCTCGCGCTGTTCCTGTTTCAGGCTGGCAACATGGCCCTGGCCGCCTTCATCATTCGACTCGGCGAGCACGCGCACCTCGCTCGCGACTTCATCGGCCAGGCCCTCGGCTGGGCCACATGGATTGGTGCAGCCGGCGCGGGACTGGTCATCTTCATGGGCACACGATTCGGTCGCCTGCGACCTCTGATCGCGGCCTTCCTGCTGACTTTTGCCGGCACTGCCGGATTCTTCTGGAGCGAAAGCCAACCGATTTTCATGATCGCCAACGTCGGCACGGCGATCACCTGGTCATTCGTCGTGCCGTACCTGTTCGGCATGATTTCGCGTCTCGATCCCAGCGGACGCCTGGCCGCACTGGGCGGTTTCGTTTCCAAATGCGGCCTCGCCTCGGGGCCGCTGGTCGCCGGCCTGCTGCTGCGTACCGACAATTACGATTTGCTGATCTGGGCGGCGCTGATCGCGCTCGCGTTTTCTTCGATCGCCGCATTCGCGGCTGCGCGTCAGGTCGATCAACTGGAGCCATCAACGTGACTGATTTTTCGATACCCGGTCTCAAGGACACGGATCTGCTGCGCAGCCAGTGTCTGATCAATGGCCAATGGCTCGATCAATCGAGCGGCAAGCGCTGCGATGTGAGCAATCCTGCCAGCGGCGAACGGATCGGCACGGTGCCCGATCTCGGTGCCATCGAGACCAGCGCGGCGATCGATGCCGCCAGCGCGGCACTTCCGGCGTGGGCGAAGAAAACGGCCAAAGAGCGCGGCCGGATCCTGCGCCGCATGTACGAATTGATGCTCGAACATCAGGACGACCTGGCCCGCATCCTGACCGCCGAGCAAGGCAAGCCGCTGGCCGAGGCGAAGGGCGAGATCGCGTATTCGGCGAGCTTCCTCGAGTGGTTCGGCGAGGAAGCCAAGCGCATGTATGGCGACGTGATTCCGGGTCACGCGGCGGACAAGCGCATCATGGTGTTGCGCCAGCCGATCGGCGTGGTCGCGATGATCACGCCGTGGAATTTTCCTTCGGCCATGCTCGCGCGCAAGATCGGCCCGGCTCTCGCCGCCGGTTGCACGGTCGTGTGCAAACCCGCGCTGCAAACGCCGTACTCGGCGCTGGCCTTCGGCGTGATCGCCGAACGGGCGGGGGTGCCGGCGGGCGTCGTCAATATCCTGACCGGAAAATCCTCGACCGAGATCGGTCAGGTCATGACCTCGCACCCGCAGGTGCGAAAGCTCAGCTTCACCGGCTCGACCGGAGTCGGCAAGAAACTCATGGCGCAATGCGCCGAGGGCATGAAGCGTGTGTCTCTTGAACTCGGTGGCAACGCACCATTCATCGTGTTCGAGGATGCCGATCTCGATGCCGCTGTCGATGGCGCAATCGCGAGCAAATACCGCAACACCGGGCAGACCTGCGTCTGCGCGAATCGCCTGTTCGTGCAAGCCAGCGTCTACGATGCATTCGCGCAGAAGCTCGCCGCCGCCGTTTCCAAACTGCGCATCGGCGACGGGCTCAAGGGTGTCACCGAGCAAGGGCCATTAATCGACGACAAGGCGCTGGCCAAGGTCGAAGAACATGTCGCCGATGCGCGCGCAAAGGGTGCGCGTGTGCTCAGTGGCGGCAAGCGCCACGCACTCGGTGGAAACTTCTACGAGCCGACCCTGCTCGCCGATGTGACCACCGAGATGTTGATCTCACGCGAGGAAACCTTCGGCCCGGTCGCGCCGCTGTTCCGCTTCGAGACCGAGGACGAAGTCATCGCGATGGCCAACGATACCGAATTCGGTCTCGCCGGCTATTTCTACACACGTGATCTTGCGCGCAGCTGGCGCGTTGCCGAAGCACTCGAGTGCGGCATCATCGGCGTCAACACCGGCATCATCTCGACCGAAGTCGCACCATTCGGCGGCATCAAGCAATCCGGTACCGGTCGCGAAGGCTCCAAGTACGGGCTCGATGACTACACCGAGCTCAAATACGTCTGCATCGGCGAGGTCTGAGATGAAGTGGCTGCCGTGCGTCGTCGCGTTTGTCCTCGCCGGGTCACCGGCCTTCGCCCGCGATGCGCTCGATTTCGCGACGATGAAATCGGGCAAGATTCGTCGCAGCGTTGATCTGTCCGCCTTTGCCCCGCCGGCAGACGCCAAGCCGCCGTCACATCAGTTCGAGGGCCGACTCAGCCTTTCCGGCAAACCCTCCACGCGCACCCTGGTCGCCGACAAGGATTTCCTGCGCGATGTGGATATCCGCGTAGCTCGAACCTTCCCGCAGGATTTTGATTTCGAGTTCGTCCAGCACGGCGATGCCTTGATCCCGATTCGACGCGGAACGATTCCCGGCAAGCACGCCTGGTGGGAGTTTGTCCTCGAACCCGGCAAGGTCTGGGATGAGGCAGAGGACAACGGCTATTCGCGCGCAGCAATTCCGTTTTCGCTGGTACAGAAGAACGCAAACTGTACGCACAACGGTGTGCTCATGATTCTGTTTCGTGATGATGGTGTACTCGCCAATGCAGCCGTGCAGATCAGCAGCGAAACCTGCCAATACCTGCAGTTCGAGCTGTGGGGTTCGCTCAAGACGCACTACACCCCACGGTCGGTTGCGGACAAGGCTGAAATCGTCAGCCGCTACGAAAGCGAAGTCGCAAGCCGCATATCGACGCGCCCGCTATCGGCATTGGCGGCAATGGACGGTATTGATGTGGACAAGCTCGCCATCGGCGACGCATCGGGCAGCACACGCCACGGTGTCGTCTGGCAAGGTGTCCACTATGTTTCCGCTTGTGCCACGCGCCACGGTGACTATCCGTACTGCGATGTCCTCGATGTGCCGTCGTTTTCCGTGGCCAAATCGGTCGTCGCCGGCATCGCCCTGATGCGCATGCAGAAACTTGATCCGGGCATCAAGGATCGCAAAGTCAGCGATGTGGTGCTCGCTTCGGGATGCCGCAGCGAGGGTTGGCACGATGTCAGTCTCGTCGATCTGCTCGACATGGCCAGCGGTCACTACACCAATCCGGCCTACATGGTCGATGAGGACTCGGCCGATGTCGTCGGCTTCTTCCGTCCGGTCGAGAACAACTACAAACTCGCGTTTGCCTGCGAGGCCTACCCACGCAAGCAGGCACCGGAAAAACGCTGGGTCTATCACACGGCGGATACCTATCTGCTCGGTGTCGCGTTGCAGACCTTGCTGCGTCAACAACCGGGCCAAGAGCAGAAGGATGTTTTCAACGATGTCGTCGATGCTGAAATCTACGCACCGCTGAAGCTGAGTCCGACCGCACGCGTCACCCGGCGCAGCTACGACAGCGCCGCGCAACCATTCTTCGGCTGGGGCCTGACCCTGCACGCCGACGACATCGCCAAGCTCGCCCGCTTCCTCAACGTCGATCGTGGCCGCATCAATGGCAAGCCAATGCTCGATCAGTCCATGCTCGATGCGGCCATGCAGCGCGATTCCGAACACAGCGGACTGCAAGTCGCCCACCTCGATCGCTACCGCTACCAGCACGGATTCTGGGCGCGCAATCTGCAAAAGGAACTAGGCTGCGACAAGCCAACCTGGGTGCCTTTCATGTCCGGCTTCGGCGGCATCAACGTCGCCATGTTTCAGAACGGCGCCACCTGGTACAACATCGCCGATGACGGCAAACTCGCCTCGATCAACTTCGCTAAACCAGCGATCGAAATCGCAAAGCTCGGTGGTTACTGCACCCACGATTGATCCGACTTGCATTGCACGAGATCGCGCAGAAAGCCAAAATCGCTGGGCCCCTGCCTGCACAGGGGTGACGAGCTATTAGTTAGTGTTTGAAGATTGGGTTGATTTTGCGTGCGATTTCGGAATTGGTTTGTCGAAGACTTTGCCCCCAAGTCCGTCACCCCTGCGCAGGCAGGGGTCCAGCGCCTCTGCTGTAATGTTGTGAAATTTGAGGCACTGAAAGGCAATCGTAAAGGCCAACACCAGCTGTTGATCGGATTGAGCGTATCGCCGCGTAGAATGTGCGTGTCCGAGTAGTCAGCATTGTGGGCCATGAGAAAAAGCTGGACCTAACCTCAAGCCTCGAGTGCTGTGGGTCATGCTACAAAGCCAGTCCTGACCATCAAGTCCCTTCGGCTTCATCCAGCCGACGCTTCTATGGGTAAATCAAAGACATAATGGAATACCTCGTTCAAATCATCCTGCTGCTGGCCGTGGCGATCGCTGTGGTTGTCGTCTTTCAACGTTTGCAAATTCCAACCAGCCTCGGCTATCTGCTGGTCGGAATGATTCTGGGGCCGTACACGATCGGACCCGTCGTCTCGATGCCTGAACTCGAAACACTCGCCGAGTTCGGTGTCGTGTTCTTGCTATTTACCATTGGCCTCAATTTCTCTCTGCCCAAACTGCACGCGCTGCGCCACCAGGTTCTCGGCTTGGGTACCGGGCAGGTGGCATTTACCACCCTCGTGGTTGGGGTGGTCGTGTGGCTCGCGGGCCTTCCGGTTGCCGCCGCGTTCGTGATCGGCGCTGCTTTCGCGCAGTCATCCACCACGATCATTTCCAGCCTGCTCAGCGAGCAAGGCGAGCAGCACACTCAGCACGGCCGACTCGGGCTCGCGATGTCGGTTTTTCAGGATGTTACGGCCGTTCCGTTTCTCGTGGTCATCCCCGTGCTGGGTCTGTCGGTTTCAGCAGGGGTTCTCGCGGGCAGCCTGTCCCTCGCGTTGGCCAAGGCTTTGCTCGCCTTTGGGCTGGTTTTCTTTGCCGGTCGCTGGCTACTGCGTCCTTTGTTCCGTCTGGTTACCCAGCGCAAATCGCTTGAGATGTTCACCCTGGCCGTGCTGCTGGTGGCCCTGCTCGCCGCCTGGGTCACCAACAGTCTGGGATTGTCGCTCGCGTTCGGCGGGTTTCTCGCCGGAATGATGCTCGGAGAAACCGAGTTCCGTCATCAGGTGGAATCCAGCATGAGCCCGTTTCGGGATGTGCTGCTGGGTCTGTTCTTTGTCGGCATCGGCATGCGTTTCAATCCGGCGGCGATACCGCCGATCTGGCACTGGGCCGTGCTCGGTTCGCTGCTGATTGTTGCCAGCAAGACATTGATCGTTGCTGGCTTGGTGCGCCGGCTGGGTGTCGACGCCCGGACCACATGGCGCACCGGATTGATGCTGAGCGTCGGTGGTGAATTCGGACTCGCGCTGATTGCGATTGCGCTCGATTCAAGTGTGATCGACACGCAGCTGGGACAAATCGCAATCAGTTCGTTGCTGCTGTCGATGATTGCCGGCGCGCTGCTGATTCGATTCAACTGCAGTATTGCGGCGGCGCTGGTCAAGACGCCGCTGGCAACGGATCAGGCGACTGCGGAATTGCCCGAGGATTCGGATCAACGAGTGGTAATTGGAGGCTACGGCCGGGTGGGCCACACCATTGCCGTGTTGTTGCACGCCAGCGGCATTCCATTCCTCGCTTTCGACACCGATTCGAAACGGGTGGCCCAGGGCTCGGCCGATCGGCATGCGGTGTGGTTCGGAGACATCGCTGATCCGGGATTGCTGGCGGCCATTCACATTGAGAGGGCTGCCTTGGTCGTGATTGCCGTCGACGAGCCCGAAACCGCACTCAAGGTGATGACGTACATCAGCAGGACCTGTCCGCAGGTGCCGGTGATCGTGCGCACCCGGGATCTCGAAACGAGTACGCTCCTGATTGCCGCCGGTGCCGTCCACGCTTATCCCGAAACCATTGAATCGAGCCTGCGCCTCGGTGCCGCCGCGCTGAAATTACTCAATGTCCCGACTGATGAAGTCGACGAACGGGTTCGGGACGTGAGAGACCGAGGCTACCAGCAGGTTGTGGATAGTCCGACAAGCGAAACCTAGCGTTTGGTGGCGTGTGCCAGGAATCGCATGCGAATGCGACTGTGGCTCTGCGACACCGAGCACTCAAGTCTGTCGCCTGGATTCGAGGGTGCTCCCGTCCATCGCGAGTGAGGGCGAAATGAAATTCGTCTTGCATCCCGCGAGTTGCCTCAGCAGGGCAAAGTCACTGGACCCCCGGCTTCGCAGGGGTAACGGAATCGGGGTATCCGGGACTTCCAGCAACGGCTTCCAAAACTGCGTTCAATATCAACCCGGCCCTCACACGCCAACCCGCTAGCTCGTCACTCCTGCCCTTCGGTTCGCTCAGGACAGGCTTGGTTTTGTCGAGGCAGCGGTCCAGTGCCTCGCTCCTGTATTGATGCGAAGCTATGTCCCATGAGCGCAGAAACTCCCTTGATCAACGACGCTGTATCTTTACGAGAGGCCACGCGCGTCTGGGCGAAAGTGGGCTTGCTCAGCTTCGGCGGTCCGGCAGGCCAGATCGCGGTGATGCATCGGGAGTTGGTTGAGAATCGCAAATGGATCAGTGACGCGCGGTTCCTGCATGCATTGAACTACTGCATGTTGCTGCCAGGCCCGGAAGCGGCCCAATTGGCCATCTATATTGGCTGGCTGTTGAATCGAACGGCGGGTGGACTGATCGCCGGGGTGCTGTTCGTGTTGCCGGGCTTCGTCACGATCCTCGGGCTGAGCATTGTCTATGTCCTCTACGGCCAGGTGCCGCTGGTCGTGGCGATATTTCTGGGGCTGAAGGCCGCCGTGCTGGCAGTGGTGATCGAAGCGGTGCTCCGCATAGGCCGCAAAGCGTTGAAGAATCGCGCCATGGTGGTCATCGCTGCACTGGCTTTCATTGCCATTTTTGCTTTCAAGGTGCCATTTCCGCTGATCGTGCTGATCGCCGCCTTGTTGGGTTTCGCCGGTCGATGGTGGTTGCCCTCGAGTTTTCCCGCACCCGCGTCGACAGCGACCGATGCTTCATCCGCATACCTGATCGATCGCATGCTCGGCCAAGGCAAGCTGGAGCATACGAAACCATCAACGGGCCGCTCTATTCGCATCACGTTGACCTGGCTGGCTATCTGGTTGCTGCCGGTGATGGTCGTGATCGCTGTGTTCGGCGTGAGCAGTGTGTTGGCCCAACAAGGGATCTTTTTTACCCAGACTGCAATGGTCACGTTTGGTGGTGCTTACGCCGTGCTCGCTTATGTGGCCCAGCGAGCGGTAGAAAGCTTTCATTGGATCTCCCCGGGACAGATGCTGGACGGCCTCGCGCTCGCCGAGACGACACCGGGTCCCTTGATCATGGTGTTGCAGTTCGTCGCTTTTCTTGGTGCCTATCATCATGAGAAAGCCCTGGCACCGATGGCTGCCGGGATCTTCGGTTCGGTGTTGACGACCTGGGTGACTTTCGCCCCGTGCTTTCTATGGATCTTCCTCGGCGCTCCGTATATTGAAGCCTTGCGAAACAATCGAGCCCTCAATGCGGCACTGGCTGCAGTCACCGCCGCGATCGTCGGTGTCATCCTGAACCTGTCGGTCTGGTTCACCCTGCACACGCTCTTTGGCAACGTGACAACGTGGAACTACGGGCCGCTGACGCTGGACGTTCCGCAGTGGGCCACAGTCGACATGCTAGCGGTGATGTTGGCCGCCGCATCGCTGGTGGCCATGCTGCGCTACAAGGCAGGAATGGGATGGACACTATTGGCGAGCGGACTCGTCGGTGCCGCGTCGCTTCTCGTCATCGGGCCATAGACGCGCCCCGGAGTGGGGCAGGTCGATCCATTCGGAGTCAGGTTTTCGGCCCACACCTCGCGAAGCAATATCGCGGGCGAGTTCAGGCATACCCGAACTCGCCAGCGCTTGTCGATCATCCGTCAGTTACAGAAATTGCCGATCTTGTTGAGCTGGATCACCGAGTTGTTGAAGGTGTATTCGGCGTTGTCGCTGAAGAAGTAATAGACCATGTTGTTTGGCAGCAGGATCACCGAGATGCCGCCATAACCGGACATGTAGGGGATGTAGCGACTGCTGCTGCAGCCGAGTGCGGAATCGGCTTTCCAGATCCAGAAACCGTTGTCGTAGGAGTCGTAGGCGCTGCCGGCATTGAGGCCGTGATAGGCCGTTTTCTGCAGCGCTTCGTTGACCATCGTGAGTTTGAGTTTCTGCGTGCCGCCGATGGCACCGCTGGCGTTGTTGACGAACTCGGCGAGCTTGACGACATCGTCGCGGTGATAGGTGAGACCGAAGCCGGAGACCTGCTGGTTGGCGGTGTCGAAGGTGCGCACCGAGGTCTTCGCGGTCGGGCTCAGTTTCAGCGGTGTGTAGATGTTGCTGACCATCCAGTTGAAGCTGTCCTGGCCGAGGTACTGATCCATGGCGCGGCCGAGCAGGTAGGTATCCGAAGTATGGTAGACCCAACTGGTTCCGGGCGTGACCTTGCGTGGATAGCTGCAGGCAAAGCTGGTCATGCCCGAGTCGCTGTAGTTGAGGAAGAAGTTGTTGAGCATGGCGCTCGATCCTTCATCGACCTCGAATCCGGCGTCGGTATAGTTGCCGGTGGACATGTCGATCAGGTTTTCGAGTTTCACATCGTTCCAGCGTGATGACGGGCAGGTCGAGACCTGGCTGTACACGCTGAGATTCTTGACGCCCGAATAGAGTTGCTCCAGCGCCATCAGGCCATATGCGCCGTAGGTCGATTTGGCCACCGAGTACGAGGGCAGGTCGAGCACATCGCAATACGGATAGTCGCCATAGCGGGTGCCGCAACCGCCGGTGTAGTGCACGCCGTTGTAGGCGACACCAAAGGCCGAGCGCGCGCTGGAGGACTGCTCACTGCCGATCGTCGCGATGGTGACGCCGCTGCCCGGATAGTCAGTGGCCAGCGCACTGATCGGCTTGGTCGGCATGCGGTTGGACACCTCGGTCGCATAGGCGGTCTTGATCGCCGCCGCCGTGCCGATGGTTGCGGGTGTATAGCTCGCGCTGAGTCGACCGTACAGATTGAACTGGTAGTAGTTGCAGGTTTCCGAGGCGATCTCGTAGGCAACCGTGGACATCGAACCATCGGACTTGAACAGGAAACTCAACACGCCGTTGTGCGTGCAATTGGCGCCGTATTCCTGCAGCGCGAACGGAATCGCCGCGCGCGAATAGCCGTTGTCGGAGTTCTCGTTCCAGACCCGGCCCGGTTCGAGGATCAGCTCCCAGACCGGATGCGAGGTGATCTGCAGGCCGCGGTTGACCGGGATCAGGTGCGTGCCGTGCTGGACGAATTGATAGTTGAAGTTCGGCATTTGCTTGATGCTGCCGATTGACGCGTAGCCGGCGGTATCGCGAATGCTGGCCCAGCCACGTTGCACGGCGGTGAAGGCAAGCGTGCCCTGAAAGTTGTTCGAGGGATTCGCCGCGCCACTCGGCACCGCAAACGCCGACAGATCGACGAGGCTGCCGGTGGCGGCAGTCTGCATGGTCGAGTAGGTAAGGGCGCTGCGGCTTACGCTGCCGCTGCCCGAGAGGCAATCATAGTCGCAGGTAGGCGGAGGCGTGCCGCCGGTGCCGGTCAGCACGATGTTGTCGAAGTAGCAGTAGTCCCCGTCGCTGTTACCGGCCGACTTGAGTCGCAACTGCACCGCTGCATTGTTGTCGATGCCACTCGGCGAGGCACTGGTCGTGTAAAGCGTGACGCCGTCGTCCTGGCCATCGACGACGGTATTGACGGCTATCCAGCTGCCGCCGCCGTTGGTCGATGCTTCGGCGACGCAACTGTCGTTCCATTCCAGTAGCGAGGCGGCGATGCTGGTCGAGATCGAAACGCCGGTGTAGCCGACCGTGGAAACTGCCTGGGTTGCCGTACGCGAATTGCGCAGTCGCAAGGAATAGTTCGAGCTATAGAGGTTGGCGATTGCACTGGCGCCGGAACCGCCAATCGTCCAGCCATTGAAATTGCCGTCCTGAAAATCATCCGAGAACACGGTGGCAGCTTGGGCATGGGCGGACAGGAGCAGGGACGCGATGAGGATCCAGCGGCAGGGCATGGTCATGACGAAACTCCACGAAGCGAAAGGGTGTGTGAGCACGTTGCCGCAGCCGCCGGGTCCGTTCGCATCGCGGCCACTCGGGCCGAGGCGGAGAGTGCGACGAGTTGCCGCACTCCGGTAGGGCCAGTTGGCGATCATCGACAAGTCCAGAAAGCGCCGATGTGGATCCTGGCGGGCGCCGGGAAAGCCGAAATGTTGTTGCTCGATGTGTTTCAGCAAGTCCGCGCGTGACGGCAGGTCAGCCCCGCGGCTTGAGTTCAATGCAAGTCGGGCGCGGCGGAATCTGATCTGGATCAAGGCCACGCGTCATGCTTCCGGCCACACTTTCCTGCCGAATGGACGACGCGATGAGGCGGCTTCGCCAGTGTCATGGAAATCACCCGACGTTCCGGCTACTTCAACCCGCGCAAAGAGCGACCCGCATATGCCCGCCGAATCATCGCTGACCCGACACCGCATCGATGCGTGCTTCCTCGGGCCGTATGGCGAGAATGACAGCTTGCTCGAGAAGCTCGTCGTCGAGTTCCTCCGCGATCATGTCTACTGGCGGCGCAACTTTCATCCTGAGGATCCGCCGGCAATTTCGACCGAGGCTTCCCGACATCCCGACTATCTGGAGTTCGAATCGCGCATGCGCCGCGAGCTGCACCAGCTCTCGGCGTTGCTGAAAAAATCGGTGCCGTTCCACAGCCCGCGCTACATGGGTCACATGGTCTCGGACCTGTTGCTGCCCGGACTGGTCGCGCAAATCCTGACCCTGCCGTACAACCCGAACAATGTCAGTGAAGACTCGGCTCCGGTCACGGTCGACCTGGAAGTTCAGGTCGGCCTGCAACTCGCACGCATGATCGGCTATGCGCACGATCCCTTGCAGTCCGACTGCGCGTTCGGCCATCTGACGTCGGGCGGCACCCTCGCCAACTACCAGGCGTTGCGTCTGGCTCTGGCGCTGAAGGCGTTTCCGGTTGCCCTGCGCGCGGCCGGCGTGCCCGATCTGGCTTTGCCCGAGGATGACTGGAGCGCGTTCAACCTGCACCCGCGTGCAGGCACGCTGCTGCTCGACCAATGGCAGCAATGGCTGGCGCAGCAACCAACCGCCGCGCGCAAACAGTGGCGGCAGCGCGTGCAGAGCGCCCGCATTGAACACCTCGGTTTGGTCGATTTCTTCGCCTGCCATCCAAGCCTGCGCGTACCGCTGGTGCTGGCGCCGGTGACGGCGCACTACTCATGGAGCAAGGGACTCAAGCTGCTTGGTCTCGGTCGTGCGCAAATGGAGTTGCTGCCGGAGAGCGGCATGCGTCTCGATACTGATGCGCTCGAATCGATCCTTGAACGCTGCCAGCGTGATCGCCAGCCGGTACTGATGTCGGTCGCGGTCCTCGGCACCACCGAATACGGAACTTTTGATCCGGTCGATCTCATGCTTGCGGCGCGCGAGCGTGCAGCGGCGGCCGGCCTTGGTCACTCGGTGCATGTCGATGCGGCATGGGGCGGCTATCTGGCCACCGTGTTCCGCAATGAAGATGGCAGTCTGCGCAGCCGCGACGAAATCGCCAGGGGCTACCACGCGTTCCCGGCCAACGCGGTTTACTCGGCCGTTGCCGCGCTCGCCGACACCGATTCGGTGACGATCGATCCACACAAGCTTGGCTACCTGCCGTTCGGCACCGGTGCCTTCGTCTGTCGCGATCACCGCGTCACCGCGCTGCTCGCGGAAGAGGCTGACTATGTGTTTTCCGGATCGGCAACCAAGAGCTACCTGGAGCGCTATCGCGGGCTCGGCCAGTTCGTTCCGGAAGGTTCGAAGTCCGGTGCGAATGCGGCGGCGGTCTATGTGACCCATCGCGTCCTGCCGCTCAATCATCTGCACTTTGGTCGCCTGACCCGACAGACCATTCTCGCCGCCGAGGCCTTCCATCAGCGCGCGATACGCTTTGCGGCGGAGACGCGTGATCACGTGACCGCGATGGTGCCGTTTCCGCCGGACAGCAATCTCGTCTGCCTGGCCCTGAATCCGCGCGGCAACACCAGCGTCGCCGCTGCCAATGCCTTTGTGCGTCACCTGCACGACGACCTGCGCGCTGATCCACGCCACCCGCTGCAACTGAAACAGTTCTTCGGTTCGATGACGACCTTGCGTCCCGAGGCGATCGGCGATGTCGAGATGCGCCGCGTCTTCGACGCGCTCGGTCTCGACACGGCATCCCTCGATGGTGATGAAGGCAACGACCGCATCGTGATCCTGCGCCATACCCTGATGAATCCGTATCTGATCGACCACGAGAACGGCATCAGCTATATCGACTTGTATTTCGACTACCTGCAGGATCGTGTGCGCGAACGGGTGGCTGAGGTCAAAGCAGGTGATTCCAGCGCAAAAGGGTAGCGGCGGGAGCCGGTATCGGTTTGTCGCATCGGCGCCGGATCAGCTGCCTGATCGCCTCGCGCCGATTGCGATGGGTCGACGTCACGATCTGATCGAAACTTGCAGCACAACCACCTTGATCGCCTGCCTTCGGCGACCTACCGCTGCGCCCTGCGGCGAAAGCGACAGCGTGACTTTCGACACTTCCTGGTGATGTAGTTTACCAGCACACTACATCGGCAATAAACCAACCCAAGGAGAGCCCGCATGAAAAGCAGACTGATTTCCATCGTCCTGGTGGCCGCGCTTGCCGGTAGCAGTGCCGCCGTGGCAGCGCAGACCACACCCATTGCCCGGCAGGCTGTCGCCGGCGCAAACACCGCCGTCCCCGATCCGGCCGCGCAAATCCACGAAATGGTGCGCCTGTTCCGCGCTGGCAACGTCGCGGGGCTGGTCCATGGGCTGGTTCCACCATCGAAAGAGGAAGCATTCCGCTTGGCCTACGAACTGCATCGGCTGGAGCCCATCAGCGATGATGAGCGCGCCAAGTTTCAGGAGAAGATTGCCCGACTCACCTCGGCCGGCGCCGTCGATGACCTGATGGCCGAAATTGAGCCCAAGCTCGATGAGGCGCGTCCCAAAGTTCCCGGCGCGCTGCTGATCGGCTTTGGTGCGATGCAGATCGCCATCAATTCAACGGATAGCGATCTCAGCGACGAGCAGCGCACCAGCCTCGCCGTCGCGCTCCCGTCCATCCAGCGCTGGGCCAGCAGCACTGACTTCCTCAGCCCGCTAACCATGCGCCAGGCGCTGACCCTGCTGACCGACGCCGCCCGCGGCACCGGGATTACCCATCTTGATCAGATCCGGGAGCTGCCGCTGGATGACCTGCTGGTCCGGGTCGGGCCGGTCCTTGGCGCGGCCAAGAATGCGGTGCGCCTGTACGGGATCGACCTCGATGCCATCGCCGATTCGCTGCAGGTCAAGGTTCTGACCATCAACGCTGACAAAGCCACCGTACGCACCACGGTTACCGTGTTCAACGCACCACTGTCCAACGATTTGGAGTTGGTACTGGTCGAAGGTCGCTGGTACACCAAGAACGCCGCCGCCCACTGGTCGATGGACACGGCGCAGAACTGATTGATTGGAAGCACGACGTGTGCGGCCCCGGCCACGGATGGCCTGACCTCCAGCTCATCGACCGAGGGCGCAACTGCCGAGCGGACCTTCGGACGGAGCTCAGGGGCCGTCTCCCGATCATGCGGTCGATCAGGCCGAGGTGAGGATCCGTCGACGGCATGTCGATGAATCCGCGCTTCATCCGCAGACTGACAGGCTCAAGTGCAATGTCCGCAGCAACTGTGTCCGCCCTGGATGTGAACCACGTTGGTTGCGTCCTGCAGTTCGGCGGTATCGCAGTGCGCCTTGGTCAAAGCGGACCGTGCCTGATCCAGCGAGACATCGCCATCGATCCGGATTTCGTAGCTGGATGCCTCGGCACGAACCAGAGCATTCGGATCGTGTTCGCGCATGGCCTGGGTGATCGCCGTGGTCATCGAATGGGTGATCGGGTTGGTTGTCGAGAAAAGCATGTGTGGTCTCCTGAGAGCGAGTTCGATGGTTCGACGCGCCGATCGGCGGTCGTGTGGCCTCATCATCGATGCAGGGGTGCGGCCAGGGCATTGATCAGCGTCAAGCGCGAAGCGCTTTATCGCGATTCGCGTCAAGATGGGCAGATTGAGCGCGATCTCTCGCCCAACCACGAAACCCATTCACCGGTCGGGTTTCTTCGGCCGCAATCATCGATTTCACCGTTGGACGTATTTGCCTATCGGTCCCGACGCTGGCACTTTCCATAGGTCGGCAAATTGAGTCCGAGAACGATGTCGCGGGTTGCCTGCCATCCGACCTGCGCATCCCCCTCCGCCTGCACGATGCCGCTGCCACCGATGGCATTGGTTTCTCCGTTTCTGATTTTGCCGGTGAGGCGTGGATCGTCTGTGAACATCAGATCGCCGATGTAGTAGGTGCATCGGCCGGGTTCGATGACGTGCATGTGGATGTGTTCGGGAGTGGTTCGGCCCGGATACGCGCCGGGCCGGATCGTGTCGAAGGCGTAGCGGCCGGATACTTCGGTAATTGTCCAGGCGCGTAGGCGACCGTGACGCGTCGCATCGCGGGAAAGCCGTGGATCATTCGGGTAATGACCGTTGCTGTCGGTCTGGTAAGCATAGACGACGACGCCCGGCTGCGGATTTCCTGCTTGATCGCTGACAATGCCGGTGAACCGCAACGGTTCGCCGGGCTCGGTGGCCGGGGCAATCCGGGCTGAGCTTGATAGCGCGCTCGGCAGGCCCGCAAATACCGCTTCGCAACCCTCACACGGAACGCTGGCCACGATTTCGTTGCCGGTCACGTGCGTGGAGATTTCGTGTTCCGCATGAATAGCAATGTGCTTGCTGCCTTCTTCGGCAACGGGATCGGTAGGTCGGACTGAATCCGGCTGCTCTGCAGCGGCTGGCATCCGAAACGGGATCGAGAGGCAAAGCAGGACGAAAACGAGATTGCGCAACATTGTGGTCTCCGTTTATGGAATTGCCACCAGCCAATGGTCTCAAGCCGGGCTGTTGAGGTGTCGCGGAATCTGGCCCTAGAATGGACAACCAACCCATCCGGGATCATACGCATGAGTGACAGTGCCCGCCTTTCCAGCATCCGACAGATCGCGATCACGGTCAGCAACGTCGATTCGGCGCTCGCGTTCTATCGAGATATTCTCGGACTGCCATTCCTGTTCCGGGCGGGACCGGATCTGGCCTTTCTGGAGACAGGCGGTGTGCGCTTGATGCTGAGCACACCACAAGGCGCCGGCAGCGTCGGTAACAACTCGATTCTCTACTTCGCGGTTGCCGATATCGTTGCCGTGCATGCCGACCTCGTGCAGCGCGGCGCAACGGATGAGCGTGCACCACAGCTCGCCGCAAAAATGCCGGACCATGAACTCTGGACCGGATTCGTACGCGATCCGGACGGCAATCTGGTTGGACTGATGGAAGAGAAGCGCTGAGGCATCGCGAAATTCCGATGGGCTCCCACTGCATCGAAGCAGCAACGTAGGGTTAGCGCTCGAACGAGATTGCGATGATGCAAAAATCCCGGCATGTCTGGAAAACCATTCGCGCAAGAGAGGTTTGAGGG
The DNA here is from genome assembly GCA_038205505.1 of Lysobacterales bacterium. GTDB lineage: Bacteria > Pseudomonadota > Gammaproteobacteria > Xanthomonadales > Rhodanobacteraceae > Dokdonella. Next base: position 450 of record JBBRBU010000012.1, on the reverse strand, counting down.
CGCGCAGATGCGCTACAGAGAACCGTGCGGGCTATAGTGTCGCGAGGCCCGGTTGGGGGATGGCGCACTCGCGAGATCGACGTCAGGTTCATGAGTCGGGACATTGCGAACTTGAGGGGAGGTTTCGCATGCTTAACGTGACAACGGAGACGCCGGAGTCGACGGCCGGAAAACTTCTGCGTGTGCTCGGCCTCGCATTCGGTCTCGCGGCCATGGTCGGCTTGACTATCGGCATGGGTATCTTGCGAACGCCTGGCGAAGTCGCAGCGAAAGTGCCATCGGAATCCTTGTTCCTGTTGGTATGGGTACTGGGGGCGGGTTATGCGCTGCTTGGAGCGTTGAGCGTGTCCGAGCTGGCCACCTTGCGCCCGCGCTCGGGCGGTCTGTATCCGATGGTGCACGACGCGCTCGGGCCATTTGCCGGATTCGTCTCGGGTTGGACTGATTGGC
>JBBRBU010000011.1:0-76372 GCA_038205505.1 Lysobacterales bacterium | reverse complement strand
TGTGTAAACGCCAACGGTCGCGTGATCGACATCGTCCTCGAGCAGTTTCGCAATGCCGAAATCGATGAGCTTCACGTGGCCTTCGGCGTCAACCATGATGTTCGATGGCTTCAGGTCACGATGCACGACAAGGCTGCGATGGGCCACATCCACCGCGCGCAAGACCGTCAGCAGCAGCGCAAGACGCTGGCGAACATCGAGTCGGTGCTCATTGGCGTAGCGTGTGATCGGCACACCGTCGATGTACTCCATGACCAGGAACGGAATGCCGGCCGTCGTGACATCGCCGTCGAACAATCGCGCGATATTCGGATGCGAGAGATTAGCCAGCACTTGCCGCTCGCGCAGAAACAGGCGTTGCTCGAGTTCGGAATAGAGCCCGCGTCGAAGCAATTTGATCGCGACCTGCTGTTCGAAATCCCCGACCTGCCGCTCGCCGAGAAACACGGCTGCCATGCCGCCTTTGCCGAGCAGGCGAACCAGGCGGAATGCGCCGATGGTCTGGCCGACCAGGCCCTCCAACGCGGGGCCATCATGTTTCATGCGGCCAGCGAGTTCGCCAGCTGGCGTATCAAGAACACCCCGGTCGGTCTCGTCCGCCCGCAGCAGGGCCAGAACGGCGGCTCTATCGTCGAGATTTGCCACATGCTGTTCCAGCCAGATCAAGCGTTCATCGGCAGCCAGCTCGACAACGCCTTCGAAGATCGAGCGCAATCGGACAAGTGTGTCGGACGAGGATTTGGCAGGGGAGGGATCAGGTGGTTGTGTATTCATATGGACAAGGAACGATATCTGGCGCAGAAGTACGACATCAGCTCACCCCATCAGATCGTGCAGGTAGGCGCGAGCGAAGCGCCAGTCCCGATTCAGAGTACGTTCGGTGACGCCGAGCAGCTCGGATATCTTCGATAACGGCAAGCCGGCAAAATAGTGCAGCGCGACCATCTGGCCTGCGCGCGGATCGGAACGTTCCAGCCGCTGCAAGGCCTCATCCAGCCCGAGCACCTGAGTCGCCGTCAGATCGGCGATCTCGATATCGTCGATATCGACCTTGATCACGCCCGCACCACGTTTTGCCCGCAATCGCTGACGCGCGTGATCCACAAGGATGTGGCGCATCGCCTGCGAGGCATAGCTGAAAAACTGGGCCGGATCTGAAAACTCGAGTTCGCGTGCCGCCGAGACCTTTACGTAAAGCTCGTGGACCAGGCTCGTGGTGTCGAGGGTGGCATCGCTGCTGCGAGCGAGCTGGTTGCTGGCCATGCCCTTGAGGCGTTCGTAGACCCCCACGAACAGGGCATCCGCGCTGAGGGCATCAAATGGGGCGATCGGGGTTGATTCAATAAGAACATGACTCATTCCACCGTCCACAATCCAAAAAGTCTCACGCAGTATTGTGCAAACCGCATCTGAAGAACAGATGCTCAACAACGGAGACATTCTTGATCTTGACCTCGAGCGAGACCACGAACGAAGTGGCGCGTTGATTATTATCGGCGATGGGTTTCAGCAGACGACGTCGAGGAATCGGTGGTCGCACCGGTTCGATTTACCACCGGCGGAGCAAGCTCGGCCTGGCGCAAGCAGCAAGACCATCGGCGAGCCGTCGTCACCTCGCAAGAGTGGCTGAAGCTGCGGGACATGTTCGTGAGAGCTCGCCGACAAACCGAGTATGCAAACCCGGGATTCTCTGGCTGGTCCGGTTTCGATCATGCGGGCGGGATGGGTGGGCGAGCGCGCAGGGCGATTGGGAGAGGTTGTCGAAGCTAGGGAAGGCTGGCTTTCGACACCTGGCTGCCGCTCGTGAGCGGCAGCCAGGGAGCGCTTCAGTCAGTAGGCGTGTGACGCCGGGTCATGGAGGACATTGTGTATAGCAATCCCGATAGTCCGACCAGGCGTACGACCTCAGGCTGCCGCATCTTTCAGCTTCTTGAGGGGGCGAACCTTGACCTTGGTCCTTGCCGGTTTGGCGGCGAACATTTGCTCTTCTTTCGTGAACGGATTGATGCCCTTGCGCTTTGGCTGTGCCGGCAAGTTGACCACGGTGATCTTCAGCAGCCCGGGCAACGTGAACGAACCCGCCCCTTTCTTGTGGACGGATCCAGCCACAGCCCCTTCCAACGCGGCCAATACAGCGCGCACGTCTTTGGCAATGACGCCGCTTGCTTCAGTGATGTGAGCCACCAGGCCTGACTTGTTCAGGGCTTCCTTGATCGGTTTCTGCGAAACAGTAGCCGCAGCCTTGGCAGCTGGCTTGCTCTTGGTTGTTTTTTTCGTCGCCATGATTATTTCCCGCGTGATGAATGGATGGATGGATGGATCTAACGCCTAGCGGCGCAGTGAATGTACTGGAACACAGGCTCGCCGCCAACTCGGCGTTCACATGTCGATGTTCCCCCGCTCGATTGGCACTTTCAGAAAGTACCGACCTGCAAGGTAAAAAGGGTGCAAACGACCCGAAGCGGACGCTGGCGTTCCGGGTTCAGTCGCTAGCTGGCAAAGCCCCGGACGGAAAGTCCCACTGACCTTGGTTTCTGACCTCATTTTCTCGATTTTAGTTCATCTCATGAGGATCCAGAAAAACCCACCGAGTATCGCCCTGAAAAACAGCAGGATGCCCAAGATCCCCAGGCACCCGGCGAGTACCGGGTTCCGTTTCGCCATCTGTTCGAGAATCGAGGGCTTGGCAACTCTGGTTGGCGGAGCGTTTTCGATCGCGGCCTGAGCCAGGTTCGCCAGGTGAGATACGTAATCTGCCAACCCGCTAAACCCATCGAGCGTAGCGGCACGTCGATAATGCTGAATGCTGGTTGGGAATATGAGTACGCAGGGGTGACCGACCCTGGCATCAACCGGCTCACATTCCAATAAATGATAAATAGCAACGCTGGCTTTATCGCGACTGAGTAGGTCTTCGGCCCAGTGCGTGTCATTGCTCCACGCGGCGTGATATACGATGCCATTTTCGCAACAGGGTAGATTCACTTGAGCTTTTTTACCCAGGCAATCAGCCTGGAACCCTGGATGCCCTGATGCATCACCGAGAACCGAACAGGAACATTTGAGGCAGTCTCGATTGCCAGACGATACCCAGCGGTGGATGCTCCAACTCGCTCCCCTCCAACATATCGAGATTTGCGCAGCGGAGCGATCTTGACCTCGAAGATGTGGCCATCAATCGAAACAGTGCCCTGCACGCCGATGAGCATGCGAGGGGATTTCTCGGTTGTTATCCCGGCACTGTCAAAAAGCGCCTGAACCCCGGAGAGGAAATCGGCACTGTGTGGAGGCGCAATCATGTGATTGCGCTTTTCGGTTCAGCTTGATTTCGAACCGTGTACAGGACCCATCCAGTCAGACCGAACAACAAGCCGACCAGGAGTGAGATGTAATCAGTGTAGTGAGCGCCAGGTTGGAGTACAGCGACGGAGGGTTGATCGCGATTGTAGTACGCGCTGATCGCGTCGCCATTCTTGTACTTTACCGCAGCGCGTACTGCCTCATTGCGCTCGGCAAAACTCTCATGCTCGGTCCGAAGCCTCCATTTCTGGCTACTGTGCTGTTTCCCCTCCACGGTGTAGTCATAGCGAATCTGCGGGTAATACATGGTGTCTCGGCGCAGGCTGTCACCGGCGGAGTGCACTGAAGTTCGGACCCGAACACTGCTGACAGTAGCAGGTGTCTCGACCCACATTGCCGAATTTGCGTACCAGACGAAATACATCCCCAGCACCACGAACAGCGAGCCCAGTCCAATCAAGACTATTCCGCTCCACTTCAACAATCCATTCTCGGTGGGCATTCGCACTCCACTTCATTGGTGACATGGCATTCTCGCTCAAACACCTTGGCTACCCATAATCTCGCCCCCGATCGAGATCACGAAAACAGGGCTGCTTTCTTGAAGACCGGCATACATCGCTGGCGAACGGTCACTCGGGCAGGGGACAATCACACGCAAGCGGTGCCAACCCGGCTATCGTGCCGTCCTCACGAAGACACGCCATGACGAAAATCTACGACCCAGCCCTGACCACGAATCCGCATGGACCCCTGTATCGCGTTGACAAAGGGATCAAGGCAGCCCAGCAGCGGCTGGATGCTGCTATCGATGCGAAGCGTCATCACACCAGCCATAACCTGGCCCATCAAGTCATAAAAGAGGCTCGCGAGGGGCTCAAGAAGGCAGAGCAACTTCGAGTGCTGAAAATCAAGGAGCTCGCGCAGAAAGCGGCAACTAACGGGGGAATCAAATCCTGACTTTGACCGGGGCGACGAATGAAGGACGTTCGATCGTTCACGCCGATGGATATCGATAGTAGTAGTCGAAGATTCCGCAACCGTGCCGGTTCACACAGCAATCAAGCATGGCAGTTGGCAATCATGAAGGCACCGGCGGGCACCGAATCTGGCTGCCTCGCGACCTGGAACTGCCGATCACGCCGACCGAGCGAGCAACTTTTCGAGCGCGCCGCGCTTTGATCCAGATCAGCTTGTCGTGCGGAGGCAGCGATGAAGACGGCGGCACGAGGCAGCCCGTCTTCATCTCCGCACATCGTCCAGGCGCTCGTGCCAGTCAGAGTTTCGCGCGTTCGATTTCTGCATCGGCCAGCGCATCCCGCCTTGGAGCAACCCACAAGCGGAATACGAACCAGCACAGTGCCAGCGCGCCGATGCTGAAGAGAACGTCGCCTGGCATACGCATCCAGATCAGGATTTCCACGATCGGTTTCTGCATGAACTCGGCCGATCGGGCATACCAGTAGCCATGCTCGATCGCAGCCAGCAACTGCATCGTGCCCAGCGGCAACAACGTGAGCACGCCCATTAGCGCCAGGCCGATATTGAGACACCAGAACGAGACTTTCAGCGCCCGCGTGTCCCAGATCATCTTTGCGCGCAGGCCGCGCAGACAGAACAGCACCAAGGCAATCCCGAGCATCCCGTAGACACCGAATAGCGCGGTATGGGCATGCAGGGCAGTCAGGTTGAGCCCCTGCATGTAGTACAGCGACAGCGGTGGATTGATCAGGAAGCCGAACAGGCCGGCCCCGACCAGGTTCCAGAACGATACCGCGATGAAGAACATTACCGGCCAGCGATAGCTCGCCATCCACGGCGTCGACTTGCCCAGTCGGTAGGTGTGGTATGCCTCGAAGCCCAGATACGCGAGAGGCACCACTTCCAGCGCACTGAAGCTCGCGCCCAGCGCGACCACCGAGATCGGTGTGCCGACGAAGTAGAGATGATGCAGAGTGCCGAGTACGCCGCCTGCCATGAAGATGATAGTCGCGAACAGCACCGCGATGTTGGCAGTCGACGTCTTGATCAGGCCTAGTCGGGTGAAGATCAGCGCCATCACTGCGGTCGCGAACACTTCGAAGAAGCCTTCGACCCAAAGGTGCACAAGCCACCAGCGCCAATACTCAACCTCGGAAATATGCGTGTGTTCGCCCCACATCAGGGCCGCGCCATAAAACAGGCCGATGGCGACAGTCGCCATGAACAGCAGGCCGATAATCGACTTGGAGTCGCTGGCAGGGCCACGCAGGATCGGCCAAAGCGAGCGTCCGACCAGGGTCACCCAAAGCAGCAGGCCAACGAATAGATAAATCTGCCAGAAGCGACCCATGTCCGCGTACTCCCAGCCCTGGTGGCCGAACCAGAAATTGTGTTCCAGCGGCATTATCTGCATGACGGCGAACCATTGACCGGCGAATCCTCCGATCACGATCAGCAACAGGGAAACGAACAGGAAGTTGACTCCGAAACGTTGATATTTGGGCTCATGTCCGGACAACGCCGGGCCTATGTAGAGGCCGGTCGCCAACCATGCGGTGGCGATCCAGAGCACCGCCAACTGGGTGTGCCAGGTACGCGCAAGCGAGTAGGGCAGGTAATCCGACAATGCGAAACCGTAGGCCTCCTGACCCTCGACCTGGAAGTGCGCGGTGATTGCTCCAAGCAGGATCTGCGCGATGAACAGCGCCAGGACCACCCAGAAATACTTCGCGGTCGCGCGCATCGACGGGGTTATTTTCAGCAGCGAGAACGGATCCGAATCCGGAATCTTGTGCTCTTCCTCGCCTCGCCCGTGGGTGACCGCGTAGTGCCAGCCCAGGATCGATATTCCGGCAATCAGGAATAGTACGCTGAAGGCCGACCATACCCACATCGCCGGCGGTGGCGTGTTGCCTACCAAAGGTTCGCTCGGCCAATTGTTGGTGTAGGTAACCTTCTTGTTGGCCATGCCGTCCTTGGCCGGGACCAGTGTCTCCGCTTCGCTTGCGCGCTCGGTGGTGGCGGCCCATGCGGTCCACCAGAAGAAACCGGTCAGCGCGCGTCGGTGTTCTGCGGTGTCGACGGTGCCCTGCTTCATTGCATAGGCCTCGCGCAGCTCCGCGGTCGCCGGGTCATTGCTGAACAGGCTCTCGTAGTGCGCAGCGACGTTGGACAGCGCGGCGACTCGGTCCTGACTCAGCGTGATCGTTCCAGTCGCAGGATCATAGGTATTGGCCCGCATCATTGTCTGCAGGCGGCCGCGCAATCCGGCTTGTTCTTCTGCGGGCAACTCGGCGTAGGTCGCCGTGCCGCCATCGCGTCTGGCCCAGATGTCCAGCACGCCGGTTGCCTCGCGATGCAGCCAGTCCGCGCTCCAGTCCGGCGCGACGTATGCTCCGTGACCCCAGATTGAACCGAGCTGCATGCCGCCGATCGACTGCCAGACCTGACGGCCTTGTTCGATATCGGCACGGGTGTAGACCACCTGGCCGCTCTCCGCGACCACGCGTTCCGGCATCGGCGGCGCGGCGCGGAAGATTTCGCTCCCCGCCCACAGCAGAACTGAAAAGGATGCAACGAGGAGGATGGCCAAGGCCAGCCACAACTTACGGGTATTGCTCATGGACACTCTCCAATGCGGATGGCGCATAGTGGGCCGCGCATCGCGCTTGTCGCCATGACGCAGGTCAAGTGATGCCGAGTTCCAGCATACAGCGGGAACATCCGTTAGAGTGGAATCAGACTCTCAACACGGATCCGCCAGCACTTCAAGGGGCTCGCAGCCGCTCAATTCCACCTCGCCCAGGTCTATCTGCAGCAGGCCGTAGTCCTGAGGACCCGTGAGCCCCCGGCTGACCGTTACCGGCGCCAATCGCAAGTAGTTGGTCATCAACAGGGAAGGCTCGGACTCTGGCCCTGATTTTCCGGCAAAGTGCTCGCTGTGGTGCAGCGGAGATTGCCCCGCAAGCGCAGGATTCCAGCGGATCGCTCTAGACCCGCGAGGGGAAAAGGAATCGCAGGCTTCACCGGAGGCTGAGCGGCAGTTGCCTGGCTCGAGTCCGTGCCCTTGGAGAATCGTCTACCTGTGTCCTTGGTCGTCCTTCGGCGGCCTCAGAATTGCAGTTCACCGAAGTCATATTCCATTCGCGCGTTTGGCAAACCGATAAAGCCGCCCATTCCGTAATCGACACCCATTGCAAACAGGCGCGCCAGCGTTTGCGGATCCGGAATAAAGTGCACGAGGATCTCGGCGCCATGATCGCGTGCGAATCCCAGTATCGGTGGCACCTGCTCCGATGTCTTGATTGCCGCGGAATCGACCGAGATGATTTCAGGATGGAACGTGCTGATCATTTCATCATCCTTGGCATCCAGTCTCACCCGACCGAAACCCAGCAGGACACGAGCCGCGCGCAGTTCATCGCGTACTTCCTGAAGCTTGTTCTGCATCATCATCGCTTCGCCGTGGTCAATGCTCAGGATCAATCCCGGATCGTTCAGGGCTCGCAGTTCCAACTGTGCGAACAGGTGCTTGCGGAATTCGATATCCATCAAGCTCTCGGCGGCACATTCGACGACCACCCGCAGGGCGGGCAATTTTGGGCGAATTTCAGCAATTTGCGCCAGGACCTGGGTAACAGCGAATTGGTCCAGCGCCGTGGTGCGACCGGTTTGACGCGCAAGGGAAAGCCATTGGCGGCGCGTGACGACGCGCTCACCGCCAATATCCACGCGCAAACCCAGATGCGCGTGATACTGCGGTCTGCCGGCTCCGTGCAAAGGCACGATCGGCTGAAACATCAAGCTGGTGGACTGCACCGAAGGTTCGATCGCCAACGCTTTTTGAATCGCCAACGAGACCTCGGCGGACAAGTCACTTTGGGTCTCAGCCAGTGCCAGCCGAACGCGCTTTCCGCCTGTATGGCGAGCCACGGCAAGGGTGCGCTCCGCCAGGTCAAGCAGCGTCTCGGCGGAGGGCAACGAATCTCCCTTGAGGGGCACTATCGCGATGCTCAAATCACCTCCGCCAATCGCCGCCAGCGAGGTGCTCGCAAGCTCTCGGAGTTGCTCCGCGCGGACGATCAATTCCTCGTTCGCAGGCCAATCCATCAGCATCAACCATCCGTCTTCTTGCCACGATGCGATCATTTCCTCGGGTCGCAGATCGGCTTGCAGCAGGGCGGCCAGTTTGTACTGGCATTCTTTTACGACAGCAATATGCGTGCTGCCCGCACACAATTTTCCGGAATCCGCTGCGCACAGCATCAGCACATGGTCGCTCGGTCGGTCCACCCCCAGGGTGCGCAGCATTGCAACCATTTCTCCGGTATGTACCAGCCTCCCGTGTGCTCGCACCTGATGCTGGCTGAGTTGCTTTGAGAGGGCGCGGGCGCGCCGTGCACGGGTAACAACCGCCGTGACCAGATGACGCGGCCGGACTGGCTTGGTCAGATAGTCGTCGCCACCCGCTCGCAGGGCATCGTAGCGAGTGCTTTCGCTCTGCTCGCCGGTCAGGAAAACAATGGGCAACAGCGCAAGGTCAGCTTCCTCGCGAATCATCGTGGTGAGTTGCATGCCGTTGATTCCCGGCATGTACAGATCCATCAGGATCAAATCTGGCGCAAAGCGGCGAATATCCTCCAGAGCATTCTGCGTGCTACTCGCTATGCACACATTGACGCCTTGCTTGCGTAGCACTGCTTCGCAATACATCGCCTGGGAACGATCGTCCTCGAATACCAAAACCCGCAAATCCGCCTGGAGTTTTCGGACGCCAACCAATTCCTCGACTCGGGCTTGCAGATGATCGGCGTCGTCGCCTTCAAGCGAAGAATCTGCACCCGCGGAAAGCGCCAGGTCACGGTTTGCCGAATCCCGACTGCGATTGAAATATATGATTGTGGCGCCAAGCGCGTCGGCGCCTCGACTGCTCTCCAGCTGGTCGGCGACCGTGCCCAGATCCATCAGGAAATCTTCGTCGATCAGGACGGCGATCAGCCCTGACGCATTGAGCTTTTTCAACAGAAGATCTGAATCGGAACAGGTCTCGACCAACTGCTGACCCGCCCCAAGGCGTTGCACGAGGTCTTCCCAGATCGGCAACTCGGGCGCCAGCACCAAAATGCGTTTACGCAAATCCGGCGCAGTCGGTGTCGCCGCCGGTGCCGTCTCGGGCGCTACGCCCAGTGTGCGCAGTGCGGCCACCACCTGAGCTTCCAGGCCATCCAGTTGCTGCATCTGCGCCGGGCTCGGGTCGCTCGCCTCGCTGTCGGCCAGGAACCCTACGCAAAGCGCAAGTTCGCTCAAGGCGCGCGTGAGTACCTGGTGTCCGCTTTCATAGGCGGCCTTGGTCGCCAACAGCAAGCCGTCGCGCACCACCTGTGCTTCCGTTGAGGACCATCGCCCATTGCGCAAGGATTGCCAACTTGCGACTCCGGTGACGATTACTTCGGGTACTTGTTCACTAGCAGACATGAAACTCCCTGACGAAAACGAATGGATGACACTTGGTTCGCGATCCAACCCATCTTTCTACGTGAGCCCGGTTCTCGCATGGAGCTCCGATTCAGGCGCGGGAGATCTCCATGGTATCAGCCTCCTCAAAATCGGAGACGCCGTTGAGGGTTCAGCTGCAGCCGATGTCTACGAATCCGCGCCCGGGTGGGTCCAAATCACGCTCCATGAGCTTGTACGATTGTACGCATCCCGCCAGGACTTGAACCGCGTCGGATCAGGTTTAAGCTGAACCTGTAAGTTGCCGTTCAGCCGGCCAATCTTTCACCAGGTCCGTAGCGCTGGCCAATCTTCCAGTTGCCAGATCCTTTCAATCAACTCTGACCATTGTTGGCGGGCCTCCCAATCAGGAATTGCGTGCTGCCATCGGCACGCCAGAAATTAGATGATGTGGCAGTCGTGAACGTTCAGGTCCGTTCGGAGGGGTTTGATCCTTCAGTCTTGAGGCGCTCAACTGTTAGCAGCAGTGAAATGACGAGTGTTGACGCAGCTCGATCGGGCAGGGGGTTATCCTCATGATCGCAAGAAGGCGACTCTCAGCGATTTTGCGTCGACTGAGACCAGGTACCAAGGATTCCTCTCGGTGATTAATGTGGATGACCTTCAACAGGCGACGTCGACAAATCGGCGCGCGTCTGAGTAAAGACTCTCCAATCCGTCATTTTCATCACTCAGGAGACAACTTCGCATGATTGAACCCCCTGAATCCCAGTTGCCCGATTTCGATTGTCGGCCGTGTGCTCCGGTTTCAGCCGAGGAACTGAATGACGGTTGTTTTTGCGTTGCGGTGGACCCTCAGGCACTCCGCGGGGAACTGGAGCGGCTCCTGCCATCGCGAGGGATTTCAGAATCCCTGGCCCTGTCGCACGCGCACTTGTTCGCCTCGCTCCCCGTATACATTCCGGGATCGATCATCAAGCAGATTGCATCGGTGATCACAGCCGTCGAAGAGGTGACAGCGTTGCCGGACTATCGCTCGACTGTCCTCGGCTGGGCACCCGCCATTGCAAAGATCGATCCCGATTCGCCGGGTGGCATATTGGGTTTCGATTTCCACGTCACGGCCGATGGTGCGAGGCTCATCGAGATCAATACCAACCCGGGTGGCGTGCTACTCAATGCGATGCTGGCCCGTGCGCAACGTATCTGTGTGCCGGAGCACATGAAGTCGGCCACGGACATATCCCGCGTCGAACCCGCGGTCATGAACGCCTTTCGAGTGGAATGGCAACGGCAACGTGGCGCGCTGCCTCTGAACTCGATTGCCATTACTGACGAGTCGCCGACCGATCAGTATCTGTACCCCGAGTTCCTGCTTTTCCGGGAGCTCTTTCAAAAGCACGGCTATAACGCGCAAATTTGCGCGCCGGATGCGCTGGACTACAAGGACGGACAAATCTTTCTGCAGGGTGTTCCGGTAGACATGGTCTACAACCGCCTCACGGACTTTGCCTTGGAGCAGCCAGGGAATCATGGACTGCGAGCAGCTTATGTCGCGAGTGAGGTAGCACTGTCGCCGCACCCGCGCGCACACGCGCTGTACGCCGACAAACGCAACTTGATACTACTTGGCGATTCCGATTTCCTTTCGCAAGCAGGAGCGACTCCCGGTTCCGTTGACGTGCTGTCCGAGGCCGTTCCTTCAACGCAACTTGTCACTCCCGAGAATCGCGAGTTGCTGTGGAAAAATCGGCGCAAGTATTTCTTCAAACCCGCAGCAGGATACGGTGGCAAGGCCGCCTACCGGGGCGACAAGCTGACGCAGGGCGTATGGGCTGACATTGCGGATGGAACGTTCGTTGCCCAGGAGTTCGTAAGGCCGAGTGAACGCCAAATCTCGGCTGATTCCAAGCCGCTCAAGGTCGACATCCGCTGCTATGCGTATCAAGGCGAGGTGATGTTGTATGCGGCAAGAATGTATCAGGGGCAAACGACAAATTTTCGCACCCCGCTTGGTGGATTCGCCCCAGTCCTGACCGTCGCCTAGCCGATACGATTCACGAGCTCGGACGCGGCTGTGCTGCGGAGATATCCCGAAAACGCCGTCGCTGACCCAAGGCCTGTCGTCAAGATCTGCCGGCCTATTTGCGCGTAATTCCACAATCTACGTAGATACTTATATACTCTAGTATCCAGCAGCCGTTTGTGCGCCGCTGGGCTGTGCGCTGCCGCGCGTTCACATAAATGCGCGGCAACCAACGAATTGGTTGGCGACTCAACATTCTGCTTTTATTCAGCCCTTGGCAGCAATTCTCAATCCCGTCAACGGACAGGAGAACTGCACCATGAATTTCATCATCTGGTTGATCATCGGCGGCCTGATTGGCTGGGTCGCCAGCATCATGATGAAGACCAACGGCCAGCAGGGCGTCCTGCTGAACGTGGTCGTCGGAATAGTCGGTGCCTTTCTTGGCGGTTGGCTGATTTCGCCACTTGTTGGCGTCGGCACGATAAACCAGAACAACTTCAGCGTCGCCGGAATGGCTGTTTCATTTGTCGGTGCTGTGATTCTTCTGGCTATCGTCAATTTGTTTCGTCGTGGCTCCAGGCATTGATCCATCCCTTCCCTAAACCAGTCAAGGACACCAACATGAATAACAATGACAACGATTTCGACCGCGACGCGAATCGCGATCCCATTTCCGGAACTCCCGGTGCCCACCCGGTCGGTGTAGGCGTGGGCGCGGTGGTCGGTGGCGCCGTTGCTGGCGCTGCTACCGGTACCGTAGCGGGGCCCGTAGGCACCGTGGTTGGAGCTGCGGTGGGCGCGGTCGTCGGCGGACTCGCCGGCAAGGGCGTAGCCGAGTCGATCGATCCAACCCGCGAGGACGCCTACTGGCGTGAGAATTACACAGCTCGCCCATATGTAAACTCCGGCGATCGATACGAGGACTACGGCCCGGCCTACAAGTACGGCACCGATGCATACGTGCGTCAGCCCGGCCGCAGCTTCGACGAATCCGAAGCCGAGCTTTCACGCGGCTGGGACAAAGCGCGCGGGACATCAACACTTGAGTGGAATCGCGCAAAGCACGCAGTTCGAGATTCCTGGCACCGGGTCAGCGATTCGATCGAGCGCGCGGTACCGGGTGACTCGGATCACGACGGCAAGTAACGACCGCGGGTAGGTCACTTTTGGAGAACGGGCGTCTCGAAACAGACGTCCGTTTTTCGTTCATATCGACGATCAGGGCAATCTCTGTCGCATTCAGGAAGCCATGAGGTTTAAGGAGGAGGGCTGTCGTATCGCTCACCGTTCGGCGGCAGCTCATCTCAAGTACCTGTCATGTACGTGGTATGCCAGGCTCGTTGGCGTAAGCCACATGTTCGGTGCGATCAATTACTCCCGGCATGCTTTCTTCGGGAATCTTCGGGAAGGAGTAGGGAGCTCCCGGGATTTTGACTGTCGGTTTTTTCCATCCCGCATTTGGCACACAAGCGGCTGAGGCCCTCGCAACAACAAAATGAAGCGAGGTGCGAAAATGACGGCATCAGCCGCGTCGTGCCGCTTCAATTGCGGCGATATCGATATTCCCCATCTGCATCATGGCCTCGAACGCACGCTTGGCTGCCGCCCGATCAGGATCAGCGATCGCGTTCGACAGGGCGCGTGGCGTGATCTGCCATGACAGACCCCACTTGTCCTTGCACCAGCCACACGCGCTTTCCGCGCCGCCGTTCCCGACTATCGCGTTCCACAATCGATCGGTATCGGCCTGGTCGTCAGTCGCGACCTGAAACGAGAAGGCCTCACTGTGCTTGATCGCCGGCCCCCCGTTGAGCCCGAGACAGGGAATCCCCATCAGCGTGAACTCGACTGTCAGGACATCCCCTTGGGTGCCGGAAGGATAGTCGCCCGGAGCGTGATGGACGGCGAGCACTGCACTATCCGGAAAAGTTGCCGCATAAAATCGCGCAGCTTCCTCGGCGGCACCGTCAAACCACAGGCAGATTGTGTTTTTGCTTGTCACCTTGAGTTCTCCTGAAAATTGCACCAGCGAGGACGCGCGACGTTTGTTCGTCAAAGGATACCGCGAGAATGGATTGGTCTTGTTGTCCTCGAATGACAGTCATCGAGATCGCCTCACACCGCTTAGCGCGTCGCGATTGGCCAGGTAGGCCAGCCCATCGGCGATCACCACGGCGTACATGTGAGTGAGCGACCAGACCTGGAGGAGCGGCACCGCGCGATACAGCATGTTTTCGCGTTCACCGCGATTGCGCGACACGTCTTGCCCGTTATAGATCACGAATCCGGAGACATCGTGGCGTACTCGGATGAGCATCAACCCGACCAGTGTGTAACTCGATCGGGCAATTGCGTCGCAGCTTCCGAAAGGTGCAGTTTCATGTCCGCGAGATTGAATTGGGCGACCAGGAACGGTCCGGTGACAGAGCGAAAGAAGTCGAAGAAGGTGACCTGGATGCACACAGGATGTTGCAGCGCCTGATCGACCCCAGACCGGAAGCGGAAATAAATTTGAATCTGGCTACGAGCGACGCCTGGGTCGAAGTAGCGGCGTCGAGCCAGCGCTCGCTCCGGATTTCGGGCTGGAAAACGAAGGAAAGCGAATGAAAGCGCCTTGAAGTTGACCGCCGAATTCAGTTGAAGCGCATTGTCGCCAACGAAACAGGAAGCCCTGATGCCCATACCACGCACGACGTGACAAAACAAGCTGTAAGAAGTGACAGGTATCGCAGTTTGAAACTTTAAGTTAGCTTTTCATCGCAAGATCGAGGGATATCAGAAATATTCCACAGGGGCGGGGCGGGGTCTTTTTTTCCAGGCGAAGGCAGCAACAAGCTACAACTTCCTGGAAGGATGCAGCAGTTATGAAATCGAGATAAGGGGCGCTATCCAGCAGGGAATAGGGGAGAGCGGTCAATTGGGAATGCTTTGGGAATGCTTTTCGTAGCCAGGCACTAGCAATGGAATGGATCGGCCGAGAAAGCGACGTGAAAAATCTCGCTCTGCTCGACCTTTGCCAGGTGCACCCATTGCCAGGTGAAGTAGTTTTCAAACGCAGACTCAATTTGCGCATGGGGTGCGACGATGGATAGCTCGATGCAATGGTCAGGCGAGGCAACACGCCTGCTGAAAACGATCGATGCGCTTGCTTCTCGCAAGGGCACAGTCTCGATCGACCTGCTGGGCGACTACGTCGGATCCGCGCCGGACCGATTGATTGACACACTTAGAGAAATGGCATCTGCTGAAATAGTCAAGCTGGATGAGCATGCCGGAGAGGTATCCGTGCGGCGACGTTGATCTGCGGAGCGTGACATGACTCAGTTTATTCTGCTGGCAATTTCGTTCCTGATTGCGTTCGCATTCGCCTGGATAGAACTGGCGACCTCAAAGTATCCGCGGACGATCGGACCATTCTGGCGATGGTCGCAGTCGCGATCACTCTGGATTTACAGCGCAATCTATGGCGGGATCTCACTCGCTTTCGCATCCGCTTACGCCAGCGGCATCGTAAAAGTTTCTGGACCACTGCTGAATTCCACCGACTCTTCACTGTCACTGATGGCTGCCATAGGCATCGGTGTATCAGCCAAGGCGCTGTTGCATATTCGAGTTTTTTCACTCTCGGCGGCAGGCGGGCAAGACTCTTTTCCGATCGGAACGGAAACCCTGGTGCAACTGTTTGAGCCGTGGTTGTTGAAGTCCATTCTGATCGACGAGTTCAATGCTGTTAACGATGCCTTGCGAGATCGGGCGGCGGTATACGAGGACATTGCGACTGTCAAAGCGCAAATGATCGCCGATATGCCTTCCCTTCCGGATCCGGAGCGCGCTGCGCTGCAACTGGATATCAATAACGCACCGACGGTAAAACGCGCGATGGAGATCTACCTGCGCGCGTTCAGTGTGAAGGCGCTCACCAAGCTGTTTCCATGAATAGCGCCAGTGAATGTGATGTGAAACGTCCGCATAACCCGCGTGTCAATAAGGGAGATTGACTGTCATGGTATCCAGACCGCTATCGTTCGCGATTGTCATGTTATTGAGTGGATGTGCTGGAGTTTTCAATCCTTACGTGGCACCGGATGGTGCAAAAAAAGTGAGCAATGAAAAGCCCCTGGATTGCACTGAGCTTGAGGAATCGCTGTGCTCAGCTCTCAATCTTGCAGATCGCTATCGGCTCGCCTACCTCAAAGCCGCAGGCAATCAGCAAAAGTTGCGCAGCACGTTCGCCATTGCCGGGTTGGTCGCGGCAACGTCCACTCTCTACTACGGCTTGCAAGGGCGGGACAAGTATCAGGACCGCGTAATCCGTCTCGCGACGCTAGGCGGCGCGAGCTATGCAGCTGGCTCTTTCTTCACTTCGTCGCCGCGTCAGAAGGTGTATCTCAATGGAGCCACTGCGATGAGTTGCGCGATGATCGCTGCGGCACCGGCGATGGTGCCGAAGTCGGGTCAATCCTCGTTGAAAAACGACCTCGAGTTTTTGCGCAACAAGCTGGCCGCTGTTCAAGCGACGGCCGTTGGGAGCACGGATCCCGTGCTTTTGCGAGCGATTGCGGATGGCGAGAGTACATTGCAATCAGGTACGGAAATGCTCGTCAATTTGACTACGTCTGGCATCGTTTTGCGTGCACGAATTGAAGTGCTTGCCAACGAGGTCAATCACCAAATGCTGGAGCAGCTGCCCGATCTAAACAGTCTGTATTCGCTCGCCGGCTCGATGTCATCGTTTGCACAAACGTTTGGCTCGCAGCGACTGCCTTCTACGACGAAGAAGACAGGTCCCACACAATCGTCGAGGGGTGACGCAGATCTCTCGGCGCTGCAAGAAGCCACCACCCTGGTGAAGGGCCATCTGAATTTCGCCGCAATTGCGTCGCAATCATTTCGTGAAGTCGCCGCCTGCAGCCCGGACGGAATCACCAATGCGTTCTCGGTGATGCCGCGTGATGCGTTAGTGACGGTAGAGAAGGGCAAGACATACAGCTTCAACGTCACCGACAAGCGTGGACATCCCAGCGCGAAACTCTCCGGCGAAAATGTTGACAAGGTAGAGTTGCAGCCGATCCAGATCCAGGGCGAGAACTACCTCGTCGTCATCAAGGGGAAGGACGTCACCGGTACAAGCGGGCCTAGCCTGCTCATCAGCGAATCCAGTGGGGTGCAGGCCCACGCGCTGACCATCATGGTCGCGGCGGCGACGCAGGCAGCGGATACGCCGGCTGGCAAACCCGCATCGAAGCCAGTCTCGCAGGCGATCACGCCGCGAAATGACACGATCGAACCCGCTTTCCTGAAAGAGCCGTTGAAGATTCTTGCCGTCCAGTGCGTTGTGGGTGCCACCCCCGACTGCATCATGGGAGACAAGACACGGATCGCTATCCGCATCTACAAGGAAAAACAGAAACCAGGCGTAACTGGCGACGACGCAATCGATCTGGATCTTCAGTCCGCCGCGGGAAAATTGAACCTGCCACCAACGGCGTGTCAGGCGACGCCCATTTCTTGCGCTCCTACGCCATGATCGCGCTCAGCGGTACTCAACTTGCGTATCGCTGGCTGACAACAACTCCAGCGCGATTGGTGCCTGACGAGCGAGAGGCGGCACGCGCCTTCCGTCGCGAGTGTCTTTCCTGGATGCGCGCAGCGCAAATCGAGGCGTTCGCCCTGGGAGACAAGGAAGAGACGTCGCTGAGCAACATGCGCGAGCCTGTGCTACGTTTTTACGTGCGCAGGAAGCTGGCCTCACGTCGCGTAAAGACGCTCATACCGGCGGTAATCTCCCTGCCTGGCAGCCATCGACGCGTCATGACTGACGTGTCGGTGGCAAAGGTTGCGCGGGCGAGCTGTGGTCCCGCATCACGCATCTACGGTCGGTACGTGGGGCCCAATGACGCGGGAACAGCCAGTTGCGTTTTGTACGCAATCGACAATCCCTCGACGCGCTACATCCTGTCGGCATGGCATGTACTGTGCGGGCCGGGCGGAAGGGCCGCAGATCCGATTAGCTGCGACAATTCCATTTGCGGAATGCTCAGCGGCAAATATCAGTCGCTTACGCCTGAGCCGGCAAAGAATCCATTTCGTATCCAGTCGTTCGATGGCGCGTTGGCCCTTGCGAACCCGGGTAGCACAGAGACGGGTAGTCCACACTCGAACCTGCATCTGAGCGGAATTCGGCTGACACCCGTCGCAAAAGGAGAAACACTGACATGCTTCGGAAGCTTCTCCGGCGCCGCTCGCGCGGCGGTGGTGCTGGAGCCTGCGGTCACCGAACCTATCGGCTACCGATACGGGTACATCACCTTCGCCAACTTGATAAAGACGACGCTACTCTCTCAAAAGGGGGATAGTGGAGCACCCGTTGTCGACGCCACAAATAAACTGGTTGGGTACGTTGTAGCCGATGACTCGGATTCAGCCGCCGCTGCGACGTGGATCCAGCCGATTCAGCAAGTCTTATCAGAATACGCCGTGTCGCTCGCTGTCGAAGCGCAAGCCACCACCAACGGCGAAGGCACACAGCCGAAAGATCAGATCGACATCTTGGCTCGAACGCTGTGGGGTGAAGCGCGCGGTGAGCCGGAAAAGGGCATCATCGCAATTGCATGGGTGGTACTTAATCGGCTTCGCATGCGGCCTTTACAATTCGGAACATCGATAGCAGGTGTTTGCCAGAAGCCGAAACAATTCAGCTGCTGGAACAAGGACGACAGGAATCTACCCAAGCTTCTTGGAGTGAATACGGCGAACTCGGCCTTCCGTCGCTGCCTGGAGGTCGCTCGTGCTGCGGTCGCGAACTCCCTGCCCGAAGACCCTACATTTGGCTCATGCCACTATCACACGGTGGGAACGATCGCCAAATGGTCGGTTGGCCACACGCCTGCAGTGCGGATCGGCGACCATGTTTTTTTCAATGATGTTGCATGATCTTCAAAATGCGGAGAATCGTGAATTGCTCGTTCCGAGTCAATCCACGCCTTCAGGGTCTGCTATGGGCAAGGTTGGCAGGTGGTGGCCGAATTACGGCCCGACCGAGCGCAAGACATCGACGCTCGGTATGAGGCACGCATTGCTCGGGTTGGTTTGCCGATAACGCTTTCGGCCTGACGATTGGCCGGTCGTGCCTTTTGCTTCGGTGCCCTGCGTGATGCCACGGCAGTTGCCACCTTGGAGGGGCTCGACTTGATGGGACACGTAATCCAGCGGCCCAAGGCGAAGCTGCATGAACTGAACTTAGGCTTACTCTCGTTGGACGCGCTCCTACATAGTCACGACGTGACAGACGCACGTCATGGACTCGAAGCGCTGCTGCAAGATGCGCGGAACTGCGACAAATTCGCGAGCGCGCCTTAGGCCTTCAACTGTCCGGGTCGTCAAGGAGCCGGGGAATGGAAACTTCGTAATCCGTATTTGAATGCATTTCTCTGCAATTCGTTGTCATAGTTTACGAGCATGACAAAGTTACGGCGCAATGGAAAAGGTAAACGAGCGACGCCAAACGGCCTACAGTCGATATTCCGTTCTATGCACAATGCATATTATGTCAAATCAATTATGACCTAGCGAAACCTTCCGTCACCCAATACGCCGAAATAGCTCTGCCATCCCCTCGCATTCATTTGTCATTTCCTTGGAACGAACTCGCGAATGTCAGATTCACCTCGAATGCCGCGAAAACCATCTCCGCTGCCCTGTCATTGGCGTGCAGCAGCGACTACGGCTGACGATTCTTTCCCAGTGGAAATGGCGATCGGTTGTTCCAACTCAATTGCTCGCGAGGATCGCCTCCACTTCGCGCTTGCCCATGCCACGAATGGATGCCAGTTTCTC
Organism: Lysobacterales bacterium; assembly: GCA_038205505.1. Lineage (GTDB taxonomy): Bacteria > Pseudomonadota > Gammaproteobacteria > Xanthomonadales > Rhodanobacteraceae > Dokdonella. The sequence continues at coordinate 56,772 of JBBRBU010000011.1, read as the reverse complement.
AAGCTGAGATCGCCTGGGGACAGATTTACCCGCCTGCCAGTTGTAGATGCTCTGAGGACTCACACCTAGCAAACCGGCAAGCTCCTCGACCGTGACGCCCAAGCGTTTGCGCAAGGAAGCAAGACCCTTTGGCACGAAGCGAAGCTTTCGATCTTCATCGGTCGATTCAACTGTGGGTGCCGGGCTTTGCTTTTGAAGCTTCTGGTTCTGTCGCTCAAGCGCCACAAGACGACGCTTCAATTCCGCGATATCGCTTCGATATCGAGCAGACGCACTCCTGACGGGGTCTAGCTGCGAGCGCAGCTCTTTTTTGCAAAGTCGGGTGATTTCGTCTCTCAGAACAGAGGCAATACTAGGCATTCGGATCACTCCATTTTCGGGATAACGGATCGCAGGATATCGAAGTCCACAGCTACTTTGCAGCGGAACAGCAAGGTGCGTTACTGAGTTCAATTATTTGGATATGGTGACACGGCGTTGACCTTTGGGTTAATTGGGGCGCTTCGATGCGGTGCGTTTGACGACAGCGTCTCTGCTTTGAAGCTCGAGATGGAGTCATTCGATTTCTTTTTCCAGCGCTTCGATTCGGGCTGTCGAACCGCTCTGCACGCGCTCCAAGGCACCTCGAGTCCCAACGATGTCTTTCTTCAGGTTCACGATCGCTGAGGCGCGTTTGGTGGCCTCAGACTTCCGGCGTGAGATCGTTGTCTGCAGAAGCGCGAGTAGATCATGGCTTCCGGTTCCACGTTCCCGCGGCTTTGAACAGCGACGTTACGTCCCGCCACGGCGAGTCGATTCATTCATACTTGGGTCCGCCGCTTGCTCGCGCAAGGATTGCGCTTGAATCAGGAAGCCGATCCGTTCTTGATCGCATGTCAGCCGGGCTAGCCCAGGGCTGCTCATTCAGTCGGCTCGCAGCGCATGAGGGATTGACCCCAGGCGTATTGCCCGGGTTGAAGTCACGCTTGTCCAGAACAGCAAAGAAGCGCACGCCATCGATGATTTCGAGTGGCGATGGACGGGTTGCTAGCGCAGCACAAGCACCGGGATCTTGCTGTGGGTCAGTACCTTGTGCGTCTCGCTGCCGAGCAACACACCGCTAACGCCCTTGCGTCCGTGCGAGGCCATCAGGATCAGGTCGCATCGGCGTTTGTCGGCGATGTCGACAATGGCCTGATAGGGGTGATCGTTGACTGCGACTTCGACCTTGCATTCAACGTTGGCTTCCTTCGCCGCCTTGGCCAGCACTTCGAGGATGGCGTGGGCACGGGTTTTGGTTGCCTCGTTGAGTGATTGGCGGGTCTCCTCGAGTATCTGCACCTGATAGTCGAGAAGGTGAAGATCGGGCACCACATTCAATCCGGTGACTGAGGCTCCGATCCCTGCGGCGAACCTGATTCCGTTCTCGACCGCGTTGGTGGATAGCTCTGAACCGTCTGTTGGTATCAAGATATGCTTGAACATGACGATTGGCTCCATGGCGACGGCGAATCCCGTCAGCCACAAGTCTAAAAGGCGAGCACGTTCGATCCATTGATGCAGATCAATGAATGCTCAAGCTGCTGTCTGGACTTCACCAGTCGGTCGGCTTGTAATCCTTGAGGAACTGTCCCCAGACGTGCTCGCCCGAGTTGATGCCGTGGATGATCGGGTCGACGATGCGGGCAGCGCCATCGATGATGTCGAGTGGCGGATGGAACCGCTCCTCGACGACCTTGCGCGCGGCAATCTCGACGGGATCCTCGTCGGTCACCCAGCCGGTGTCGACGCTGTTCATGTGGATGCCGTCGTTGTGATAATCGGTCGCAGCCGTGCGCGTCATCATGTTGAGCGCAGCCTTGGCCATGTTCGTATGCGGATGCCGGGTGGTCTTGAAGTTGCGATAGAACTGGCCTTCGACAGCCGAGACGTTGACGATGTGTTTGTCGTGCCCGGGCGTGCGCAGCATCAGCGGCTTGAGGCGCGCATTGATGATGAAAGGCGCGATCGCATTGACCAGTTGCACTTCGAGCAATTCAATCGAGGGAACCTCGTCCATCAACAAGCGCCAGGAATTGCGTCCGCGCAGATCGACCTGCTGCAAATCCTGATCGAGCCGACCTTGCGGAAACAGATGCTGCTGGGCGAGCAGTTCGTCGGGAAGCAATTTCAGTTGCGACAACTCGGCAGCGCGGGTCAATCCCGGTAGCTTGGTTGCCGCCTGCCCTGTTGAAACCTGGTTCGGTCCGGCGCCAGGTTCGAGCATGTCGGCGCTGCGCAATCCTTCGTATTCGCCGACCAGCTTGCGCACGTTCTCGGGAAGATCATCGATCGCGGCCGATTCGCCTTCCATCATGTGTGCGTAGAAATCGGGCGGTCGGCGCACCGTCTGGCAGGCATTGTTGATGATGAAGTCAAGACGCGAGCGGGTCTTCAACAACTCGTTGCAGAATGCTTCGACGCTCGGCGTATGGCGCAGGTCGAGGCCGAAGATTTCGAGGCGATGGCCCCATTCGGCGAAATCCAGCTCCTGCGCATAACGTGCTGCCGAATCGCGTGGAAATCGCGTTGTCACGATCAATTCGCAACCGGCGCGCAGCAGTTTCAATCCGGCCTGATAGCCGATCTTGACGCGTCCGCCGGTAAGCAACGCCACGCGCCCGCTCAGATCCGTCAGTTCGGTGCGCTTGGCAAAGTTGAAGGCCGCGCAGGACGGGCAGAGTTGGTCGTAGAAGTGATGAATCAGGCTGTACTTCTGCTTGCACACATAGCAATGCTGAAGCTCGATTGATTCACGCCGGGCGACACTTTCGTCGTCAGTGTCCTGGCTGACATGGTTCTCTGGCGGAAACACATTGGGTGTCGAAAACACCGGCCGCGCGCGCAATTGGCGAATGCCCGTGGCATTGAGCAACTCGTCGTCCTGGCTGATTTTCGTGTTGATGCGCTCGCGCTCGGCCGCCTTCATGCGCTGACGCCGGGAAACCGGATCCGGGTGGTAGACACGAGCTACCGCCTGGTGCAGCAATTTTCGGTCGTCAGGAGGAAGCTGATCAAGCAGGCTCCAATCCTCGGCCACCTCAAGCAGCGCGCTGGTCGCGGCGCGCAGGCGTTCGGTCAGATCTGAAGCTTCAGCAGACGCGCTGGTTTTCGGTTTTTCAATAGTCACGGAAGGTGATTCACAAACGGTCAGCCGCGCATGATCGCATGCATCAACATCGCCGTCGCCCTGCGGGTTTCAGGGCCTTTTGAAGCCAAACAGACTCGCTGGCTGACGCGCCGCTCCTGCGGCTTGCGCTTCGCGCCATCCTCTCTACGAACGTTCGCTTCGGCTATCTGCTCGCGCAGGGGCGACCAGAGGAAGACTCACGCTCATCGCCACAAGCGATGCAATTTGAGACGACGGGTTGGAGCGGGATGCCTACGAGGCGGGCGTCGGCTCGGCGAGTCGTCCGAGCAGCGGCCGGTAATAGGCCAACTCGGCAATCGAATCGCGCACATCACTGAGCGCGGTATGCGTGGATTCCTTGCTGAATCCCTTGCAGACATCAGGTGCCCAGCGACGAGCGAGCTCCTTGATCGTCGAAACATCGAGGTTTCGGTAGTGGAAGAACTGCTCGAGCCGTGGCATCAGACGATGCATGAAACGGCGGTCCTGGCAGATCGAATTGCCGCACATCGGCGATTTGCCGGGCGGAACCCATTGCAGGAGGAATTCGACCGTGCGGATTTCCGCCAGCGCCATGTTGACGTCCGAGTCAATCACGCGCTGCCAGAGCCCCGACTTGCCGTGCTGGTTGCGGTTCCAGTCGTCCATCGCGAGCAGGCGCTCTTCATTGTGGCGAATCGCGAATTCCGGGCCTTCGGCGAGAATGTTCAGATCCTTGTCGGTGACCACGGTGGCGATCTCGAGGATCGAATCGTTGTCGGTATCGAGTCCGGTCATTTCCAGATCGATCCAGATCAGATTGTCCTCGTGGGTCAATGGCATCGTGTGCTCCGCTTGAAGTCGTGTCGCGATTATTGCCACGTTCGACGCTACAGGCCAAGTTTCGGCAATGCTGCGTCGCGACGCGATAGCATGCACCCACCTCTGCCCTGACTTTTCCCAATGGCCGAAACCACGTTCTTCTGGCATGACTACGAGACCACGGGTGCCGACTCGCGCCGCGATCGCCCCACCCAGTTCGCCGGTATCCGTACCAATCTTGATCTCGAAGTCATCGCTGATCCGGTCATGCTCTTTTGCAAACCGGCATCCGATGTCCTGCCGCATCCCGAGGCTTGCCTGATCACCGGCATCACGCCGCAGCGTGCCGAGCGCGAAGGAGTCATCGAATCCGAGTTCGCTGCGATCGTGCACGACGAACTCGCCGCGCCCGGAACTTGCGGCGTTGGCTACAACTCACTTCGTTTCGATGACGAATTCACACGGCACATGCTGTACCGCAATTTTCATGATCCGTATGAGCGCGAATGGAAAGGCGGCAATTCGCGCTGGGATCTGATCGACCTCGCGCGCATGTGCTACGCGCTTCGCCCGGAAGGTCTCACCTGGCCTCGGCGCGATGACGGCACGCCGAGTTTCCGTCTCGAGGATCTGGCCAGTGCAAATCATCTCAAGCAGGATCGCGCGCACGATGCGCTTTCCGATGTCGAGGCGCTGATCGGCCTGGCCCGATTGATCCGCGAGCGCCAGCCACGCCTGTTCGACTTCCATTTCGACCTGCGTCGCAAGCAACGCGCATTCCAGTTGCTCGATGTCATCCATCGTACGCCGGTGGTACACGTGTCTTCACGCTATCCGGCCAGTCGCGGCTGTCTGGCCATCGTCGCGCCGCTGGCGGTTCATCCGCAGCAACCGAATGGCGTGATCGTCTACGACCTTGATGTCGATCCGACACCGTTGCTTGAACTCGATGCCGACGAAATCGCCGATCGTGTGTTCGTCTCGCGTGCCGATCTGCCCGAGGATGTCGAGCGTATCCCGCTCAAGCTCGTGCACGCGAACCGTTCGCCGGCGCTGGCACCGCTGAGCGTGCTCAAGGGTATCGATCACGCACGCATCGGCCTCGACAGCGATCGCGCCCTGCGTCATCTGGACATGCTCAAAGGCGACGATGACCTCGCGGTGAAAATGCAGGCTGTGTTCGCCGCCCAGACAGCGCACGACCCGCCCGCCGATCCGGAACTTGCGCTGTACTCGGGGTTTCTGCCCGATGCCGACAAGCGCCTGCTGCGTGAAGTCCGGCAGACGCCGGGAGAATTGCTCGGCGCATCTCCGATTGCTTTCACTGACCCCCGCTACACCGAGCTGCTTTTCCGCTACCGCGCCCGAAACTGGCCCGAGTCATTGAGTGATGTGGAGGCGACACGCTGGCAAACCTTCCGCCAAGGTCGGTTGACCACAGAAACCCCGCTGACGACATTGACCCTCGATCAATATTTCGCCCTGATCGCGCAGAAGCGCAGCGAAGTTGAGCCCGAGAAATTGCCGCTGCTGGACGCTTTGGAGGCTTGGGGGCGCGAGCAGCAACGGCAGGTTGAGTAGGCGCTACCAGGTGCTTCAGTTGCGTTTTCTCCGATTGATTTTCGCAGGGGCCGGCTTCAGCAAGAAGCTGCAAAGAAGTTTGCCGGGATCATCCCCAACCAGCGACCATAGCCAGGCCGCATCATCGAATCCTGAGAACCCATGGCAACGACCTACTTCACTCCCGCCACGTTCCGCTTCCTGCGCGACCTCAAGGCCAACAACAACCGGGTCTGGTTCAATGAGAACAAGCCGCGCTACGAGGAGGTGTTGCGCCAGCCGTTCCTGCAACTGATTGCCGACTTGCAGGCGCCGATCGCGAAGATTTCGCCGCATTTCGTCGCCGATCCGCGCAGCCAGGGCGGATCGATGTTTCGTATCTATCGCGATACGCGCTTCGCCAACGACAAGACGCCGTACAAGACCTGGTCCGGCGCGCGCCTGTTCCACGAGCGCGCCCGGCAGGTCGATGCGCCGTCGTTCTACCTGCACATCCAGCAGGGCGACTGTTTTGTCGGTGGTGGAAAGTGGCATCCGGAGGCGGAGTCGATCAAACGCATCCGCGCATTCATTGCCAACAACCCGGCCGCCTGGAAGAAAGCCACGCGCTCGAAATCCTTTACCTCTCACTTCAGCCTTGGCGGAGACAGCCTCGTGCGACCGCCGCGCGGATATGCTGCGGGCCACGAACTGATCGAGGACATCAAGCGCAAGGATTTCGTCGCCTCGGAACGTTTCGCCGACAGCATCGCGACTTCGGACGAGTTGAAGCCGCTGCTGGTCGATCGCTTCAAGCGCATTGCGCCGATGGTCGACTATCTGTGCGCGAGTCTGGATCTGGAATTCTGAGTGAGAGTCGGATGGGCCGTGGAAAGGGTCAATTACCCTCAGCCGTTCGTGCTGAGCTTGTCAAAGGATGAACCCACAGTGTCGAACTACCCCGACGACTTCCGTGCATGGTTCGACAGGCTCACCACGAACGGAAGGTGCTGCGTTGATTCAAAGAGTCGAGAGCGACCTTCGACAAGCTCAGAGCCTGCCCTGGACTTGATCCGTGGACGACCAGTTGAGGTTGGTTCAACTTGCTCGCAAAGAATGTTTCACACCAGAAACCCCCTGAAATGAATTCAATAGACGCCAGCACGAACACGCAAATCCCGACGCTGCGCCTGGCGAGTTTCTACTTCGCCTACTATGCAGCGCTCGGCGCTTTTAGTCCCTACTGGGCGCTGTATCTCAAGGAACGCGGCCAGGATATTGCGGCAATCAGCATCCTGATGAGCCTCTGGTATGCGACCCGCGTGTTCGCACCGAGCACCTGGAGCACACTGGCCGCGCGATCCTCACACCCGATCCGCTGGTTGCGCGCGGGCTGCCTGCTGACCGTGCTCAGTTTTGCGATGTTTATCGTGCCGCACGATTTCACCGCGCTGTTCGTCGTCATGTGCGTGTTCTGCTTCATGTACAACGCGGTCATGCCGCAGTTCGAATCGATCACCCTGTCGCATCTGGTGGGCAAGAGTGAACGCTACGGTCGCATCCGCGTCTGGGGATCGATCGGATTCGTCGCCGTGGTGGCCTTGTTCGGCATTCTGCTCGATTACGTTCCGGTCAGTTCCCTGCCCTGGCTCATGCTGCCGTTGTTCGTGCTGATGGCGATTGCGGCGTTCTTCAATGACTACGGGCGACCTCCCGTTGCCGCGACCAGTTCGGAGTCGCCGAGCTTCATGACCAGGGTTCGCCGCCCCGAGGTGATGGCATTCTTCATCGTCGCCCTGCTCATGCAGATCTCGTTCGGGCCCTACTACACGTTCTATTCGATCTATCTCGACGAGCACGGTTACCGTACCTCGGCGCTCGGCATTTACTGGTCGATCGGTGTTGTTGTCGAGATCCTCGTGTTCGCTTTCTCGGCCTGGATCTTTCGCCGCTGGAATGCGGCGACCGTGCTGATCCTTTCGCTGATCGCCGCCAGCTTGCGCTGGGCCACGATGGCGCTGTGGCCCGATAACGCAACCCTGATGGCTTTCGCACAAACCCTGCACGCACTCAGCTTTGCCGCCTTCTTCGCCGCGAGCATGCAGTTTCTCGTGATGTTCTTCCCGGGCAAGCAGAACGGCCACGCCCAGGGCATCTACTACGGTTTCTCCTCAGGCATCGGCGGCGTACTCGGCGCCTTGTTGTCAGGGCAAGTCTGGGAAGCTGCCGGTGGCGAGACAGCCTTCATGCTCGGCTCGGTAACCGCTGCTGTGGCCGCTGTCATCGCGTGGGTCTGGATACGACGCCCGGTCGCATTGACCTGAATCGGCGGATACACGTTGCATCTGGGGCGTATCGCCTGGGCATCCAGACGAAAACGGTTTCATGAGCCATGCCCGACCAGGACTGCGAAAAGAGTCGGCAAGTCGGAGAAATGAAATCAGGCTTCGGAAAACCCGAAAGCAAACAGATCGCGAATGTCCTCGCTTCCACTGAGGCACATCAACAGCCGCTCGATCCCCAGCGCAACACCAGCACAGTCGGGCACACCTTGTTCAAGTGCCGCCAACAGCTTCTCGTCAATCGGAAGCTCACCTTGACCGCGTGACTGGCGGCGGCGGTTGTCGTTCTCGAAGCGGGCGCGTTGTTCGGTCGGATCCGTCAATTCGTTGTAGCCGTTGGCGAGTTCATGCGGGCCCAGGTACAACTCGAAGCGTTCGGCAACCGGTGGCTCGTCGTGGCGGATCCTGGACAGGGCACATTGAGTCGAGGGCCAGTCACGGATCACGGTGATGCGATCGGTGGGGAAATCAGGCTGGATGCGGTGCGTGATCAGCAGGTCAAGCCAGTCGTCACGCTGAAGGCCTTCGCCGCTGATTTCGATGTCCCGCAGGGGTTCACGCAATGCCTCGGTCGATGCAGTGAATGGATCGATGCCCAAGGTGTCGACGAACAGTTCGCGGTAGGTCATCGAGGCGAGGCTGGCTTCGCGACCGACCATCTTGAATGCGTGGCGAACCAGTTCGACTGTTTCGTCCAGCAGCCGAACATGATCCCAGCCGACCCGATACCATTCGAGCATTGTGAATTCGGGGTTGTGTCGCCTGCCCGCTTCGCCGTTGCGGAAGACGCGACCGAGTTCGTAGCAATCGCCCACGCCTGCCGCGAGCAAACGCTTCATTGGGAATTCGGCCGAGGTGCGCAGCCAGCGTTCCGGGGAGCCGGCATCGACATGACCTGAGAACATCGTGCTGAAGCTCTCGATGTTCGGCTCGGTGTTCGCCGCCGCCGACAGGATTGGCGTCTCGACTTCGAGCACATTGCGCTCTGTGAAGAATTCGCGGATCAGCGCGTAGAGGCGTGCGCGCAGAGCCAGTGCTTCTTTGAGGCGGAGGCTGCTCACTGCGGCCTCTTGCTGATCTTGGTCATGGGGTCGATCCGTAGCTTTTCCTTCTCCCGCTGGCGGGAGAAGGTCCCGGAGGGGGATGAGGGTGGTGCTCTGTCAGAGTGAATTCGTCAACGTGCTTCGACCGTCCACCCTCATCAGCCTGTCGGCAGCTTCTCCCGCCAGCGGGAGAAGCACTCTTTCGTTATTTCTTTTCTGTTTGATTCCCGGCGAGGAATTCGAGCAGGCGGGCTTCATCCCAGATGTCGATGCCGAGGGCCTGGGCTTTTTCGAGTTTGGAACCGGCGGCTTCACCGGCGACGATGAAATCGGTTTTCTTCGATACGCTGCCGGCGACTTTGGCACCGAGGGCTTCGAGCTTCGAGCCGGCTTCGTCGCGCGTCATTGCCGACAGTGAGCCGGTCAGCACTACCGTCTTGCCGTCGAGTGGAAGTGATTGCGCGGTTTCGCTGGTTGATCCGGCCAGCTCGCGAAGCTGATTCCAGATTTTCATGCTGTGCTTGAACAGACTCTGGTGCGATGGATCCTCGTTCCAGCGCAGAAACGTGGCGGCGGTTTCAGCGGGTAGGCCGGCGGTGATCAGCTGATGTTCCGGCAAGTCAGGCAGCCGGGCGATATCTTCAAACGCTGCGACCAGTTGCGCGGCGCGCTTTTCGGTCAACTTCGGAATTTCGAGGCTAACGAGTAGCGATACAGGCGGCAGAGCCTGCCGCAACTTCGGAGAAACATCATGCTCATCCTTGAAGCTCACACCGCGCATCAGCAACTCATCAATGACCGACTGGTTGCCTTCCTGGGCAAAGAAGTGGTCGATTGAGCGGGCGACTTCTCCGCCGATATCCGGCACCAGCTTGAGCAGCGGCCATGGCAGATGGCGGATCAGTTCGAGTCGTCCGAACCATGCCGACAATGCCTTGGCCGTGCTTTCGCCGACATGCTCGATGCCGAGCGAAAACAGGAAACGCTCCAGTGTCGTCTGCTTGCTGTGTTCGATGGACTCGATCAGGTTTTCCGCCCATTTGGTGGCGACGTTTCCAGCCTTAACGGTTTCCGGTGTGGTGCCATCGCGTTCGTCGGCGCGGCGTTTCATCTCGATGAAATCATCGAGGCCGAGCTTGTACAGATCGGCGACCGAGACGACGAAGCCGAGATCGCAGAGATCCTCGATCAGGCGTGAGCCGAGGCCTTCGATATCCATCGCGCGGCGCGAGGCGAAATGGATGACGGCTTCCTTGCGCTGGGCCGGACAGATCAGTTCGCCCGAGCAGCGCCAGACCACCTGACCCTCTTCGCGCACGAGTTCGGACTGGCAGATCGGGCAGTGCGTCGGCATCTTCCACTCGACGGTATCCGCGGGGCGCTGATCCTCGATCACGCGTACGACTTCGGGAATCACATCACCCGCACGACGCACGATGACGGCATCGCCGACGCGCACATCGAGCCGTTCAATCTGATCGGCGTTGTGCAGGGTGGCATTCGTGACGACAACGCCAGCAACCTGCACGGGCTCCAGCCGCGCAATCGGCGTAGCCGCGCCGGTGCGACCGATATTGATGTCGATGGCGAGAATGCGCGTGCTCTGCTCCTGGGCCGGAAATTTGTGTGCGATCGCCCAGCGCGGCGTGCGGCCGACGAAGCCGAGCTCGCGCTGGGCATCGAGATCATCGACCTTGTAGACGACGCCATCGATATCGAACGGCAAGCTGTCGCGCGCCTCGCCGATGCGCCGGTAGTAGTCAAGGCAACCCTTCGCACCGCGTGCGGTTTCAACCAGTTGGCTGACCGGGAAACCCCACTCGCGGAATTTCTTCATCAGCGCAGAGTGGGTCTTCGGCAAGGCGCTCTCTTCCACAGCACCTGGCGCATAGGCGAAGAACGCGAGTGGTCGCGAAGCGGTGATCGAGGAATCGAGCTGACGCAGCGAACCGGCCGCGCCGTTGCGGGGGTTGGCCAGCACCTTGCCTCCGTGTTCGCGGGCGTGGTCGTTGTAGCGTTCGAATTCGGCACGCGGCATGTAGACCTCGCCGCGTACCTCGAGCACGGCGGGCCAGTCGTCACCGCGCAGGCGCAGCGGAATCGCCTTGATCGTGCGCAAGTTGACCGTTACATCCTCGCCGGTTTCGCCATCGCCACGCGTTGCGCCCTGGACGAACACGCCGTCTTCATAGCGCAGGCTGATCGCAAGTCCATCAAACTTGGGCTCGACCGAGAACACGGGGTTCTCGACTTCAAGGCGCTCCTCGACGCGACGCACGAAATCCTCGATTTCTTCGTCACTGAAGGCATTGGCCAGAGAAAGCATGCGCAGCTCGTGGCGCACTTCGGCGAATTCTCGCGAGGGGCTGGCACCAACTCGTCGGGTCGGTGAACCTGCGAGTGCAAGTTCGGGATGCTCGGCCTCGATGCATTCAAGCTCGCGCATGAGCTTGTCGTAGTCGGCATCCGGAATCTGCGCGTCATCGAGGACGTGGTAGCGATAGTTCGCTTCCTCGATGCGCATTCGGAGTTCGGCGGCGCGGCTGGTCGGATTGGTGCCTTTGTCGGGAGCGGTCATAGAGATCTTTGGATCAAAAGTGCGGCCAGTTCGCTTTCGGTAACCCTCGGACAACATGCTCGACTCGAATCCCATTCCTCGTTATCCCAGCGAAGGCTGGGATCCAGATTCACATCGAAAATCCAGAACTGGATCCCAGCCTTTGCTGGGATGACGGCAAGGGGGAATGGGACTGGAGGTGATATTGGAATCATTCGCGGAGTTGACATTGGTTGTGGCTAAAAACTCGGTTGATTGGAGTTGCCTCGAAGTTTAACGGCTTGCCGCCGAATGCGGTGCAGGTGCAGGATGGAGGTTGATGAATCGAGGGCTTGATCATGGCAAAGAAGAACTGGGCAGCATTTCCACACAAGGACAAGGCGTTCGATTATGCGGGTGACAAGCTGGTCAAGGCATGGCCAAAGTTGCATGCAGGCGATCAGGAGCCCTACCCCGATGAGAAGTATGTAGCAGCCCTGCTTCACGCCGATCCGAACCTCGGCAAGGATGGCGCGGCGATCGCGGCGCAATTGCAGGATGCCTGGCGCGATTTCCATCGCGGGAACTTCCAGCAAGCCTATGAATCCGGCCTTGCACTGAAGGCAATCGGCGCATCGGTTGCGATCAAGGCGGCGGGGATCCATGCCGCGTACCTGGTTGATGACGAAGACGCCAGGACCGCGCGCTACGAAGATCTCGTACGACTCGCGGAAGAGGCCGTGATTGCCCTGCCCGATCTCGCCAACAGCCATTACCGTCGCGCGTTCGCGATTGGTCGCCTTGGCCAGTCGATCTCGATTGCCAAGGCACTAGCCCAGGGCTTGGCTGGCAAGGTGCGCGAATCGCTCGACAAGACATTGAAAATTGCACCGAAACACGCCGAGGCGATGACCGCGCTGGGTCTGTATCACGCCGAGATCGTCAACAAGGTCGGCGGCATGCTGGCCAAGCTGACCTATGGCGCCAATGCGTCAGACTCGGAAAAGAATCTCAATGCCGCTCTCAAGCTGACTCCGCAATCGCCTATCGCCTGGGTCGAATACGGCAACGGCTTGTTGCTGCTGCATGGCGAAAAGCGCGAGGACGATGTCGCCGAAGCCTACGACAAGGCCGCCAATTTCAAGCCGCTCGACGCGATGGAAGCGTTGGATGGTGCATGGGCGCGCGAGCAGATTGAGTAGGGATGGGTTGACTCCCTCTCCCCTCAGCGGAGGGTGCCCCAGAGGGATGGATGTGGGTTCGATGCTGCGATAGCGTGAGCCAAGCACGATCCCTCATCTGCCTTCGGCACCTTCTCGCGAGGGGAGAAGGATCACCCAGAATACGTCTGCGACCGAGGGGCAAAAACCCCGCAGCCGGTGTCCATGCGTTAACCAACACACCTATGTTGATGACGGACTCCATGGATTGCCTTAACCTCGCACTCATGGGGTCGGAACGAACGGACGAAGAACTGATGCTTGCATATGCCGGAGGCGACTTGCTCGCCTTCGAAATGCTCTATCGGCGCCACCGTGGGACACTGTACCGCTTTCTCTTGCGATCCCTGCGCCAGCGCGCCGATGCCGATGAACTGTTCCAGGAAACCTGGAGCCGTGCCGTGGCCGCGCGCGAGCGCTACCGCGTTGAGGCCAAGTTCACGACCTGGCTGCTGCAGATCGCGCACAACCTCGTGATCGACCGATTCCGCCGTAGCCGTCCGCAGGCTTCGGCCGAGGAAACCGAGATGGTTTTCAACGAGCTCGATGCACCCGAGGACGAGCGGCCCGAACGGGTCTTGAGTGAATTCGAGCAACGTCGGAAGTTGCAGCTCGTACTTGAGGAATTACCTGACGAACAGCGTGTAACGTTCTTGTTACGTATGGAAAATGGCCTCGGACTCGAAGAAATCTCCGAAGTCACCGGCGTCGGCCGCGAGACCGTCAAATCGCGCCTGCGCTATGCCCTGGCCCGCGTTCGCTCCAGGTTCGAGTCATGAACAAGCATCACGATCCCGACCACGATCTGGAACGACTGCTCGACGATGATGGCGGCGAGTTCGCTGCGATCTACCGTCGACTGTCGCACCCCGAGCCGCCGCGCCGGCTCGATCGAGTCGTGATCGCAAATGCAGCGCGAGCCGTCCACGGCGGTCGCGCGCCACCTGCCCAGCGCTGGTTTCTGGGACTCGGTTCGGCCGCAGGCATCGTGCTGGCGGCCGGAATCGCCTGGCAGGTCGGCAGGCAGATGGATTCGCAGGAAACGCAGAGCGGCAGCTCGCGCAGCGAACGATCCGTGATCGAGGTGCAGCCAATCAACGAATCCAGCCGACTGCAAAAATCGAATACAGCCGAGTCCGAGGCGCTGATGGCGGACAAGGAAATTCCCGCCGAGCCGATGCCAGACAAGCGGGCGCCGGCGCGTCAGGCGCGCAAGGTCATGAGCCCGCCGCCTGCTCCTGCGGCCGCACCGCCGCCTCCAGCGCCGACAGTTGTGGCCAGGCCAATGATCCTTGAGCAGCAGGCGGCGGAAGCGGAAATTGTCCCTGCCATGTCGGCGGCCGACGAAGCACGGCCGTTTGCGGAAAAGAAGGACAGCGTCGACAGCGATGACGATTCGGGTGCTCGCAGTGATTTTCGCCGGGAACGCAGCGATCAGGCTGGCGGCAATGCCGCGAGCATGAACGCGCCGAAAACGGTCGAACAATCGCGCGCGCCGGCGCCAAGTTCGTCAGTCAAGTTGCGCCAGAACATGCAACTCACCCCGCAGGACTGGCTGGCCGAGATCGTGCGCCTGAAGAATGCGGGTCGCCGCCAGGAGGCGATCGAGAATCTGCGTCTGTTCCGGCGCATGCATCCGGACTGGCAGCTCTCGGACGAGTTGCGCCGGCTGGCCGAGTGAGTGAGCTGCATACCCTGGTTGCTCGGGCCAACTTGCTGCAGGAGATCCGCAAGAGCCGCTTTCTTGCCAATGCCGCGCCGGTTGATGATCCTGATCAGGCACTGGCCTTCCTTGCGGAAATCGGCGATGCGCTGGCAACACACAATTGCTGGGCGTACCGGATCGGCCAGCAGTATCGATTTTCCGACGATGGCGAACCGGGCGGCACGGCCGGGCGGCCGATCCTGCAAGCAATCGAAGGACAAGGCGTCGATCGGGTCATTGTCGTTGTCACGCGCTGGTACGGCGGCACCAAACTCGGTGCCGGTGGACTGGCACGCGCTTATGGCGGTTGTGCCGCCGAATGCCTGCGCCTCGCCGACAAGACGCCGCTCATTGAAACGGTCAATTTGGACATCCATTGCGAGTTTGCCGAGTTGCCGATCCTGACTGCCCGCCTGAGCGAATTCGCCGCCGAGAAGATGGGCGAGGCTTTCGACGCCAGCGGCGTCGATCTGCAGCTGCGCCTGCCGCGCGAGCAGATCGATGCGTTCTCCGATTTTCTGCGTGATTTGACCCGGGGTCGGGAAATCATTCGCGAGCAGATCGATTGATCTCGTCGCTTTATCGGTATTGTTCAAGCAAGGCAGGGTCCCACTACCCTTGCTTTTAAATATCGAAGCAGCGCTTGAGCGAAACGCTGCCTAGATGCGCCGATCTGATTTGCAGCGACTTGAATTCAGGCGCTTGAGGGCCCATTCGTTCAGTTGCCCCGCTGAATTCTTCCCATGCCCGAGCAAACTCCTGCCGCACCGCGAAAGCTCGGCGTCTATCGTCGCCTGATTCCCTACCTTCGCGAACAGCGCTTGCTGATTACCGGATGGTTGGTGTTCCTGGCGATCTCGTCAGCGGCGACCCTCGCCTTGCCGGCGGCAGCGCGATTCATGATCGATCGTGGATTCGGTCAGACCGATCCTGCCCAACTCAATGCGGGATTCATCGGCTTGTTCGGAGTTTCCGTGATCATGGCCATCGCCGGGGCATCGCGCTACTTCTGCGTCACCTTGCTCGGTGAACGCGTCGCGGCGAACCTGCGTTCACGCCTCTACTCGCACCTGCTGACACTGGACCAGGCCTTTTTCGAGCGGACCCGATCAGGTGAGCTCGTTTCGCGCCTGGCCGCCGACACGGAACTGGTCCAAACCGTTGTCGGTTCGACCCTTTCGCTTTCATTGCGCAGCGTGGTCATGTTGATCGGCTCGACGACGATGCTGATCGTGACCAGTCCGCAACTGGCCGGACTGACTGCGCTGGTCATTCCAGCGGTCATTCTGCCGATCGTTTTCCTCGGCAGACGCGTCGAGAAGTTGTCAAGACAAAGCCAGGATCGGATTGCCGATGCCTCGGCGATCGCCTCGGAATCGCTCAATGCGATCCATACCGTGCAAGCCTATACCCGTGAGCCACGTGAGCGAGATCGCTATACGACGGCCGTGCTTCTTGCCTTGTCGACGGCGCGCAAGCGTATCGGCACGACCGCACTTCTGACCGCCCTGGTCATCCTGCTCAGTTTTGGCGCGATCACGGTGGTGCTCTGGGCCGGTGCTCATCAGGTGATTGCCGGGGAAATGAATGCAGGCGTGCTTGCGCAGTTCGTCCTTTATGCCGTGGTCGCCGCCGGATCGGTCGGCGGCTTGACAGAAGTCTGGGGCGAGTTGCTGCGCTGTGCCGGTGCACTCGGACGAATCAGCGAGCTACTCGATACCGATGCCGATATTCGTTCGCCGCAACCGGCGTCGCTCCTGGTGCAACCGGTGCGCGGTGCGCTGCGATTCGAACAGGTCGAGTTTCGCTATCCATCGCGTCCCGATCAGGCCGCCATCCATGACCTTTCCCTGAGCATCAATCCCGGCGAGACAGTCGCCCTGGTTGGGCCGTCGGGAGCGGGCAAGACGACCCTGTTTCAGTTGTTGCAGCGCTTCCATGATCCGCTTCATGGTCGCATCACCCTCGACGGTCAGGATTTGCGTGCGATCGATCTCGCCGAGCTTCGCGGCTGCTACGCACTGGTGCCACAGGATCCGGTGTTGTTTGGCGCGAGTGCCGCCGACAACATTCGCTTCGGTCGCATCGAGGCCAGCAACGATGATGTCGAGGCGGCAGCCCGAGCAGCGGAATCCCATGAGTTTCTGAGTGCACTTCCGGAAGGCTATGACACCTATCTCGGCGAGCGCGGCGTGCGCCTTTCGGGTGGCCAGCAGCAGCGCGTCGCGATTGCGCGTGCCCTGCTCCGCGACGCACCGATCCTGCTTCTCGACGAAGCGACGTCGAGCCTCGACGCGCAATCCGAACGTCTGGTCCAGCACGCCCTCGAGCGATTGATGAACAATCGAACGACCCTGGTGATTGCCCATCGCCTGGCAACCGTGCAGAAGGCGGATCGAATCGTCGTGCTTGATGGCGGACGCATTGTCGCCCAGGGCACGCATGCGGAACTGCTCGAGCAAGGCGGACTTTATGCGGAACTGGCGCGATTGCAGTTTGCGGCTTGAATCGGTCTATGCAGAGTCCTCAACGACGACTACCTCAGCCGTTCGATCTGAGCCTGTCGAAGTGCGATCCCGATCGGCTTATTCAATGCGGCAAGCTCCGATCATGGTTCCACAGTCTCACAATGAACTGACGTTGTTCCGAGATTCCGTGCGCGTCGATTGAATCTTCCAGTGGCGCCGAAGGCCCGCGCCATGGCGCAAACAACGGGCCCTGGCAGTGCGGACGACGATTGTTGTGCCGGAAATCGACAGAAAACGTCGCTCTTTGAGCCTCAGCTGCCCGCCAGCATCGCCGCGACGATCGGCGGCACTTTTGCGGTGACTTTTTCGAGATTGGCAAAGATCTCCTCGAGGCTGATCTCGGCTTCATCGCCGCAGCCGGCCGCCCAGTTGGCGACCAGGGCCAAACAGGCATAGTCGATATCGAGTTCGCGAGCCAGCACGGCTTCGGGCATGCCGGTCATGCCGACCAGATCGCAGCCGTCGCGTCGCATGCGTGAAATTTCGGCGCGGGTCTCTAGGCGCGGGCCCTGGGTCGCGCCGTAGCAGCCGCCGTCGACCACTTCGATGCCGGCGCGTTCGGCCGCGTCAATCACCGCCTGACGCAAGCCTTGCGTATACGGCTCGCTGAAATCGATATGGCGAACTTCGGCGCCCTCAACATCGCAGAAGCTGCTGATGCGGGCTTGCGTGTAGTCGATGATCTGGTCCGGAACCGCCAGCACGCGAGGCCCCATGTCATCGCGGATGCCGCCAACGGCATTCACGCCAATGATGCGGGTGGCACCGAGTTGCTGGAGCGCGTGCAGGTTCGCGCGGTAGTTGACCTTGTGCGGCAGGATGTCGTGCTTGCGTCCATGGCGGGCCAGAAAGGCCACGTGTTTCGCGCCGAGCCGGCCGCTGACGATGATATCGGAAGGCTTTCCCCATGGTGTCTCGAGATCGAGTTCAGCGACATCTTCAAGCCCGGGAAACCGGTACAGGCCAGTGCCTCCAATCACAGCGAGATCGATCGGCATCGGCTTCAAAGCGCGTAAATGGCGGGAAGATTTCGACCTTGCTCATGGAAGTCCATGCCATAGCCGAAAACATAGCGGTCAGGCACTTCCACGCCGACAAAATCGCCGCTGAGGCCCGGCACCGTGCGCCCGTGGCGCTTCTCGCAGAGCACGGCCAGAAGCACCTCGGAAGCGCCTTGATCGATGCACCACCCGCGAATCGCCTGCAGGGTGTGGCCTTCGTCCAGAATATCGTCGACCAACAGGACAATTCGCCCACGCAATGAGGTATCGGGTCGGCGCATCCATTTCAGCTCGCCCCCTGTGGTCGTTCCACGAAACCGCGACGCATGCACGTAGTCGAACTCGAGATCGGCGTCGATGGCGGTTGCCAATTGTCCGGCGAAGACCAGTCCGCCCTGCATGATGGTCAGGAACACTGCAGATTGGCCGCTCAGGGCCTGGCCAATTTCGCCACCCATTCGCGTTATGGCCGATGCAAGCGCCGCCTGGTCGTGGATGAGATCAGCCGTCTTCAGTGCTTCGGAAAGTTTCGCTCGACTCATTTGCTGCTCGGTTCAGGACAGAAATCGGCGAGGCGGGCAATGACCTCGTCGCGTTTCGGATTGTCTTCCAGCGCTTCCCAGGTTGGCGCTACAGCGCCACGCAGGCTTTCGACGCGCGCGGCCGGACACGCGGGGAGATGCGCGGTCGCGGTGACTGATTCTTCGACGATGGCCGGACTGCAGGCAAGGATGAGCTCGCAACCGGCATTCAAATGCGCTTCGATGCGCGCCGGAATTCCCCCTGCAACTTCCGCAGCGGCCATGCCGATATCGTCGCCAATGACGATGCCCTTGTAACCGAGGTCATTTCTCAGGATGTCGCCGATCCAGACCTTCGAGAAGCCAGCTGCCAAAGCATCCACCTTCGGATAGTGCACATGCGCAAGCATGATCGCTTCGGCGCCAGCGGCGAATCCATCGACGAACGGGACCAGATCGCTGGCGCGCAGTTCGTCAAGCGTGCGCGTATCAGTGGCGGTGTCGAAGTGCGTGTCTGCAAGGACGTTGCCATGCCCCGGAAAGTGCTTGAGGGTAACCGCCATGCCCGCGAGATGCATGCCGCGCGCATACGCCTGAACCAGTTCGGAGGCAATCGCCGGATCGGCATGGAATGCACGCTGCCCAATCGCGAGATTTCCACAGGCCAGGTCGGCGACCGGGGCAAAGCTCAGATCGATATCAATCGCACGCATTTCACTGGCCATTAACCAGGCATGCTCTTCGGCGAGCGCGATCGCAAGCTTCGGTTTGCTCTCGAAAAGCTCACCGATTCGAGCCAGCGCCGGCAGCCGGGTGAATCCCTGTCGAAAACGTTGCACCGGACCACCTTCCTGATCGACGCAGATCAGAAACGGGTCATCAGGACGCTCCATGCGGATATCGTCGATCAAATCGACCACCTGATCGCGATTGCTGCAGTTCCTGGTGAACAGGATGACACCACTGACTTGTGGCGCCGACAGCCAGACACGGTCTTCGTCGCTGAGGGTCTTGCCGGAAATGCCGATGATCAACATGCGTCAACTGCCTCGCGAATTCTTGTCATCTTTGATGTCACTGGGTGAGGAACTCATGTCGAGCATCCTACCGGTCGATCACCGGATGAACAACGCAATCGACTCGACATGGGCCGTATGCGGAAACATGTCCATGACGCCGGCATCGACAAGCGTGAATCCATGCTGGTTGACGAGGGTGCCGGCATCCCTGGCCAGTGACGCGGGGTGACAGGAAACATAGACGATTCGATCGCTGCCTTTTCGCGGCAAGTACTCAAGCACCGCCGCGGCACCCGATCGCGGCGGATCGAGCAGGATTTTGCTGTATTTGCGTCTGGCCCAGGCTGAGCCTGCATGATTCAGAAAGAGGTCGGCCGCATGGAACGATGCATTGTCGATACCGTTTTTCTCGGCGTTTCGACCGGCGCGCATGACCAATCCCTCATCACCTTCGACGCCGACAATCGATGCCACCTGCCTGGCTATAGGCAAGGTGAAGTTGCCGAGGCCACAAAAAAGATCGAGCACTTCATCGTCCGGCTTCATATCGAGCAGTTGTAGCGTTTGCCGGATCATGCGCTGATTCATGCCCGCATTGACCTGGATGAAATCGAGCGGCTCGAACTCGAGATCGACATCGGCTTCGGCGATACGGAAATGCAGGTTGATCTGTTCAGGCCACAACGCGTGGACGCTGTCCGGCCCTTTCGGTTGCAACAGGATCGCGAGATCGTGCTGTGTTCCGAAATCGATCAGCTTCTGCCGATCACCCACGGACAGGGGAATCAGGTTACGAAATACGAGGGCTACCGTTTCATCGCCCGCAGCAATCTCGATTTGAGCAATTTCGCTTTTTGCCTCGAGTGAGCCAATCAGCTCGGACAATTCATTGATGCGCTGTCCGACTTCGGGCAACAAGGTGTGGCAAACGGTGAGGTCGGCAATGAAACGCGGGTTGTCCTCGCGGAAACCGACCACGACCTTGCCCTTTTTCTCGACCCATTTGACCGACAAGCGACCTTTGCGCCGATAGCCCCAGGGTTGATCGCTCAGCGGCGTCAGCCAATTCTGCGGGCTGACTTTGCCAATGCGCTCGAAATTCTCGGCCAGCACCCGCTGTTTGGCTTCAATTTGTCGCTCCGCCGGCAGATGCTGGAATGCGCATCCACCACAGCCGCCGAAATGGGGACAGCGCGGTTCGATCCGATCAGGTGACCGGGTCAGGAATTCCTCGACCTTCGCTTCATCGTAAGCGCGGCGACGCTTGCCATACTGGATTCGCACGCGTTCCCCGGGCAATGCCCCGGCAACGAAGACCGCCTTGCCGTCTATACGCGCGACACCGCGACCGTCGTGGGTCAGGCTTTCTATGTCGACTTCTGGATTCGCCATGCTGTCGTGAACGCGTTGGAGTCGGGAGGGCTGCGCATGGTATCAGTCGATCGTTTGCGCTCGTAGTGGATTTCCCGAGGCTGGACATGGGAATTGACTGTGGTCAAGCTTCCGATGTAACTGCTTGGTTCACAGGGAAAGGGAAATTCTTCGATGGCGCATGTTCTGGTTGCTGATGACAACCCGTTGAGCTTGCACTTCTTCGCCGAAGCGATCGCGATGGTCGGGCACGACACGGCACTGGCCGAGGATGGCTCGGCGGCCCTGGCGTTGGCAGGAAATCGAGTGTTCGATCTGATCCTGCTTGACGCGCGGATGCCCGGGCTGGACGGTCTCGAGGTGCTGCATGGCATGCGCACGGACAGTCATCCGAACCGATGGACGCCGGCGGTCGTAACCACCGCCGAGGCTTCCGCCGACCGCAATGCAATGATCGGCAGCGGATTCGTCGAGGTGCTTCTCAAGCCGGTCAGCATGGATGCTCTGCATTCCCTCCTCGAACGCCTTCTTCCGGGTTCCGTGAGTGCCTGCGCTTTGCTTGACGACACCCTCGCGGCTGAAGCGACCGGCGGCGACCCATCAATCATTGCCGCATTGCGCGGATTGTTTGCGCAAGAACTGGATGCCCTGCCGGCCGAGCTGAACCAGTTCGCTGCGAAAACTGACCGCGCTGCCCTGCTCGATCGATTGCATCGGCTCGATGCTTCGGCGGGTTTTTGCGGTGCGCCATTTCTGGCAAAAGCTGTCACCGCGCTGAGGGCGTCCCTTCAATCCGACGCCGCTTGGCCAACTGCAGCCATTGCCGAATTGGTTGGCGCCTGCATGAAGACGCGGGCCGCATTGAATTGAGTTTCAATGGCTGTAGCTGGTAATTTAATTGTTTTCCAGAAAACCTGATCGAGATTATTCGTTCATTTGGCGGTGCTCATGTGCATGCTCCATGCATTCAAGCTGCCGCCACCGAGTTGATGCTGCAACAGCATGCGCATCAAGCGCTTCAATTCGATGCATTCTCCGACCGAGGGCATCAAGTCTTTCTCCAGCGCGATCAGGGCCGATCCCTTGATGCGCAGATCGTCCTTGTGACCGCTTGCGATTCGGGGGCCGGTATCGATTGCGTAGACGTACTCGGAATGGGGATCAAGTGCGTCACCAGTCTCAATATCGCGATCGAGGACGAGGCCATAGCCCAGATCATTCAGCAGGTCGCGCTCGAATCTCCGCAGCGTCCACGCTTCCGCCTCACCTTCGGAAAGCCGTTGCAGGCATCGAATGTAGTGTTCAAAGAGATCACTGTGCGGGTCGCCTCGTGCGCACATGCGCAGCACGAGCTCGTTGAGATACATCGCCGAATAGATCCTGTCGCCGCGCATCGAGTAAGGAGCAGCGGTCGCTTCGGCGCGGGTCATGGTCATCAGCTCACCCTTGCCGACCCAGCTCATGTGCAAAGGCTGCAAGGGCTGCAGCAATCCTCTTGGCAACCGAGTGCGCTCGCGGCGGACGCCCTTGGCGATCATGCCGACCCGACCGTAGCCAGGGGTCAGACACTCAAGCAATAGCGAGGTTTCCCGATACGCCCTCGCATGCAGGATCAGGGCGGGTTCGGCATCAACGTTCACGTCTGATACCGTGACAACTCAGCCGGAGTAACCGAACTGCCTCAGCGAGGCTTCATCGTCCGACCAGTTCTCGCGAACCTTGACCCAGAGTTCAAGAAATACCTTGTTGCCGAACAGCTTTTCCATACGCCGACGCGAATTGCTGCCGATCGCCTTGAGACCGGAACCGGCAGCGCCGATCACGATGGCTTTCTGGCCCTCGCGCTCGACCCAGATCGCAGCGGCAATCCGGGAAAGATTGCCAACTTGTTCGAAGTGCTCGATTTCCACGGTGGTCGCGTAGGGCAGTTCCTCGGACAATCGCAACATGAGTTGCTCACGGATCATTTCGGCAGCGATGAAACGCTCGCTGCGATCAGTCAGTTCGTCCTCGTCGTATTGGGCTTCGCCTTCCGGCAGGAGCTTGACCAACTCATCCAGAAAATGCGGCAGACCTTTGCTGTGGGTTGCGCGCAAATAATGAATTCCATCGTACTGGCGGGTCTCGCTGATCTTCGCCACATAGGGAAGCAGCTCCGCCTTGTCCTTGACCAGATCAATCTTGTTGATGACCAGCAGCCGCGGCACGTCATGTTTGGAGATCAAGTCCCAGACCAATTCGTCCTCGTCGGTCCAGCGCGGAGCAGCGACGACGTGGACGATGACATCCGCCTCGGCGGGAACCTGGCGAGCGACCCGATTGAGCTGGCGGTTCATTGCCCGCTTGCCACCCAGGTGCAACCCCGGTGTATCAAGCAGGGCAATCTGCGCTCGCTCGTGGGTAGCGATGCCGAGAATCCGGTGTCGCGTGGTCTGCGGCTTCGGCGAAATTATGCTGAGATCCGATCCTATCAGCGCATTGAGCAAGGTCGACTTGCCAACATTCGGGCGTCCGAGCAGGGCAACGCGGCCGAAGCGATGCGGGATTGGCGACTCTGGATTCATTCGTTGGGACTCTTCTTTCGGGCGACTATGCAAGCGCGCGTCTTTTCCAGGATATCCTCGGCTGCAGCTTGCTCAGCCGCTCTTCGACTTGAACCGCTACCTGTTTGATTCAAGCCGAGGCTTTCGACCTGACAAACCACGTCAAATTGCTTGTCATGGTCATCGCCGCGCGCACCCACCAGTTCATAGACAGGTAGCGCCAACCCATTGGCCTGCAATAATTCCTGAAGTTGGGTTTTCGAATCCTTGCTGACCTTGCCATCCACCGCGGCCACGCGTTCTGCGAACACTCGACGCACGAGCGTTCGGCAACTCTCCCAGCCGGAATCAAGATAAATTGCCGCAATCACTGCCTCGAACGTATCCGCCAGGATCGAGTCGCGGCGAAATCCACCCGTCTTGAGTTCGCCGGGACCAAGCACGAGATGTTCACCCATATTGGCTTCGCGAGCGAGCTCGGCCAGTGCCAAACCATTGACCAGCGATGCGCGAGCTCGGGTCATGTCACCTTCGCTCGCACTCGGGAACTGCTCGTACACATGCTCGGCGACGATCAGATTCAACAAGGCGTCGCCGAGGAATTCAAGGCGCTCGTTGTTGCGTCGACCCGCGCTCCGATGGGTCAGCGCTTGTTTGAACAGCGATTCATCTGAAAAAACGTGGCCAAGCAACGGAGACAATTTATAGCCCATTGCCGCCTGACAGGTTCATCGATTTCTTGAACGTCCCCACCAGTTCAAGGTTGTGGATGAAGGCAACCCGACGCTCATAGGTCACACTCAATGTCGTGGCATTTCCTTGACGGACAACCCTGATTGCCTGTGGAGGAATGGCAGAATCGTCAACATACTGAGTATCAAATTTCACATTCAGGCTGCGACGGATTTCTTCTGGCGACAGATTGGCTGCATTCGGCTCCGCCCGAACTTGCTCCATTGCCTTGATCACGCCCATGTACTCGACATACATCGGCACCAGACGCATTGCCATGTATCCGAAAAAACCGATCACAAACAGCAGCATCAGAAATCCGATCAAGGTAATGCCGCTGGCGCGTTTTCTACTCAACATGACTTGCCCCTTCAGTTATTTGATGACCGTGCCGATACGCCGATAGTCGATGCTGTTGTCCCAATTCATCCAGATCAGGAAGGCGCGACCGACCAGGGCATGCTCGGGTACGAAGCCCCAGTAGCGACTATCCGCGCTGCTGTCGCGATTGTCACCCATGACGAAGTAGCTGGCCTCGGGTACTGTCCAGCTGCCTTCCCTGCCCGAAACCTGCGGTAACGCCATCATCCTGTGACTGGCCTCCGAGAGCATTTCGTCCATGACCTGGGCTGAAGCCATGTTGCGGCCGGATTCCGATGGACCGATATAGGGCCCGACATAGGATTGTGCGATCTCGGTGCCATTGACGGTGATGATCTTGTTTCGATAGGTGACTTCATCGCCGGGCAGTCCGACAATTCGCTTGATGTAGTCCTGTTTCGGCACGGGAATCTGAGGCTCGTAGCAGGGATTGCCACTCTGAATGGATTCGCCGTTGCGTTCACATTGATAGCCAGGGTAGCGAAACACCACGACGTCACCACGTTTCGGCTCGCCGATTTCGACGATTCGCGTATTCAGAACGGGCAACCGCATTCCATAGGCGAATTTGTTGACGAGGATGAAGTCGCCGACCAGCAAGGTCGGCATCATCGATCCAGACGGAATCTTGAATGGTTCGGCGATGAATGAACGGAATATCAGAATCAGCAGCAGCACCGGAAAGAAGGAACGCGCGTACTCGGTGACCACGGGTTCGCGCAGCGCCTCCTGCATGCGAGCTTTGCGTTCAGCGTCGGAAAGCGCGGCGATCTCGTCGATCGAGGTTGCCCGCCGAACTCGCGATGGCGCAAACGCCAGCTTGTCGATGAGCCAGATCACACCACTCAGCGTGGTCAAGATCACCAACGCCAATGCCAGGTCAAAATTCATTCAAGATCCTCTGCGGCAAGCCTGTTTATCGCACGTATTTATTTGTTGTCTGTTTGCAAAACGGCAAGGAATGCTGCCTGCGGAATATCGACGCGACCCACCTGCTTCATGCGCTTTTTGCCTTCCTTCTGTTTCTCAAGCAGCTTGCGCTTTCGCGAAACGTCACCGCCATAACACTTGGCCAGCACGTTCTTGCGCAAGGCCTTGACCGTTGAGCGGGCAATGACCTGCGCACCGATTGCCCCCTGTATCGCGACATCGAACTGCTGGCGCGGAATCAGCTCTTTCATGCGTTCAACCAGATCGCGGCCACGTCGATCGGCCGCAGAACGATGCAAGATCAGGCTCAAGGCATCCACACGCTCGCCGTTGATCAGCACATCGAGGCGTACCAGTGGTGCTACCTGGAATCGCTCGAAATAGTAGTCCATCGAAGCATAGCCGCGCGATACTGATTTCAGGCGATCAAAAAAATCCAGTACGACCTCGGCCAGTGGCAACTCATAGCTGATCTGTACCTGATTGGCCATGTAGTTGATCGAACGTTGAACCCCGCGCTTTTCTTCGCAAAGCTTGATGACGTTGCCGATATGTTCGGGCGGGGTCAGGATGTTGGCGACGATGATCGGCTCGCGAACTTCTTCGATATTCTGGCTGGCCGGCAGTTTGGCAGGATTATCGAGCATCATGATCGATCCATCCGTCTGCAGAATTTCATAGATGACGGTCGGCGCAGTGCCAATCAGATCCAGGTCGTATTCGCGCTCAAGTCGCTCCTGGATGATGTCCATGTGCAGAAGACCAAGAAACCCGCAGCGAAATCCGAAGCCCATGGCCTCCGAGCTTTCGGGCTCGAAATGCAGCGCGGCATCATTGAGCTTGAGTTTGTCGAGCGCCTCGCGCAACGCAGGGTAGTCTTCGGCATTGACCGGAAACAGGCCGGAGAAGACACGCGGCTGAATTTTCTGGAAACCCGGCAGCGGTGCGGCTGCAGGGTCGGAGTTCAACGTGAGCGTATCGCCCACAGGTGCGCCATTGACTTGCTTGATCGAGGCGGTCACCCAACCCACCTCGCCTCCTCCCAACTTGTCTTTCACCAACCGTTTCGGTGTGAATACACCGACCTGGTCGACTTCATGCCAGCGTCCCGTCGACATGACAAGAACCTTGTCCTTCGGCTTGATCTCGCCCTGCATGACGCGAACGAGTGAAACCACGCCGAGGTAATTGTCGAACCAGGAATCGATGATCAGGGCCTGCAGCTTGTCAGTACCGCGCGGTATTGGTGGCGGAATCCGTTCGACAATCGCTTCCAGGACATCGATGATGTTGAGCCCGGTCTTGGCACTGATCGCAATGGCATCTTCCGCATCGATACCAATGACAGCCTCGATTTCCTCCTTGGCGCGCTCAATATCAGCGGTTGGAAGGTCAATCTTGTTGAGCACGGGAATGACAGTCAGCCCCTGCTCCACGGCCGTATAGCAGTTGGCGACCGATTGCGCTTCGACACCTTGCGCGGCATCGACCACGAGCAGCGCGCCTTCACAGGCGGCCAGCGACCGACTGACCTCGTAGGAGAAATCGACGTGACCAGGAGTGTCGATGAAGTTCAGCTGATAGGTACGACCATCCCTGGATGTGTATGGGAGCGAGACGCTTTGAGCCTTGATGGTGATGCCGCGCTCACGTTCGATCGGGTTCGAATCGAGCACCTGGGCGGACATTTCGCGTTCTTGCAATCCACCGCAGATCTGGATGATTCGATCGGCCAACGTGGATTTGCCATGGTCGACATGGGCGATGATCGAGAAATTTCGGATATGGTCCATCAGGGTTTGCCGTAGAGCACCGGCCGGAAGCCGGCACAAAGGCGGCGATTATCGCAGAAAGCGCAACTCTTGGCTGCGCTGCAACATTTGCGGCGGGTCCAAGCCAACGCTGATCAACCGACACAACGACCATGCCATCCAAAAGGTCAGCCAGCCGCGCTTCGAGAGCAAGTGAGCGCTGCTTGCCTTCAGAAATCGCGCGCACGCCTGGTGAGCCTTCTGAACCCAACCTGTTTCAAGAAAAAACAATCAGTTAGGCGATGACGTTGATGCCGGGACGATGACACCTCTCTGCGCGGATCTGCACGCGGACAGGTGTCGTGACGTTGGCGACCTTTGATGTCCGTTGCTCCAAACCGATGGTTGCCGCAGACAGCCCGGACCCGACTTTCCAGGCAACCACCGCCAAATGTCGTCAAACCGCCGCGAATTTACTGTTCCGTGTCGCCCTTCGGTACGGTCAGCGCGACGAACGAAGAAACGTCGTTGCGCCGAATCAGCAACATGACCGAATCGCTCTCCTTGAGCTGTTTGACCGCCGCGTTGAATTCGCTGGCCGAAACAACCGACTTTCGCCCAACCATGAGGACAACATCACCCGGCTGCAGGGCAGCACGCCGTGCAGCTGCTCCATCGACCCGAGAGATCACGACACCTTCATCCTTCAGTCCCGATTGCTTGCGCTGCTCGGCGGTCAGATCTTCCACCACGATACCGAGCTTGTTGGACGCCACGGTCTTCGGCTTGGCCGCCGCAACGGCTGCTGCATCCTTCGGCAGTTCTCCCACCGTGATCGGTAGTTCGAGGGTCTTGCCATTGCGAAATACGGTCAGTATTGATTTCGTGCCGGGAGGCGTCAGCCCAACCAGGGGCGGAAGATCCGAGGAGCTGACAACTTCGCTACCATCAAAACCGAGGATGACATCCCCGACCTTCACACCCGCTTGTGCGGCGGAACTATCTGCCGACACGTTGTTGACCAATGCCCCGCCGCTGCGTGGCAGGCCCAGCGCCTTCGCCGAATCACGGTCCACGTTCTGGATCTGTACGCCAATCATTCCGCGCGAAACGTGTCCGCTCTCCTTGAGCTGCTTCATCGTGTTCATAGCGACCGAAATTGGAATGGCGAACGACACGCCCATGTAACCGCCCGTATTCGAGAAAATCTGTGAGTTGATGCCGATGACCTGGCCATCCAGATTGAATAGTGGACCGCCCGAATTGCCGGGGTTGATCGGAACATCGGTTTGAATGAACGGAACGTATTGCTGACTGCGGTCATAGCCGCGACCCACGGCGCTGACAATGCCGTGGGTAACCGTGTGGTCCATGCCGAACGGAGAACCCACGGCAACCACCCATTGCCCCGGTTTGAGCAAGGTTGAGTCGCCGATTGTGACGACCGGCAAATTGCCTGCGTCGATCTTGAGCAGGGCGATGTCGGTTTGCTCGTCGGTACCAATGACCTTGGCATCGAGTTCGCGGCGATCCGAAAGTCGCACGATGACCTGATCGGCGCCATCGACGACGTGGTTGTTGGTCAGGACGTAGCCATCACTGGAAATGATGAAGCCCGAGCCGGCCGACTGACGCTCTCCACCCGGTTGTTGCCCTCGTGGAATCGGCCCGAAGAAGCGTCGGAATATCTCGGGAATGTCTTCTTGCTGATCGGAACCCGGGAACTGCGCCTGGGGGTTCGACTTCTGCGATGTGGTTGCTCGAACGTTGACGATGGCTGGCGCATTTTTTTCGACCAGCGAGACGAAGTCGGGAAGCTCGGCTGCCCAGGTTGTACCCGCGAAAAAGAAGAATGATATCATCACGGCGAAAAACATCTGGGCAATGCGATTGCCCGAAAAACTAGTCATTTCGTTGTCCCTCGATTCTGCAAACTTGAAAGTAAAATTCGCGCGTCAGCCGCGCTCTGGATCCTGACGAAGATTGGATGGCTGGCCTGGGTCAAAGTTCCCAATGTTGGAGCATGACTGATGGCAGATTCAATGGCCGTCAGGCGTTGCGTCGACAAGTTGCCGTTGCTTGAGTGATTGCGCCATCATTGTCACGGTCGCAATCGGAACGTCTCCGAGCACGGTGAAGCGCCAATCACCCTTCGAGTAGGTATAGATATTCATTGTGCCTCTACCGGCCATTGTAGTTTGTGATTCGCTCTCGGCATCTTTCGCTTCCACGTAGATGGAGACACTCGCAAGTCCGTCCGAATAAATCAGGTGTTGGGCGCCTTCAACCGCATCCATGTACCTGCGCGCAGACCGGAAAGTGAAACCTGCAGGAGGATTGCCGACGATCCACATCGGCGGGCCGCGCAACTCGATTTCGTTCGAATCTGCAGCTTTTGTCGTCAACAATTCTCTTTGCCGCGGCACGAGATCGGTGTCGCTGGGAGCCGTGCCGATGACCAGAGAAACAAACATGAACTGTTCCAGCGCATGCCGCTTGCTGTCGGTGACGATCGACTGCAACAACAGGCGCGACCCTTGCTCGATCCACAACCGGTAGCCGTAGCGGAATGCATCGCGCGGAATGATGTCGACAATATCAGCGGTGTAACCGGCAACCCGATCACTGCCGCTGACGACGATCCGATAGGACTCCCCAAGCGCCGAATCCGCCGCATCGGGGACCAGCGGAAGCAAGCCCCGCCCAGACGTACTCGTGTAGACGATGGCGGAGTCATCGGGGCGAATACAGGTAATGTGGATGCCGTCTCGAATGACTTCGTTGCGCGGACCATTGAGACTGATCAAACGCTCGCGTTCACGCGATCCGCCAGCGTGGAATACGCGCAGAGTATCGATGCGACCTGCATGCTGATAGGCGAACGATCCCTGATAGTCCAGCGAGCGCATCGCGGTCGCCATTTGTGTCAGTAACGCCGCGCCGTCCTGACCTTGTGCCAGCGCAGCAGGGGCAATTGTGGCAACCAGCGCGAGTGCCGACCAGAAAATTTTGCGAGCCAGGTCGTCGTAAATTCCGCGAAACAACTCCTTGAGCAGGATTCGCATCGTGATCAGTGTTGCTGGCTGGTTCCTTCAACCGAAGGCCCCGTCACCTGCTGCTGAGGTGGCACGACAAGCAGGACGTAGGGCATCGTCGTCGACTGTCCATTGCTGGCTGCTGCATCGTAGTGTCGGATCAGATAAGACTGCAATCGAGGGTCGATCGCAGTCGAGGAGTTGGCAAAACCCTCCGTGCTCGCGGAAGCCGGCTGCACATCCAGCACTGGAGAAATCAACGGCGGTCTAAACTCACCCGGACCCTGCGTGGTCGTTGCGGCAGGCGTCGAAACGGGATTGACTGACGCCGCGAGCGGTTCGCCCGGCACGCCATTGCTGCCGTTGGGCGGGGCGCTGAAAATCAATGCAACCACCGCAACCGATGCGGCAATCGCGCCACCTCCAGCCCAGCGCAACCATCGACCGCCGTGCGCAACCTGCAGCATGCCCTCGTCATCGATTCGAGCCAAAATGTCATCCGTGAAGCTCCCGCGCACCACGAACACATCCTGGCGACGCAAGACCTGACGGGTGACGTGGTAGCTCGACCACCGTTGGACCAGCCCATCATCGTTCTCGATACGGCGCATGAGAAACAGGGTTTCGTCTCGCGCCAGTTCGCCATCCATCAAGGCGGACAACTGTTCCGGAATTTGCTGACTCATGCGGATCAATCCTCGTCTGCAGACAGTAGCGGCCGTAGCCGTTCATCAATTGCTTCCCGGGCGCGGAATATCCGGGAACGCACAGTGCCGATCGGACAATTCATGGCTTCCGCGATCTCGTCGTAGCTGAGACCATCCACTTCCCTGAGGGTGATGGCGGTGCGCAGCTCTTCTGGCAGTTCTTCGACCGTACTGAATACAGTTCGTTCAATTTCCTGCCGTAATAATTCACGCTCGGGCGTTGCCCGGTCTCGCAACTGTGAGGCGCCATCGAGCAACACGGCGTCCTCGATGGCGATATCTCCTATCGGCGGGCGCCGTCCGCGCGATACCAGATGGTTTTTCGCGGTATTGATCGCGATCTTGTAGATCCATGTGTAGAACGCACTGTCTCCACGGAACGCACCGATCGCCCGGTAGGCGCGAATGAAGGCCTCCTGAGAGACATCCTGCGCCTCACTCCAATCCGACACATAGCGAGTCACGACGCTGATGATCTTGTGCTGGTACTTGCGAACCAGAAGATCAAACGCCCGTTTGTCACCTTTCTGGACGCGTTCGACTAGCGCCTGGTCCAATTCGCTCTCGCCCATGCGGGCAGGTCTCCTTGCCGGCGATGGAGTCGAGGCATATCGGCTTCGACACCGTCAGCGGGAAATAGTTTCAACAAGATGAGTTCGTCTGCAGACGCCAACCCCGGCATCCCGCCCTAGTGTATCAATCAGATCAGATTGGATCTGCAGACGATTCGGGCAGCGATCATC
Source organism: Lysobacterales bacterium (assembly GCA_038205505.1). Taxonomy (GTDB): domain Bacteria; phylum Pseudomonadota; class Gammaproteobacteria; order Xanthomonadales; family Rhodanobacteraceae; genus Dokdonella. The sequence goes on along the minus strand of JBBRBU010000011.1, from coordinate 25,176 downwards.
CGCCCGGCGGCAGCGCCTGCAACTCCCGGTGCAGCTTTTCCCGCTCGGACATCAAGCTTTCGAAACTCGCGGCCGGCAGGGGACGGCAGAACAGATACCCCTGCAATACTTCGCAGCCCAGTCTGCGCAGAAAGTCCAGGTGCGCCTCTATCTCGACGCCTTCGGCAACCACGCCGCGATTGAGGTTGTGGGCCATGCCAATGGTCGCTTCGACAATGGCCTCGTCATCAGGATCGATACCAATATTGCGCACGAAAGATTGGTCAATCTTGATCCGATCCGCCGGAAATCGCTTGATGTAGTCAAGTGAGGACTGGCCGGTACCGAAATCGTCGATGGATATCTGGCAGCCCAGGTCACGCAGCGCCTGCAGGGTATCCAGCAGGTTCGGAATCGATTTGACGCTGATGCTTTCGGTCACTTCGAGATCGAGCAGATGGGCAGGAACGCCTGATTCTTCAAGAACCTCCGCGATCAAAGCCACCAGGTTAGGTTGGCGCAACTGCAAGGGCGAAAGATTGACACTGATCCTGAGTGGCATGGAATAGCGCAACTGCCAACGGCGCGCATCCTGACATGCCGCGCGCAGGACCCACTCGCCGATCGCAATGATCAGGCCCGTCTCTTCAGCAAGCGGGATGAAAAATCCTGGGCTTATCATGCCGAGCTCGGGATGCTCCCAGCGGATCAGGGCTTCCATTCCGACGATATCCTCGCTGGCAGTATCGACCTGAGGCTGATAAAACACGCGCAACTCACCGTTGCGTTCGGCTTGGCGAAGCTTGGCTTCCAGGGCGAGTCGCTGCTGATGGGACTCCTCGGGAACCGCAACATAAGCCTGAAAATTGTTTCGTCCCATGCCTTTTGCCGTGTACATGGCGACGTCGGCATGCTTGAGCAGCTTTTCCGCAACGGTTGCGTCATCGGGATAGAAGCTCAGGCCGAGACTCGCCGTGATCTGCAACTCCAGCCCATCCGGCAGAGTCAGCGGCGCTTCCATGACGCGAATGATTTTTTCCGCGATGCGCATGACATCGTCACGTTGCACGATATGGCGCAGGATCATCGTGAATTCGTCGCCGGCAAAGCGGGCCAACGTATCCGATGCGCGCACGCATGAGCGCAAGCGTCTGGAAACCGCAACCAGGACGTGATCACCGACGCTGTGGCCAAGCGAATCGTTGATGTTCTTGAAGCGATCCAGATCGAAAAAGAGGACCGCAAACATTTCACCCGTGCGATGCGCCTCCTCGATCACCGATTCGAGACGATCGTTGAACAGCAGCCGATTTGGCATTCCGGTCAATGCATCCTGCAATCCACGCACCCTGCCCTGTTCACGCGCCCTGCGCAGTTCAAGTTCGAGGGCGAGCCGATGCGCGACGGCTCGCAGGCCCTCGATCATCGGCGAGAGATGCTGCATCGACGCCTTTCGGGCCATCACCAGTGCACCGAGAACCACCTTGCGCTCATCGCACAAAGGCAGTCCGATCAGACATTCGAAGCCTTGATCGACAACAAAATCGTCTTCGGCGTTGGTCCGGCACGCGGAATCGAGCATGACGACTTCATCGCCATCGAGAGCATCCTTCAAAGTCGCCAGCCGCATCGGATCGGGCGTGGCGTCGGAAGGACTCTCTCGATGGAAAACGAACAACGGCTGCGCTTCACTATCGAGCTCAAGGCGCAGTGAAACGAGGGCAACGAAATCAAGTTCCAGCCAGTCGATCAGGCTGCGCAAGGCCGCGTTAAGCCCCTCTTCGCCGCCACCGCTGAGGTTCATGCCGGAAATGACATCGAGAGCCTTGGTGTGTCTGCCGAGTTCGCTCAGATCGCGAAACGTGTGGTAGCTGACAGAGGCGCCATTGCGCGTCGACGTGCGCACGTCGACATCGACAAGATAGGAACTGCCATCGGCACGCGGTTTGCGTGCCCGAAAATGGACGTGTCCCACACTCGTCAGTTCCAGGTTCAAATTCGCACGCAATTCGGGGGCCAGCGTTGCATCGACACCGTCAATGCGGATGCCGAGAAGTTGCATCCGGCTATGTCCACTGCGCTCGCAGAAGCGAGCATTGACATCGATGATGCGTCCGCTCTTTGCATCGACGACGGCAAGCTCATCCTCGCTTGGTTCGAAGGCGTAAGGTTCATCAAGGGTCGACTGCTCGGGAGCGCTACCGCCATCACCCTGAGTTGATCCATGGAGCTGCGCGTTGATAAGTCGCAATGCCTCGGCGGGATCCACCGGACTGGATAGACGATCGACCACGCAATCGGGCAAATTGCGACCCGAAGTCCAAGTGTCGGCTGTGTCCGACCCGAATATGCCTATGACCGGAACGGACGATCGATAGCGATGCAATTCCTCGCAGAATTCGACAGCCTCTACGGCCTTGCCAAGAAACTCCAGCAAGACCAGATCGATGAGCGGCTCCTGGGCCAGGAATGTGCGCGCCTGGCCAATGTCCTTGGCCGTATAGATGGCATCGAACTCCTGTGTGTCCAGCGCCTCGAACAGAAAACGCCGATCTTCGCGATTCGTCGCGATGATCAAGACCGCTCCGTTGACCTTGTCGATCACCATGGCGTCATCGGACCCAGCGCCCATCGCGCAACCGCGGCGGGGAATTCGACGTCGCGACGGTAGAAATCCGCTCGACCAGCACATCGATTTCAGGTGGCAGTTGCAGCGACTGGGCCAGAAACACGATCTTGCGTTGATTGCCGCTGCGCACCCTTGCGAATCTGCGCAATAACGCCGTATTTGGAGGTTTGATCTGACCCTCGAAGTCGATCAGCAGGTAGATGCCAAACTGCATGCTCTGAAAAATGAAGCGAAGTGCGTCATTGAATCGCTTGGATCCGGGCACACGAAGCTCACTCTGACGCAAAGCCGCGATGCCTGTTTCCGGATTCCACAGGTATACCGACTGCCCGCTGCGCAGGGCCAGTTGACGAAACTGCTCCAGCGCCTCGTCGATATGCATCGTCTCGATCCCTATTAGATTGCCATTGGCACCAAGAATCTGCTCAAGCAATTTGGGCGTGACGATTACATCCATCGCTTTCGGCATCGTTTTGACAAGGCACCCGTCCTCCGAACCGTGAACAGTAAACTGAACAGCGCGCATTGACCAGAGCCGCAGCTTGCCCGGATCATAGCTGTCCGTCCCACTCTAGGAACCGCCATGTTCGAAGGACTCCGTTTCAAACACTGGAGCAGCGAGCGCGACGCCGATGGCATCGTCGTGCTGAACTTCGACCGGGCCGGCAGCTCGGTCAATACGTTTGCCCGCGAAGTACTCGATGAACTCAACGAGATTGTCGAACGCCTCTCATTCGACCCGCCGAAGGGTCTCATCATTCGCTCCGGCAAGAAGGCCGGATTCATCGCTGGCGCGGACATCAGGGAGTTTGAGGGTTACGCCGAATCCGGCATGGTGCTTGATGCGATCAGTTACGGGCAACGTGTGCTGCAGGGTTTGTCCAGGCTCCCGTGCCCCACCGTTGCCGCGATCCACGGCCACTGCATGGGCGGTGGCACCGAGTTGGCCCTTGCCTGCAAGTACAGGGTCGCCAGTCGTGATCCCTCGACCAAGATCGGGTTGCCCGAGGTCAAGCTCGGCATTTTCCCGGGCTGGGGCGGCAGCGCGCGCCTTCCTTATTTGATTGGTGCACCGAAAGCACTCGAATTCATGCTGAGCGGTCGCGCGGCGTCGGCCGAATACGCGCGCTCGATCGGACTGGTCGATGCGGTGACTTCACCGGACAAGCTGATCGAGCGAGCCCGCGAAATTATCCGGCGTCCACCAACCCGCCCTGCGCAACAACGCCTGATCGCCTGGGCCACCAATACCTGGCCGGCAAGACAGATTCTGGCCCCGATCGTACGCAAGCAGACCGCAGCCAAGGCCCGGCCCGAACACTATCCTGCACCGTTCGCCCTGATCGAAACCTGGCGCCGCGGCGGCAGCCTTTCGCAGCGCCTCAAGAACGAAGCACGTGCTGTTGCAAAGCTTGCGCAAACCTCGACCGCACGAAACCTGATCCGGGTCTTTTTCCTTCAGGAACGCCTCAAGGGACTCGGCGGTGGCATCGACCACAGCATCAAGCACGTCCATGTCATCGGTGCAGGCGTCATGGGCGGCGACATTGCAGCCTGGTCGGCACTGCGCGGTTTCAACGTGACCCTGCAGGATCGCGAGCAGAAATACATCGATCCAGCCATGCAAAGAGCGCGCGAGTTGTTCGAGAAGCGCCTGAAAACGGACGATCGCATCAAACCGGCATTGGCCCGTCTCACCTCGGACGTCGAGGGCAAGGGCGTGGCCGATGCCGATCTTGTTATCGAGGCGATCTACGAGAATGCAGAGGCCAAGGAAGCCTTGTACAAGAATGCCGAGCCGGACATGAAAGCCGGTGCTCTGCTGGCCTCTAACACTTCGAGCATTCCCCTCAACGAGCTACGCGAAGCCGTGGCCAATCCTGCTCGCTTCCTTGGGCTGCACTATTTCAATCCGGTGGCGATGATGCCGCTGGTCGAGATAGTGCGGCACGACAAGCTCGACGAAGCCAACGAAAAACGTGCGATGGCGTTCTGCAAGGCCATCGACAAACTGCCGGTGCCAGTCAAGGGAACGCCTGGATTTCTGGTCAACCACATCCTCATGCCCTACATGCTTGAAGCCGTGCGCATGTACGGCGAGGGTGTGCCAGGCCCTGTACTCGATAAGGCGGCCAAGAAGTTCGGCATGCCGATGGGGCCGATCGAATTGGCCGATACGGTTGGCCTTGATGTCGCCGCATCAGTCGGCAAGGAGCTTTCCGAATTCCTCAATCTGGAAATTCCACAAGGCATGGAAAAGCTGCTCGAGTCGGGCAAGCGCGGCAAGAAGGATGGTGAGGGGTTCTACAAATGGGAGAACGGCAAGGCGATCAAGCCCGACGTTGATCCGAACTATGCGGCACCGGATGACATTGAGGATCGGATGATCCTGCCAATGCTCAACGAATCGGTCGCGTGCCTGCACGATGGCGTCGTCGACGATGCCGATCTGTGCGATGCCGGCGTGATCTTCGGCACCGGATTTGCGCCGTTTCGCGGCGGCCCGATTCAACACATTCGCGATACCGGTGCGGATGTGCTCAAGCATCGGCTGCAGGCACTTGAACAGCGCTACGGCGCGCGCTTCACGCCTCGGGATGGCTGGGACAGCGAAGCCTTGAAAGCAAGCGCCTGAAAAAAACATGCGAGGCGGCTCAGTCCTGCAGAGCCGCCTCGTGAATGCGCAAATGCATGCAGGCTGCGCCGAGTAGCGGCGCATCAACTTGCAACGTCCGGGCGCGGCTGAGCATGTCGCCGAGGACATGTTCGACCTCGCTCCGATGACCGCTCTCGACATCGCGAAGCATTGACGCCTTGAGCGGCGAATGCGCGGCCGTCAGGATCCCGAGGGCTTCATCGCTAGCGGAAGGTGACATCAAGTAGCCGCTTCGGCCTGCCACTTCGACACATTCCCGATAGAGTCGCCTGGCAAGATCGGCACCGCCGTTGACGGCAACGATTTCACCAATGCTGGCGCGCATCAGGCAGGTGATCCCGGCCAGCGCCGTGAGCATGGTGAATTTGCTCCACATCGCCGCGATGACATCTTCGCTGCAGATGACTTCCGCTTTCATTGCCAGCAAACAATCGCTGACCCTGGCAGGAATCGAGGGCTGGTCAGGGCGCGAACCGAATGTCAGACGACCGATTGAACCGATCTGACGAATCGAGCCATCGCTCTGCAGGGCCACGGATATGTGACAGAGACCACCAAGAACATTTTCCGGGCCGAAGGCTTGATCCAGAATATCCAGATGGCGCATGCCATTGAGCAAAGGCAGAACCAAAGCACCGGATGCCATTGCCGGAGCAATCGCTTCGATCGCCGAATCGAGATCGTAGGCCTTGCACGAGAGCAGGACGAGATCGCAGGAATAGGACTCAGGCAGTTCGACCAGGGCGTTCACTCGGATCTTGAGTTCACCAGCAGGTGTTTTCACGCGCAGACCATCGCGACGCAGCGACTCGGCGCGCGTCGGTCTGAGCAGGAAGTCGACCTGTGCGCCCGATTCGACAAGGCGCGCACCGAAATAGCCGCCCGTTGCTCCCGCACCGAGAACCAGGACGCGCATCACATCGTGTGGGTCGGACGTTCCTGGCCGAGAATGCCGGCGAGGATCGACTCGATCTTCGTGCGCGCGGTATCCCCGTCGCTGGATTCGTTGAATTGCACACCAATGCCGGCGATACGGTTTCCCTGCGCTCCGGGCGGTGTGATCCAGACGACCTTTCCGGCTACCGGCAGGCGATCTTTTTCGTCCATCAAGGAAAGCAGTATGAAAACCTCGTCACCCGGGTTGTAGCGTTTGCTGGTCGGCACGAACAGTCCGCCACCACGCACGTACGGCATGTAGGCATTGAACAGCGCGCCCTTGTCCTTTATCGCCAGAGACAGGATTCCCTGTCTTGGCGCTCCTCCATTGGCGGGTATCGACATGTCATGAACTCCGTGGCGTCTGCCAAGTATGCAACAGATCGAGGACGACCAATTCGCTGCGAACCTGAGTTGCCAGCAACTCGCGCGAGCGATTGGCGGCGGCAAACCATGCTGCTAGCTTCGGTATTTCCGCTGGCCCGGTCAAGCCGAGCGCACCTCGGCTTCCCTGGGCCAACTGAATGGCATCTTCGCGAACGAGCACGGCCGCGTGCCACAAACGTTCGCCCGGTCTATCAGCCGCCCAGGCTTCGGCGATTGTGAGCGCGTGTGCGCGACGTCCGCTCAGGGCCTGAAGGTCACGCTGGCACTCGCTGCGCAAGGCCAGCGTGTCGTCCGCGAGCGCCTCCAGCGCGCGTCCGGGATTACCAAGCAGGGCGACCAATGCGCGTTCTGCATCGACGGCGGCAATGCCCTGCCCGCTGAGCCACGAAATCGCCTGCGCGTGGTTGGGAGGATTGATCTGGATACGCTGGCAGCGACTGCGAATGGTTGCCGGCAAACGCGCGGGCAGATCGCTGACCAGGATGATCATGGTGCTGGCCGAAGGCTCTTCCAGAGTTTTAAGCAGTGCGTTGGCTGCACTCGCATTCATGCGATCAGCAGGATCAATGACCACCATCTGCTTGCCGCCGAACTGGCTTGAGAGGGAAAGTCGCTGCGACAGGTTACGGATCTGCTCGATGACGATTTCGGTTCGCAGGGTCTTGCCGTCGTCGCGCAATTCAAAGCTCAGCTGGACACGATCAGGATGCGAACCTGCTGCCATCAACAGGCAGGAGCGACAGTGTGTGCAAGCGTATCCCTCCGCGCTTCGATTCTCGCAAAGTGCAGCCGTGACCAGTGCATCGGCAAGCGCGCGCTTGCCGAGACCGGATGCGCCACTGAGCAGTAGCGCGTGCGGCAGTCGATCGTGCTGCAGACGCTCACTCAACGAACGCCAGGAATCCTTGAGCCATGGGGCCAGCGTCATGTGCTCGCGTTCCGTTGTGAAATGAAGGAATCGACCGCTGCGCAAGCGGCATTGCGAACATCGTCGATATCACCGTTTGAATCGATGATGCGGAAGCGTTGTGGTTCGTTCGCCGCTCGATCCCGGTACGCTGTATTGACCCGGTCAAAGAATTCGGACTTCTCGCGCTCGATTCTGTCCGGTCTACCGCGCCGCGCGGCTCGTGCCCGGCCAACTTCGACAGCCACATCAAGGAGCAAGGTCAAATCCGGTTTCAATCCGTCTGCCGCCCAGCGTTCGAGATTCGCGATCCGCTCAACTGGCTGCGCGCGACCACCGCCCTGATAGGCGAAGCTGGCGTCAGTGAAGCGATCGGTCAAGACCCAGTCACCCCTCGATAGTGCAGGCTGAATGACTTCGCGGATAAGTTGCGCACGCGCTGCGAACATGAGCAGCAGTTCGCTTTCGGCACAAACATCCTGCATCGCGCCATCCAGAACCAGCCGTCGGATTGCTTCGCCGAGCGCGGTTCCACCCGGCTCGCGGGTCACATGCAGGATGATTCCGCGGGCCTCGATTTGCGCACGCAAAGCGGCCAGGACCGTGCTTTTCCCGGCTCCTTCCCCGCCCTCAAGGCTGATCAGGCAACCGCTCATTGTTTCCTGAGCCGGGCCAGGTACCGCGCCACAGCACGATTGTGTTCGGCCAGTGATGCAGTGAATTCGTGGCGACCACTGCCATCGCCGAGGGCGACGAAATACAACGCATTGCCAGCGGCTGGATGCATTGTTGCTTCAAGCGCCTGCAATCCCGGCAGAGCGATCGGCGTCGGCGGCAATCCGTCTCGGGTGTAGGTGTTGTAAGGCGTATCGGATTCGAGATCGCGACGGCGGATGTTGCCATCGTATTTTTCGCCCAGGCCATAGACGACGGTAGGATCGGTTTGCAATCGCATACCGATTTGCAGGCGTCGCGTGAACACGCCGGAAATTTGCGCGCGCTCTTCACCAATCCCGGTTTCCTTCTCGATGATCGAGGCCAGGATCAGCGCCTCGTAAGGCGTCTGCAGCGGCACCGCAGGGTCGCGCTTCGGCCACAGCTGATCGAGCGCCTTTTGCATGGCGACATGCGCTCGTCTCAGGACTATCGAGTCGCTGTCACCCTTGACCCAGGCATACGTTTCAGGAAGAAACCAGCCCTCCAGGTTCTGATCAGCGATATCGAGTTCGGCCGCGATTGTTTTCTCATCCTTGCCTGGCAAAGTCTGCCGCAGGCCGGCTTCATTGGCGAGGCCGAGACGCAATTGCCGGAACGTCCAGCCATCAACGATCGTAAAATGATGCTGGATCACCTTGCCGCTTGCGATCATCTCGATCAATCCATGCGGAGTCAGCCCGGGATTCAAACGGTACTCACCTGCCTGCAGGCGCGAGGCAACCTCCATCTGGCGCGAGAGGATTTTCCAGTAGAACGGCGAGCCGCTGGTGATGTCATCGCGACGCAACTGACGGACCAGATCCTTGAACGCTGTTCCGCGCTCAAAATCGATGGTTCTGGGTTCGCTCAAATTGAGCGGCGCATCGACAAAGCGACGATAGTCCTGCCAGGCCATCAGCGAGAGGACGCTGACACTGGCAACGAGGCCAAGGATAAAGATCAGAAGCCGGCGGATTCGACCGTATTGATATTGGCTGGAATGCAAGGGCATCAGGAGTTTGTCGACGGGCCCCGAAGGGTAGCAGGATTACCGCAGCTTTTCGGAGGGTCCTGGCTGTCAGCCATCGAGTCCAAATGCACGCAGCAGGCCGCGTGCCTTGGCCCGGGTCTCCTCCAATTCGAAGTCTGGGTCCGAATCGACGACGATGCCGGCACCGGCGCGAAGTTGGACCGAGTTTCCGGCGATGGTCAGGGTGCGGATGAGGATATTGAGATCGAGGTCGCCGTTGTTGTCGAGGTAACCAATCGCTCCGGTGTAGGCACCGCGCGGCCCCTGTTCGAGCTCGGCAATGATCTCCATGCAGCGGACTTTCGGGCAACCGGTAATCGTGCCTCCGGGAAACACTGCCCGGATAACGTCACCGGGCGACGCATCCGCGCGCAAGCGACCACTGATATTGGAAACAATGTGATGGACGTGGGTGTAGCTTTCCACGCCCATGAGTTCATCGACAATCACGCTACCCGGAACACAGACGCGGCCGAGGTCGTTGCGCTCCAGATCGATCAACATGACATGTTCGGCGCGTTCTTTCGGATGCCCGATCAGTTCCTTGATCCTGGCGAGGTCATCGTCACCCTTGCCGCGCGGACGCGTGCCGGCAATCGGTCGCGTCTGTACCTTGTCCGCGCTGGTTTGCACGAGGCGTTCCGGAGAGGAACTGGCAACGCTCCAATCCCGCCATTGCAGGAGTCCGGCGAATGGCGCCGGGTTGGCATTGCGCAAGGCGGCATAGATATCGGCTGCCGGGTAGCTGTCGCTCAGCTTGATGTGCCAAAGCCGGGAGAGATTGACCTGAAAGACATCACCTGCGCACAGGTATTCGTGGACCTTTGCCAAGCCGTCTAGAAAAATCCGGGGTTGATCTTCCTCGACGCTTTCGACTTGAAATTCGCCAGGGCACCATGCGCCAGCCGTTCGCAGATCCTGCTCGACCTCGTCGAGCAGGAATTCGAAGCCGGCCTCGGCTATAAGCAGGGTTTGATTCTTCTCATGATCAACAACAAGGCTGACCGGACAGCGCAGAGCGAGAGCAACCGGTGGCCCCTCACTCGGATGTTCCAGCGTCAGGCGTGGCTCGATTTCGCCAGCGAGCTCGTAGCCAAGATAGAGGAACCAGCCGCCCTGAAACACCGGGGCATCGTCGCGCTTTGCAGTCTCACACCGATGCTCGCGCCACATCTGGTCGAGCACATCGAGAAAACGGGTACCGAGTTCATTGCCCGCGCCGTCACGGACGCGGCCGTCTGCGCCGAGACAAATCGAGAACTGCGGAAACGCCGCGAGCACATCACAGCGGGCCGATGGTGTGCCATGCGCGACACTCTCAAGCAAGCCCGGATAGCGATCCGGACGAATAGCCGCCAGAGCCAACAGATCATGCCGGCCCTGAAGCAGCCTCGACGTGGGAGCCATGGTCGGCGAGCGATTCGCGCTCAGAGGTTTCGAAATACCAGGGTGCCATTGGTACCGCCGAAACCGAACCCGTTCGACACGGCCACCGAAATCTTCTTTTCCCGGGCAACATTCGGCACATAGTCAAGGTCGCAACCCTCGCCGGGATTGTCGAGATTGATCGTCGGCGGAATGATGCCGTGGTGCAATGCGAGAATCGTGAAAATCGCTTCGACGCCACCCGCCGCCCCAAGCAGATGACCAGTCATCGATTTGGTCGAGCTGATCATTGTCTTGTAGGCGTGATCGCCCAGCGCGCGCTTGAGCGCGCGGGTCTCGGCAAGATCGCCGAGTGGAGTGGAGGTGCCGTGTGCATTCAGGTACTCGACCTGATCGGCATTCACGCCGGCGTCGTTCATTGCCGCCACCATGCAACGCGCAGGGCCTTCACCGTTTTCGCTCGGTGCCGTCATGTGGAACGCGTCACTACTGGCACCACTGCCGGCCAGTTCGCAATAGATGCGGGCACCACGCGCCTTGGCGCCTTCGTATTCTTCAAGGATCAGGATTCCTGCTCCGTCACCGAGCACGAAACCATCGCGCTCGCTATCCCACGGACGGCTGGCTTTCTGAGGCTCATCATTGCGCGTCGACATGGCCTTCATCGAGCAGAAGCCACCAACTGCGGTCGGCACACTCGCGTATTCGGCGCCACCGGCAATCATGATGTCGGCATCGCCGTACTGGATCAGGCGCATGGCCATTCCGATACTGTGATTCGAGGTCGCACACGCCGATACGGCAGAGAAATTGGGCCCCTTGGTGCCGGTCAGGATCGAAAGATGGCCTGCAACCATGTTGATGATGGTTGAGGGAACGTAGAACGGGGAGACCTTGCGCGGGCCGCCTTCATGCAAGGCCAGCGTGGTCTTCTCGATTCCGGCAATGCCGCCAATCCCTGATCCGATCAGGGTTCCGATGCGCTCGGCGTTCGCTTCGGTGACTTCGAGATCAGCGTCCTTGAGGGCCATCAGGCTCGCGGCGACCCCGTAGTGGATAAACGTATCCATCTTCTTGACGTCTTTCGCGGGTACCCATGCGGCCGGATCAAAATCCCGAACCTCACCGGCGATGCGCGTGGGAAATGCCGAGACATCGAAATTGGTGAGCGGACCAATGCCGCTGCGACCCGCAACTATGTTGTCCCAGGCGGTGGCCAGATCATTGCCGACCGGGCTGACGAGGCCCATGCCGGTGACGACAACGCGACGCTTGCTCATGCTCGTGTTTCCGTATTGCCGGGGTGATTCGGTAAACGTACGCTTGCGTAGCGTTGCCGACCCTTAAAATGAACACTGCGCCTCAAGGGCGCAGCGTGGCGAAACTTTAACGACTTGTCAGACCGTACCCGCGCATCATCAAGCGATGCATCAGGCAGTCATGCAAGCCGGATCGAAACATCAATCCGGCTGGCTGCCAGACCAAGGGTCAGGACTTGACGTGAGATTTGACGTAATCAACGGCCTGCTGGACGGTCGTGATTTTCTCTGCGTCCTCATCCGGGATTTCGCATTCGAACTCTTCTTCGAGAGCCATCACCAACTCGACGGTATCGAGTGAATCGGCGCCCAGATCGTCAACGAAAGACGCGTTTGGCGTGACCTCGTCTTCCTTTACGCCCAACTGCTCGACGACGATTTTCTTGACGCGTTCTTCAATAGTGCTCATGAGTGTGTTGTCTCCCGATGGGATCTTCTGTGTGATTTTTGGATGCGGACCGCCATGAGAGGTGCCCTGCCATGGTTTCCGCTGCACAGGCGGAAATGCCTGCGAAGCGCCGCGAATTGTAGTGGAACCTGCCGACGCTCGCTAGCGTCGAGAATCCTTTGCCGTTGTCATCATTCACCATACGGCGCTGAATGTTGCTGTGTAAGCCTTTCCGCGCGAACTATTCAATCGGGGCGAATCGGCTCCGACTCAAGCCATGTACATGCCACCGTTCACATGCAAGGTCTCGCCGGTGATATAGGCCGCTGCCGGTGAAGCGAGAAACGCAACGGCCTGCGCAATGTCCCCGGACTCCCCCAATCTGTGCAGGGCAATCTGCCCCAGCAGGGCGTGGCGCTGTTCTTCCGGTAGTCCGCGGGTCATGTCGGTGTCAATGAACCCGGGTGCGACCACGTTGACAGTTATTCCGCGCGAACCAACCTCGCGGGCGAGGGATTTCGAGAATGCGATGATGCCGGCCTTGGCCGCCGCGTAGTTGGATTGCCCTGCGTTACCGGTCGAACCGATCACCGAAGCGATGCTGATTATGCGGCCTTTGCGTAATTTCATCATGCCCCGCAATACCGCTTTCGAGGTGCGAAAAGCCGAGCTCAGATTGGTGTCAAGAACGGCCTGCCAGTCTTCGTCCTTCATCCGCAGCAGCAATTGGTCGCGAGTGATTCCGGCATTGTTGACGAGGATCGAGATGGCACCGAATTCGCTCGCAATCGATCCGAGCATGGATTCGACGGCGGCGCTGTCACAGACATCGAGTGCGCGACCTGCACCAGCATTCGCGGCGAGTCGCTCACCGATCGCCTGGGCGCCGCCCTCCGTCGTAGCCGTGCCGATCACGGTCGCGCCTCGCGCGGCCAGTTCGTCGGCGATGGCCGCGCCGATTCCTCGACTGGCTCCGGTTACGAGGGCAATCTCACCTTTCAGCGATGCAGTCATGAAAATCCTTGGTTGGTTGAATGAAAACGGCGTCTAGGCCCAGGCTTCGCGCGCGGCCTCGATTTCGTCGGGCAGACCCAGTGCACGCATGTCGAGGCCCTTGTCGATGCGTCGAGTGAGCCCGCTGAGGACCTTTCCGGGACCGCATTCGCCACAGCGCGAGACACCGGCGGCGATCAGTGCCTGCATGCATTGGGTCCAGCGCACCGGCAGATACAACTGGCGCACCAACGCAGCTCGAATCTCATCGGTTGACTGATGCGCCAGCGCATCGACGTTCTGTACGACCCGGATGCCTGGCTCGTGCCAGGTGTACGCCGCCATGGCCTCTTCCAGCCGATTCGCCGCCTCTCGCATCAGCGGCGTATGCGACGGAACGCTGACCGCAAGTTTGACCGCCTTGCGCACGCCGGCTTCGGCGAGTTTTGTCAGCGCCGCATCGACGGCAGAAACATGACCGCCGATGACGATCTGACCCGGCGAGTTGTAGTTGGCTGGAACCACGACATGATCGCCCGAAACCTGCCTGCAGATGATCTCGACCAACTCATCCTCGGCACCGATCACCGCGGCCATGGCACCGACGCCTGCCGGTGCGGACGCTTGCATGGCCTGGCCGCGGATTCGAACGAGGTGGGCTGCATCAACGAGTTTGATAACGCCCGCGGCGACCAGCGCCGTGTATTCGCCAAGACTGTGACCCGCCAGATGCGTGGGAGTTGCGCCACCCAACGTCTGCCAAACTCGCCAGACGGCGACACCGGCCGCGAGCAAGGCCGGCTGCGTGTACTCAGTGCGGTTGAGCATTTCCTCAGGGCCGCCCTGGGACAACGCCCAGAGATCGACACCCGCTCCTTCCGAAGCTTCGACAAAGGTCTCGCGAACGGCAGGATTCTGCTCCGAGAGCGAAGCCAGCATGCCAAGGCTCTGCGAGCCCTGACCGGGAAAAACAAAGGCAAGAGTCATCGAATCCCCCCCGGGGTCAGTAGCGCAGAAGCGCCGAGGCCCAGGTGAAGCCGCCGCCGAATGCTTCGAGCATTACGTTCTGGCCGCGCTTGACCTTGCCCGAACGAACGGCTTCATCGAGGGCCAGAGGCACCGAGCCGGATGAGGTGTTGCCATGGCGGTCGACGGTGACGATGACACGCTCCATCGGCAACTTGAGCCGTTTCGCCGTGGCTTCGATAATGCGCAGATTGGCCTGATGCGGAATCAGCCAGTCGATCTGCGACTCGTCCATGCCTGCGTCTTCAAGAGTCTGGGTGACGATTCGGTCCAGCGTCTTTACCGCCACCTTGAACACTTCATTGCCCGTCATCATCACGCGGATGCCGTGATTCGGCTCATCGTCGCGGAAGCCGACCGATACACCGACCGGGTTGTACAGGAGATGTTTGTAGCCCCCATCGGCATGCAACCGGGTTGCATAAATGCCAGGTTCTTCGGATGCTTCGAGAACCACGGCGCCAGCACCATCGCCAAACAATACGCAAGTTCCGCGATCGTTCCAGTCGAGCATGCGCGTGAGTGTCTCGGCGCCGACGACGAGGACTTTTCTGGCCTGCCCGCTGCGAATGAAAGCGTTGGCCACACCGAGCCCGTAGACGAAGCCAGAACAAGCCGCATTGACATCAAATGCAGCGCAGCCGTTGGCACCCAGACGATGCTGGAGCAGGCACGCGGTGGATGGAAAGATGATGTCCGGCGTGGTCGTGCCGAGCACGATCATGTCCAGCTCTGACGCCTCGATCCCGGCCGCTTCCATGGCCCGCGTGGCTGCATGAAACGCCAGGTCTCCGGTCGTCTCACCTTCAGCGGCTTTGCGTCGCTCGCGGATTCCGGTACGTGAACGAATCCACTCGTCACTGGTCTCGACGAATTGCTCGAGATCCTTGTTGGTGACGATCTGTTCCGGCAGATAGCTGCCAGTGCCCGCGATGCGTGAGTACAACAGAGCCGTTTCTCCCGAACAAAAGGAAACGGCGGATACCTTGGCATCCGCCGTTTCGGCAAATCAATCGCGCATGACGCCTCAGCAGCCTATCGGAATTTGATCGGCCGGGGCTGCCAGCACGAAATCAATCCGCTTCCGCGACCGATCCTTTCGTTGCGATCACTTTCTTGCCGCGATAGTAGCCATCTTTGGTGACATGGTGGCGCTGATGAACTTCGCCCGAGGTCGGATCGGTGGACAACTGCTTGGCAGTAAGGGAATCGTGCGCACGGCGCATGCCACGCTTGGAAGGGGATTTACGACTTTTGGCGACTGCCATGACAACTCTCCAGATGAAACCGGTGCTTGCGGACAAGCGGCTATTGTAATGAATCGGTGACGATTGCGGGATCCCCAGCTGGAAATCGCGGCGATCAGTGTTTTGAACTCTTCAACTGTCCGAGCGCGGCGAACGGATTCGGCGGCTGATCCTCTTCCGGAGCGGGCCCGGACGTAACCGGAACCTGTTCCAGCGGTGCGCCCGGACTCAGCGCAACCAGCGGCAATGCGAGGATCAACTCATCCTCGATGACATCTTTGACCCGCAACTGGCCATCTTCAACCAAAAGCGGGTCGTATCCTTCCGGCAGCCGAGCTTCCTCGGATTCGGTGCGAATCAGGCCGAGACGTTGATCGAGGCTGACCGGTTGCGAAAATTCGATCATGCTGCGCTGACAAACAAGTTTAAGCGTGGTTTCGAGTTTCAGATCGATATAGCTGATCTCGAACTCGTCACGCCCGAACTCGACCATATAACGTACTTCGCCTTCCGGCGAGGCAAGCAGGTCAACCAGGCGGCGCATCTGCGCCACGGCAAGGGTCCCTTCAAACACGCGGCGTGCCTGCACCGTGCGCCAGGGATCAAGAATATCGGGCAAGGTGATGGACATGGGCGCGCGATGGTAGGTGCGGTATCCCTCAAAGTCAAATGAGGAAACGTCGCAAGCGATTGACTCGGCCCGCAATTTTAGCGGATTTCCCGAATAATTGCTGGTCGACCCCGAAAGCCGCAGACTGGAGTCCTGTTTCGGAGATCTTTTCGTGTACCAATATCTGTTGATAGCCGCCTTGTTGCTCGCCCCTGTCGTGATGGTTGTCTGGATTCGCGAGCGCCGAATGTCGGCGCGAACGCGGGAGCTGCGCCGGGTGCTCGACCTGGCCGATGCGCTCGAGAATGAACTCCAGGAGTGTCGGGCGCGGCTGCGCGAGATTCCGGCCATGGTTGCGCATCTGCCGCCGGCGATCAGTCTTTCCGCGCATGCCACATTGACGGCTGAACCCGAGGTTCAGGCCGCGCTCCACGATCTGCTCCAGCATCGGCTCTGGCTCAAACAGTTTGGCGTGGACGCGTCGCTTTCTGCCCTGCAGTCCGCGACGGCGGCCCTGGTCAAATCGCGCGAGAAGCTGGCGATCCAGCTGAAACAACTGGGCGAGGTCCGCGAGCAGCTTGAACAAGCCGGATCCGATCTCGAGGTATCGTTGCATTGAACTCCGTTGCCCGCTCGGTCGTCCTCGCATCGACCTCGCGCTATCGTGCCGAGCTTCTCGCCAGGATCGTGCCGAAATTCCAGACCTGTGCTCCACAAATCGATGAAAGTCCAACGCAAGGAGAATTGCCTGCCGCGACCGCCGCGCGGCTGGCTCGGGAAAAAGGGCTTGCCGTCGCCAGCCGCTTTCCCAACTGCCTCGTCATCGGCTCCGACCAAGTCGCCGAACTTGATGGCCAGACGCTTGGCAAAGCGGGCAACCTTGATCGCGCCCGCTCCCAACTGCTGGCTTGTTCAGGGCGCGTAGTCGCGTTTCATACGGCTCTCTGCCTGATCGATACGGGATCCAGCGCCGCTCAATCGACGGTGGCAATCGATACGACCCGGGTCGTCTTCAGGAACCTGACAGAAGCGGAAGTCTCGCGCTATCTGGCCATCGACGAGCCATTCGATTGCGCCGGCAGCTTCAAGATCGAGCGAGCGGGCGTGAGCTTGTTCGAACGCGTGGAAAGCACCGACCCGACGGCCTTGATCGGCTTGCCCTTGATTGCCTTGTGCCGATTGTTGCGCGCGTACGGTATGACGCTTCCCTGATTCCTCAACCCCGGTCGAGTACCGTACCCGTTAAGATCGATGCTTCCCCGACGCACACGACAATCTACAGAAACCGCCTGAAATGCCAGATACCCCAGAACAGAAAAATCCCGCAGCCAACCCTCTCGACAGCGAACTCCGCGATGCCCTGGCCCGCAGCATTGCCCAGGTCAACAGCATCCTGCTCGGCAAGCGTCACGAGGTGAGACTCGCCTTCGTCTGTCTGCTCGCCGGTGGTCATCTATTGATCGAGGACCTGCCCGGGGTCGGCAAGACCACGCTCGCGCATGCTTTGGCAGTGACCCTCGGGCTCGACTTCCATCGCGTCCAGTTCACCAGCGACCTGTTGCCCTCGGACATTATCGGAGTCAGCATCTACGAACGCGAGGCGGGCAATTTTCGTTTTCATCCGGGTCCCGTATTCACCCAGCTCCTGCTCGCCGACGAGATCAACCGGGCGACTCCGAAAACCCAGAGTGCGTTGCTCGAAGCGATGGCTGAGGGTCAGGTGACAATCGATGGCCGCACGCACATGCTGCCCGAACCCTTCTTTGTCGTGGCCACGCAGAACCCGGTCGATTTCGCCGGCACCTTTCCGCTGCCGGATTCACAGCTCGATCGTTTCATGCTGCGCATGAGCCTTGGCTACCCCGATGCCGAGAATGAGCGTGCCATGCTCGCCTCAAGCGATCGGCGACGGCTGCTCGAAGGTCTGCCCGCCTGTTTGCGAGCGGCGCAGATCCTCGCCTTGCGTAATCGAGTTGGCAGCGTGCTGGCAAGCTCGGCCCTGATCGACTACGTACAACGACTGCTCGAGGCGAGTCGCGTGCATGCCGAAGTCCAGGTTGGACTCTCGCCGCGCGCTGGCCTCGCCATCCTCGCCGCGGCGCGTGCCCACGCCCTGCTCGGCGGACGCGACTATGCCATGCCCGAAGACGTGCAGGCTGTATTCCCGTACATCACCACACACCGCCTCAGCCTAGGCTCAAGCGCGCGTTCCAGTTCGGCTGAGATCGTCTCGCGTCTGATCGAGACGACAGCGGTGCGATGAGCTCAATCGGCGTATCGACTACAGCACTGCGTCAACGTCTGCTTGCTTGGGCCGAACGACGCTTGCCGGCGTTGACGCGATTGCGCGCAGTCGAGGGATTGCCGATTCGACTGCATCGTCGTCGCATTTATGTACTGCCGAGCATGTTCGGCATCGTCTTCGCGATCCTCCTGCTGGTCATGCAGCTTGGCGCGCTGAACTACGCGAACAACTCGGCCCTGCTTCTAACCAGCCTGCTCATGGCCGCCGCCTGGATGAGTCTTTTCACCGGGTTCCGTACGCTGGCCGGACTTGAGCTGATCGCTGTCCATGCACACGAGTGTCATGCTGACTCGACGGTGTCGATTCGATGTCGTTTCTCTCGATCGACCCGCTCGCGGCCAAGTCTGCGCATACGCTGGGCTGGGCTGGACCGCGCGTTTTCGATTCCGGCGCATACGAATGCCGAGATCGACATCGACGTTCCGACCAGGCAACGAGGCTGGATGCGACCGGGTCGGCTCAAGCTGTGGACCGATCAGCCATTGGGATTATTCGTCATCTGGAGCTGGCTCAACCCAGAGCTCTCCGTTCTCGTTTATCCCGCGGTTGAAGTTTCGCCGCCTCCGCTGCCGCTCGGTGGCCGGAGTGCGGGCGAACGCACGGCCCGCGGCGACGGCGATGAATATTCAGGATTACGCGACTACCGCAATGGCGACCCGCAACGACAGATCGCATGGAAAGCCTCGGCCCGGCATGACTCCCTCCTGGTTCGCGAGAGCGAACGCCTGATCCATGAAGACCTGCATTTCGACTATGCCGCGCTGAGAGATCTCAACCATGAAGCACGCATTTCCCGGCTGACGGCATGGGTCGTTCAGGCCGCTGCGGTGCAGCTCAGCTTCAGGCTGGAAATTCCCGGGCAGTTGATTGGTCCTGGATATGACGAGGTTCACCGGCATGCCTGTTTGCGCGCCCTGGCCCTGCTTCCCGATGCGCATTGAGCAACGCCAGTTCAACCTGCTCGCGATCGCCGCACTGGTCGCACTGGCCTCGCATCTGACACGGTTGCCGCTATGGCTCTCGATCCCGCTGATTGCCATTGCGCCGTTGAGCATGTGGAGCCGCCGCCACCGTGAAAAACCGGTTTCGGCATGGCTACGAATTCCACTGGTAGCTCTGCTGGTTTTCGCGATCTACTCCAACTATGGCAGCATTTTTGGCCGCGAACCCGGCAGCGCGCTGGCTTGCGGGCTGCTCATGCTCAAGGTTCTTGAAAGTGAAAAAGTGCGGGATGCCAAGGCAGCCATTGCGTTTGCCGCGTTCGTGCTGATGAGCGCCTTGTTGTTCACCCAAACCATGAGTTTCACCCTCGTCGTCTGCCTGAGTCTGAGCTTGCTGCTGGCTGCCCTCAATGCCCTGCAACCGGCTCCGATCCGCTCGCGGCATCCATTCGGTCGCGAGTTACGCACTGGCGCCCTGTTGCTCGGTTTTGGGCTGCCACTGGCAATTGGCGCATTTCTATTCGTTCCACGCCTGGGTTCGCCGCTGTGGGGCGCCCCTGGAGCCTTCGATGTTGCCCGTACCGGCTTGAGTGAAAGCATGGCACCGGGATCGATGACCGAGCTGTTGATCGACGACTCCCCGGCGTTGCGCGTGCATTTCGAAAGCAAGGTACCGCCCAACTCAGCGCGCTACTTTCGCGCGCTCGTGCTCTGGGATTTCGACGGCAGGACATGGAGCCGGGATTCCTGGCCCCAACAGACCCAGGAAGAGATCAGCTCGACGACTCAGCTGATCAGCTACACGGTCACACTCGAACCGACCAACCAACCCTGGCTGGCCGCGCTCGATGTGCCACTGGACACACCTCCTCTTTCGCGCATGAGTCGTGATCGCAGTTTGTTCGCGAGAAACAACGTCGACCAGCTCCGTCAGTATCGGACCCGCTCGGCACTTGGTTATGTGCTCGCTGCTTCGCTGCATGCTGCCGACCGCAATCGCGCGCTGCGATTGCCGAAGGACTTCAATCCGAAGACCCACGCTCTGGCTGAGAGATGGAGGTCTGAAGGTCGCGCCGATAGCGCCATCGTCGACGCTGCCCTCCAACTGTTCAATGCCAGCTTCACCTATAGCTTGACGCCGCCATTGCTCGGGCGCAATTCGGTCGATGAATTCCTGTTTGAAACCCGGACTGGCTACTGCGAGCACTTCAGCTCGGCATTCGTCGTGATGATGCGTTCTGCAGGTATCCCCGCTCGCGTCGTCACCGGCTATCAGGGCGGCTGGTGGAATGAGCTCGGCGATTATTTGCTGGTTCGCCAATCAGATGCACATGCCTGGTCGGAAGTCTGGCTCGAAGGTCGTGGATGGGTCCGGGTCGATCCGACAGCGTCCGTCAATCCGGAACGAATCGAACTCGGCGCTTCGGCGTCGACCAGCAACGGCTCCTGGAGTGCGGGCTCATGGTTGCTCGACCTCCGCAATCGCCTGGACGTGGTCAATCGTATGTGGACGCAGACGATCGTTCAGTTCAACGCGCTCAGGCAGAAAAGCCTGTTGACGCCCTTCGGCAAGGCTGAAGCGGAGCACAGCGATCTGCTGCTGGCGCTCTCCTTGATCGTTGCCGTGTTCCTGATTGTCACCACGCTATGGGTTCTGCGCACCGGGACAGTGAGACGAGGCGATGGACTGGACGCGGCATGGCGCGGCCTTCAACAGCGTTTGACGCGACATGGTATGCCGATGCGACTGGATGAAGGGCCAATCGATTATCTGAAGCGGGTACGTCCCGCTCTTGACAAGACTGCCGTCGCGCGGGATTTCGAACGGCTGCTACGGGATTACGTTGACCTGCGCTATGCCCGGGTCAATTTGTCCGATGCCGATATTCAGGCTTTCGCGCGCAAAATCCGGGAATTGAAACTGCCGCGCGTGGTCAAATCCCATCAACAATCCGCGGAACCACGAATCTGAAGCGTAACGAGGTGCTCAATGAACAAACTAATCCTGCTTATTCCGCTGGTTGCCGCGCTTGGCGCCTGCGCGACCACGCCCACACCACTAAAGGGTGAATTTTCCACGATAACCCCTTCGGCCAGCATCGCCAGCGGGCAATCAGGCGAACAGGTTCGCTGGGGTGGCGAGATCATCAAGGTGGCGCCAAGCGAGGCCGAAACCTGTTTCGAACTTCTTTCGCGCGAACTCGATTCTTCCGCCCGACCGCGCAAGAGTGACAGCAGCGAAGGTCGTTTCATCGCATGCCGGGCAGGATTCTATGATCCGGAAGTCTTCACCAAGGGGCGTGAGCTGACCGTCACCGGCCGCCTCAACGGCACAGAGGCCGGCAAGGTTGGGCAATTCGACTACACCTACCCGAAGGTCGCGGCCGATGCGATCTACCTGTGGCCGAAGCGGCCCCTAGTCATCGATCAACGCAACGCGTGGCCGTACGACCCGTTCTGGGGGCCGCGTTACGGACCCTGGTGGGGTGGTGGATTCTGGGGCGCGCCGCCGATCGTGATCATCAAGCCAAATTCGCCGCCGAGCGATGGCGGCGGCAAGCGGTGATCCGGGGAATCAGCCGGGTGGCCAGTTAAGTTGACGCCCTGCCAGAAGATGCAGGTGCAGGTGGTAGACCGACTGGCCGCCATCCTCGTTGCAATTGATTACGCAGCGATAGCCTTTATCGGCGAAGCCCTGCGCCTTGGCATAGCTCGTCGCCGCTAGCACGAGTTTGCCGATCAGGTTGGCGTCGGCCTCCTCAAGATCGTTCAAGGTTGCGATTGCCTTGCGCGGGATAAACAGGATATGGGTCGGCGCTTGTCCATTGATGTCGCGAAACGCGAGCACCTCATCGTCCTCGTAAACAATGTCAGCCGGGATCTCACGGCGGATGATTTTCGAAAAAATGGTTTCGCCCACGTTGTTCTCCATTACAAGGATTGACGTCCGCCAAAGGCATGCGCCAGGGTGCCGCGGTCGATGAATTCGAGCTCCCCACCGAGCGGAACGCCATGCGCGAGCCGACTGGCTTTCACATCCGCCGCCTTGGCCAGTTGCGAAAGCATATGCGCCGTCGCTTCGCCTTCCACGGTCGGATTGGTCGCCACGATCATCTCCTCGATTTCTCCCTCGCCAAGCCGCGCCGCGAGCAGGTCAAGACCGAGTTCCTTAGGTCCAAGTCCGTCCATAGGCGAGAGTCGACCGAGCAGGACGAAATAATGGCCGCGATAACCCGTAGCGGTTTCGATTGCGAGCTGATCGACCGGCGTCTCGACGATGCACAGCAGATGCTTGTCGCGTGAGGGATTCGCGCACAACGAGCAGACCTCCTGCTCGCTGAAACCCCGGCAACGCCGACAATTACCGACTTTCTCGATGGCCAGCGTCAGCCGTTCGGCAAGACGTTTCGCGCCAGGACGATCACGCTCAAGGACGTGGTAAGCCATGCGTTGCGCGGTCTTGGCCCCGACTCCGGGCAGACAACGCAAGGCCTCGATCAAATCGCTCAGCAGGGGCGAGCCGGTACTCAAAACGGCATCTTGAATCCGGGCGGCAGCTCCAACCCCGCAGCCATCCCGCTCATGCGTTCCTGACTCATCGACGCAACCTTGTTGACCGCATCGTTGAACGCAGCGGCAACCAGATCCTCGGCCATTTCCGGATCATCGGCGAACAATT
The DNA here is from genome assembly GCA_038205505.1 of Lysobacterales bacterium. Lineage (GTDB taxonomy): Bacteria > Pseudomonadota > Gammaproteobacteria > Xanthomonadales > Rhodanobacteraceae > Dokdonella. The sequence continues at coordinate 2,062 of JBBRBU010000011.1, read as the reverse complement.
TGCGATCGATTGTCACGCGACGTACTTCGTGGCGACCGCTCATGATCACGCTGACCAGGCCGCCGCCGGATTGACCGGTGACTTCCTGCTGGGCGAGTTCTTCCTGTGCCTTCTGCATGTCTTCCTGCATGCGCTGGGCTTTCTGCATCAAACCGGCCAGGGGACCTTTCATGTCAATTCTCCAGTGGGCGCACGGAATCAGAAATGAGGCGTGCGCCGAAGGTTTCAATGAGGGATTGCACGGCCGGATCCGCCTGCAGGCCATCATGGGCATTCTGCTGCCTCGAGGCGCTCGCGCGAGCGCGGACGTCGGCCGGGCTTTCGGCAACATCGGCAACGTTCTCGATCTTGATCCGGATCTGGCGCCCGAGCACGTCGCCAAGGCGCTTTCCGAGCAACTCGATCAGTGATGGCGCAACGAGGTGTTCATGGGCGGATTTCATGCCGAGACGCAGGACACCGCCGTCGACACCGAGCAGGACCGAATGCAGGGCGATCTGTCTGACCGGACCACCGAGATCGGCGCGATCGATCAATCCTTGCCAATCGTCAATCTCAAGCGGGCCGGTTGCAGCAACCGGTTCGGCCACCTGGTTGCGCGTTGGTTCTGCCGCAGACATCGGGTTCGCGCGCGTCTGCGGCATCGCAGGAGGCACGGACCGAGCGGATTGTTCGGTCTCGGCCGGAGCCGCTTTGGCGGGTGTTGCCGGTCGCGGGCGATTCGGCTGCTCAGCCCCGCCTGTGCGCGGCGCAAACGCAAGCATGCGCAACAAGGCCATCTCGAATCCGACCCGTGCCGTAGGCGCCAACGGCAGATCGCGGCGTGCGGTGACTGCAATCTGGTAGTAGAGCTGCACCTCGCGCGGATCGATTCGTCCGGCCAGCGCGGCGAGGCCGACATCGTCACCGTGCGCTGCGTCGCCGAGCAATTGTCGAAGCTGGATCCGATGCAGCAAGCCAGCAAGCTCATCAAGCACCTGGGTGAAATCCGGCGCGAACTCGGCGATACGTTCGATCTCGGCCAGCAGCTCGGTCGCGTCATTCGCAGCAAGAGCTTCAAGCAGGGTCTTGACCTTGGCCCGCTCGACGGTACCCAGCATCGAGTGCACATCTGCCGCGACCAGACTGCCGCCGCCATGCGCAATTGCCTGATCAAGCAGGGAAAGGCCATCGCGCAGCGACCCGTCCGCAGCACGCGACAACACTTCAATCGCCTCCTCGTCGAAACTGACCGCTTCGGCGCCAAGGATATGCCGCATCTGTCCGACAATCTGTTCAGGCGTCAGGCGCTTGAGGTTGAACTTGATGCAACGGGAGAGCACGGTGATCGGCAGCTTCTGCGGGTCGGTGGTCGCGAGCAGGAACTTCACATGCGCGGGCGGCTCTTCGAGCGTCTTCAGCAGCGCGTTGAACGCCGCTTTCGAGAGCATGTGCACCTCATCGATCAGATAGACCTTGTGCCGACCGCGGGCCGGCGTGTACTGGGCGTTGTCGATCAGGTCGCGCACGTTGTCGATGCCGGTATTGCTGGCGGCATCGATCTCAAGCAGGTCGATGAAGCGCCCACCATCGATTTCGGTGCAGATGCTGCAGACCCCGCACGGCTGCGAGGTCGGACCCTTCTCGCAATTCAGCGACTTGGCAAAAATTCGAGCGATCGTGGTTTTGCCTACACCGCGCGTACCGGTGAACAGGAAAGCGTGATGAATGCGCCCGCCATCGAGTGCATGCGACAACGCGCGCACGACATGCTCCTGCCCAACCAGCTCGGAAAACTGCTTGGGACGCCATTTGCGCGCTAGAACCTGATAGGACATCGTGTCTTCCGTAAACTCAGCTCGTGATTGTGCCAACTTATCGAGGCACTCACCAAACTGATTACGTTTGCGCTTGTCTGATGGTGGCATGCCTAGTATCCTCCGCCGCCCGTCGAGCTCTGTGTCAAGGAAGGCCGAAATCGAAGGTTGTGGAGAGGTGTCCGAGTGGTTGAAGGAGCACGCCTGGAAAGTGTGTAAGCGGCTAAACCCCGCTTCGCGGGTTCGAATCCCGCTCTCTCCGCCAG
>JBBRBU010000010.1:0-77797 GCA_038205505.1 Lysobacterales bacterium | reverse complement strand
CATCGTCAAGAAGAACGCGATCATGATGATCGACTTTGCACTCAGCGCGGAACGCGAGGGAGGCAAGACGCCGATCGAAGCGATCCGCGAAGCCTGCCTGGTCCGCTTCCGGCCGATCATGATGACCTCGATGGTCGCCATTCTCGGTGCATTCCCGCTCGCTATCGGTTTCGGCGTCGGCTCGGAAATGCGTCAACCGCTTGGCATCGCGATGATCGGCGGCCTGCTCGTGTCACAAAGCCTGACCCTGTTCTCGACACCGGCCCTGTATCTGGTTTTCGCCCGGATCTCGCAGCGTCGACGCGAGCGCAAGGCGGCACGCCGGGCCGAACGCGAGGCGACTCTTTCGGCTGCTGGCGCGAAACCCTAGGGTTTCGCCTTAGTTCGAAACGGCGAGAACCGGGGCGTTGACGGTCGGCGCCAGTGCCAGTGTCTGCACCTCCTCGCTCGACGAGGATTCGACATTTGCGAAGACGGTAACTGTCGGCAGAATCGTTACTGCATACGCGTCGACATCCGCGGTAACCGTCAAAGTAGGCATCAAGGTCACTCGGAGCGGACGATTCGGCGCGACGCTCCAGCGCACATCCGCCGATGGATTCGAAATGCTGGCGCTGACCTTGACACTGGGCAGCAAGGTGGCGGCAACCGGCGACCGCGTATCGAGTGTCGCCGTTGACTCGGCGACTGCGTTGAACGACAGCGCAGCGAGCAGCGCGCCGCTCAGAAAAACACTTGTCACATTGCGATTGGTGGATAGTCGAGCTTTCATGGGGATTCTCCTGCAAGCGAGTCTTGCTGGTTACATAGAGCAAGCACCATGCCACTCGTGTAACTGCTATCGCCTGCAGGTAATGAGATGCAGAATCAACGACTTTGGTTGCTAGGACAGAAGTCATGCATGCTCATTCGGACACTTTTTCGGACGCTGAGGCCTGTCCGTGGACAGTGCCGATTGCTTGAGATCAGCCGGGATTCGCTCACAGCAGACCGACCCAATTTCGGATTGCGCTTGCGCAATCGCCGGCACGAGATTGAAGAAGAAAAGGTGGTCCGTTGATCGTCATGATTCGGGAAGTTGCCCGCGATCGGTCGAATCTGTGTCGCGTCGCTTATTGATTGCTGCCGTAGCTCGTACGACTTTGAACTGACACTTCTCCCGCTTGCGGGAGAAGCACGTCGTTGCGATTAGCTACCGGCACCATCAATGCTGCGTTTGCCGCCTATTCGGCGAGCGTCAACAACGAAGCATTGCCACCGGCAGCGGTCGTATTGATCGTGACCGTGCGCTCGGTGGCGAAGCGCAGCAGATAGTGCGGTCCGCCGGCTTTCGGGCCGGTGCCTGAGAGGTTTTCGCCACCGAACGGTTGCACGCCGACCACGGCGCCGACCTGATTGCGGTTGACGTAGCAGTTGCCGACTCTCGAGCGCTTGACGATATGGTCGATGGTGTCGTTGATTCGGCTGTGGATGCCGAGAGTAAGCCCGTAGTTGGTTGCATTGATCTGATCGATCACGTCATCGAGATTCTCGGCCTTCCAGCGCAGCACATGCAGAACGGGTCCGAAAATCTCCTTGTGCAGGATGTCGAGTCGCGGGATCTCATAAGCGCGCGGGGCGAAGAACGTGCCGTGCGCGGTGCCCTCGCCGGGTTCGAGTTGGTTGATCAGCTTTGCCTCGCGATCCATGCGTTCGGCATGCTCGGTGAGCACCCGGTGCGAGGCTTCGTCGATAACCGGGCCGACATCGGTCGAGAGCAGACCCGGGTCGCCCATGACCAGTTCGTCCATCGCGCCCTTGAGCATCGCGATGACCTTGTCGGCGATGTCTTCCTGGACGAACAACACGCGTGCCGCCGAGCAGCGCTGACCGGCCGAATCGAATGCCGAGGTGCACAGATCCTTGACCAGTTGTTCGGGCAGGGCGGAGGAGTCGGCGATCATCGCGTTCTGTCCGCCGGTCTCGGCGATCAGGGCGGCGATCGAGGAATCTCGCGCGGCCAGCGTGCGGTTGATCGTCCATGCCGTCTCGGTCGAGCCGGTGAAGCAGACACCAGCCACGTCGGCTTTGGTCAGCAGAGAATTGCCGAGCACAGAACCCTTGCACGGCACGAACTGCAGGACATCCTCGGGCACGCCGGCTTCATGCAGCAACTTGACTGCGGCAAAGCCGACCAGGGTGGTCTGGTCGGCCGGTTTGGCGATCACGCTGTTGCCGGCCGCGAGTGCGGCGGCGACTTGACCGATGAAGATGGCCAGCGGGAAGTTCCACGGACTGATGCAGACAAACACGCCGCGGCCGTGCAGATACAACTCATTGGATTCGCCGGTCGGGCCGGGCAGGATTTCCGGCTGCGCAAACATCTTGCGTGCCATCGCGCCGTAATAGCGCAGGAAATCAGCCGCTTCGCGGACCTCGGCGATCGCCGCCGACATGGTCTTGCCCGCTTCACGCACGCACAGGGCGATGAATTCGCCGCGGCGAGCCTCTAGCAGGTCGGCCGTGTGTTCGAGAATCTTGGCGCGACTGACCGCAGGCAGATTGTTCCAGCCATCGTAGGCGGCGACCGCGTTGACCAGCGCTTTTTCGAGCACCGCGACATCGGCGCCACGGGTATGGCCGATGACGCGGCGACGATCGGCCGGATCGGTGACTTCGCGGACATCGCCGCTGGGTTTGTAGCCCGGCACCAGCGGTTCGGCGTGCCACGGTTTGCGCGCGGCGTTGACGCTCTCGGCAAGCGCCTTCATTTCGTTGTCGTTGGCTAGATTGACGCCCATGGAATTCTTCCGTTGCTCGCCGAACAATGCGATCGGCTGGGGGATGCGGGGGTGCGGTTTGGAAGCGAGCTGGCGAACCTGCTCGCAGGGATCGGCGACGAGGTCGCGGATCGGCACGTCTTCATCGACGATGCGATTGACGAAACTCGTGTTGGCGCCGTTTTCGAGCAGGCGGCGCACGAGGTAGGGCAGCAGATCCTCATGGCTGCCGACCGGCGCGTAGACACGGCATGGCACATTGAGGTTTTTCTTGCCGATGACTTCAGCGTAGAGATCGCCACCCATGCCGTGCAGGCGCTGGTACTCGAACGGACGTCCGCGCGCGTAATGATGGATGGCGGCGATCGTATGCGCGTTGTGCGTGGCGAACTGCGGATAGATCAGATCGGCTCCGACTTCGAGCAATTGCCTGGCGCAGGCCAGATAGGAGACGTCGGTATTCGCCTTGCGCGTGAATACCGGATAGCCGCCGAGGCCGAGTTCCTGGGCGTGCTTGATCTCGGAATCCCAGTAGGCGCCCTTGACCAGACGCACGCACCAGCGCCGTCCGGACTTGCGCGCAACATCGGCGAGCCAGTCGATCACGAACGGCGCGCGCTTCTGATAGGCCTGCACAGCAAGGCCGAAACCGTTCCAGCCATCCAGCGACGGGTCAACGAAAACCGCGCCGATCACATCAAGCGAGAGCTCGAGGCGATCGGCTTCTTCGGCGTCGACGGTCATGCCGATGCCGCGAGCCATGGCCATCTGTGCCAGTTCGAGCACGCGCGGAGTCAGTTCGGCGTGGACGCGGGCGCGGCTGGCGACGTCGTAGCGCGGATGAATGGCCGACAGCTTGACCGAGATCGAAGGTGCTTCGAGCACGTCCTGCCACGGCCCACGCTTGCCAAGCACGACGATCGCGTCTCGATAGGCCTGCATGTAGCGCTCGGCGTCAGTTTGAGTCAGCGCCGCCTCGCCGAGCATGTCGTAGGAATAGCGATAGACCGCATTCGCCTTCTGGGACGCGCGATCCTGGGCCTCCTTGAGCGTGCGACCCATGACGAACTGGTGTCCCATGATGCGCATGGCCTGACGCACGGCGAGGCGAATCACCGGTTCACCGGCGCGTCCGACCAGGCGACGCAAGGCGCCGATGAAGTTGGTGCGGGTTTCCTCGGCCAATTCGACCAGTTCGCCGGTCAGCATCAGACCCCAGGTCGATGCGTTGACGAACAGCGATTCGCTGGCGCCGACGTGTTTCTTCCAATTGGCCTCGCCGAGTTTGTCGCGGATCAGCTTGTCGGCGGTTTCGGCATCCGGAACGCGCAGCAGCGCTTCGGCGACACACATCAGCAATACGCCTTCCTCGCTGGACAAGTCGTACTGGCGCATGAACGACTCGACGGCGGTCTGGTCGTCGGCCTTGGCCCGAATTCGCGAGACCAGGTCGGTCGCCAGTGCCAACACCTGCTCGGTTTCAATTGGAGACATGCTGGCATCGGCCAGCAACTCCACCACAGCCTCGGTCTCATCCTTCGACCAGGCAGCGGTGATGCGCGCTCGCGCGGGATCGCTCGTTTCAGGCAGCTCAGGGGAAAGTATTTCGCTCACGATCAGTGGGCTCTCGGGTAATGCCACGAGCACGACCGACATGATCGCTGCAGGGCAGGGGTGAGAAAGGGGACTGGGCGGCAGGATCTGGGTGGCGGCAAACAGTTCTTCGCCGCCCGCAAATGCTGCGGCCCAGGCCTCTTGCGGCTGGGTATCATCGCGTGGAGCCTAGTGTAGTGAGGCAACCCGGCGCGGCCAAGCACTCTGCGCGGCTTGCCGGATGCGTAAGCGCCGATCTCCACCTTCGCAGCTGGCATAGCCGTGTGCAAGGGCCAAACTGCCGGTCTGCGACAATAAATCCGCTCGTGATTCGACTCCATCCTTGCCGCTGCAGCGTGTGCTCCACTATCATTCCGAGGTTCCACGTCCATCGTTCCCGTTCGCGATGGGCGTTAAGGTCGGTTTCCGGCCACTTCTGGAAAGGGGGTTTCGCCTCGATCAGGGTTCTGGTCGAGCGGCGGATCGAGTGATTCACGTATTCAAGGTGATGGCAATGATGTCAGTTGGGATCTCGCGATTGCGCCGTGTGTTGACCGCACCGGCCCAGATCGTACTCGGCATGCTCGCGAGCACAGCGGCAAGCGCAAATCCGGTGCCATGGCAGCTCAACATGGCCAAGGGCGTCACACAGACCTCGCGTGAGGTGCATGACATCCACATGATCGTGCTGTGGATCTGCGTTGCAATCGGCATCGTCGTGTTTGGCGTGATGTTTGTCGCGATGTTTCGTTTTCGCAAATCCAAGGGCGCCGTGGCCGCGACCTGGAGCCATAGCACCAAACTGGAGGTGATCTGGACGGTCATTCCGATTCTCATCCTGATCGGAAGCGCATGGCCCGCGACAACGCTGATGCTGCGAATGGCCGACAGCTCCAACTCGGAAATGACGATCAAGGTCACCGGTTATCAGTGGAAGTGGCGCTACGAATACGTCGACTATTTCGGCAAGCAGCCGGGCATCAACTTTGTGTCGAGCCTCGAAACGCAATCTGATCGCACGCGCCAGACGGGCTCGGGCATGGACCCGCACGCGATCAAGGTCGATGGGTACTCGACCTATCTGATCGATGTCGACAAGCCGCTGGTACTGCCGGTGGGCGTAAAGGTCCGTTTCGTCATCACCGCCGACGACGTGATCCACTCCTGGTGGGTTCCCGCGCTGGGCTGGAAGCAGGATGCGATTCCCGGAATCATCAACTCGGCCTGGGCCAGGATCGATGAACCCGGTGTTTATCGCGGCCAGTGCGCCGAACTCTGCGGTCGCGACCACGGTTTCATGCCGATTGTGATCAAGGCGCTGCCGAAGGCCGAATTCGAGCAGTGGATGACGGCCCAGGCGCCTGCGTCGGCGGCCGCTGCCACTGCAACCACGCTTGCTCCGACGACAGCCCCACAGGGTTGATTCCGTTTCAGAATTCTTGAGGTAGAGCCATGGCACACGCTGCCGTCCACGACGAACATCACGACGACCACGATCACAAGCCGCAGGGTTTCCTGAATCGATGGCTGTTTACGACCAACCACAAGGACATCGGTACTCTGTACCTGGTGTTCGCGCTGATCATGTTTTTCATCGGTGGCTCGATGGCGATGATCATCCGTGCCGAGCTGTTCGAGCCGGGTATGCAGCTCGTGCAGCCGGAATTCTTCAACGAGATGACCACGATCCACGCACTGGTCATGATTTTCGGTGCGGTCATGCCGGCCTTCGTCGGCCTCGGCAACTGGATGATTCCGCTACAGATCGGCGCGCCCGACATGGCACTGCCGCGCATGAACAACTGGTCGTTCTGGATACTGCCGTTCGCGTTCGTACTGCTGCTGTCGAGCCTGTTCATGACCGGCGCCGGTCCGCAGGGCGGTTGGACCCTGTATCCGCCGCTGTCGCTGCAGGGTGGCAACAGCATTGCCTTCGTCATCTTTGCCATCCACATGATGGGCATCAGCTCGATCATGGGCGCGATCAACATCATCGCGACGATTCTGAACATGCGTGCGCCCGGCATGGATCTGCTGAAAATGCCGATTTTCGCCTGGTCCTGGTTGATCACCGCGTTCCTGTTGATCGCGGTGATGCCGGTGCTCGCCGGTGCGGTGACCATGTTGCTGACCGACAAGTATTTTGCCACCAGCTTCTTCAATGCCGCCGGTGGCGGTGACCCGGTGATGTTCCAGCATATTTTCTGGTTCTTCGGTCACCCCGAGGTCTACATCATGATCCTGCCGGCCTTCGGCATCGTCAGCGAGATCATCCCGACCTTTTCGCGCAAACCCCTGTTCGGCTATCAGGCGATGATCTATGCAGTCGCCTCGATTGCGTTCCTGTCATTCATCGTCTGGGCCCACCACATGTTCTCGGTCGGCATGCCGCTCGGTGGCCAGCTCTACTTCATGTACGCGACGATGCTGATCGCGATTCCGACCGGGGTGAAGGTGTTCAACTGGGTGACCACGATGTGGGAAGGCTCATTGACCTTCGAGACGCCGATGTTGTTCGCGATCGCCTTCGTCATCCTGTTTACGATCGGCGGATTCTCGGGTCTGATGCTGGCCATTGTGCCCGCCGACTTCCAGTATCACGACACCTATTTCGTCGTTGCGCACTTCCACTACGTATTGGTGACCGGCGCAATCTTCGCGATCATGGCCTCGGTGTACTACTGGCTGCCGAAGTGGTGCGGCAACATGTACAGCGAGCGCTGGGGCAAGATCCATTTCTGGATGAGCGTGATCTCGGTCAACGTCCTGTTCTTCCCGCAGCACTTCCTTGGCCTGGCCGGCATGCCGCGCCGAATCCCGGATTACAACGTCGCTTTCGCCGACTTCAACATGATCAGCTCGATTGGCGGATTCTGGTTCGGCCTGAGCCAGTTGCTCTTTGTCGGGGTCATCGTGCATGCCGTGTATTTCTCGAAGAACCGTGCAACCACCCAGGTCTGGGAGGGAGCGCGAGGACTCGAATGGACGGTGCCGTCACCGGCACCGCACCACACATTTACCGTACCGCCGGTGATTGACGACTCCAAGCTTGCGCATGGAGATGTCACGCACTAGTGGGTGCATTCATCCGTGAATGCAGAGCGGGTTTGAGGCTTCGATGGGCTTGTTTATCTGTGCGTTCGTCCATGAACGCAGTGAAGGTTTGAGGCTTCGGCAAGCTTGTTTGTGCGTTCATCCTTGAACGCGATGAAGTTAGAGGATTCGGTAGGCTTGTTTATCTGTGCGTTCATCCGTGAACGCATAGCGAGAAGAAGAAGCGGCCATCCTTGGCCGCACTTTTTAAGTGAAGCTTCGCTTTGTTTGGGTTTGTGGCTAGATTTTTTTGAAGCACGGCAAGAGTCTTTACTGATACAACTTCGTTGAAATCATGAACAAAGAACCGACTACTCCTACGCCATTGAAGCCTGCGAAGCATGATGCTCGCGGGATTGCTCGGGTTGCCTTGGGCGTGGTGGCGGCTTCTTTCCTGTTTGGTTTCGCGATGGTGCCGCTCTACCGGATCGCCTGCGAGCATGTGCTCGGCATTCGCATGTCGGGCGAGGCGGCGGATGCGGCGCAAGTTGCACTAATGACGGAAGATACCTCGCGCACGGTGGCAGTCGAGTTCATCGCCACCGTCAACAGCAAATTGCCGTGGACCTTCGTGGCCGAGAAGGCGCGCATCGAGGTCCATCCCGGTGTGCTGACCGAGGTCTGGTTTGATGCGTCGAATCAATCTGGCGCGGCGATCGTCGGCAATGCCGTGCCGAGTGTGGCACCGGCCGAGGCTTCGCCGTATTTCAACAAGACCGAGTGTTTCTGTTTCACCGAGCAGTTGCTGGAAGCGGGCGAATCGAGGCGTATGCCGGTGCGATTTGTTGTTGATCCTCAACTGCCAAAAGACACAAAAACCTTGACGCTTTCCTACACGTTTTACGCGAACGAATTGGCCACAGGGCAGTTAAGCCTTGTGCCGGCGCCGGTTGTCGGCATCGCGAAGAATTGACCTAAATCCTAGAGTCCGGGGTTCCAAGAACATGGCGCAAACACACGATGCGTATTACGTCCCACACGGCAGCCACTGGCCGATCGTGGGTTCCATCGGATTGTTCAGCACGGTTATCGGTGCGGCCAACTGGATCAATGGCGGTAGCGGCCTGACCGCGTCTCCGCTGATGTACCTCGGCCTTGCGATCCTCGTTTTCATGATGTTCGGCTGGTTTGGAACGGTCATCCGTGAATCGGTTGCCGGCTTCTACAACAAACAGGTCGATGTCTCGTTCCGCATGGGAATGCTGTGGTTCATCTTCTCCGAGGTGATGTTCTTCGCGGCGTTTTTCGGCGCGCTGTTCTATGCACGCATGTTTTCGGTGCCCTGGGTCGGTGGCGAAGGTCATGGCGGTTTGACCAACTATTTCCTCTGGCAGGGGTACATGCCCACTTGGCCGACCAATGGTCCCGGCGACATCGGCGGAACCTTTGAAACGATTCCGCCGTGGCACCTGCCGCTGATCAATACCCTGCTCCTGCTTGCCTCGGGCGTGACCATCACGTTCGCTCACCATGCCTTGCGCGCCGGCTATCGACGCGCGCTGCTGATCTGGCTGGCCGCCACGATCCTCCTCGGCGCAGCCTTCCTGTACTTCCAGGTCACCGAGTACATCGAGGCTTACCAGCATCTGAACCTGACCCTCGGCAGCGGCATCTACGGCTCGACATTCTTCATGCTGACCGGATTCCACGGCATGCACGTGACCCTCGGCGCGATCATGCTGACGGTGATCTGGTTCCGTTGCGCCAAGGGCCATTTCACCAGGGACAACCACTTCGGATTCGAAGCCGTCGCCTGGTACTGGCATTTCGTCGATGTGGTCTGGCTCGGCTTGTTCGTGTTTGTGTACGTGCTTTGAGAGCCGGGAATCGAGAGTAGGGAATCGGGAACAGGGAAGGCGGTGAGCGGCGAGGCTGTTGCTTTGCCCTTCCCCATTCATGTTCCCCAGCTTTCAGGATGCTTCAGGAGCCGGGAATCGAGATTCGGGCAAAGGAAAACGCGGCGAGCGGTAGAACAGTTGTTTTACCCGTTACCGATACCCGGCCTTCAAACCCCGTGCGGCTGAATGATGCCGGTCGCCATGCCGATGATGATCAACACGATCAGCAGGATCGATAGCGCGATGCGGCGGGTCAATGCCTTGACCGTGCGGTCGCTGCCACTCTTGTCGGTCATCATGTAGTACATGCCGGCACCGAGATTCCAGACAATGGCGATGAGGAAAACGACGATCAGGATCTTGCCGATCATGTGGATGTTCCCTGTCGAAATGAGTTCGTTGCGATTGGGCCGATTATAGTGGCTGGAGTACGCGGCAGACGTTGGGTGCGACCTTCTGGACTGGCCATCGCGCTGGTTGTTGTGGGGATCGGGGCATTTTCGTATCTCGGTTTCTGGCAGTTGCATCGGGCGACAGATAAAGAGGCCCTGCTGGCCTCCTACGCAGGGGCGGAAGAAATCGCGGCAATTCCCCTCGAAGACGCGCGGCGTCGCGAAGTCGGCATCGTCAATCCGCACGTTTCGGTGCGCGGCCGATTCGATGCGGTTCACGGCTACCTGCTCGATGACCAGATTCGCGAGGGTCGGCAGGGCGTAATCGCCTTTGCCGTTTTTGAGCCGGACAATGGTCGGCAAGCGCTGCTGGTCAATCGCGGTTTCATCGAGAAGGTTCGCGTCGCCGGCTTGCCATCGCTGCCGAAGGACGAGATCGAGATCACGGGTCTGTACGCACCGTCGCCTGGGTCAGGCCTGCGTCTCGGTGGCAACGCCTTGCCGAAACAGGAACACTGGCCGAAGTTGACGATCTACATCGATCCGAAGGAGATCGGAGAGGACCTCGGCCGGGAGATCGATACGCGCGTCCTCCTGCTTGATGCCGATCCGGCGTCAGGCTTTGTCCGTGAATGGACGCCACAGGTCATGGCACCGGAACGCCATCGCGGATACGCGTTCCAGTGGTTTTGCTTTGCGATCGCGTCCATCGTCATTTTCATCGTGCTGCACTGGCGGCGTGAACCCGGAGAATCAAGCTGATGCTGGAAAGAAATCGCAAACGCATGCAACTGGTCCTGATTGGATCGCTGTTCGCGCTGCCCTTGCTGGCCGCCGCAATTCTCACTGTCAGCGGCTGGATGCCAGGCACGCGCAGTTTTGGTGAAGGCATCGTCCCGCAGCAATCGGTCGAAAAGATTGTCGTCAACCTCTCTGATGGCACGCAGTTGAACTGGCAAGACCCGGATTGGCGCTGGACTCTGGTCGCACTTCCGGGCCGCCAGTGTGGCGCTGCGTGCATCGCGCAACTGGATCTGATGCACCGATCGCGTATCTCGCTCAATCAAAAGTCCGCGCGCCTGCGTCTCGTTTTTCTGGGCACGCCGCCACAAGGCGCCGAGTCAGAACAGCTGATGAAGGCCTGGCAAATCGGCGACGATATCAACAACGGTTTCATACAATGGAAACCCGCCGTGGAAGATGGAGTTTCGGCCGTCCTCGTGAAACCGGGCGGAGTGGCGATCACCTTCTATCCCGATGGTTTCGATGCCAATGGATTGCGCAAGGATCTGGCCAAGGTGACCAAGTGAATTCAAGCGTTTTCACGTGGTCATGGACGATGCGGCTGGCCGTGCTTGGCGTGGGCGTGGCGTTCTGTCTGGTCGTGTTCGGCGCATTTGTTCGCCTCAGTCATGCCGGCTTGTCGTGTCCGGATTGGCCGACCTGCTACGGTCAGGCGAGTTGGCCGGGACATGATGGCGCGATCGCCGAGGCCAACGCGGCATTCCCTGATCGTCCGGTTGAATCGCACAAGACCTGGCGCGAGCAGGGTCATCGCATGGTCGCAGGCGCACTTGGATGGCTGATTCTTGCCCTCGCCGCAAGCGCGGTTTGGCCACGCAAACGATTGCTCGGAGCCATCGCGATCGCGGCTGTCTTTGCGGCCATCGGCATCGCCAGTTACATGACTGGCGCGCATGCGCTCTCGGCCCTCAGTTCGATGATTGCACTGGCTCTTCCGGTAATCGTCGCCGCGCGACTTGATCGTCCCGCGCCGTGGCGCATTGCCGTGGTGCTGCTTTCAGTGGTGATCTTCCAGGCCATGCTTGGCATGTGGACGGTGACCTGGCTACTGAAACCGGTCGTGGTCATGGCCCATTTGCTTGGCGGACTGGCCACCTTCGCATTGATGAGCTATGCCGCCTTGCGCCTTGTCGGCATCGGTGCCGACGACGACCATTGGGCGCCGACGCGCAAGCTCATTGCGCTTGGAATAGTCCTGCTTGGGTTGCAGATTGCCCTCGGCGGCTGGACCAGTGCCAACTATGCGGCGCTGACCTGCGGACTCGATTTCCCGACCTGCCAGGGGCAATGGTGGCCACCGACTGATTTCCGCGAAGGTTTCGTGCTCTGGCGTGGCATCGGCGTCAACTATGAAGGAGGCGTGCTCGATGTCGCCGCGCGCAACGCGATCCAGATGAGTCATCGCATCGGCGCCTTGATTGTGGTCTGCTATCTCGGCTGGCTGTCGCACCATCTCGCGCGCCGCGGCTTGCGCGGCGCGGCAATCGCACTTGGAATCGGATTGTTCGTGCAGGTCGGTCTGGGCATTGCCAACGTCAAGCTGGCCTTGCCGATGCCGATCGCTTTGGGCCATGTCGTGGTTGCCGTGTTGTTGCTGTTTACGCTGACTTTCGTCCTCGCGCGCACCCAGCGCCGTCTGCCGCAGAATGGTGCTGAAGGCGCCATTCGTGCGGCGCCGATTCGCCCGGAGTCCTCGAACGCATGACCTCACTGGCCCACGAATACTTCGAGCTGACCAAGCCACGCGTGGTCGCCCTGATCGTGTTCACCGCGATCATCGGCATGTTCCTCGCTGTGCCGGGATGGCCGCCGCTGCGTGAATCGGTGGCCGGTTTCATCGGCATCTGGCTGGCGGCCGCCTCCGCTGCCGCGATCAATCATCTGATCGACCAGCGCATCGATCGATTGATGGCGCGCACCTCGCATCGACCACTCGCGACTGGAACACTGACGCCGACCCAGGTGCTGGTTTTCGCGATCGTGCTCGGCGTGTTGTCGATGACGATCCTGATAACTCTGGTCAATACATTGACTGCGCTGCTGACCTTCGCCTCGTTGATCGGCTACGCAATCGTCTATACCGCCTTCCTCAAGCGCGCGACCTCTCAGAACATTGTCATAGGTGGCGCGGCCGGTGCGGCCCCACCGCTGCTCGGCTGGGTGGCAGTGACCGGACAGGTGCATCCCTATGCCCTGCTGTTGTTCCTGATCATCTTCGTGTGGACGCCGCCGCACTTCTGGGCGCTGGCGATTTTCCGCGTTGCCGACTATTCGCGCGCCCAGGTGCCGATGTTGCCGGTAACCCACGGCGTCACCTACACGCGCTGGCATGTACTCGCCTACACGATCCTGTTGATCATCGTGACGATTCTGCCGTACCTGACCGGCATGAGCGGAATCTTCTACCTCGGCGGCGCGCTGGTGCTTGGCGCAGGTTTTCTCTACTACGCGATCCGCCTGCTCAATCCGCCGGACGAGCTGTTCTCGATGAAGGTGTTCAATTATTCGATCATCTACCTGATGGCGTTATTCGCCTTCCTGCTGATTGATCACTACATCATGCCGACCTCGGGCACAGGATCCGGTTTGCTTCTCGACCCTTCGTAGGAAACGGCTTCAGCCGCGATGCTTTTTTGTTCGACACAACGAGCAGCGGAATCGCGGCTGAAGCCGCTTCCTACGGGTTCCTTGATGTGACGAGCGGATATCGCGCATAGCGCTGGGCAATCACCGCGCAGGCCATCAACTGGATCTGGTGGTAGAGCAGCACGGGCAGGACGATCAATCCGAGTGCGGGATTGCCGGCGAACAGTATTTTCGCGATCGGCACGCCGCTGGCGAGACTCTTTTTCGAGGCGCAAAAGACGATGGCAATTTCGTCTTCGCGATTGAACCCGAGGCGGCGGCTGGCGAACAGGGTCAAGCCAAGGGCCGCGACCAGCAGCACACTGACGACGCCAAGCAGGGCAATCAGCGCCGATATCGGGAGCAATCGCCAGAGGCCTTCAACCACCGATGCGCTGAAGGCGACGTAGACCACCAGCAGCACAGTTCCACGATCGGTAAATGACAACAGCGCGCGCCGGCGTTCGACCCAGCCGCCAACGAGCGGTCGTGCAAGATGTCCGGCGACGAACGGCACGAACAGTTCCATCACGATCTTGCCGATGGCATCGAGGTTGATGCCGGCTGTGCCCTGACTGGAGAGCATCATCGACACCAGCAGCGGGGTCACGAAGACGCCCGCCAGATTTGACAGAGATGCGCTGCACACCGCGGCGGCGACGTTGCCATGCGCAATTGAGGTAAACGCGATCGACGATTGCACGGTCGAGGGCAGGGCGCACAGAAAGAGCACGCCGACCATCAGTTCGGGCGTCAGCATCCAGGCCGGAGACAGCTGCTCGATGGCGAGCCCGGCCAATGGAAACGCGATGAAAGTAAAGCCGAGTACGAGCAGATGCAGACGCCAATGCATCAGTCCGGCGATGATCGCCTGACGCGACAGGCGGGCGCCATGCAGGAAAAACAGTGCAGCGATCGCGATGATTGAAAACCCATCGAAAAACGAAGCGACATTTCCTCGACAAGGAAAAAACACGGCGGCTGCCATGGTCGCCAGCAAGGCTAACGTGTAGCGGTCGAACAAGGCGGGGATTCGAAGCATCTGGGAAAACAGGGCGGGAAGCGTCGGCTATGACGCGAAGCGGAGCATTTTGCCCGAATGCTGAATGAACCGGGTTGCAGCAGAATTCGAGCTTGCGGATACGCGACTTCAGAGTGTCACCCGCCGATCAAATCTGCCTGGCCTTGAGATGAGCAAGGACGCGTGAAACCTCGAAGCGGAGTCCCCAAAGAAAATGTCCTGAAGGGCCACCTGCGACATGAATCCTGAAGCGCACGGAGGAGCACTCGAATCCTGCAATTTCACCAACTTCGTCATGTTTACGGTGCTGATCCGAGGGAGAGGCTTGCTCCCGATCTGCCCGAGAGCGAGCCGCCGCTGCGAGGGCAGGACTGTTCTCAATCGGGTCCACTCTCGAAAACTGTGTCGCGAGGTTGATGCAAGGAGGGCGTGGTCATTGGCGCGGCCTGCACCTTCGCGTAAAGGAGGGCATCCAACTAAACCGGTTCGCCGAGGCTGGCACCGCCGGTGCCGATCTGGCTGTTCAATGGTTTGTCGTTGAAATCAGCCTTGAGCAGCAAGCGGCTGGTGTGGGTGACAATGACGTCGTCGACCACCCACAGCAGGGTCTGGTCCGTGGCAATCACGAGTCGGCCGATACCTTCGGTCGCATTGGCGACGCCATGCGCTCGATTATCCAGAAGCAACACGTTGTTGATGCGAAGATCGTAGGTTCGGGTATCGAGACGATAGAGATATTCGACGTCGAGAGTTTCGTTCGGCACGAAGGTGCGCAGGCTTCCCGCTGAACCACCGGCATCGGTCGCGACGACATTTCCGGCTGATGTGAGTTCCAGCTTTCCGAATTTGCTGAGTGAATTGCCTCGCTCGCTGACCCCGAAGCGGAAGTTGGTCACGGTCGCCGGCGCACGAACTGAAAATGCCACCCGCAAATCGCCTTCCACTATGTCGACGCTACCGGGAAGCTCGAAGTCTACGCTGCTGTATCCGGTACCGCTCGGCTTGGCGATGTGCAGTGAGCGCGTCGGTCCAGGCGTTGCCTGCACTTTCGCCACGATCAACGGGTGGACGAAAATCGGCTCCCCCACCGTCGGTCCGCCGGTACCAATGGGCACATTAAGCGGTTTGTCGTTGAAGTTGGCGTTGAGCAACACCGTAGTGACTGCCCAACCAGGGGCGCCGAACAGGCCGCCTGCAATCAGGATCAGACCCAGCGTGGCTTTCGGAATCAGCCGTTTCATCACAGAATCTCCACAGCATCGAGACAGGTGCTCCAGCCTGCCTCCGCGCTGCACAAAAGTTCTTCAGGACCTGTCAGGAAATTGTCAACGAACTGTCAAATCCTTGTCTGGCGAGGCTTTTTTGCCCGATCAATTGCCTCGTGGCAGGCTATTGGAACGCTGCGCTGGGTGCGGCGAGGATCCCTCCCAACTGCGCCGACTCCAATTCCTTCATCTTCTCACCGCCTGCGGGAGAGGTGGTCGGCTTGCGCGCCACGTCGGCAAGCCGCGCAAGCGTGCCAAAGCCCTCGTTGGCCGCGCTCTTTGCCAAGCGCATCAGGCGTTCGTCGCGTTCATCGCCACTGGCCAGTCCGGCGAGTATCCATTCGGCCTGGTGTTGCTGGGGTCGATTGCCTGATTGCAGCACGGGCTCGCGCAGGCGATCCATGATCGTCTGCGCGGACGTGCGATCGCCTGCGGCCAACGCTGACTCCGCCGAGATCAAGGCTGCGAACAGGGCATCGCGATCCTCGCCGAGTCGTTTGAATTCGCCTTCGATCGCTTCCAGGCGCACGCGCAGGCGATCCGAGCCGGGCGATTTGCGCAGCTCCATGCGCAGCAGCAGCAAATCCGTAGCGAGTACCCAGGCGCGTGCACCGGCCTGTTCGCGCAGATCGCGGGCCTGCTGGTAGTGCTTGACCGCACCGATCGAATCGCCGGCGACTTCCGCAACACGCCCTGATGCCGCGCGCACGGCGGCTCTTCGCATTGGCGAGCCTTGATCAGAATATTTTTCGATTTGGGCAAGGGCCGCGGCGGCACGACCGGCATGACCGCGCAGCAGTTCCAACTCGGCACGCGATGCCGACACTTGCAAGGCGAAGTCGATGGCGTCGGCAGCGAGCAGTACGGCAAAGGCTTCGTCGAAGTGCGAGATCGCTTCATCGAGTTCGCCAAGTTCGCGTTCGACGATGCCGAGGTTGAAAGCCGCACGCCCGATTTCAATTGCCGATCCGAATTCGCGCTGGCGCTCCAGCACCAGGCTGTGAGCCTCGCGTGCCTGCTGATTGCGGCCTCGGCGCGCAGCGACGGCGGCCACACTCGATAGCGCCGCTGTCTCGCCGCGCGGGTCTTCAACACTGCGAAACAGGTTCGCGCTGCGCGCGAACGAGGCTTCTGCTTCGTCGAGGCGCCCGAGTTGCACCAGCAAGACGCCGCGATTGAGGAACGCGATCGCTTCGCGTGACTTGTCGTCGCTGCGGCTCGCGATTTCGATTGCCCGATCGAGCGTACTGCGAGCGTCATCGAGCTTGCCAGCCTTGGTGTAGGCCAGTCCGAGAGCAGTGTTGATGTCGACCAGAAGTGCAGGTTCGCCGGCTTTTTGCGATGCCGCCAGCAATGCTTGCATGCGTTCGCTGGCCTCGGCTGCCTTGCCGCGATCAAGGTCCAATTGGGCGGCCTCAAGCTCGGCACGACGCTGCTCGCCATGACGACCCTGCACTGCGAAGCCACTGATGGCGGTCGCGAATGCGCTCTCGGCAAGCGGAATGTTGGCGCGGGCTCTGGCCAGTGTGCCGGCGAGCAGGGCAAGGTCCGGCGTGGCCGTGGCGATGTGAGGCTCTAGCGCCGTCAAGGTCTGCTCGCTCTGGCCGCGGTTCTGCTCGATCGCGCTGCGTAGTTGCCACGCCGCAACCAGCGTCCGGGCAGGGTAGCGATCCGGTGTGTCGAAAATCGGCTGCAGCAGGGCCAGGGCGTCATCAGGCTTTTCCAGACCGAGGGCCAGACGGCCCCTCGCCAAGCGCAGTGCGTTGTTGCCGAGCCAGGGCGAACGCGTGGCCAACTCAGCCAGCGTGGTTTCCGCGGCCTGCCATTGGCGTCCGCGCAGTTGCCAGTCGAGCAGTTGCATCGTTTGATCGACATCTTCAGGGACCAGGTGATGGAAGGCGCGCAGAGCCGCCATGGCCTCCGCACTGGCACCGTTCAATTCGGCTCGTTGCGCTTCGACAAGGAGGTGACCGGGCGTCGAATGCCCGGCCGCATTAGCTGCGGGCACCGCCAGAAGCGCCGATGCGGATGCCCAGTCGCCTGCGCGCCGATCTGCACGCGCCTGCAACAGGCGCAAGAAAGCTGGCGCATTCAGATCGGTCAAGGCCAGTCGGAAACCTGAGCGGGCACTTTCCAGATCGTCCCAATGCAGCGCCAACAAGGCATTTGCCAGCGTCTCGAGCGCTTCACCGTCACTCGGCCACCCCGGTTCGGATCCAGTGCGCGGCGACAACTGCAGCACCGTGCGAACTACCGCTGTCAAGGCATTGCTGCGGAATGCGAAATCGCCCGTTGGCGCATCACCTTGTTGCAGCAAGCGGTCGTCTCCTGCATGCAGACTCCATGCGCCGGAAGAATCGATACGAATCTGCTGTGGGCCGTTCGCCGACGGGGTGAGCAAGGCCGCCGTATCCGGCTCAAGCACCACGACGTCTTCGGCGGCACGCAGGCGAAGGCGCAGGAGCGCCGCTTCAGCCGCACGATCCGGCGCCGCCGTGACCAAAATCACCGGGCGCGAACCTGACGTTGCTGCGCGCAGAGTCGAGGCATCGTCTTTCCAGCGCAAGAGCAATACCGTGGTTCCGATCAGGACAGTGGCCAGCACAATCCAAGCGGCCGCCCGCCATGGACGATGCGCGTTCGTTGCGGGGAGCAGCGATGCGTTCAAAGCGACCTGGGACTCGAGCTCGTCATTGGGCTCGACGGACGCTGCGCCTGAAGATGGCGCCAACCTCGTGACCGGCGCGATGAAGGCGTAGCCTCGCCGATGTCGGGTCCCGATGAAGCGCGGATTCTGCGGATTGTCATCGAGCGCCTGACGCAGCTCGCTCAAGGTCTGCGGAATCACATTGACGGAGAGCGCATGGTGGCCCCAGAGCGCGTCCATCAATTCATCACGGGTAACAACGGCGGGTGCCGCCTCAATCAGATGTTGCAACACGCGAAGCGGTTGTCGACGCAGAGTGATCGGACCAGCCGGCCCGAGCAGCAACTCCCGCTCGGTATCGAGCTCGAATTCGGCAAACTGATAGCGCATTGCGCAGCGTTTTCGTCTGGTGAACGATTCCGTCCGCAGCCTAGCAGATTGGGATTGTCCGGCGCGGCTTCGTGCACCCCGCATGGGTACGGATTGCATCGGCGGGGCCCTCGCTGATGTATCGTTCCATTCGCCTTTCCGACCACAGGCCGACAATGTCAGACGCCCATTCGACCACCCTTAGCCGCCGTGACGGTCGCACCCTGACACTCGCTGCCCTCGGCGGCGCGCTCGAATTCTACGACTTCATCATCTTCGTGTTCTTCACGGCGGTGATCGCGAAACTGTTCTTTCCGCCCGATATGCCGGAATGGCTTCGGCAATTGCAGACCTTCGGCATCTTCGCCGCCGGTTACCTCGCGCGTCCGCTCGGCGGCATCGTCATGGCGCATTTCGGAGACCGCGTCGGGCGCAAGCGCATGTTCATGCTCAGTGTATTGATGATGGCGATACCGACCTTGCTCATGGGCCTGTTGCCAACCTACGCCGTGATCGGTATAGGCGCACCGATCCTGTTGCTTCTTTTGCGCGTGTTGCAGGGCGCGGCGGTCGGCGGCGAAGTGCCCGGTGCCTGGGTCTTCGTCTCCGAGCATGTTCCGGAATCGCGCATCGGTTTCGCCTGCGGCACCCTGACCGCGGGGCTCACCTTTGGCATCCTGCTTGGTTCGCTGGTAGCCAGTTGGATCAATTCGACGTGGACGCCTGACGAAGTGCTGGACTGGGCCTGGCGCTTGCCTTTCATCATTGGCGGCCTGTTCGGCATGCTTGCGGTCTGGTTACGCCGCTACCTTGAAGAAACGCCGGTGTTCGAGGCAATGCGTCGACGTCGTGAGCTGGTCAAGGGACTGCCGCTGAAAATTGTCCTGCAGGGACATTGGGGCGCGGTCATCCGTTCGATGCTGATCACCTGGATGCTGACCGCCGGCATCGTCGTTGTCATCCTGATGACGCCGACCCTCGTGCAGAGCCTGTTTGCAATCGCACCCGTGGACGCCGCGCGGGCCAGTTCGATGGCGACATTCGCCCTATGTATTGGCTGCGTGATCTACGGCATGGCAGTCGACCGTTTCGGTACCGAACGAGTGCTCGTTGTCGGCGCGGTCGGGCTGGCGGCCGCAACGGCGGCCCTGTATCAAACATTGTCCGTTGCGCCGGAACACTTCGCGATTGCTTTCACCATCACCGGATTCTTCGTCGGCGTCACCGGTGCGATCCCGAGCCTGATGGTGCGTGCGTTTCCGCCGGCAATCCGCTTCTCCGGAATTTCCTTCGCGTACAACATAGCCTATGCAATCTCGGGAGGCCTGACTCCGCTCGTGGTCAGCCTGTGGATACGCGGTGGTGAGCCGTATGCTCCGGTCTACTACGTGGCGATGGCGAGTACGGCGGGTATCATCGCGGCGATATGGGCGGCACGGTCGAGTTCGACGGCCGGCATGGTCAAGTGACCAGTGCCTGCGCATAATCCGTCGATGAACAACGAATCCAGCAAGCGTGACGCGATCATCATCGGCGGCGGCCACAATGGCCTTGTCTGCGCGACCTATCT
The DNA here is from genome assembly GCA_038205505.1 of Lysobacterales bacterium. GTDB lineage: Bacteria > Pseudomonadota > Gammaproteobacteria > Xanthomonadales > Rhodanobacteraceae > Dokdonella. The sequence goes on along the minus strand of JBBRBU010000010.1, from coordinate 57,821 downwards.
GGCCAGGGCAGGATTGAAGGTGACCGTCCTCGAACGCCGCGATGTCGTCGGCGGTGCAGCGGTCACCGAAGAGTTCCATCCCGGATTCCGCAACTCGGTGGCGGCCTATACCGTGTCGCTGCTGCAGCCAAAGGTAATCCAGGATCTCGATCTGCATGCGCATGGGTTGCGCATCGTCGAACGCAAGCTCGGCAATTTCCTGCCGTTACCGGATGGGCGCTCGCTGCGCGTCGGCGCCGGCATTACCCGCGATGAAGTCGCGAAGTTCTCGAAGCGCGATGCCGAGCGCTTGCCCGAATACGAGCAGCGCCTTGAGGCAATCGCCGACGTGCTGCGTGCGCTGGCCATGGAGCCACCGCCGAACATCACCGATGGCGGCTGGTGGAAGGCGATACCGGAACTGGTTCGTGCCGGCAAACTCGGCAATCGTCTGCACAAGCTCGATGTGGGAATGCGTCAGGAACTGCTCGACCTGTTCACGATTTCTGCGTCCGAATATCTCGATCGCTGGTTCGAGAGCGAGCCGATCAAGGCGGTGCTCGGATTCGACGGCATCGTTGGCAACTACGCGAGTCCGCATACCCCCGGCAGCGCCTATGTCCTGCTTCACCACGTGTTTGGCGAGGTCAACGGCGTCAAAGGTGCGTGGGGTCATGCGATCGGCGGCATGGGCGCGATCACCCAGGCCATGGCCAAGGCAGCGACAGCGGCTGGCGTCGACATTCGCACCGGTTGCGGCGTGCGCGAAATCGTCGTCGAGAATGGCCGCGCGGTTGGTGTCGTCACCGATAAGAGCGATATTTTTCATGCGCGTGCGATTGTCGCCAACGTAAATCCAAAGCTGCTCTACGAACGCCTGCTTGCACCCTCCGTGGTTCCGGCACCGACGCGCGAGCGCATGGCCAACTGGCGCTGTGCATCGGGCACCTTTCGCATGAACGTCGCGCTGTCCGCATTGCCGGAATTCACGGCCTTGCCCGGGCCGGGCGATCACCTGACTGCCGGTATCATCATGGCGCCAAGCATCGCCTACATGGATCGCGCTTATCACGATGCCGTGGCCACCGGCTGGTCACGCGAGCCGATTGTCGAGATGCTGATCCCGTCGACGCTCGACGACAGTCTCGCGCCAAAAGGACAGCATGTCGCCAGCCTGTTCTGCCAGCACGTTGCACCAGTCTTGTCGGACGGCCGCAACTGGGACGACCATCGCGATGAGGTCGCCGACCTGATGATCGCCACGGTCGATCGTTTCGCACCCGGCTTCAAGGATCTTGTGATCGGCCGACAGGCACTGACACCACTCGATCTCGAACGCACGTTCGGCCTGATCGGTGGCGACATCTTCCACGGTGCATTGAGCCTCAATCAGTTGTTCAGTGCGCGCCCGATGCTTGGCCAGGCTGATTATCGGGGCGCCTTGCCGGGACTCTACCTCTGCGGTGCGGGCACCCATCCCGGCGGTGGCGTGACCGGTGCACCCGGACACAATGCATCGCGCGTGATTGCCTCCGATCTGCGCTGAATTCACGCGTTTCCGGCAGCAGCGGCACAAACATTGATTGCGAGATCGTTCGCAACAGTCCATCGTGATGTTTACTCCGACAAGAACTGGAATCCCGATGGCTCACGTACACGCACCAGGACTCGTCCTGCGCATGGATCCCGACGAGTTGATCAAGCAGGGCGCGACCTGCAGCTGCGCCGAACATGAGGCGGTTCACGCGCAACACTACTTTGTCTGTGTCGAGGCGAATGCGACGGATGGTTTGTGGCTGCCGTTGTTCAACGGGCCGCGCATGGGCTCGAAGGAATTGCCGAACGAGTCCCGAACCGGCGATCCACGCTGGGTCGGTACTTCATCGCACTATCAGCCCGAGCAGATCTGGCGGGCCACCCACAAGGCGGCCCAGCGCGCCGCCACCGCCGCGCACGACAGCTCGTCGGGAAAATTGCCGAATCGGATCAAGCCGGAATTCGTGCCAGCGGTTTCCGAATTTGCGATGCGGAAATCAGATGCCTGAGCGCAATCGATGGATTGCGCCAGCACGTATCAAACTGGACATTTAGTCGAATCGCGAGTCCTTTGCAGGTTCGACATCCCGCTCCATCAACGACGAAGGTGACCTATTCGAGCAGGCCTGATTGGTTTGCTCCGTCGGCATGCAGGCACTCTTTGAGCTCAGTTGGAACGACGCGGGCGCTGCATGAAGCCACCAATGCCAACCGCCATTTTCGGACCCGGCGCCGGGGCCCTTCGATTACCAGTTGCATCCAAATGTCTCCCCTTTGCGTAAAGAAGGCAGCAAGTGCGCCGGAAACGGCTCTGGCTTCATTTTTTTGGGGGAAGTATGGCTATCAAGAGATTGTTTGTTGCGTTGGGCATGCTCGCGTCGGTTACGGCATGTTCCAACCCGTCGAGGCCAGAAGCTGGCGCATCATCAGCGACCAGAACCGTCGCGCCGCCGCCAATCGAGGCGAGCGGCGAAATTTCTCCCCAGGTCGCGGCATCGGTGGCGGGGCCTGAACCCGTCGTCGGAATTCCGGATGCGCGCGAGCCGGATACGCCCGTTGCGTCTGCAAGTGCCAAGCACACGGTCGCACCACCAGCTATAAAGCTCCCACAACCTGCGCCCGACGCGAAAGTCGTGAAGCCACCGAAACCAATCAAGGCCAACCCACCCCCGGCGATCCTCTCCAACGCGATCAGGCCCGAACCTGAAGCGCTATTGATAGTCGTGGCTGACGCAGAAGTTCAAGCGCGGACAGCGGCAGCGGATGCAGGCGCCAGTCGCATTCAAGGTCAGCTTGAATTGATTGCCGGCCGCGGGCAGAGCCTCGATGCCGACGAGATGAGCCAGGCCGTCGTCTATTTCATTCCCGACACGCCAATCGCCGCGGCCAAGCCTGGTCAATTCCAAATCTACACGCACAACAAGGAATTCGAGCCGGCTTCGATGGTGATTCCACTTGGCAGCACGATCAGTTTTCCAAACCAGGATGAGATCCTGCACAACGTATTTTCGGTCTCGCCGCAATCCAGTTTCGACCTCGGTATTTACGGAGAGGGCAAGTCGGCCGATTACCGGTTCAAGAAGACCGGACTGGCCCTGATCAACTGCAACGTGCATCAATCGATGCAGGCCAACGTGCTCGTTGTCGATACGCCCTATATCGTCAGTCCGGACAAGCAGGGTCGATTCAAGCTGGCCAACCTGCCAGCCGGAGGCGGCAAGTTGGCGGTCTGGCATCCGCGCGCGAACGTTCAGGAGCAAATCGTGAGGATGCCGCTGGCGAAGCCGGTTTCACTGCGCCTGGACCTGACCAAGCCACGCATCACCGATCATCTGAACAAGGAACGCAAAGCCTACCGCTAGGCCGCGCTCGGGGGAGTCATCATGGGTATCCAGAATCGAGCGTCGTTGATGATGCTGATCCTGATTGTTGTCATCAGTACGGCCGGTGCAGCTGCAACCTGGTGGGAAGACCGCGATATCACGCAACTGATCGATCGACATGCATTGGAGTCGATGCAGTCCATCCAGCATTTCGCCGAGGATTCGCGACGACGCGAACTCGAGCTGAAGTCGGCCATCCTGGCCAGCAATCCGGGCTTCGTCGGCTATGTTTCGCAGGCGATGTCGGCGGGCGAGGAATCTGGGGGCGTGGTCGATTCGGCTTCGATCCGCGATCTTCTCGAAGCACGCCGGAGCCAGTACAACTTCGACGTCGCCGCCGTGCTCGACCCGCGCGGCAAGACCGTTGTCATGCTGGGCCAATCGCTGCTGACCCAGCAGGATTTTTCACTGACTCCGTTGATGGCAAAAGTGCGGGCAAGTTCAGAGCCGTCGATTGATCTGATGAGTGAAAAGGGCAATCTCGTCCTCGTTTCATTGTCACCGATGTTGCGTGGCGATACGATCGAAGCCCTGCTGCTGACCGGAATCAACATCAACGACGGGTTTGCCGCACCGTTGGCGGCTGCCGGCAAGGTCGATCTGGCCTTGATCGGAGTCGATCGCGCCGGCAATTCAGTTGTCGCCTCCACCCTCGCTAGTGAAGATCACGCAACCATTCTCGAGGCGGTAGAAACCGAGCCGGCGCTTGTTCCAAATACCCCTGGGACGCGGTCTCAGCGGTATTTGAGTCTGCAACTGCATTCTGGAGAGACAGGTGCATCGATTACGTCATTGTTTGACTCGCCCTCCAGAGGGCTTTTGGTCAGCCTCGTTCCGATCGAGCAGCGCATTGTCAGTACCGGCGCGATTCGAACTCCGATGTTGATTGCAGGCGCGTTTGTGCTGATCGTTCTGCTGGTTCTCTGGTGGCTTGTCCACGGCCGACTGCTGCGACCGCTGGCCCATCTGGTCGACATGTCTGATCGCGTCCTTCGTGGCGATATCCATGTCGTGGCGAGGGATGATGGAGCACGCGATATTTCCAGGATCGGAGCCGCGTTTAACCAGGCGCTGGCCGGATTGCGCGGCTACAAGGAAGTCGTCGAGAACCGGCAATCCAGAAAATAGTCCGCGCAGGTCCGAAAGGAATCAAACCTGCCCGTCATATCTGCAAGCAGAAGGAAATGCATTCAATGAAACATGCCACTCGCCTTGCCGGTCGAAACCTTGCCGTGCTGGCACTTTCATTGGCGCTGGGATCGACGGCGTATGCGCAGGCCCCAGTCACCGAAGAACCGTCTCCCGCCGAGCTGGCACAGCCCGATGCCAGTCTCGCGGGTAGCGAGAAGCTGTTGCTGACCGGTGGCCTCAACCAGTTGGAAGGGGCCGCAGGCGGAGGCCTCACCCCATGGGCCGTGATCGGTGGCTATGGCACCCAGGACCAGATCGGCGGCAGTGCTTTCTACACGCGGGTCAATGTCCAGGACTACCATCTTGATGGCGCCGGTGCGCTGATCGGATTTCTCGATCGGATCGAGCTGTCGGTTGCCCAGCAGCGATTTGATACCGAACGCGTCGGTGAAGCATTGGGCCTCGGTCGCGGCTTCACCTTTCGTCAGACTATTGTTGGGCTGAAGGTCAAGCTGGCCGGCGATGCGGTACTCGAACAGGATTCCTGGCTGCCGCAACTCGCCGTGGGGTTGCAGTACAAGAAAAACGATCGCGGCGACGTGCTCTCGGCAATCGGCGCCAAGGATGATCAGGGCATCGATTTCTATGCCAGTGCAACCAAGTTGTACTTGAGCCAAAGTATCCTCGCCAATGTCACGTTGCGCTTCACCAAGGCGAACCAGATCGGCATCCTCGGCTTCGGCGGGGACCGCGGCAACAGCTACAAACCGCAACTGGAAGGATCCATCGCCTTGCTGTTGAGCCGCAAGTTGGCCGTCGGTGCCGAGTACCGCATGAAACCTGACAACCTCGGATTCGCCAGCGAGGATGACTGGTTCGATGTGTTCATCGCCTGGGCACCGAGCAAGCACGTCTCGCTGACACTGGCTTATGCCGATCTCGGCAGCATCGTACTCAAGGATCAGCAACGCGGGCTCTACGCCTCGGTGCAGATCGGTTTTTGAATCCTCGAACGGAGAGCCATGTGAAAAGATTTCTCAAACAGGCAAGCCTGATGGTCCTCGCCGTACTGGTCGGCGGGCTGATCCAGGTCGCGCCGCTGCGCGCTGATGAAAATCCGGCACCAGCCGATTCATCGTTGTTGCCAGTGTTCGAACAGTTCGGCGGCAAGCCGGGACTTGATGCGCTCATGGAGGATTTCATGATCAAGCTGATCGAGGATCCGCGAACGCGTGATTACTTTGCGGAGGCCGATCAGAAACACATCAAGGCCATGCTCGCCGAGCAGTTCTGCGTGATCCTGGGTGGCCCTTGCTTCTACACCGGCAAGGGCATGAAAGAGGCGCATGCAAGGCTTTCGATCAATAAAGGAGGGTTTAATGCCCTGGTTGAGAATCTGCAACTGGCCATGGACATCCACAAGATTCCGTTTAGGGCACAAAACAAGCTGCTGGCGGTGCTGGCGCCGATGCATCGTGAAGTCGTCACGCGCCCTTGAGCCCCTCCTTCCCGGTGCCGATGCGAAGACAGATCGACGACGATGCGGGATGATGCCGGCACCTTTTGCGAGCGCATTCCATTGGCATATCGGCAATGACACCGAGGCAACGTCTAAAGTCAATCTTCAGCGGTTCAATCGGCAACCTGGTCGAGTGGTATGACTGGTATGTCTATGCAGCCTTCTCGCTGTATTTCGCCAAGGCATTCTTTCCAGAGGGCGATCGCACGATCCAGCTGATGAATACCGCAGCGGTCTTCGCGATCGGTTTCATGATGCGGCCGATCGGCGGCTGGCTGATGGGATTGTGGGCCGATCGCCACGGTCGCAAGTCTGCATTGATGCTGTCGGTAGTCTTGATGTGCGCGGGTTCGCTGATGATCGCGCTGACCCCCGGCTATGCCTCGATCGGCATCGCCGCTCCGATCCTGTTGATCGTCGCACGACTGCTGCAGGGGCTCAGCGTCGGTGGTGAATATGGCATCTCGGCAACGTATCTGAGCGAAATGGCCACGCCTGAGCATCGCGGCTTCTGGTCGAGCTTCCAGTACGTCACCCTGATCCTTGGCCAGTTGCTGGCACTGGCCGTGTTGATCTTGTTGCAACAAGTCTTCCTTGAGCCCGAGCAGATCGATGCCTGGGGCTGGCGCATTCCTTTCGCGATCGGAGCGTTGTGCGCTGTCACTGCCCTGTACCTGCGTCGCAACATGGCCGAGACCGAGGCATTCACTAAGTCAAGCCATACAAGTCGCCGACCGAGCTCGTTGCGCGCCTTGCTCCAGCATCCGCGCGCCGTGTTGACCGTTATCGGTCTGACCCTCGGCGGCACGGTAGCGTTCTATACCTACACCACTTACATGCTCAAGTTCCTGGTCAACAGTGTCGGCATGAGCCGACAAACAGCGTCGCTGATTTCGGCCGCAACGTTGATCGTGTTCATGCTGTTGCAGCCCCTGATCGGCGCATTGTCCGATCGCATTGGCCGGCGCCCGATCCTGATCACGTTTGGTGTGCTTGGTACGCTGTTGACCGTGCCGATCCTGACGGCGCTCGGCGGCATCGGCAGCGCAATCGAGGCCTTTGCCCTGATCATGCTGGCCCTGCTGATCGTCTCGGGCTATACCGCCATCAACGCGGTGGTCAAGGCCGAACTGTTTCCCGTGGAGATCCGCGCCCTCGGTGTCGGTTTGCCCTACGCGCTGACGGTTTCGATCTTCGGCGGCACCGCGGAATACATTGCCTTGTGGTTCAAGAACATCGGCCACGAATCCGGCTACTACTGGTATGTGACGGCTTGCATCGCCCTCTCGTTGGTCGTCTACATCGTCATGCCGGATACACGGCGGACTTCGCGGATCGATGCCGATTGACGCAATCCTCATCCACATCATGTGGGCCGGGTCGCAGCCAAGACGATTGTTCGCGGTGTAAGATGCGGACAAACCGGGTTGACCCGGCGCAGGGAGATCCTCATGAGCGGCGTAGATTTCACCTCGTTCCTCAAGTTGATGGCGCACAAGAAGGCATCCGATCTTTTCATCACGGCAGGTGTCGCGCCTTCGATGAAGGTCCATGGCCGTATCTCGCCAATCACGCAGAACGCACTCACGCCCCAGCAGGCGCGCGACATGGTTCTCAACGTGATGACGCCCTCGCAACGCGAGGAGTTCGAGAAGACCCACGAATGTCAGTTCGCCATCGCCGTCACTGGCGTTGGCCGTTTCCGTGTGTCGTGCTTCTACCAGCGCAATTGTGTCGGCATGGTCCTGCGCCGCATCGAGACGCGCATACCGACGATTGACGAGTTGAACCTGCCGCCGATCATCAAGACACTGGCGATGACCAAGCGCGGCATCATCATCTTCGTCGGCGCGACCGGTACTGGTAAATCGACCTCGCTGGCCGCAATGCTTGGCTATCGCAACCTGAACTCGACCGGTCACATCATCACGATCGAGGATCCGATCGAGTACGTGCACAAGCACGAGGGCTGCATCATTACCCAGCGCGAGCTCGGCATCGATACCGACTCCTGGGAGAACGCGCTGAAGAACACGCTGCGCCAGGCTCCCGATGTGATCATGATCGGCGAGGTGCGCACGCGCGAGACGATGGAGCACGCCATCAACTTCTCGGAAACCGGCCACCTCTGCCTGTGCACCCTGCACGCGAACAATGCCAATCAGGCGATGGATCGCATCATCCACTTCTTCGCCGAAGACAGGCGCATGCAGCTGTTCATGGACTTGTCGCTGAACCTCAAGGGTGTCGTAGCGCAGCAACTGATTCCGACGCCGGATGGCAAGTCGCGTCGCGTCGCGATCGAAGTCTTGCTCGGCACGCCGCTGGTACAGGATTACATCCGCCAGGGCGAGATCCACAAGCTCAAGGATGTGATGAAGGAATCGACCAACCTCGGCATGAAGACCTTCGACCAGGCCTTGTTCGAGCTTTATCAAGCCGGCGAGATTTCCTACGAGGACGCCTTGCGCCACGCCGATTCGACCAACGAGGTTCGCCTCAAGATCAAACTCGCCCAGGGCGGCGATGCGCATACGCTTTCGCAGGGGCTCGACGGGGTCGAGATCAGCGAGGCTACGTGAGGCGACCGGCCTTCGCGACTGCGGCGGCCTGAACCATGCCCGCAAAGGTCAACGATACGCAGTTGGCGAAGCTGCGCAGGGTCTGGGGTGCGCTCGGGCAGGATGACCCGCTTTGGGCAGTGCTATCGCAAAACGACAAGCGTGGCGGTCGCTGGCACCCCGACGAGTTTCTCGCCACCGGACGAGTTGAAATAGAGTGCCAACTGGCCGCGTTGGGACCCAGCGGGTATCCAAGGCGACGTGATTTCGCCATTGATTTCGGTTGTGGTGCAGGGCGGCTGTCGCGCGCAATGGCTGAGCATTTTGGCCAGGTGATCGGCATCGACGTCTCGGTCAGCATGATCAACGTCGCGCGCAAGCTGAACGCGGATGTCGCGAACATCGAGTTCCGCGAAAACGCTGCCACCAACCTTTCGGGAATCGAGAGCGCCAGCGTCGATTTCGTGTTCTCGCATATCACCCTGCAACATATCCCGACGCCGCTTGCGATCGGCTACGTCGACGAATTCTTGCGCGTTCTCGCGCCTGGCGGCGTCGCCATATTCCAGTTTGTTGACCGCAGCGATGAAAGCTGGCGCGGCCGGTTGTTCGGATTCGCATCCAACCGCTGGCTCAATCCGCTGCGGCGTTTGCTCTGGCGTCGTCGTGAAGTATTCGAGATGCATGTGCTTCCCGAGCGCGACTTGCATGAACGCCTCGCCGGCCATCCTCCCCTGCACCTGCTCGCTGCCGTCGAAGATGGTGCAGCCGGACCTGGTTGGCGCGGCAGACGCTGGAGCGTGGTCAATCGCGATCAGCCGCCGCAGCGGATCGAGTGCGAGCACTACGCACTATTTGCCTATCCGAGCGACTTGCACATCGGCGCACCAATCATCCAGGGCATCGAGCACGAGCCGCATGTCGCCAGCGTGCTGCGCGAACGCTTGTGTCGCGGCGATATCGTTCTCGATATCGGTGCCAACATAGGCAACTTCACGATGCTTGCTGCTTCCCGGGTTGGTTCCGGCGGGCGAGTTATCGCTGTCGAGCCGATTGCGCGCAACCGCCAATTGATTGCGCGAGCAGCGCACTCCAACGGTTTCAGCCAGGTCGAAATCATTTCTGGCGCGGCGAGCGACGAGGCTGGCACGATTGAACTGCGTACCCATCCGGAAACCTCCAACGCCGCGACCCTGGCCGCATCCGGCGAACGTTTGCGCGACGAACAAGGCAAGTTGGTTTCGGTTCCTACTCTGGCGCTGGATGACCAACTGGCTGATCTCGATCGCCTGAATTTGATCAAGATCGACGTCGAAGGCATGGAGCCGCTGGCGATGCGCGGACTTGAGCGCACCCTGACCCGTTTGCGTCCGGCCCTGCTCAGTGAATTTCATCCGTGGGCGATCGAACGTGCCACGAAAACTGTGGCAGTCGACTACCTGGACTGGCTGCGCCGATTTTATCCAGCGATCACGATCCTGCATCGTGACGGCAGGCGCGAGCGTTGCATTGAACCGGAATCAGTCATGCAAGCGTGGCGCGATGTGAATCAGCGCGCCGGGCTGGGCGATCGCATGCATCTGGATCTGCTGCTGTCGATCGATGGCTGAACAAAGCGACGGACCCCGTTCCGGTACTTTTTCGATTGCCCCGATGAGGCTCAGGGCGAAAGCAGGCTGGCGAGCACCGCCATGCGCACGGCGATGCCGTTGGCCACCTGTTCGAGAATGACCGATTGCGGGCCGTCGGCGACATCTTCGGCGATTTCTATACCGCGATTGATCGGTCCGGGATGCATGACCAGGGCGTCGGGTGCCGCTAATCGAAGCCGTTCTGCATTCAATCCATAGCGCGAAAAATATTCAGCTTCGTCACCGACCAGGGCCTCGATCATGCGCTCTCGTTGCAAGCGCAACATGATGACGACGTCGGAATCGGCGATGGCTTCGTCGAAATCATCGACAATTCGCGCATGCGGGAATTCGCCGGGTTCAGGTAGCAGTGATCCCGGCCCGCAAAGGCGGATATCGCTGGCACCAAGAGCGTCGAGAGCGTGAAGATCAGAGCGCGCGACCCGCGAGTGTCGGATGTCGCCGCAAATAGTCACTTTGAGCCGGGAAAAATCCGCGTGGCGGTCACGAATGGTCAGGACATCGAGCAGGCCCTGCGTCGGATGGGCATGATTGCCGTCACCCGCGTTCAGAATGACGGACTTGCGCGCGAAGGCTGCCATTCGTGCCGGCGTACCGTTCTCGCGGTGGCGCACGACAAAGGCATCAGCTTGCATGGCTTCGAGCGTGGCCACCGTGTCTTCAAGTGATTCGCCCTTGCTGGTCGATGAGCTGGCGATATCGAAATTCAGAACCGTTGCGCCGAGTCTGCGTGCAGCCAGTTCGAAGCTGCAGCGCGTGCGCGTCGAGGTTTCGAAAAACAGGTTGATGATGGTGCGGTTGGTGAGAGGCTGCGGTCGCTGTGCGCCCTCGGCAAACGTTCGGCGCAGTTCGACGGCGTGGTCGAGCAGCGCGCTGATGCGGTCACCACCAAGACCCTCCAGCGTGATCAGATGGCGCAGCTTGCCGCTGGAATCGATTTGCAGGGCGTTGGTCATGCGGATGTCGGGTCTTGGGGTGTAACGGCAAGCCAGGATTCAAGGATGATCTGCGCGGCGAGGGCGTCGATGTCAGCGCCATGCTTGCGCTTGGCGCTGCCTTGCGCGCGTTGCTGGGCAAAGCGACGCGCAGCTTCCTTGGAGGTGAAGCGCTCGTCGGATTCGTGGACGACGCAACCGTAGCGATGCCGCAGTTGCTCGCCGAATGCGCGCGCGGTTCGCGTCATATCCTGCTCACTGCCGTCCAGTGCCAGCGGCAGGCCAATGACGAAGGCTTGCGGCTGCCATTCCTTGATCAGTGCGTCGATCGCTTTCCAGTCGACCTTGCCGTGGTTGACCTGGATCGTGGTCAGGGCGCGCGCAGTGCCGGTAACTGGATGGCCAATGGCCACGCCAATCATGCGAGTGCCGACGTCAAATGCGAGCAGATAACCAGCAGGTTCGGTCATGTCGAGAACCTGCTTCGCTCAGGCGTTGCCGGCATACGGCGAGATCTGCTCAAGATTGACGCCGACCAGGGACGCCGATGCCTGCCAACGATCGCTCAACGGCGTGCTGAAAAGGATTGCGTTGTCGACGGGCGCTGTCAGCCAGGCGTTTTCCCGAAGTTCGTGCTCGATCTGTCCCGGACTCCAGCCCGAATAACCGAGCGCGACCACGGCATGTTGCGGGCCGTTGCCGCAGGCGATCGCTTCAAGAATGTCGCGCGATGTCGTTACGCTGATTGAATCGGAAATGCGGAACGAGGAATCCCAGCCGCCGTGGGGCGTATGCAGGACAAAGCCACGTTCCGGCTGCACCGGCCCGCCGATCAGCACCGGCGCATCGATGACATCCTGGATATCGGAGCGCAGGCTCATCTGGGCGAGTACGTCACCGAGCCGATAGTCGGACAGGCGATTGACCATGATGCCCATTGCGCCGTCCTCACCATGTTGGCAGACAAGGGCCACGCCGCGCTCGAAACACGGGTCCCGAAGGTTCGGCATCGCGATCAGCAATTGGTTCGAGAGGGTGGAAGACTCGTGCATGGTTGCCATTGTACGGCGACTCGGCCACATCGGCGATGTGCGGGCTCAGGTCTTTTTTCGCGCCGCCTCGTATCGACGAATGGTCTCATCAACCGATGTGGAGGCAACCAACCGCGCGATCGCCTTGTCGAGGAGATCCTCGCGCTTGCGAAAACGTAGACAGCTCTTGCCCATATCGAGGTGTTTGCCCGCCGCCTCGTAGGTACCTCGCAGGTTTTCGTCATCCAGCGCGCTCATGTAGGCGCACATGAAGTACAGCGCGTAGTTGTTTTTTTGTGCGGCCAGGGCCACGTAGCCAAGCGGCTGTTTGTTGTAGGTGACGGGATAGCGCGACAGCGGGATGACCCAGCTGATCATGCCGGACGCGATGGTCTCTTCGTAGCCCTTCGGCAGATGCTTGTTGACCAGATCTCGAACACTGGCGATGACTTCGCGCCGCTCTGGCGACAATTCCTGCAAATAGTCCTGAACGTTGTTTGCCTTGCTGCTGACCATGGCGGGAGCCTCAAGTGGAAATGGCGATCAGGATACCCGACGTGCATGGGTTGCCTAGGGTCGGGGGGGCTCAGCGATTGCGCAGGATATCGCCTTCGAGAAACTGCCAGGTTCGAGTGATGTAAAGCTCATCGATCGAATCGGCGTTTTTCGGCACTGCCTTGAATGGCGCGGCGAGCCTGACGATGCGAATTGCGGCGTCATCGAGAACCTTGTGCCCGCTAGGTTGGATGATGTCGATACTTTTGACGCTGCCGTCGCGATTGAGGCCGACTGTCAGTACAAGTTGGCCATGCAATTGCTTGCGTCGTGCTTCATCCGGGTAGTTGAGGTTGCCGATTCGCTCGATGCGCGCGACCCAGGCATTCATGTAGCTGGCGTAGGCGAATTCCCTCGTGTTGGCGGAGATGTACTTTTTCTTCGGGCGCTTGGCGTACTTCTCGGTTTCGCGCTGGATTTCCTGGGCAAGTTTCGCCATTTCGAGTTTGCGCTCGATGATTTCACGCTCGGTCGGCACCTGGAAGTTCGGTGTGTCGGGTGTTTCTCTCGCGGTTTCGACACGACGCGCGGCGCTGTTCGTGGTCAGTAACTCGGTCTGGGTCGGCGTAGAAGGTCGCGGCGCTCCGTTTTCAGTCGGTCGGGGGGCGATACCGTCGATCGGTTTTGGAATCGGGCTCGTCAGCGGGTTGCTCGGACGTTTGGCTTTTTCCGACAAACCACCGCCGCTGTTGTTGGCCTGGGCGAGAAAATCAGCCTTTTCGGGCGCTTCACCACTGGCAGATTGCAGCAGGATGACATCGAGCGCGGGCAAACTGGGTGCCGGTTTCTCGATGCTGAAAGTGATGCCCAGGGCAATCACCGCATGCGCGACCAGGGAAAAGAGGAAGGTTACGCCGAGTCGATCGGCGGAAATGCTGGAGGCACGGGAACTCACGCGATGCGGCTTTCGATGACGTCAAAAAGTTGACCGGCGATATTAAGCCCGAATTGTGCATCGAGTTCACGCAAGCAGGTCGGCGAAGTCACATTCACCTCGGTAAGCCAGTCGCCGATCACGTCGAGTCCGACGAACAGCATGCCGCGGCGCTTGAGCTCGGGGCCGACTTCGGCGGCGATCCAGCGGTCGCGATCGGATAATGGAACGCCGACGCCCTTACCTCCGGCGGCGAGGTTGCCGCGAAACTCATCGCCTTGCGGAATCCTGGCCAGCGCATAGGGAACGGGTTCACCATCAATCATCAGGATGCGCTTGTCGCCGGCACTGATTTCCGGAATGAATTTCTGCGCCATGGCAAACGCGCGACCGTTGCCGGTCAGGGTTTCCAGGATCACATTGAGGTTCGGATCGCCGTGGCCGGACAGGAAAATGCTCTGACCGCCCATGCCGTCGAGCGGCTTTAGTACGACCTTGCCGTGTTCGGCGGCAAAGCGCCTCAGTTCGTCGGCATCGCGAGCGACCAGGGTCGGAGCGCAACACTGCGGAAAATGCTGGGCAAAGAGTTTCTCGTTGGCGTCGCGCAAGCCTTGCGGGTTGTTGACCACAAGGACGCCGGCATCGTGGGCGAGCTGGAGCACGTGGGTGTCGTAGATGAACTGGGCATCAACTGGGGGATCCTTGCGCTCGAGCACGATGTCGACCTCGCGCAAGTCGGTCCAGATCGGCGTTGAAACAGTGAACCAGTCGGCTGCATCGTCGCGGACCTTGAGGTCGGCCAGTCTTGCCCATGGTTGCCCATCGCGAATAGCCAGATCACCCTGGGTTGCATAGAGGAGGCGATAGTCGCGGCGCTGCGCTTCGAGAAGCAGGGCGAAGGTCGTATCCTTCGCAATCCTGATGCTGGCGATGTTGTCCATCAGTACGGTCAGGGTGTGGACCATGCAGCAACTCCGTGAACTGTGGGGCAATGCCCGGAATCGGGCGACGAGAGTGATCCCGCTAGTTTACACTCGGCGCTGCTGGTTAACTCGATCGTGTCTCTGCTTGCGACCAGGTTCCCAATATTTTCTGAGGACTTAGACGCTAAACTTGACAGATTAGCTAAGAATTGGTTAAGAAGCAGTGGCACAATCAGGAACCCGGCTTGGGCGAGGCATCGCCAGCCAGCGTCGATCGTTGACGTTAAGGGATTCCAGAGCAAAGGTTTTGGTCGGCACGTTTCTTGCGTGTCATTTTTTCAGTATCAGCGGTTGGGGGTCCTTACCAGGTGGATGAGACCAAGCAGGGCAGCTTCAGCGGCCTGAAAGTCATGGTCATTGATGATTCGAAGACCATCCGCCGCACAGCGGAGACTTTGCTGCGCAAGGAAGGGTGCGAAGTCGTGACCGCGACCGACGGCTTCGAGGCGCTAGCCAAGATTTCAGACCAGCAGCCGCAAATCATCTTCGTCGACATCATGATGCCTCGACTGGATGGATATCAGACCTGCGCGCTGATCAAGAACAATCAAGTATTCAAGGGCACGCCAGTGATCATGCTGTCGTCCAAGGACGGATTGTTCGACAAGGCGCGCGGTCGCATTGTCGGCTCCGAACAATATCTGACCAAGCCGTTCACGCGCGAAGAATTGCTCGGCGCGATTCGTCGCCACGTGGATCTTAAGTAACTCTCTTTTGGCTTGGCCATTCGACTCGCAGGGGTAAGGCGGTGGCGCACATTTTCATCATTGACGACTCACCCACCGACGTGCGTGTTTTCACCACGTTGCTGGAAAAGGCTGGCCATCGAGTCAGCAGCGCAGCCAGTGCAGAAGTTGGCATCGTTGCGGTCAAGCGGGAACTTCCCGATCTGGTCATCATGGACGTGATCATGCCCGGCATGAACGGCTTCCAGGCCACGCGCGATCTCAGTCGTGATTCCGGGACCGGTCATATTCCGATCCTGATCGTGACCACCAAGACCATGGAAACCGATCGCGTCTGGGGATTGCGCCAGGGTGCCCGGGATTTTCTGACCAAGCCGGTGGATACGAAGTCTCTGCTCCAGCGCATCGACAACCTCCTACCAGGCTGAGACGAACCAAATGGCTATCAGCCCCGAACTGCAGATTTCCGGACCGTTCGAGACGCTCGCCGACTACGAGCGCCGCAGTCTCGCGCATGTGGCTGGTATACCCGAGCAGATCGAGGCGCCCGGACTGTGGCGCGGGATCGGGTTTCGCATTGGCTCGCGTCACCTCGTCAGCAGCATCTCGGAAGTCAATGAAATTCTGACCATGCCTTCGTTGACCATTGTTCCGGGCACCCAGCCCTGGATGCTCGGCGTCGCCAACGTGCGCGGCAATCTTGTGGCGTTGGTTGATCTGCGGCATTTCCTCGAAGGTTCTCGAACCGTGGTGACGGACTCCACTCGCGTCCTCGTTGTCCGCCAGCATGGCGGTAGCGTTGGCTTGCTCATCGACGAAGTACTGGGGCAGCGCAGTCTCACCGACGAACTTCGCGAACATGCGCAAGGCGAAGAAGATGAGCGCTATCAGCGTTATGTCGGCGAAAATATTCAACTCGGCGATCTCATCTGGGGGATGTTCAGCATGTCGGTGCTGGTTCGTTCCCCAGAGTTCCAGCAGGCATCGGCGTAACCAGAAAACCGGCCGTTCACCAGGGTTCGACCGGATACGTGAAACTTAGGGGTGAGGTAACAAGATGAGCACTACTTCCAGCGCACTCTCGGGCTCCGAGCGAACAGGCAGCCTCAACACAATCTTGATCGTGTTGCTGGTCTTGTCGATCGCATTCGCGGCAGCCGACTTTATCTATCTGACTATCAAGGGCAATCAGGATAGACAAGCCAGCGCCCTGACCACCGAAATCCAGGTCGCCTCGCAAGCCTTGACCACCTACGCGGCCAATGCCGCCGGCGGCAATGAACTTGCCTTTGACGAGCTGGCCAAGACGACGCGCGATATCGACGCCTTCCTCGGTTACCTCAACAAGGGCAACGCGCCCGCGTCGACGCCTTATGCCGGAATGCCTTCATACGCCGACGAGCCTGGTGTCGCCAAGGAACTGAAGGATCTGAATGCCGCCTGGGAGCCGGTCCTGACCAATGCGACCAAGATCCTTGATGGCAAGAGTCTGGTTCTGGATACGGCAACCACCTCGAACGAATTCAACTCGAAGATGCCGGTGCTCAACTCGCGCATGAACGAGGTCGTCAACATCCTGACTGAACGCAACGGTGGTGCCGGTCAGGTGTATATCGCCACGCGCCAGATGCTTCTCGCCGACCGCATGATTCGACGCGTCCAGGAGATTGGCCAGGGTGGCGAAGAAGCACAATCTGCAGCCGATGGATTCTCACGCGATGCAGCGCTTTATCGATCGGTCCTCGGCGGTCTGATCGACGGTGCGCCGAGCATGAATATCAAGTCCATCGACCAGGCCAATGCGCGCCAGATCCTGGGCGACGTTTCGAACCAGTGGGAAGGCTTGAAAGAGCCGGTGGGCAAGATCATCGATGCTTCGACCGGTCTGCAGGTGGTCAAGCAGGCGTCCGACGCCATTTTCACCGACAGCCAGGATGTGCTGCTGAAAGCGCGCAATGTGGCTGATCGCTTGAGCACACTTGGCACCAAGCGCACCTTCCCGAACCCGCTCTGGGGCGGTATCGCTGCCGCCGCCGCGATCATCCTTGTCATCCTGCTCGGCATCACCCTGGTCCGCGACCAGCAGAACCGTTATCAGATGTCGGCCGAGTTGAACCAACGCAACCAGGAAGCCATTCTGCGACTGCTCGACGAGATGGGCTCGCTGGCTGAAGGTGACCTCACTGTAAAGGCGACTGTCACCGAGGACATCACCGGCGCAATTGCGGACTCGATCAACTTCGCGGTTGAGGCGCTCCGATCTCTAGTTACGACCATTAACGAAACCGCGGTGCAGGTGTCTGCCGCTGCACAGGAGACCCAGGCCACCGCGATGCATCTGGCGGAAGCAGCTGAGCATCAGGCGCAGCAGATTACCTCGGCATCCGCCGCCATCAACGAAATCGCGGTGTCGATCGATGAGGTGTCGAAGAATTCCACCGAGAGCGCCGAGGTTGCTCAGCGCTCGGTGCAGATTGCCGCCAAGGGCGCGGCCATCGTGCGCCAGACGATTCAGGGCATGGACTCGATCCGTGACCAGATCCAGGAAACCTCGAAGCGAATCAAGCGTCTCGGTGAATCCTCGCAGGAAATCGGATCCATCGTCGAACTGATCAACGACATTGCCGAGCAGACCAACATCCTCGCTCTGAACGCCGCGATCCAGGCGGCCTCCGCCGGTGAGGCGGGTCGCGGATTCGCGGTGGTTGCCGATGAAGTGCAACGCCTCGCTGAGCGATCCGCGAACGCGACCAAGCGAATCGAGACACTGGTGCAAACCATTCAGTCCGATACCAACGAGGCGGTCAGCTCGATGGAGCAGACCACGGCTGAGGTCGTCGCGGGTGCGCGACTGGCCGAGGACGCGGGTCTGGCACTTGGCGAGATCGAAAAGGTTTCGCACGATCTTGCCGACCTCATCCAGAGCATCTCCGCGGCGGCGAGCCAGCAGTCCGCTGCGGCAACCAACATTTCGGCGACCATGAACGTGATTCAGGAAATCACCACGCAGACTTCGGTCGGTGCCAGCCAGACCGCCGAATCGATCGGCAACCTGGCGCATCTGGCCGGCGACCTGCGGCGTTCGGTTGCCGACTTCAAGCTGCCGGGCTGATCACCGATTCACACCGATTCCCAGACCGAAGGAGAACCCGTCACACCAACCCTTGAGTCGGCAATTGCCGTACCAGACCCGTTACTGGATAGAGCTGAAACCCAAGGATCCGCTTCGGCTTGGGGAAGCCAGTTCCAAGATCTGCTCGATGACCGCGCCCAAGTGTTGGTCGTGTGCACCGAGTAGGGTTTCCAGGCAATCCGGTGCGTTAGGGTAGTGGGTGGCAGGTTTCGCCAGGACGAACGAAAACCATGAAACTGCACGATGACTTCACCACGCTAAGCTGGGTCAAGGGCGAACTTGACGAAACGCTCAAGCAGGCTCGCCAGGCCCTCGAGGCGTACGTCGATGAACCCACCGACGCCAGTCTCATGCGCTTTTGCGCGACCTACCTGCATCAAGCGCAGGGCACGTTGCGCATGGTCGAGTTGTACGGCGCAGCGATGCTGGTCGAGGAAATGGAACGCCTTGCCGATGCGTTGCTCGCCGAGAAAGTGCCCAATCGTGATGAGGGCTACTCCGTGCTCATGCGCGGGATGGTTCAGTTACCGGACTATCTGGAGCGCGTGCAAACCGGACACAAGGATATTCCAATTGTCCTTCTGCCATTGCTCAATGACCTGCGCGCCTGCCGCGGCGAAAAATTGCTGACAGATTCGGCGCTGTTTGCGCCGAATCTTGATCTGCCGATGCCGGCCGTTGCCGATGGTCTTCCGGCCGCACTGCCATTGAAGGAACTTCGCGGTCTGTCAATACGCTTGCGCCTCGCATTTCAGGCCGCGATGCTCAAATGGTTCAAGGATTCGACGGATTCCCGGCACCCTGCTCGTCTTCGCGATGTTCTCGATCGACTGCGCGCGACAACTGCAGCCGGTGAAGAACCCAGGCGCTTGTTCTGGATCGCCGCCGGTGTCGCCGACGCGATCTGCGATGGCAGTCTCGAGCCCAGCGCAGCCGTGAAGCTGCTGTTCGGTGGCGTTGATCGCGAGATTCGCCGCTTTGCCGAAGACGGTGAAGAGGGCATGCGTATCGCACCACCAAGGGTGCTCCTGCAAAGCCTGCTTTATTACATCGCGCACTCGGGCAGCCAGACCCAACGTGTAAGCGAAATTCGCGATACCTACGTATTGGGCTCGCTGTTGCCGACGGATCGGGAGGTTGAGCACGCCAAGAGTTCGATATCCGGGCATAACCGTGCGTTGCTCGACACGGTTTCCGCCGCGATCAAGGATGACTTGATGCGGGTCAAGGAATCGCTGGATATCTATTTGCGTGCCCAGCATCGCGATCCTGCCGACCTGCTGAGTCAGGTCGAGCTGCTCGACCGGGTCCGCGACACGCTCGGCATGCTCGGCCTTGGCGTGCCGAGGCGCGTAGTCACCGAGCAACGCAGTACGATCGAGGAAATCGCCCAGGGACATCGCGAGGCGGATGAAGGTACTTTGCTTGATGTGGCAGGCGCACTTCTCTACGTCGAAGCATCGCTGGACGACCATATTGAACGGCTCGGAGCAGTAAGCGAAGACGCAATCGGCGAAGGCATGGAACTGCCCAAGGCCGAGGTGCGCAAGATCCTTGATGCGCTGATGCACGAAGCTGCGATCAATATCCAGCAAGCGAAACACGATGTCATCGCATTCATCGAATCGCCTTGGGATCACGAGCGAGTCGAGCAGATTCCGCGACTTCTGGAAGAGATCTCCGGTGCGTTGCGCATGCTCGATCTTGGAATGGCGGCAGAGTTGATGACCGGCATTGTGAGCTTTGTCGAAGTCGAGCTGATTCGCCATCGCCGCGTTCCGACAGCGGAGCAGATGGACAAGCTCGCTGATGCCCTGGCGTCGATCGAGTACTACCTCGAAGCTACCCGCGACCAGCGAGGCGGGCGCCAGCAAATTCTTGATGTAACCCGCGCAAGCCTCGAATCTCTGGGTTACTGGCCCGTTCCGGCGAGCGACGACGAAAACGGCCCAGGAAGCGGTGGCCCTGGTGGTGCGGACAGCCCGATCAGTTCGCATGACGCCGCCGCCGCTGCCGCAGCGATGGGCTCCTACGGCAATCTGCAAATGGATAGCCGCGCGAATAAATCTGAAGCCAGCGATACAGGCTCGGATTATCCGAGCTGGGGCGAGCATCTTCCGGTCGAACAGAGTGCAGCCTTGCGTCCGGATTCGGCAAACGATAGTGGCGAAGTCAATCTGGATGATCTGGATTTCGCCGAGTCCGACCCGTTCACTATTCCATCCGTGCAGGTCGACAACGACGTCGAATCTCCCCGGGAGCTTGACGAGGTCATCGAGATTGCCGAAGGGGAAGATCTGACCGGCCTGATCGTCGGTGAGGCCGGGCAACATATCGCCTCCGAGCACGATGTCGGCGGCCTTCGGCTGGTAGAAACGACTCATGATCGAGACGCCCCGGGGCAGTTGCAGGACGAGGGCGGCGACGCTGGCAGCCATGTTCAAGTGGATGCCGATGGCAGTCGATGGATCGAGATCGACGAGGAAGTCGAGGAGGAAGTGGAGGCGGATGTCGGCATAGATGCCACCGATGGCAGTTTCCAGATCACAGCCTCGAATGAAATCGACGACGAGATTCGTGACGTCTTCATTGAAGAGGTCCAGGAGGAAATCGATAACCTGTCCGCGCAATTGCCGTTGTGGCGCTCAAATCCGGATGACCTCGAGAAGATCAAACCGCTGCGACGCTCTTTCCATACGCTGAAGGGATCGGGTCGACTCGTCGGCGCACTGGCGCTCGGCGAGTTCAGTTGGAAAGTAGAGAACCTGCTCAATCGCATCCTCGATCGAACCATTGCCCCGTCCGCCCAGGCAATGGGCCTGGTCGAAAGTGCAATCGGAGCGTTGCCGGGCCAACTTGCGGCGCTTCGCGGCGATGGATCTCCGGATATGGATCTCCAGGCCATCATCGAGACGGCTGATCGTCTGGCCGATGGCGAGCTCGTTTCGGTTCCTGGCCACTCCGTCGTCCGCCCGACAGTCAGGCGCACGATCAAGCGAATCGTCAAGCGTCGAATTCCCGCGCCATCGATGGTTGAAGCCACCCCCGCCGAGCTGCCGACTGCAACCGAGTTGGATTCGGAGCAGGTGGCCGACATCGTCGCCGGTCCGTTGCCGGGGCTGGATCCAGTCCTGTTCGATATCCTGAAAAGCGAAACCGCCATGCACCTCGGTGTTTTCGACGATTTCCTTGCCAGGGCAGGCGCAGAAGACACGTCAGTATCCGAACCGCTGCTGCGCGCCGCACATACGCTGAGCGGCGCCATCGCGATGGTCGAAATTGACGCGCTCTCGCACCTTTTGTCGCCGCTTGAAGGCTATCTCAAGCGTATGCGCGCCAGCGCGACACCGGTCGATGCGGTCGGCCTCGCCGTTCTCGGTGAATCCGCGAACATGGTCCGCCAGGTCATGGATTGCCTCGACCGTAACGATCGTGATCTTCCTGATACCGATGATCTAAGCAACCGTGTCATCAACCTGCGCGATGCCTTGCAGGAGCCTGAGAGTGCTCTTCAGTTTTATCATCAGGACGATGATTTCGATCTCGACCAGGAAGAAGAAACCACGACCCCCGCTGCGGTCGATTCCGCCGCAGATGCTCGATCCGATTCCGAGCTGAGTGAAGATGACGAAACGGTGATCGATGCCGCCAGCGAGCCAGCGGAATCGCTCGATGAAAGTGTCGAATTTGACCTGACTGAAGCCTTGATCGAAGGCATGGATGATGGAGCCGACGACGAAGCGATCGACTCCGGAGAGCCGCTGGCGAAATTGTCGGAACCGCCGCCCGGCATTCCTTCCGATACCGATTTCAATGCCTTGTTCGACGCTGCCAACGCCTTTTCTGATCTACCCGACAAAGAGGCGGAATCGTCGCCGTCGGATGTGGAAGAGTTTACTTTCGCCGACGAGGAAGCGAGTGGCACCACGATCGACCTCGATGATCTCGAGGAGTCGGTCGCACTCGAGCATGCTGGCCTCGAGCCGGAAGTCGAAGGTGAAACTGTTGAAATCGTTGCAGCAAGCCTGGAGAACGAGGAAACCGACGACGCTGTTTCCCCGGAAGGCTTGCAAAACGCTGCGTCGTCAGCGGATTCCGAGGATCTACTCGACGATTCGCTGGATGGCGATGAAGCCGCGGCCGAGTCGAATCAGAGGCAGGCAGAGAGTTTGCAGGTTGAATCGACCGAAGGAGAAATCCGTTTCGACGAAGCGCCAAGCGAGCCTGTCCGCGTCACGGACTCTCTCGAAGCAATGGATGTCGACGCCTCCGTCTTTGCCGAAGATCTCCAGCCTGAGGGTCGCCTCGAGCTGCCCGAGATGGATCAGGATCTTCTCGATATTTTTGTCCAGGAAGGCAACGACATTCTCGACCACTCTGATTCGGTCATGGCGCAATTGCGCGAGGCGCCACAGGATCGGGAAATTATCGTCAGCCTTCAGCGTGACCTGCACACGCTCAAGGGCGGCGCACGCATGGCGGGCATTGGCCCGATTGGCGACCTGACCCACGCCATGGAGTCCTTGCTCGATGCAACCTATGACGGTCATCGCAGCATGGATATCGCGGCGGTCGAAGCGTTGGAGCGAAGCTACGACACATTGCACGGACTGGTTCAGCGTATCGCCCACCGTTCGGCCATCGCAACGCCGGACAACATGATTTCCCGTTTGGAGAACCTGGTTGCCGGTGAGACGCTGTCTGAAACTGTCGCCTACGCACCTTCAGCCGAGATTCCGGAGCAGATTTCTACAGCCAGAGCCGAGCCAAAACCACTGCCGCCACGGCCGACGCCGACCGCAGAATTTGATGACGAGCCGCGTGCGCCGCAAGAAATGATCCGCGTGCGTTCCGAGTTGCTTGACTCCCTTGTCAACTATGCCGGTGAGGTATCGATCTATCGATCGCGTCTTGAACAGCAGATTTCGACGTTCCGTTTCAACCTGGTCGAGTTCGAGCAGACGGTCAGCCGTTTACGCGAACAGCTGCGCAAACTCGAAATCGAGACCGAGGCGCAGATCATTGCGCGCTACCAGCGAGAGCACCACGAAGGCGTCGAGCAAGTATTCGATCCGCTCGAACTCGATCGCTTCTCGCAGCTGCAGCAGTACTCGCGAGCGTTGGGCGAGTCGGTTTCGGATCTGGTCTCGATTCAGGGTCTGCTCGATGATCTGACTCGGCAATCGGAAACCCTGCTGCTTCAGCAGTCCCGGGTCAGCTCGGATCTGCAGGAAGGACTCATGCGCACGCGCATGGTGCCATTCGACTCCATGGTTCCTTCGCTGCGCCGAACCATACGCCAGGCAGCCCAGGAAATCGGAAAGCGCGCCCAGCTCAAGGTGGAAGGCGCCCAGGGCGAAATGGATCGCAACCTGCTCGAGCGCATGAAAGCGCCATTCGAGCATATGTTGCGCAATGCTCTCGCACATGGCATCGAATCTCCGCAGGAACGACTCGATGCGAACAAGCCGATTGACGGCACCGTAACAATCCGGGTTTCGCGCGAGTCGACCGAAGTCGTCCTGCGCATCAGCGATGACGGTCGCGGCATGGATCGGGATGCGATCCGGCGCAAGGCAATTGCGCAAGGATTGCTGAACCCCGACGCGAACATGTCCGATCGGGACCTCTATGGTTTCGTCCTTGAAACCGGATTTTCTACCGCCGAACATGTCACCCAGCTCTCCGGTCGTGGCGTCGGCATGGACGTCGTGCATAGCGAGATCAAACAGCTCGGTGGGTCACTGGTCATTGATTCGATTCCGGGCACCGGCACCACATTCACGATCCGCCTGCCGTTCACCCTCGCGGTGACCCAGGCGATCCTGGTCAAACTTGGCGACGCGATCTATGCCGTGCCGATGTCTTCGGTACAAGGTGTCGTCCGCATCGCTTTGGATGACTACAGCAAACGCTTGAGCAGTGGTGAGCCGACCTACACTTATGCTGGCGAAGACTTCAACATTTACGAGCTCTCGCAATTGCTCGGCGTCGCTCATGGTCGAGTGATCGATGAGACCCAGTTGCCGCTGCTGATGACTCGAACTGGCGACCAGCGCGCCGCTGTTCGTATCGATGCCGTGGTCGGCTCGCGCGAGATCGTCGTCAAATCGGTTGGACCGCAAATCAGTTCCGTGCCTGGCATTTTCGGCGCGACGATCATGGGCGACGGCTCGGTCATCATGATTCTCGACCTTGCTCCACTGGTGCGCCGAGTTGCCTCGCTGCGCGCAAGCGCCGCAGCCGGCGGAGCTTCCGACGCGGCCGAACTCCT
Source organism: Lysobacterales bacterium (assembly GCA_038205505.1). Classification (GTDB taxonomy): domain Bacteria; phylum Pseudomonadota; class Gammaproteobacteria; order Xanthomonadales; family Rhodanobacteraceae; genus Dokdonella. Next base: position 33,089 of record JBBRBU010000010.1, on the reverse strand, counting down.
TCAAGTCCCGGAATTGCCCGAGGTGGTGCGTCGGACGACAATCATGGTCGTCGACGATTCAATCACGATGCGCAAGGTCACCACGCGCGTCCTTGAGCGCGCCGACATGGACGTCATCACGGCAAAGGATGGACTTGATGCCGTCGAGAAGCTGCAGGACACGATTCCGGACTTGATGTTGCTCGATATCGAGATGCCGCGAATGGATGGCTACGAGCTTGCCACCTACATGCGCAACGACTCACGTCTCAAGAAGGTGCCGATCATCATGGTGACCTCGCGTACCGGCGAGAAGCATCGCCAGCGGGCCCTCGAAATCGGCGTCGAGCGTTACCTCGGCAAGCCTTACCAGGAAGCCGATCTGCTGGCTCAAGTCCAGGAAACCCTGAGGTCAACGAGTGCCAACGCCTGATCCAATCATGCCGATCGCCCTGCTCTCGCAGGCCGGCGAACCGGGTCGCCATCTGCGAGAAGCGCTGGCGGAAGCCGGAACTCCGATCGTCTACGAATCCCAGGCCGCCGATCTGGATCGCGACGCCCTGGAGCAATCCGGTGCACGAGTCGTCGTGGTCAATCTGGATTCCGAAGTCGAGGCGCACCTCGATGACATTTATGCCCTGCTCGATGACGATCGATACAACGTCATCTTCAATGAGGCACAGGTTTCCAGCCAGCTCTCCGGGTGGGAGCAGGCGCGCTGGGCGAGACATCTCGCGTCAAAGATAATCGGTGCGCGGAATGCCGATCCGCCGCGACCCGCGGGCGCCGAACCGGTACCGCAGCGCATGGTCTCCGGCGAGCCGATTGTGCAGGTCGAAGACTCGGCCGCAGCAGAGACTGAACCCGTCGTTGAGATCACTGACGTCGTCACCGACGAGGACCAGATGATCGACGCCGGGAAAGAATCAAATCCTGGTTCTCCGGTTCAGGAGGTCACAGTTTCCACTGATGACGAGGACGACGACTTCGGTGACCTTGGTGGACTGCTTGAAGATCCCGGTCCGAGCCTGAATTATCCGTCCAATAGCGGATCGGAAGCTGCGATCGAGGTGTCAGACATCGATGCCGGAGCGCTGCAGATTCCGACGATTGATCTTTCGGAATTCGATGACTTCGATGAACCCTCGACATCAGGGATACTCGCTGTCGACGAATTTTCAGATCCACTCGACACGATTCGAGACCCTGGCGAAGAAGGGATCGGCATCGAGTTCGCGAATGCCGACCACGCGGTTGACCTGGATGAAACCGAAACGACCGACTCCAGCGACGGTGACGCGCTGGGTTTCGGTGATCTGGATGATTTTGCTGGCGACCCAGGCTCTGCGATCGAGGAAATAGAGCTCGACTCGAGCAGCGCACCACCACCACCCTCGATTGACTCCAGGCTCGCCGACGCGGTCGAAGAAGCAGATGCTGCGGCGTCCGGAAACGAGCTCGCGGACTTGCAACTGCTCGACCTCGACTGGTCCGAAGAACGGCCGCCTGCTACTCCAAATGCCGAAGAGAGCGCCGGGCAGGATCAGAAGCTTCCGCGACTTGAATCGGCTTTCTCCTGGGAGTTGGAGAATCCCGACGAGGCAACCAGATCGGAATCCACCAGGATCGAGGCAATTTCTACCAAGCCGTCAGATTTTGGAATCGAAACTGTCAGTGCCGCAGATTACCTTGCGCCCGATGCTGAAGTGGGTGGCATGGATGATCTCGAGCCCGGAATTTCGCTGGAATTGATTCCCCTCGAGGACTCTGTTTCGCACGGTGCTCAACAGCGAGCTTCCATCGAGACGGAATCCTGGCTCGATACAAGCAACAAGACAGCGGTCAGTCGCGTCTGGGTACTGGGAGCCTCGATCGGAGGCCCGGAAGCAGTGCGCGAATTTCTTGCGGACATCCCGGCCAACTGTCCGGCGCTGTTCCTGCTGGCCCAGCACATGGGCGCGGAGTTCATGGAAATCATGGCCCAGCAATTGACCCGCTCGACCAAGTTGACGGTACGCACGCCCTCGCATGGCGAGCGCGTCGCACATGGCGACTTGCTAATCGTGCCAACGACGCATCGCATGCGCATTGACCGAGCCGGTGTGGTCACGCTGGAGGCACAACCGACGTCGAATCGGTCCAATCTGCCCTCGATTGACCAGGTACTCGAGGATGTCGCTGATCGATTCGGGTCAAAGGCCGGCGCAATCATTTTTTCGGGCATGGCCGAGGACGCCGCGGAAGGGGCTCGTTATCTCACTGAAATCGGTGGCTTGGTATTTGCACAGGATCCTGAGTCCTGCGTCATCAGTTCGATGGTCGACGGCGTCATTGAAACCGGCGTGGTCAGTTTCATCGGTTCGCCCAAGCAGCTTGCCAACAAGCTGCTTGGTGAATTGAACTTCACGGCAACAACATGAGGGATCCATGATGAATGATTTACCCCGCGAAATTCGTGGCGTCATGATTCCGGTCACCGGTGGTCGTGTCCTTCTACCCAACGCGACGGTTGCCGAAGTAATCACCTACACCGTGCCGGAGAAAATCGTCGACGCGCCGGATTGGCTGCTCGGACGGCTCAGTTGGCGCGGTTGGCGTTTGCCATTGTTTTCGTTGCCGGTCCTTGCAGGGCATGCCGCCGAGGAAGATACGCGAAACTCGCGAGTTACCGTGCTAAAGGCACTCAGTGGCAATGCCAAGATGCCGTTCATTGCCATGCTCGCGCAGGGCTTCCCCAGACTAACGACGATTACCTCCGACCTTCTGCTGACAACGGGTGACAACACCGAGGTCGGGCCTGGCGTACATTCGGAAGTGCTGGTCCGCGATGACAACGCGATCATCCCGGATCTCGCCTCGATCGAAAAAATGATCATGGAAGCCACGGCTTCCGGCTGAGTTTGTTTCGATCAGCAATTCGATTCAGATATCGCCATGAATGGCTTGCATGGCGGTGATCGCAGCCAATCCGGCGGTCTCCGTGCGCAGGATACGGGGTCCTAGACGCAATCCGATGAAGCCGGCTTGATCAAGCAGATTCAGATCCTGATCGGACAAGCCGCCTTCCGGACCGACCACAAGCACGGCCGATTGAAACGCCGCAAGCGACCGGGGCGAAACCTTGCCTTGCGGATCGAGGGCCAGCCGAAGGGTGTCGCCTTCTGCCAATGACGCCGCCCACGCGCCGATTCGAAGCGGCGAATCCAGAGTTGGTATTCGAACCCGACCCGATTGTTCGCAGGCGCCCGCAATCACCGCGTGCCAATGGGCCATGCGACGCGCGGTGCGTTCCGGGTCGAGCTTGACCTCGGTCCGATGCGTGATCAACGGAACAATGCGATTGACGCCGAGTTCGGTAGCTTTCTGCAGTACCAGATCCATCTTCTCGCCGCGAGCGACGCCCTGCGCCAGGGTCAGTTCCAGCGGACTCTCCCGATCCTTGGCATCGCCAAGTTCGAGCACGCGAGCGGACACCGCGCGCTTGGCAAGTTGGCTGATCTCGGCGCGGAATTCCTGTCCATTGCCATTGAAAAGGATGATCGGATGTCCGCACTCGAGTCGCAGCACGCGAGCGAGATGCTCGCCGGCCTGAGGCGGCAGCAGTACTTCGGCACCGACCTCGAGATCATCGAACACGCAGATTCTGGGGATACGCATGATCTGATTCTAGCTTGAAGATTTCATGAGTTCGCGGGAAATCGCCACGCTTGTCTTGATCGGCTCACTTGGCCTTGGCGGAGAGGCGGATGCTCAGTGATGTCGTGATTCCCTGCGGCTTCGCCGAGGCAGTGGATCAAGAACTTTGCTGTTGGTTGCTACGCTCCTTCGGAGCGGGGCATCCCTGCCTTTTTTCACTCGCCTCCGGCGAGCGAGTGTCTTTCTCTTGCATGGCCACTGTGCCGCAGGAGCGGCGCGAACAGCGAAGCTGGCCCGAAGGGCGGAGGGCAGGAGCCCGGAGTCAGAGAAAGGCACCAAAGATAAGGCCACCCCACACTCGCGCCTTACGCACAGTCCCTGTGCTCCAGGTTCGCGAGCCTGCTGCGGGGTTCGCCGACAGTCCATCCATGGATGCAGGAGCAGTTGCCGAGCAGTTGCCGAAATTGTTCGAAGGGTGGATAGCATGGAGGCGAGCGAGTTGGCTGCCAGTTGGATGCACTGGCAGCCAACCCCGGAACCTCAGGCGACGGCAATCCCGATTCCCTCGATGGCAACCTCGACCATCAGGTCAATCTCCGCCAATGTCACGCAATAAGGCGGCATGAAATAGACGACGTTGCCGAGCGGGCGCAAGATCACGCCACGTTCCAGGGCGTGCAGATAGACGCGCAGCCCGCGGCGCTCGCTGGCTGGAAATTCTTCTCGCGTGGCGCGATCGCGAACCAGTTCGACGGCAGCGATCATTCCGGTTTGGCGAATGTCTGCGACGTTCGGATGATCGATCAATGCAGACAGTCGTGATGCGAGATGCGCGGCGAGCACGCGGTTGCGCTCCAGAACAGGCTCATCCCGGAAGATGGCGAGGGTTTCCAGAGCGGCGCGGCAAGCCAGCGCATTGCCCGTGTAGCTGTGAGAATGCAGGAACGCCTTGCCCGCGGAGTACTCCGCATAGAAGGCGCCATGCACAGTATCGGTGGTGAGCACTGCCGACAAGGGCAGGGTGCCGGCCGTGAGACCTTTCGACAGGCAAAGAAAATCCGGGGTAATCGAAGCCTGTTCGCAGGCAAACAAGGTGCCGGTTCTACCAAAGCCGACGGCAATCTCGTCGGCGATCAGGTGCACCTCGAACTCGTCACACAGTTCGCGCAAGCCGCGCAGGTAGTCGACGGAATACATGCGCATACCTCCGGCACATTGCACAAGCGGCTCGACGATGATCGCGGCGACTCCTTTCGCATGGGCCTGGAGCAAGCCGCGCATTTCTTGAAGACGTCGCGCCACATGCTCGCCCTCGGAAGCGCCCGAGTCGCGCAGATAGGCATCAGGCGACGGTGCGAGAATCGGCTCGAACAGCAGTGGCGCATAAGTCGCCCGATACAAGGCGACGTCGGTTACCGACAGCGCACCGACCGTTTCGCCGTGATAACCGCCGGTCAGCGCGATGAAGCGCGTGCGCGAACTCTGGCCGCGATTGCGCCAGTAGTGAAAACTCATCTTGAGTGCGACCTCGACCGCGCTCGAACCATTGTCGGCGTAGAAGACACGCGACAGACCGGGCGGCGCGACCGCTATCAATTGCTCGGCCAGTGCGACCGCCGGCTCATGGGTCATGCCGGCAAGCATGATGTGATCCAGCCGGTCGAGTTGATCCTTGAGTGCCGCGACGATGCGCGGATGACGGTGGCCAAAGACATTCGTCCACCACGAGCTGACCGCATCGAGGTAGCGCTTGCCATCGGGCGCGTACAACCAGGCCCCTTCTGCGCGTTCGATGGCCAGCATGGGAATCGTTTCGTGGTCGTGCATCTGGGTACACGGATGCCAGACAACGGCGAGATCCCGCGCGGCAAGCGAGCGGTTTTCGGGGGCAGGGGAGTTCGACATGGCTTTGCTATGATCGACGCCCAATCCTTTCCGCACAAGCCGCCGCCATGTCCGACCCGACGATAATCAACCGCGAGAATAGCCGCGAAGCTGCGGAACGACTTCAGTACGACGTCCACAATGGTCGGGAGGTGTTGGCGAAGGTCACATTTCGCATTCTCGAAAAACAAGGGGTGGTGGCTACCCGGTTTCGCCGTGGCCGTGCGCCGGATACCGTAGTTGTTGGCTTCACCCTCATCGAGATCCTTGTCGTCGTCGTCATTCTCGGCATCCTCGCCGCGATCGTCGTGCCGCGCGTGATGGAGCGGCCGGGCGAGGCACGCATCGTTCGCGTCAAGCAGGACCTGCAAGGCGTGACCACGGCTCTGAGCATGTACAAGCTCGATAACCATCGCTATCCAAGCAGCGAACAGGGTTTACAGGCATTGGTCGCCAAGCCGTCAGGGACGCCAGAGGCGCCGAACTGGAAAGGGCCCTATCTCGACCGACTACCCAAGGATCCCTGGGATCATCCGTATCAATTCCAGCAGCCTGGCCAGCATGGTGATATCGACATCTACAGCTATGGAGCCGACGGTCGGCCCGGTGGTGACGGCGAGGATGCCGATATCGGCAATTGGGAGAATTGAGGTGCTCGATTGTCAGAGGTTGATAGCGATCGCATGAACGCGCCGGTGTCTTGCTGTCGCTCTCGATTCGAAAGATCCGTGGTTGAATCGGACGGAAAGCAGGTTCGGTTTTCGCACGCCGAGCGAATTGATAGTGACTGGGCGCACATCCCCGCTTTCAAGCAAGAGCAGAAGCGAGCCTTGGGAGTTCTTCGAATTCACCATGGCCGAGCGCCAATCCCCGTAGTTGTTGGATTCACCCTGATCGAGGTGCTGGTCGTCGTTGTCATTGTCGCCGTGCTGGCTCTGGCGGTCACGATCAGCATTGCAACGGCAGGAGGCGAGCGCCAGCTCACGCGCGAGTCCGGGCGGCTGCAAGCTTTGATCGATCATGCGTGCAGCGAGGCCGAGTTGACCGGGCGCGAGATCGGCATTCGCGTCAGTCGCAATGGCTATGCATTCGCGATGCTCGGTTTCAACGGCTGGATGGCCAGCGAGCAGAATGATGAATTGCGCCCGCGGTCCTGGATTACCGGGCTTCAGGTGAGTCTCTACCGCGACGGTCGCGAGATGCGCCTGGCCGAGGAGGAATCCGAGGTGCCGCAGATCGTCTGCTTCTCATCGGGAGAACTGTCGCCATTCGTCCTGCGCATGAAACTCGGTGATGCGCCGAATCGCTACGAAGTTCGCGGCGAGACCGATGGCAGTATAAAGATCCAAACCCTGGCGTCGGGTCCATGAGCATGCGCCGAGGTTTTACCCTGCTTGAAGTGCTGATCGCATTGGTAGTCGTGTCGCTTGCCTTGCTTGCACTGACGCGCACGGCCGGCGGGCAAGTGAACAGTTTCGACGGTCTGCGCGAACGCACCCTGGCCGGTTGGGTGGCATCGAATGTCCTCAATGAAACGCGGATTGCCACGCCGTTTCCGGGCGTTGGCAAGCGTGACGGACGCACCCGTTTCGCCAATCGGGATTGGCGCTGGACTCTTGAAGTGAAGGCGACCGACGGCCCGGATATGCGTCGCCTCGACGTGCTTGTGTTCGCAGGTGACGCGCCCGAACCGAGCGCGAGTCTGAACGGGTTCGCCAGCAACCAGCCCTCGCCATGACCATGCCGATGAACGCGCAGTACGTCAGGAGGCAGGGTTTCACACTGATCGAAGTTCTGGTTGCGTTGGTGATCTTTTCCGCAATGGCGGCGATCACCTGGGGCGCCTTGAGTCAGATCGCCCGTACCCATACTGCGCTTGCCGCCGAGCAGGATCGTTTCGCCCTGATCGTGCGGACCATGAGCGATCTTGAACGTGATCTGCGCCAGGCCATCTCGCGACCGTTGCGCGGCAACTATGGCGAACAGGTACCGGCCGTGCACGGGGCGACGGATCGCATCGAGCTGAGTCGCCTAGGCTTCGCCAATCCGCGCGCCGAACCGCGCAGCAACATCGAGCGCGTGCTCTACGACATCGACAACAAGAATCTGCGTCGCGGTCGCTACAGCGTGCTTGATCGTGCCGCCGGCAGCGCGCCGGAATGGCGCGACATGCTCGATCAGGTCAGTGAACTTCGACTGCGCTATCTGGGCAGTGATGGTGTTTGGCGTGAGCAATGGCCGCCACGCGATACGCCGCCGGAGGAGCTTCCGCGAGCGATTGAATTGCGTCTGCAACTCGATGATTTCGGTGAATTGCGTCGCGTCGTCGGGCTGCCCTCGACGATTCCGGAGCAGGCAGCGGGAGCCCATGGTCCGGGTGGAATTTCCCCGCCACCGAGTGCAGTAATGCCGATCGAGTTGCCCCAGGGAGGCGCTCGATGAATTTGCCGCATCGCCAACGTGGCGTTGCCCTGTTGATCGCCCTGCTCGCGGTCGCCCTCGCGGTGATCCTGATTGCATCGCTGCTCGATCGCGGAGAACTGGCGTTCGCGCGCACCCGCAATGCATTGCGCGGTGAGCAGGCCATTGCCTACTCCGAAGGCCTTGAAGCCTATGCGGCACAAGTCCTGTCGCGCGATCAGGAAGAGAACCCTGACCTCGATACCTTCAGTGATTCCTGGGCCGTGCCGCTGCCACCGCAGGAAGTTCCAGGCGGCCGAATCAGCGCGCAGATGAGCGATCTCAACGGCTGCTTCAATCTCAACAATCTCGCAGGGAATGATGCGAGGGTCTGGCGCAAGCGCATGCAAAACTTGCTGGTCGCCCTCGAACTGGATCCGTCCTTGACCGGCGCGATCGTTGACTGGATCGATGGCGATGGCAATATCGATGCCGAAGGTGGTGCCGAAGACAATGCCTACCTGGCCCAGCCGATTCCCTATCGGACGGCCAATCGTGGGTTCGCCCATGTCTCCGAGCTGCGCCTCGTGCGCGGCATCAGTGGCGAAGTCTATGCACGCCTCGCACCGGAAGTCTGCGCACTGCCGCCTGGCACATCGATCAATCTGAACACCGCGTCGACGGTGCTCCTGATGAGCCTCGATTCACGCATGACCGCGGTGCTGGCGGAGCGCATCCGGCAAAATCGCCAGGCACGCTGGACCCGATTCCAGCAGGCCCTGGACGAGGTCGCCCAGCAGGGCGTTGACATCAGCCCGGCAGACAAGCTCGGCCTTGGCGTTACCAGTAGCTACTTCCTCGCTCGCGGCGAAATCACGCTCGATGGCGTTCCTTTTGCCTTTTCCAGCATCCTTGAGCGCGTAACCGGCACCAGTCGCGGCGGAATCCATGTTCTCGCCCGCAGCCGTGGTGGAGAGGATGTTCCGGCATCGGTGCTTTCCAGTGCGCTGAATCGCAGGCGCTGACGAAGAGCGAAGCTCAGGCAGCAAGCAACTTCTCGCGCTCCTCGACGAGTAGTCGCTCGTTGACGCGAATGAATTCGGCAAGCAGCTCGTCGTGTGGCGTACTCGCCAGTTCGGTTTTCGCGCATCGGATCCAGGCTTCGAGTCTGGTCAAGGTCTTGATCGCAGACAGCGTTTCGCGCGCTTCTTTTCGCATGATGATCTCCTGAAAGAATGGCCATCGCTCTGGGATCGGCTTGCCGCTGGGGACGCGAGCGGAATGAGCGATCGCGGCAAGGGGATGCCCAGCATGAGGCAACGCAGCGCGGCCGTCGATCGGGTTTCACCGCGTCATCTTGTAGGAAATTTCCTACAGGACGCGCGCCTGATCCGGATGCCCGCTTGCGCAGCGTTCCGCACCAGTCTGCCCGATTCATGGCCGGCATGCGAAGATGGCGGCCATCGATCTCATCCGGAACGGGTTTGACCGGTTCAGGATATTCAATCAAGGAGTCCCCATGGAAACGTCCGCTTCGCGCCGCCACTCCTGGAAACTGAGGGGAGTGCTCGCCATCGTTCTCTTCTATGTGCTCGTGGTCCTGGCCCTGATGTGGTGGTGGGACACCGAGCCGGATTATTTTGATCCGATCAAGATCACCCAGCAACGCGCGACGGCGAAACAGCAACCGGTGGTAGTCGGCTCGGCGACCTCCAGCGCCCTGATCCGCAGCATCGAGGTCATGCTCGACAAGCGCGGCGGCTATCTGAGCAATGACAAACTTCCTCCGGGTCTGTTGATGGACAACCTGCCGAATTGGGAGTTCGGTGTGGTTACCGCGTCGCGTGACTTGACCCGGGCCATGCGCAATGAGTTCAGTCGTTCGCAAACCCAATCGGTTGAAGACAAGGATTTGCAGGAGGCTGAGCCGCTGATCAGTTCGCCGAACGATCGCTGGCTGTTGCCCAGTTCGGAAAGCCAGTACCGCAAGGCGATCGAACGTATCGACAGCTACGCGCTGCGCCTCGCTGACAACGATCAGGACGACGCCCAGTTTTATTCGCGCGCGGATAACCTGGTCGATTTCCTTTCCGTCGTCTCGACCCGCCTGGGCTCGTTGTCCCAGCGCCTGTCCGCAAGTGTCGGTCAGATGCGTATCGACACCGACCTCGCCAATGACCCGAATGCGCAGCAATCCAAGCCCGCGGCGAGTTCGCGCATCGTGAAAACGCCATGGAGCAAGATTGACGACAATTTCTACGAGGCGCGCGGCTACACTTGGGCGTTGCGCGAACATCTTGAAGCGATCCGTGTCGATTTTGGTCCGGTGTTGCGCGACAAGAATGCAATGATCAGTCTTGAGCAGGTCATTCGCGAAATCGAGGAGGCTCAGAAACCCTTGAGCAGTCCGATGGTCCTGAATGGCTCGCCATTCGGATTCTTCGGCAATCACTCCCTGGTTCTGGCCAATTACATCTCACGAGCCAATGCTGCGCTGATCGAACTTCGCGAATTGCTCAAGCGCGGTTAAGTCGGATGGCGAGAGAGAGTGCAGGCGCCCTGATTTTCGGTTGAAGCCCGATGGCCACAATCATTTCCGGTTCGGCGCGGTTCGATTTCCCAACGGTGCCGTTCAGATTTGCCGTCACGCGCAATGGTTTGGGGTGATGAAAGAGGATGGCCCGCCATCCATTGCACTTCAGGTGCGTGCGAACCTGGGCGCCGCGCTCTTGAGCAGACGCGGATGCGGTCGATCTTGTCGTCGCCCAAAGCGACTTCACTCGCCTGGAGTTTCGTAGTGCAAAGCTCCTGTAAGGCACATGTTTCTTTGACGAAATAGGCGTATCTTGGGCTGCAAATAACCGTCGCAAGTCTCACCGCTAAATAGATATGTCCGCTCCGGTTTGCCGAAGATGCGCACGAGTTGCCGCGTTGATCGCATTGCTGATTGGCGCTGTCGTTCTGTTTGGCTGGGTGTTCGACATCGCAAGCCTCAAGAGTGTCAATGCGGGCTGGCCGAAAATGTCTCCCGGCACCGTTTTGGCCGTGCTTCTTGCGGCCGTGTCGCTTGGCTCTGCCGCGAGCATGGTTCGGTCCGGCGATGCAGCGCCTCGATATCGCTCCTTTCTCGTTTCGATTCCGGCTCTCGGCGTCGTCGTGCTCGGCTTAGGCGGCATTGCCGACTCTATCTTCGGGATGAACATCTCGCTCGACACGAATTTCGCGCTGCTCGGATTTCGCGAGCGATTGCATGCAGGCGAGTCGGCGGCAGAGATGTCACTCGCGACGTCCATTGGCGTCCTGCTTATCGGCATATCCCTGCTCCTTGTCCGGGGCTGGTTTCGCCCTTTCCAAGCGATTGGCCTGGCCGCTGGACTGATCGGCATACACGGCTTTACCCGCTATTTTTTCGGTGGCGAAGCTGTCTTCGGATACACGGAAATGTCGATACTGACAGCCGCATCGATTGCGGTTCTCAGCATTGGCAGCCTTTGCCTGCGCTCGAATGAGGGACTGTTGGGCTTGCTTTCCAGCCACAGTCCCGGCGGCTGGCTGGCACGCAGGTTGATTGCGGTGGCAGTTGTGCTGCCATACGCGGTTGGCTGGATTCGTCTCAGGGGTCAAATGGCCGGATGGTTCGGAACCGAAGGGGGCGCCGGACTGATCGCGACTTCGACAATCATTCTGGTGGCCTCCCTGGTCTGGGGTACAGCCATTCTTCTGGATCGGGCTGACCGACAACGCAAGCGATCGGATGCAGTCGCAAGACAGTTGGCGGATATTGTCGAATCATCCCGCGACGCCATCATCAGTCAAGACCTGCAAGGCAATGTCACAAGCTGGAACAACGGTGCCGAGCTGATCTTCGGCTATACCGCGGAAGAGATGGTCGGAACGTCGCTCCTGCGACTGGTGCCAGACGATTGCAGGGAAGAAGAAGAATCGCTGCTCCCGCAGCTACTGCAGGGCACCAGCCTCGAGCAGCATGATTCGATTCGTGCGCGCAAGGATGGCCAGTTATTTGATGCATCGATCACGTTTTCCCCGGTGAGGAATTCCGCAGCGAAGCTTGTCGGCATCTCAACCGTAGTGCGCGATATTTCACTGCAGAAGGCGCATGAGCGCGAGATCTTGCGCATCTCGCGCCTTTATTCCGCGCTTAGCCACGTGAACCAGGCGATCATCGGCATCGACAATCGCGACGAACTCTTTTCGACGGTCTGCCGGGTATTGGTCGAGTTCGGTGGTTTTCGAATGGTCTGGATCGGATTGGGAGATCACGAATCCGGTCGAGTCGAGGTGGCGAGCAGTTGGGGCGATACGCACAGCCATGTCGAGGCACTGGCCGCAATCGCCGAACCCTTCGCAGAGGTCCTCGGCAAAGGACGGATGGAGATCTGCAACGACATTGCGGCGACGCACGAGCAACCTTTGCGAGCCGTGGCGGAAAAGGCCGGTTACGGAAGCGCAGCGACCCTGCCACTGCGCCAGGGCATCGCGATTGTCGGCTTCATCAGCGTGTATGCCGAGGAAGCCGAAATCTTCCAGCAGAAGGAAATATCGCTGCTGGTGGAGGCCGCCGCCGATATTTCCTTTGCCCTGAACAAATTCGTTCTTGCCGCAAGGCATGATGAAGCCGAGGAGGCCGTCCTTCTTGGCGAAGAATCCCTCCGACGAAGCGAGCTCCGCTATCGGACGCTGTTTGACTATGCTCCCGATGGCATCGTCATTGCCGATGCGGAGAGCTATTACGTCGACGCCAACCGAAGCATCTGCCAGATGCTCGGCTATTCCAGGGACGAGATGATCGGTTTGCACGCGTCGGACATCATCGACCAGGGCGAAGTCGAGCGAGTCGCTCCCGCGCTGAACGTGATTCACTCCGGAAAAGCCTATCAGCAGGAGTGGACGTTTCGTCGCAAGGACAACTCGACTTTCGATGCAGACGTCAGCGTGACCCTGATGCCGGATGGAAATCTTCTCGGAATCATCAGGGATATCACCGGACGCAAGCTGGAGGAGCTGAAGCTTGAGCGCGCGAATCGGCTCTACTCGGTCCTGAGCGGAATCAACGAACTGATCGTTCGCGAGGGCGATCGTGTGCGCCTGCTTCGCGAGGCGTGCCGAATTGCCTTTGAGCGGGGCAATTTTCCGTTGGTGTGGGTCGGCGAGGTGGATGAATCCAGACTCGTCATTCCGTTGGTTGCCTGGGTTGGCGAGGCGTCGGACTATCGGGAAAAGATTGAACAATTGCTGCGTGAGCAGCCTTCCCCCGGTAGCTCGATGGACGATGCGGTCACAGCGGCCAAGGTGATCGTCGTCAATGATATTGCTTCCGATCCACGCATCATGATTCGTGGCGATGCTCTGGAATCCGGTTTCAAATCGCTTGTGATCCTGCCGCTGAGCGTCGACGGAAGTGTCGTGGCGCTGTTTACCATCTACGCCGAGCAGACAGGGTTCTTCGACGAGGAGGAACTGGCGATGCTGGTTGAGCTCTCCAACGACATTTCCTTCGCGCTCGACCATATCCAGAAGTCCGAACGACTTGAATATCTCGCCTACTACGATGCACTGACCGGCCTGGCCAACCGCAGCTTGCTGCTTGAGAGACTGGAGCAGAATATGCGCAGCGCTGCCAGTGGCGGCTTCAGCCTCGCGCTGATCCTGCTTGATCTCGAGCGCTTCAAGAAAATCAATGACAGCCTCGGCCAACCGGCTGGCGACGAGTTGTTGAGACAGGTCGCAGGTTGGCTGACTCAGAACGCAGCTGACGCGAGCCTGATGGCCCACCTCGAGGCCGACCGCTTCGCTCTGGTGATACCGGAAGCTCGCAATGAGAGCCATGTCGCTCGGATCCTCGAAATGGTGGTGGACGCTCTGCAGGATCATTCATTCCATCTGGAGGGCAGCACGTTCAGGATTGCGGCGAAATTCGGCGTGTCAATGTTCCCGAGCGATGGCGTCAACGCGGCGACCGTCTACCAGAATGCGGAATCCGCCTTGAAGAACGCAAAGCTTGGCGGCAATCGCTACCTGTTCTATGCAAGGGAAATGAGCGAGAAAGTGGCCAGCGAGCTGAAACTCGAGAATCAACTTCGCCACGCGCTCGAAAACGACGAATTCGAGCTCTACTACCAGCCCAAAATCGCGCGCGCAACGGGTTGCCTTGTGGGGGTCGAGGCGCTGCTGCGCTGGAACGATCCGCGCAGCGGCCAGGTACTTCCGGGACGCATTATCCCGATCCTCGAGGAAACCGGCTTGATCCATGAGGTCGGTCGGTGGGCATTGCGGCAGGCCATCGCCGATTGCCAACGATTCAGAAAAGCGGGGCTTGCATCCATTCGGGTCGCGGTCAACGTCTCGCCGCTGCAACTGCACAACAAGGATTTCGTCGACCAGGTGGCGCATGCGGTTGGCGCAAATGCCGACGCCGCCGAAGGTCTTGAGCTGGAACTGACCGAGAGCATGGTGATGCAGGATCTCGAGCACAGTATCGCCAGCTTGAACGCGATTCGATTGATGGGCGTACGTATCGCGATCGATGACTTTGGAACCGGATTCTCGTCGCTCTCCTGCCTGACCAGATTGCCGCTTGATACGCTCAAGATCGACCAGTCATTCGTTGCCGCCATGGTCGATGGTCCCGATGGAGAAGCCATAGTTTCCACCGTCATTGCCCTGGCGAATTCGCTGAAGCTCGACGTCATAGCTGAAGGCGTCGAGCGCGAAGTCGAGGCCCACGCGCTCAGCGTTCTCGGCTGCGACGTCATGCAGGGCTATTTGTTTGGAAGACCGATGCCGTTCGATGCGCTCATGGCAAGGTTTTCGAACACGCCCGTACAAAGCTGACGCGATTGTCCCCGCCTTGCACTTCGCCGAGTCTTCCGCCGTGTGATTTTTCCCGCTGTGCTGCGAATCATGCAGACACAAGGGCACAATCACATAGGCCAAGGGATGATGCAGACGATGGTATTCAGGGCGGTTGATTCACGACGCGAGCGCTTCGGCGATCTGCTCGAGCAGCATCGCAAGATCGTCTTCAAGGTCGCCAACAGTTACGCGCGGCTGGCCGAGGATCGCGCCGACCTCGCTCAGGAAATCAGCGTGCAGTTGTGGCGGGCATTTTCCGCCTACGATGAATCAAGAACATTTTCGACGTGGATGTATCGCATCGCGCTGAATGTCGCGATCTCGCATCTGCGCAACGCCGAGCATCGTGACAAGCACACGCTTCCCCTGGATGATTCGGAACACGAAGCGGCCGTTGTCACTGGCATCGTCGAGCCCGAACATCGCGTGCGCGCGCTGCTGGTATTCATGGATCTGCTCGACCCGCTAAATCGCGCCTTGTTGCTGCTCGTCCTCGAAGAACGCAGCTATCGCGAGATTGCCGAAATTCTCGGTCTCAGCGAAACCAATGTGGCGACACGTATCTCGCGCCTCAAGCAACGCATCCGCAACGACACTTCCTTCAACGGCTAATCAGAAATGGATATGACAATGGAATTTGAAGACATGAAAGCCGCCTGGCAGACACTCGATCGGCGCCTTGACCAACACCATGCACTGAACCTTCAGCTCTTCCGCGATTCGCGCGTGGACAAGGCGCGCAGTGGGTTGCGGCCGCTGTTCCTGGGTCAGATCGCACAGATCGTGTTTGGCGCCTTGATGACCCTGCTCGGCGTCTCGGTGTGGAGCCAATACAGCGCGGTCACTGATCTGCTGGTCAGCGGCATCATCGTGCATGTCTATGGCGTGGTCACGATCATGCTCGCCGGCATCACCCTCGCCATGATCAAGCGACTCGACTATGCGGCCCCGGTGCTGACCATCCAGAAACATCTTGCACAGTTGAAGACGTTCCACATCCGCAGCGGCCTAATCGTCGGCTTGTCCTGGTGGCTGTTCTGGATTCCATTCGTAGCCAGCTTCTTTGCCTGGTCGGCTGACGTCGATTTCTTTGCCGGCCTTGACGGCGCAATCGGCTGGAGCGTCGCAGTTGGCATTGCCGGTCTGCTCGGAACCTGGGCTTTCCATCGCTGGGCACAGCGCAGCGGGCGTGCGCGTCTACGCGAGGCGATGGACGACAGCATGACCGGCAGCAGCTTGCGCAAGGCGCAATCTGCCCTCGATGACATTCGGCGTTTCGAGCAGGAGTGAAACGCAATTCCTGCAGGTTGAGCGGCTCAGGGAACGTCGTTCTGCGCGCCGCTTGATGAACGGATCGCATGGGGATTCGCGCGCTTTTGGTCAAACGGCTTGACCCGGGCGTCCAAAACGGAAACCCTCGAAGGATCCGCTCCGGATGTCAGAAGGAACCGCCAGTGACCCTTGAAATTTCCCACCAAGCATCCGCACAGCGTTTCGTCGCCGTGGTCGAAGGACAGGAATGCGTGGTTGACTACCGGCTATCCGGCGACACAATGACGATCACTCACACCGGCGTTCCTGCAAGTCTCGGCGGACGCGGCATTGCCGGCGAGTTGACGCGCTTCGCGCTGGATACCGCACGCGCGCAGGGATGGAAGGTCATCCCTGCCTGTTCGTATGCGGCCAGATACATTGAAAAAAATCCCGAATATCAGGATCTGCTCGCCGCTTGAAAATTGCCTGGAGGTTGGCTTGATCAGCCTTCCGCAGCACGGTGACGCTCGACGCCGGCGAGGATTTCCTGCTTCGCGTCGTCGGCGTTGCCCCAGCCCTCGAGTTTGACCCACTTGCCCTTTTCGAGATCCTTGTAGTGCTCGAAGAAGTGGCCGATGCGCTCGAGCCAGTGTTTGGAGACCTGCTCGATGTCGTTGATGTGGGCGTAGCCTTCGAACACCTTCGGGATCGGCACGGCGACGAGTTTTTCGTCAGCTCCGGCCTCGTCGCTCATGCGCAGCACGCCCACCGGTCGGCAGCGGATTGCCGAGCCTGGCACCAGCGGCAGGGGCAGGATCACCAGCACGTCGAGCGGATCGCCGTCACCGCTGAGCGTCTGCGGAACATATCCGTAGTTGCAGGGATAGCGCATCGGGGTCGACAACACGCGATCGACGAAGATCGCGCCGGTGGCCTTGTCGACCTCGTACTTGACCGGTTCCGCATCCTTCGGAATCTCGATGATGACGTTGATTTCGTTCGGCACATCCTTGCCGGTGGAGACAAGCTGCAAAGCCATTGAGGGCTCCTTGATATCGGGATGACAGCCCCGCGAATGGACGGCGCAGGCCATGGAAATGGGGGCTCATCATACGGCAGACCGTGCTGCGCTGCAGCATCCGACGCAACACCTCGAACCGAGTCAGCCCGCAGAGTGCCATGGGGCGCTATCCTCGAAGATCTCTAGCAACGGAGTTCGCCATGTCTGTCCGCAACGTCGACGTCGCCATCATCGGCGCAGGAACGGCCGGCATGTCCGCCTATCGAGAGGTACGCAAGGTCACGGACCGCATCGCCCTGATCGAGGGTGGGCCGTTCGGCACGACTTGCGCCCGGGTCGGCTGCATGCCATCGAAACTGCTGATCGCGCCGGCCGAAGCCAGGCATCGTCTGCAGTCGCTGCCCGAATTCGGAATTGCCACATGCACGGGTGAAGTCGATGGCGTGGCGGTCATGCGCCGCGTTCGCGCTGAACGCGATCGTTTCGTCAGTTTCGTCATGGAGGCCGTCAAGGGCTTCGATCAGACGCATGTTGTGCGGGCCCGAGCTGAGTTCGAGGATACGCACACGCTGCGCCTGAGTCCGCCCGATGCAGCGGAGCAGGCGAATTCCGGCGTTGAGCGGATCCGGGCCGAGCGAATCATCATCGCGACTGGCTCGCGGCCGATGATTCCCGAGTCGTTCAATGCCGTCGGTGATCGCCTGATCGTCAACGATGATGTTTTCGACTGGCAGGACCTGCCCGAATCGGTTGCGGTTTTCGGCGCCGGCGTGATCGGCATCGAACTGGGCCAGGCCTTGCATCGACTCGGTGTGCGTGTGCGCTTGTTCGGCCGCGGCGGCGGAGTCGCCGGACTTTCGGATCCTGAAGTGCGCCAGGTCGCCGCAGAAATCTTTGCCGCCGAATTTCCGGTCAGCTTTGACGCGCGTGATGTCCGCATAAGTCGCGATGGTGACGCGGTGGTTGTCGATTTCAAGGATGACAAGGGCAAGGTTCGCAGCGAACGCTTCGAGTGGCTGCTTGCGGCAACCGGTCGCGTTTCCAATGTCGATCAACTCAGTTTGGGAAAAAGTGGCCTGGAACTCAATGTCCACGGTATCCCCCTGTTCGATCCATTGACCATGCAGACCAGCGAGAAACACATCTTCATTGCGGGCGATTCCGCGGCGGATCGCCCGATCCTGCATGAGGCGGCCGATGAAGGCCATCTAGCTGGACAAAATGCCGCAAATTACCCGCAGGTGTTCAAGCACACGCGGCGTACTCCGCTCGGCATCGTCTTCAGTGATCCCCAGACTGCATTCGCCGGTCAGCGCCATTCCGAGTTGATCGAAAACAAGGTGGATTTCGCGGTTGGCGACGTGTCATTCGAGGACCAGGGACGCTCGCGCGTGATGCTGGTCAACCAGGGGCTTTTGCGCGTGTATGGCGAGAACGGAACAGGACTGTTGCTCGGTGCCGAAATGATCGGTCCGGCCAATGAACATCTTGCCCATCTGCTCGCCTGGGTGATCCAGATGCGCATGACCGTCGGCCAAGTCCTGGACCTGCCGTTCTACCATCCGGTCATCGAGGAAGGTCTGCGCACCGCATTGAGAAAACTCAACAGCGAACTCGGCATGGGTGCGCGGCCGCCGATGCGCTGCATCGATTGCGGGCCGGGCGCCTGATCAAAGCAGCGGACCGAGCAGTCGCAGGATGTCTTCAAGGAGCTTGCGGGAGCGGGGGCGACGCTGCCATTCGTCGCAATCGATCCAGCTCGAATCGTCGATGTAGCGATGCTGTAAAGCATACAGCCGTGCGCTGAATTCGCGATCGTAAATCAGCAACAAAATCTCGAAATTCAGCCACAGGCGGCGCATGTCGACGTTGACCGAACCAAAGACACTCGTGCGCCGGTCGATGGTGATGCTCTTGGTGTGCAACAGGCCGCCGTTGAACGACGCGATTCGGCCGCCGGCGAGCAGCAGGTCGGCATAGGTCGCCGCACTTGCGTAGCGCACGAGCATCGAATCGTTGCGCGCGGGAACCACCAGGATCACCTCGACTCCGCGTTCGGCCGCCGAACGCAAGGCGAGCAGTAACGAGTCGTCGGGGACAAAATACGGCGTCGTGATGATGATTTCCCGCCTCGCCCCGTAGATCGCAGTGAGCAGCAACTGCCGGATTGCCTCGGGCTTCAGGCCCGGCCCGGAAGGCGCGATCTGGACGCCACATCCGGGCGTTTCGGGGGGCGTGGTCGGCAACGGTGGCGCGAACGTCTTGCCGCTTTCAATCGCCCAGTCGGATTCAAAGACTGCGTCCAGCGACGCGCTCGCTGGACCGCGCAAACGAAGCATTGCGTCGACCCACTCGCCGACCTTCGCGGACTGCTTGAAATATCGTGGATCAACGAGGTTCTGGCTGCCCGAATACGCGATCGCGCTGTCAATCGTGACGATCTTGCGATGGTTGCGCAGATCGGCTCTGGAGAACAGTGAAGCCAACAGGCCGGTGGGCAGGGCCGCACGCACGTCGATGCCGCCCTCGCGCATTCGTTGGGCATGTTCGCTGGCGAGGAAATCCTTGCTGCCAATTGCATCGCACAAGGCTTTGCAACGTACTCCGCGCGCGCTGGCGCGAACGAGGGCGTCGATGACGACGCGCGCCCGGCCCTCTCCATCCCAGATGTAAAACGAGAGATTGCAGCGCGATTTCGCCGCATCGATATCGGCGATCAGTGAGTCGAACATGTCTTCTGCCGCATCGAGCAGTTGGATCGCTTGCGCCGGTTGCACGGCAAATCCGAATAGCGATTCGGCAAGGCGCTCGATGGGCGCGCTCTCCGCACTGACGGGATCGAGGCGATGAGCGCCAAGACAAGCCAGACCTTCCTGCCAGATGCCGAGCGCGGCTTTGCTGGCCGCCATGCGCGCGGATCGCTGGCGTCCGAGTCGCTTCTCTGCGAACAGCAGATAGAGCATGGCGCCGACGAATGGAACACTGATGACGATCACCAACCACGCGCTGGAAACTCCAACTGGCCAGCGCCGAGTGATTACCCGCAGCGACAACAGGACGACGATCAGCCAGTGGCCGATCAGAACGAGGATCGAGATCATCTTGCACCGATCTCAGCGCAATTCGTCGGCATCCGTCCCGGATTCGGCGATCGCACGAAGTACGGCCCGATGTGCCGCCTTCGATACGAGAACCACTGCGAACAGCCCGATCGCGGCGCCACCAATGATCATCGCTTCGCGTAGCCATCCGCCCTGGCCCGAGCTGAATCCGCTCGTGAGCAGTTGCTTGCCGGCGTGACCGAGATAGACCTCGATGGCGAAATGCGAAACAAGAACAAGGCTGGCGAGCATGAAGCCGCCGAAGCGCACACCGGCGGCACCAAGCAGGTAGCTGATCAGGGCCGGATTCAATGGAGTCAGGCGCAACAGGAGTTGCAGACGCAGCTCGTTGCCGATCACCGCCCTCTGGATCGCGCTCAGCAGAGGTCGAGCTTCCAGCGCCCGCTGGATCGGTGCGTACAGCAGGCGCCGGGCGAGGGCGTACTGCAAAGCCGCCGCCAGCACATTGCCGATCAACAGCAAACCGATTCCCCAGACAAGTCCGAACAAGGCTCCCGCGACCACGCCAAACAGGGATTCCGGAATGAGCACGGAAGTGCCGACAACCACGAGGCCGATGAAAGCCAGTCGCCCCCAGGGCCCGAGCTCGGCGATCCAGGTTTCGATCGCCTGCAGATGTCGTTCGGTTTCGTGGCCGATCACGACCACGGCGATCACAATCAGGATCAGGGCTACTGCGAGTGGCAAGACTGAGCGCAGTTCGCGTCGGAGCAATCGCGGCCTGTGCTCGGCGGGTGGCAGCGGCTTAGCAGAAACGTCCATGCGCAACCCCAGTGATCGGACAGGACCGCTTGCTCACAGCGACCCCGCCGGCGAAACCCGCCACGAGTGCTCAGTCAAACAAGGCGAGCAGTTCGTCCCGCGACAGCGAACGATTCTCGGCTTCGCCACGGCGTCGGTACTCGTAGGTGCCGGTGGCCAGGCCACGATCACCAATCACGATGCGATGCGGGATGCCGATCAATTCGGCATCGGCAAACATCGGGCCCGGACGCAGGCCGCGATCATCAAGGGCAACCTCGACGCCACGCGCTACGAGTTCGTCGTGAAGGCGCTCGGCCTCTTCACGAACCGCGACGCTCTGCACCATGTTGATCGGGCATATCACGACTTGCCACGGAGCCATCGTCTCGGGCCACATGATGCCGGCGTCGTCGTGGTTCTGTTCAATTGCAGCGGCAACTATACGGCTGACACCGATGCCGTAGCAGCCCATCGACAACGTGCGCGCCTTGCCCTGGTCGTCAAGCACGCTGGCGCCGAGGGCTTCGGCATATTTGCTGCCGAGCTGGAACACATGGCCAACTTCGATGCCGCGCGCGATCGACAGCGTGCCGCGACCATCCGGCGAGGCATCGCCATTGACGACCTTGCGCAAATCAGCGATTCGAGTGATTCGCGCTTCGCGCTCCCAGTTGGCGTTTCGCAGGTGCTTTCCTTCAGCGTTGGCGCCGCAGACGAAATCGGCGACCAGGGCGGCGTCGCGATCGACGATGACCGGAATTGACTCGGGCAGGCCGACCGGGCCGATGAAGCCGGGCTTGCAACCCGTCGCACGTTCGATTTCTGCTTCGTCAGCAAGCACTAGTTCGCCGGCAAGTTCCTCAAGGCGCGATACCTTGATTTCATTGAGTTCATGGTCGCCACGAACGCACAAGGCAACCAGGCCTTCATTGCCGCGAACGAGCATGGTCTTGATGCAATGACTGGGGTCGACGCCGAGAAACGCCGAGATGTCCTCGATCGTTTTCTGGCTCGGCGTGTCGACCGTCTGTACGCTTGCGCCGGCGAGCGGCCGCTGACCGATCGGGGCCAACGCAACGGCCTTCTCGACGTTCGCCGCATAGTTCGAATCCGACGAGAACGCAATGGCATCTTCGCCCGAATCGGCGATTACGTGGAACTCATTCGACATGCTTCCGCCGATCGCGCCGGAGTCGGCATCGACCGCACGGAAGCGCAAACCGAGGCGGGTGAAGATGCGCGTGTAGGCATCGACCATGTTCTCGTATTCGGCGGCCAGGCTCTCGCCATCGATATGGAACGAGTAGGCATCCTTCATGAGGAATTCGCGTGCACGCATGACGCCGAACCGCGGCCGGATCTCATCCCGGAACTTGGTCTGGATCTGGTAGAAATTGATCGGCAATTGCTTGTACGACTTGAGCTCGTGGCGGGCGAAATCGGTGATCACTTCCTCGTGGGTCGGGCCGTAGCAGTAACCGGCTTCCTTGCGATCCTTGATCTTGAGCAACTGGCCGCCGAACTTCTGCCAGCGCCCGGTTTCCTCCCACAGCTCCTGCGGCTGGATCGAGGGCATCGAGAGCTCGATCGCACCGGCGCGATTCATCTCCTCGCGCACGATCGCCTCGACTTTGCGCAGCACGCGCAGGCCCAACGGCGACCAGGTGTAGATGCCCGAAGCCAATTTCCGAATCATGCCGGCGCGCAGCATCAGCTTGTGGCTGATGATTTCGGCATCGGCGGGAACTTCCTTGACGGTGGCGAGGTGAAAGCGGGAAAGGCGCATGGGCTCGGTTCGATCACGGTGGATCGACGATTCTACATAAGCGCGTCGGAATTCACCGCTGGCGTGCGTGTTGGGCTCGGCGAAGCATCCGGCCTTGGGGAAACGTCGGCGCAGGACTCAGCCGGCGCGAGGCCGGTCAAAATCGAAACGCCGTCATTCAGTCGTGCAATGCAGATCAATTGCAGAACAGCTTGATCTGGTCCTTGGTCTTGCTCAGGTTGATCTGGTACTGGACCTGGGTTTCTGGCAAGGCGTCATCACCTGGAGCAGAAGCGTTATAGACGACAAGATTCTTTTGCGCGGTCTCACAATTGCGCTTGATCTCCGACTCACTGTAACCGGCTGCAGCAGCCATCGACTGGCCTTCGGATTTCACTTCCACCACCGGCGGAACTTCGGCGTTGGTCAGGCCCTTTTGCACGTTCAGTTTCACCGCGCCGTTGGTGTTTGGCGGTGGCGGGGTATCCGAGAAATGCGTAGTGCCATTGGCATCGGTCCACGAATAAACTTGCTGGGCGACGACAGGGGCGGCGCTCAGGCAGGCGATGATCAGTACAATCGAGCTGGGCTTCATGATGTTCTCCGCGTCGGTGCGAGCCGACAGTTGGACCCTGAAACAGGACACTGGATAGCACTAGTTTCGTTATCTGACAAGCACTTCGGCGGTAAATCGCAACGATCAGTTAAACTCGACACACTCTGGATCACGGCACCTGGCATGCAAGAACCATCTCCCGTTACTCGCAAGCGGCCGCGCGGAATCTACCTGCTGCCCAATCTGTTCACGACGGCGGCGATGTTCGCCGGTTTCTATGCAATTGTCGCCAGCATTGGTGGCCGTTACTCCGAAGCCGCGCTGGCGGTGTTCGTCGCCGGCATCCTTGATGGGCTCGACGGTCGCGTCGCGCGAATGACCGGCACCCAGAGTGATTTCGGGGTCCAGTACGATTCCTTGTCCGATCTGGTCAGCTTCGGATTGGCCCCGGCCCTTGTCATGTACACATGGTCGTTGTCGTCGCTGGCCGAATACGGGCCGGTTTGGGGCAAGGTCGGCTGGTCGGCTGCTTTCATTTATGCCGCTTGCGCGGCACTGCGTCTGGCCCGTTTCAATACCCAGGTCGGCGTCATCGACAAGCGCTACTTCCAGGGCTTGGCAAGTCCGGCGGCGGCAGGCTTGTGCATGAGCTTTGTCTGGTCGGTCGAAAAATTCGACAAGAGCGGCATCGATGTCCAATTCATCGTGCCGTTCATCGCGGTTGCCGCCGGCCTGCTCATGGTCAGCAATGTGCGCTACTTCAGTTTCAAGGCCTGGCCAGCCTCGGATCGCGTGCCTTTCATCTGGATTCCCGCCGCCGTGCTGATTTTCGTCGCTGTGGCCCTCGACCCTGCGCGCATGTTGTTTGCTGTCGCTGCAGCGTATGTGCTGTCCGGGCCAATCATGACGCTTTGGGGATTGCGCCGCTGGCGTGAACGACGTGCCCAGCGCGAAGCCGAGCGTGGCGAAAGGTGAACTCGCAAGCGGCCATCAACCTGCCCATGGCCGCGGTCAGCGAAGCGCGTGCGCTTGCGTTTCTTGCCGATCTTTCCGAGACCCTCGCGGTTTCACTCGATCTGCGCCAGACGCTGAAGGAGGCGGTCACTCGCATTGCCGACTTCATGGATGCC
Organism: Lysobacterales bacterium; assembly: GCA_038205505.1. GTDB lineage: Bacteria > Pseudomonadota > Gammaproteobacteria > Xanthomonadales > Rhodanobacteraceae > Dokdonella. The sequence goes on along the minus strand of JBBRBU010000010.1, from coordinate 8,725 downwards.
GAAGCCGCGTCGCTGTTCCTGCTCGACGAGGACGGCAAGATGCTCGAATGCAAGGTTTGCGTCGGCCCGATCGATATAGCCGGCTTGCGCATTCCGCTCGGACAGGGCGTGGTCGGACGCGCCGTCGCCGACAACCAGAACCAGGTTGTCGCCGATGCGATCAGCGATTCGCGGGTCGACCGCACCACTGATTCGGATACCGGTTTCGTGACCCGCAGCCTGTTGTGCGCGCCGCTGGCGACGGCCAAGGGGCCGATTGGCGCACTTGAAGTCGTCAACAAGCGCAGCGGCGGCTCGTTCAGCAGCGACGATGCCGAGATCCTGCGCCTTGTCGCCGCACCCACTTCGCTGGCCATCAACAATGCGCGCATGGCCAATGAGCTGGTCCAGCAGGCACGCATGCGGCGTGAGTTCGATCTGGCTCGGCGTATGCAGAAATCGCTGCTGCCGAAGCGCCGCCGCGATGGCTTTCCGCTGCTTGGTGTCAATCTGCCGGCGCACGAGATCTCGGGCGATTTCTACGATTACTTCGATTTGCCGGATGGTCGGATCGGGTTCCTCATTGGCGATGTTTCGGGCAAAGGTCTCGATGCGGCCTTGCTCATGGTGCGGGTCGCCTCGCTGTTGCGTTGGGTTGGCAAGGATTCCACGCCCCCTTCGGAGTGGCTGGTGCGGGTCAACGAGGAGTTGTGTCAATCCAGCCTCGATGGCCGATTTGTCTGCGCTCTGGTAGGTCAATGCGATCGCAATGCCGAGCACGTCGAGTTCGCTGCCGCCGGTTTTCCCCCGGCCATGCTCTACCGTGATGGCGAATTCACCGAATACATCTCCGGTGGCGCACCGCTCGGCATTCTCAGCGGCATGACTTTCGAATCGCAGCGTGTCGACTTGAAGGGCGCTTCGTTGTACTGCTTCTCCGACGGCGTGACCGATGTGCGCGATGCACAACGCCGGACGATCGGTTCGCAAGGCGTGCGCGAGTTGATCAGCCGGCATGCCGGCGCTTCAGCGGAGCCGCGCCTGCGCGGCATATTTTCCGAGCTAAAGCATTTGCGCCTGGTCGATGACACCACCTTGTTGCTGATCGAGCGCATGCCTGCGCATGGCCCGGAAATCCTGCTCAAGCGACGCTTCCCGGCGAAGCCCGAGCAGATGCGCGAGATTCGATCGCTGTTGCGCAGTGCCCTGGACGATGCAGGTGTCGACAGCGCGGTTCGGGATAAACTCGTGCTCGCCGTAGACGAGGCGTGTTGCAACATCATTCGTCACGCTTACGGCCCGGAAGGCTCGGGCGATATCGATCTGCGTGTCACCAGCGAGGATGGCAAGCTTGAGTTCCGGCTGCTCGATTCCGCGCCCCTGGTCGATCCATGCTGCGTGCGCGCCAAGCCGCTCGGTGAGTGTCGCAGCGGCGGGCTCGGTGTCGCTCTGATCGAGGCGGTCATGGATGACTGGAGCCTGCAGACCAGGCCGGGCGGTTGTGGCAATCGATTGATCATGAAAAAGAAATTCAACGTCAAGAAAACCAACGGAGAAGACCACGAATGAACGGGATCGAGAAGCAATCGGTCGATGGATGCACCTTGATCCTGTTGCGCGGCGAGGTTGACCTGTCGTGGTCACAGCAAGTGCGCGAAGCCGTGCTCTTGGCCTTGGTCGAAAGTCGTCGTGTGGGCGTGGTCCTCAGCGATGTCAGCTACATCGATTCCTCGGGCATCGCGGCCCTGGTGGAAGGATTCCAGAGCGCGCGCTCGAAAGGCAGCGCGTTTGCCCTCGTCGCGGTCAGTGACGCCGTGCGCGCCGTGCTCGAGCTGGCGCGACTTGATCGTGTGTTCCCGATTGTCGCCGACGCCTCCGCGATTCCCGAAGCCACCGGCTAGCCCTCTTGGAAGCACTGTCCCGCCCCCTCGCGAAAATCGGCCGGAGTACGGTCGACGCGCTCAGCGGCGTGGGTTATGCAGCGATGCTGCTGGTCGAATCGGTGTATCTCGCAGCCTTGGGCTGGCGCATCGGCCAGCCGCTGCGCTTGCGTGCCGTTCTCGAACAGATGCGCCAGGTCGGCGTCGATGCGCTGGCCATCGTCTGCCTGCTCGCTTTCACGGTCGGCATCATGCTCGGCATCCAGTTCGTTTCGGCGCTCGGTGAATTCGGCGCGCAATCGCAGGTTGTCATTGCCGTTGCCAAATCGGTCACGCGCGAATTCGGCGCCCTGATCACGGCCATCCTCGTCGCCGGTCGTTCGGGCTCGGCACTCGCTGCCCGCATTGGCTCGATGACGGTTTCCCAGGAAGTCGATGCTCTGGCCGTGATCGGCATCGACCCGGTGCGCTACCTCGTTGCACCCGCCTTGATCGCGATGCTGATCATGTTGCCGCTATTGACCGTGTTTGCCGATGCCGTGGCGATCTTCGGCGCGGCGCTGTACAGCGCACCGGCGCTCGATGTCACGCCAACCGCCTACATGCTGCAGACGATGTCCCTGCTGACGCCCGGTGACATCGGCCAGGGCATTGCGAAAAGCATCGTGTTTGCCCTGCTGATCACCTTGATTGGCGTGAGCACAGGCTTCTCGGTCACCGGCGGTGCCGAAGGTGTCGGTCGCGCGACGACGCGCGCCGTGGTGCTGTCGATCTGCTGGATCATCATCGCCGACATGATCTTTTCGTTTTTCCTGAATCGATAAGCATGAATTCTCCCGCCGCCCTCGTCGAAGTCGAGAAGCTTGAAGCCTGGTACGGCAAGCGGCGCATCCTCAATGCGGTCGATTTCAGCGTCAATGCGGGCGAGATCCGGGTGATCATGGGTGGTTCGGGTTCGGGCAAGAGCACACTGCTGCGGCACATGCTTGGCCTCAATCGACCGGTCTCGGGCACGGTCAAGTTGTTCGGTACGAATCTGGCCAATGCCAGTGATCGCGAGAAGCTCGAGGTGCGCAAGCGCATCGGCGTTTCGTTCCAGGGTGGTGCGCTGCTGACCTCGATGACGGTCGGCGACAATGTCGCCTTGCCGCTGCGCGAGCACACCAATCTGGATGAGCAGACGATCCGCATCATGAGCCGGATCAAGCTCGAAGTGGTCAACCTCGGTGGTTTTCAGGATCTGATGCCGAGCCAGCTCTCGGGCGGCATGGTCAAGCGCGCGGCGCTGGCGCGCGCGATTGTCATGGATCCGCGTCTGCTGTTCTTCGACGAGCCGTCAGCCGGCCTCGATCCGGTTGTATCGGCCGAGCTTGATGAATTGATCCTGCGTCTGCGCGATGCCTTGCGCATGACCATCGTGGTGGTCACCCATGAGCTCGAAAGTGCGTTCAAGATTGCCGATACGATCACCGTACTCGATCAGGGCAATGTGCTGCTGACCGGGACTACGGCCGAGGTCCGTGCGTCGGACAACGAGCGCATCCAGGATCTTCTCAATCGACGTCCGCGCGAGGTGCAGGTTGATGCCGATGCTTATCTGCGTCGACTGGTCGGGGAAGAGGCATGATCCAGGCCGCCTGCATCGATTTCGTTAGAATGCGACGCATGCCAAGGGGAGTTTTCGGGTGAAGCGCGACACGATCAATTACGTGATGGTAGGTGCGGTGGTCTCGGTAGCCCTGGTGCTGCTGCTGGTCGGTCTTGCCTTGATCACCGGGCGCAGCGGTGCCTCGACGGATTATTTCGTGGAATACCGCAACGTCACAGGCCTGCGCTATGGCGCGCCTGTGTTCTACGAGGGTTATCGCATCGGAGAAGTGGGCGGGGTCGAACCCGAGCGCACTGCCAATGGCACGCGCTACAAGGTGACCTTGTCGGTCAAGCACGACTGGACCATCCCGATCGACAGCGTCGCCAGCCTGCAATCGAGCGGGCTGCTCGCCGACATGTCGATTGGCATCAAGGAAGGCAGCAGCAAAAAAGTGCTTCCGCCGGGAGCCAAGATGATGGGCGCGGAGAACGCCGACATCTTCGCCGCAATGGGTGAATTGGCGGGCCAGGTTTCCGCGCTGACCCGTGACCAGATTTCGCCAATGATCGCGATGCTCTCAAAGCGCGTCGATTCGATAACCGGTTCGCTCGATGACAGCACGCCTGAAATCCTCGGTCAGGCGCAGACCCTGCTTGGCAAGCTCAATGGTGCTTCGGATGCCCTTGATGACTTGCTCAAGCCGCAAAATCGCGCCGCCGTGGCTGGAATCCTAGGCAATGTGCAGGGCCTCAGTGGCGAATTGCGCGAGACGCGCAAGACGCTCGATCAAACGGTAGGCGAACTGGCCGAAATCGCACGCGAGAATCGTGGCGACATCCGCGGTGCGGTCACCGATCTGGCGACAGTCATGGCCAGCTTGTCGAGCCGCATGGATGTGATTACCCATCATCTCGAATCGGCGACACGAAATCTCGATGAATTCAGCCGCGAGATCCGGCGCAACCCCGGTCAGCTGTTGCGCTCGCCGGAACCCGACAAGCTGGAGGATGACGGCGAATGAAGATCTTGCTTGCAGCGATTATTGCGCTGAGCGTCTCGGCTTGCGGCAACGTGCCCGGCGTTCCCGATCACACGTATTTCCACATGAGCAAACCGCAGCCATTGCCGGTCAGCGAAACTCAGGTGTTCAACACGCCGATCGTGGTCAACCTGTTCGCCGCCGATGGCCTGTATGCCGATCGCGCCCTGATCTACGCGCTCGGGCCGGAAGCCAGCGAGCTTCGCCAGTATCACTACCAGTTGTGGACGGATCCGCCGACGCGATCGCTGCAGCGTCGTTTGCTGATCGAGTTGCGTGATGCGGCAATTGCCCCGCTGGTCATCGACAAGTTGCCGGCGAGCCAGGCGGCGCATCGCATCAGCAGCAGCATCCTGCGATTCGAACGGGTACCCGCCGTCGATGGGGGATACACCGCAAGCGTCGTGCTGCGCCTGCGATTCGACCGACCCGACGGTACGCCGCAACTGGATGAGATCTACCATGCCGATGCGGCGGCCACCGACAACAGCCTGGGCTCGACCGTGATTGCATTGTCGAGTGCCGTCGATCAGATTTTCGTCGAGTTCCACGACGACCTGCTCAAGAGCGAGGTCTATGAGCATGCTCGATGATTACAGCCTCCGCCTACTCGCCGAAATGGGTGTGGAGGTCTATGTTCCACGCAGCGAGGCTGCGGACTCCGCGCCAGTCGCAGCACGGCAACCGTCAGCCGCCAGCCCCAACAATCCAGGCCAGGGAGCGCAGCGCGGTGCGGATGTCTTGCTCGTTTGCGCCCGCGATTCGAACCCGCGATTGCTTGTCGAATTATTGCGTAGCCTGCGCATGTCGCGCCTCGATGCGATCCTGACCATGGCGGCAAGCGCCGAAACGATAGCGCGCGCACGGGCATTGATCGTCCTCGGAGAACCACTAGCACGATCGCTCGGTGCTGACATGCCGGCCCAGCGTCAAAACGAGATCAACTGGATCATCAGCCATGAGCTCGATGCATTGGCGCAGAGTGCCGATGCCAAGCGCGCCCTTTGGGGCGAGATTAAACGGCTTGCACGCCTTCACGACCGCCGTCCGGCCAATAGTTGAGCGCCTGCCACGATGGCCGCCAATCTCCAGGAGCCCGTCTCGAGCTTTCGCGCCATGCGCACGCAGGATCTCGAAGCGATATCTCGCATCGAACTGAGCGCCTATCCGCATCCATGGACAGTCGGCATCTTCCGCGACTGTCTTTCTGCGGGCTATGAATGCTGGGTGCTCGAGCGTTCGTCCGCGGTGGTTGGCTACGGTGTGCTGTCAGTCGCCGGTGGTGAGGCGCATGTGCTCAACGTTTGCGTGGCACCTGCTGAACAGAGTCGCGGGCACGGACGCAGGATCCTCGCGAGGCTGCTTGATCTGGCCCGCTGGCACCGCGCCGAGCGCGTCTTCCTCGAAGTGCGGCCCTCGAACACGCATGCGATTGCCCTCTACGACAAGGCCGGCTTCAATGAGATCGGGCGTCGCCCCAATTATTATCCGGCGTCACGGGGACGTGAGGATGCACTGGTCATGGCCATGGAGTTGCTGGCGCCGGATTTCGGCCGATAAGATTCCTGTTGTAGCCTCTCCAAGAGGCGCAATTTTGGCCAAGACGAGGCAACGGCTCGCCCGTAAACGGGCTCCTGCAATGCCAGCACGTCGATGCATTCCCGCGGAATCCCCGCAACGGGCGAGCTTCTCGCGATGAAAAGAGGAGTGTCTGACGGCACAGCCATCGGATTCGTCAACCAACGGATGCGGACAAGCTGACCGGGGCCGAATTCCATGAAACATGCTGCAACGCGGTAATATGCGCATTCCGTCATGGCTGCCGAGAGTTTGTCGATGTTTTCCAAGGGTTTGCGTATCGAGGGTTTCGATCCTGAGCTGGCTGATGCGATTGCCGCCGAAGCTGTGCGTCAGGAAGACCATGTCGAACTGATTGCCTCCGAGAACTACGCCAGTCCGCGCGTGCTCGAAGCGCAGGGCTCGGTGTTGACGAACAAATACGCGGAGGGCTATCCGGGCAAGCGTTACTACGGTGGCTGCGAGCATGTCGATGTCGCCGAACGCCTTGCCATCGCGCGGGTCAAGGAATTGTTCGGCGCCGACTACGCCAATGTGCAGCCACATTCCGGTTCGCAGGCCAACCAGGCGGTCTATCTGGCCCTGCTCGAGGCCGGCGACACGATCCTTGGCATGAGCCTCGCCCACGGCGGCCATCTGACCCATGGGGCCAAACCGAATATTTCGGGCAAGCTGTTCAATGCCGTCCAGTACGGCGTCGACGAGAACGGCCTGATCGACTACGACGAGGTCGAGCGCCTTGCCGTCGAGCACCAGCCCAAGATGGTGATCGGCGGTTTCAGCGCCTATTCGCAGATCGTCGACTGGGCGCGCATGCGTGAGATCGCGGACAAGGTCGGTGCGATCTTCTTCGTCGACATGGCCCATGTTGCCGGCCTCATCGCCGCCGGCGTCTATCCGAATCCGGTGCCGCACGCGCATGTGGTTGCCTCGACCACGCACAAGACCCTGCGCGGACCGCGCGGCGGGTTCGTGATCGCCAACGGCCTTGGCGAAGAACGCGAGAAGAAGCTGCAATCGATCGTCTTCCCGGGCATCCAGGGCGGTCCGCTGATGCATGTAATCGCGGCCAAGGCCGTGGCCTTCCTCGAAGCCCTGAGTCCCGACTTCAAGACCTATCAAAAACAGGTTGTCGTCAATGCCAAGGCGATGGCAAAAACCCTGATCGCGCGCGGCTACAAGATCGTATCCGGCGGCACCGAGAATCATCTGATGCTGATCGACCTGATCGTTCGTGACTTCAGCGGCAAGGATGCCGAAGCCGCCCTGGGCAAGGCCCACATCACGGTCAACAAGAATGCGGTGCCGAACGATCCGCGTTCACCGTTCATCACCTCGGGCCTGCGCATTGGCACCCCGGCAGTGACCACGCGCGGCTACGGCGAACAGGATTGCATCGACCTCGCCAACTGGATGGCCGACGTCCTTGACGCACCTGCCGACGAAAAAACCATCGCCAGCGTGCGCGACAAGGTGACAGCGCAATGCCGCAAGTACCCGGTGTATGGCTGAGGAGCCGGGAGTCGAGAATAGGGAATCGAGAATCGGTAGAAGCCGGGTTTCGATTTCCGTACAGGCGTCCACCAAGGTCTCAAGGACTGCTCTTAACCCATTTCCCATTCCCTGTTCCCCATTCCCGGCCCCATAAATGCATTGCCCGTTCTGCCAGCACGAAGATACCCGCGTGATCGATTCGCGCGTGTCGGACGACGGATCGACGATCCGTCGTCGGCGTGGTTGCGAGCATTGCAATGAGCGTTTCAACACGTTCGAAACGGCCGAATTGAAATTGCCTGCAGTGGTCAAGTCCGACGGACGCCGCGAACCCTTCGACGAGCGCAAGCTGCGCACGAGTTTCAATCGCGCGCTGCAGAAACGCCCGGTGGCGAGCGATCAGGTCGACATCGCGGTGCGTAGCGTGATTGATGACCTGCGCCGTAGTGGCGAACGCGAAATTGCATCCATGCGCATCGGCGAGCTGGTCATGTTCGCGTTGAAGAAGCTTGATCAGGTCGCCTATGTGCGTTTTGCCTCGGTCTACCGCAGCTTCGAGGACGTACAGGCTTTCCGCGAAGAGATTGAAAACCTCGAACGCGATCTTCCGGGTCTTGAAAACCTGCAGCTGCCTCTGCTCGGTGGAGTGATTCCGCGCAAGGGCAAGGGCTGACGGTCCGTGGGTCGGCGACATTGAGTGAAGTGAACTTCAGCGCGATCGATCATGCGCACATGGCGCATGCGCTACGTCTTGCCGAGCGTGGCCTCAACACGACCCAGCCGAATCCGCGCGTGGGTTGCGTGATCGCCCACGGCGAACAGATCGTCGGCAGCGGTTGGCATCGGCGCGCGGGTGGAGCGCACGCGGAAGTTCACGCTCTCAAAGAAGCCGGTTCGCGTGCGCAAGCTGCGACGGCGTATGTGACGCTCGAACCCTGCGCGCATTCTGGACGCACACCGCCGTGTGCGGATGCCTTGATCGAGGCCGGTGTCGCCCGCGTCGTGCTTGCTCATGAGGATCCTTTCGCCGAGGTTGGAGGTCGCGGCATCGAGAAGCTGCGCGCTGCCGGAATCGTGGTCGAGAGCGGTCTCATGGCTTCGCTTGCGCGAGATCTCAATCGCGGCTTCCTTTCGCGTATCGAGCGCCATCGACCGTGGCTGCGG
>JBBRBU010000009.1:0-79063 GCA_038205505.1 Lysobacterales bacterium | reverse complement strand
CCTCAAGCGCGAGCGCCATCGCAGCGACGCCGGATTTCATGTCCGCGGAACCACGCCCGAATAGATGTCCTTCGCGAATCGTCGGCTCGAATGGCGGACTTGACCATTGTTCTTCTGGTCCGGTTGGCACGACATCGGTATGGCCGAGGAATACCAGCACCGGCACCGTCGTTCCGTGGGTTGCCCAGAGATTGTCGACCTCGCCAAACCGCAGGTTTTCGATCTCGAACCCCGCATCAGCAAGGCGCCCCGCGAGCAATGCCTGGCAACCCGCATCCTCGGGGGTCACCGAGGCGCGGCGGATCAGTTCGCTGGTGAGTTTGAGGATGTCGGACATCAGGGAGTTGGGAGTGGGAGTGGGATCTTGCAGGAGCCCCTTCAGGGGCGAGGCTTTTCGATGAGTCCAGAAAAAAAACTCGCCCCTGAAAGGGCTCCTACGGTGGATTTTTCATGTGCCAAACAATCCGGAATAGATCTTGTCATTGAAGCCGAGCTGCACCGTGCCATCGGCCAACACGAGCAACGGACGCTTGACCAAGGCCGGATATTCGCGGATCAACAGATTCCACTCTGCGGCCGACCCGGGCGATTTGCGCGCCGGCGCGAGATTGCGCCAGGTCGTGCTGCTGCGGTTGACCAGTGCGTCGAATCCGCCAACTGCCTCGGCCCAGACTTTGAGCATGGTCGGCGAGGCGGGCGCGTCGCGATAGTCGACAAAACGGTGTTCGATGGCATGCCGATCCAACCACTTGCGCGCCTTGCGGCAGGTGTCGCAGTTGTTCAACCCGTAGATTTGAATGCTCATGCTCGCAGCAGTTCGTTGATGCCGGTTTTCGAACGAGTCTTTTCATCCACGCGCTTGACGATGATCGCCGCGTACAGACTGTGGCTGCCATCGGCGGCGGGCAACGATCCGGCGACAACGACACTACCGGCCGGGATGCGCCCATAGCTGATCTCACCGGTTGCGCGATCGAAGATCTTGGTCGACTGGCCGAGGAACACACCCATGCCGATCACGCTGCCGCGTTCGACAATGACGCCTTCGACAACTTCCGAGCGCGCGCCGATAAAGCAATCATCTTCGATAATGGTCGGACCGGCCTGCAGCGGTTCGAGCACGCCGCCGATACCGACGCCACCGGACAGGTGCACGCGCGCACCGATCTGGGCGCAGGAACCGACCGTGGCCCAGGTATCGACCATCGTGCCGGCACCGACGTACGCGCCGATATTCACATAGCTCGGCATCAACACCGTATCGGCGGCGACGTGTGCGCCGCGGCGCACCAGCGCGCCCGGAACGACCCGCGCGCCAGTCGCCAAAAACGCCTCCGCATCGGCATCAACAAAGCGCAATGGCACCTTGTCCCATGCGCGCATGGGGCCACCGTCCATGACCCGATTGGTGTTGATGCGGAAATACAGCAACACGGCTTTCTTCAGCCATTGATGGACGAGCCAACTGCCATCGGACTGCGCTTGGGCGACGCGCGCCTCGCCGCTCTCGAGCGAATCCAGAGCGGCCTCGACGGCAGGTCGGATGCTCTGCTCGATCTCGGTCGATGTCAGTTCGCTGCGGCGTTCCCACGCAGCATCGATGAGGGACTCAATGGTTGGCATGCATTTCCTTGCGGGATTCGGGTTGGCGCAAATCGAGTTGCTCGAGCAGGGCCGCACGCAGGTTTTCCTGAGCAACTTCATCGAGCAACTGGTCATTGTCGTCGCTGATGCGGAAAAAGTCTTCGACGCGCTCGCCGAACGTGGCGATTCGCGCGTCGTGTACACGCACGCCCAGCGAACGGAACGTCTGCGCGACCGAGGCTAGCAAGCCCGGTCGATCCGTGCAGACGAGGCCCAGACGCGTGCGTTCGGAGACAATGCTGAAGACGATGCGTGGAACGATATGAAAGTGGCGCAGGGTCCGCGGCAAGGCGCGCCGCACTGGTTGCTCGCTCAGAACCTTCTGTCCGAGCGCCTGGGCCAGTGCCTTTTCGAGGGCTGTCACCTGATCGACATCGAGAAGGGGTTTTCCGGCGGAATCGAGCACAAAGAACGTATCCAGCACCTTGTCCGAATGCGCCGAGATCACGCGCGCTTCGACGACATTGAGATGGGCACGATCCAGCACCGCCGTGATCGTCGCAAACAAACCATCACGGTCGGTCGAATAGACAAACACCTCGGTCGTTCCGCGCACGCCCATCGGATTGACCCGAACCAGCGCTTCGTTGCTATTGGCGTGATTTGCAATCGCCGCTGTTTGCCAGGCGATCTGCTCGGGCCGGTAGCGCAGGAAACTTTCCTCGGGAAAGTCCGCCCATATTCGCGCAAGCGCTTCGCTGTCGATGCCGATTGGCTCAAGCATCGTTTCGGCACGCATGCGCGTCTCGGCGACGCGTTCTTCGGCCTTGGGGAGTTCGCCGGATTCCTCGCGCAAGACATAGCGTGTCGCCGCATAGAGATCCGAGAGCAGGCGATCACGCCAGGTGTTCCAGAGTTTCGGACTGGTCCCGTTGATGTCGGCGACGGTGAGCAGATAGAGATAGTCGAGGCGCTCCCAATCATCGACCTGCTCGGCAAACCGATTGACCACCGCAGGATCAGTGATGTCCTGGCGCTGGGCGGTGACGCTCATGATCAGATGGTTGCGCACCAGCCAGGCGACCAGACTGACCGCCGCCGGGCGCAGGCCCAGACGCGTGCAGAACGCGCGCGCATCCTCCTCGCCAAGCACCGAATGATCGCCGCCACGGCCCTTGGCAATGTCATGAAAGAGACCGGCCAGCAACAGCAATGCGGGTTGTGGAATGCGCTGATACAGCGAGTGGGCGAGCGTGAAATCCTGTACACCCTCATCGGTTGCGAAACGTGCGATGAAGCGCAATACGCGCATCGTATGCTCGTCGACCGTATAAACATGGAAAAGGTCGTATTGCATGCGGCCGGTGACCTTGGCGAAACCCGGAATCAACCGCGCCAGCACACCGTGTCGGGCCATTGCCGCGAGTGCCTCGACCGCTGCTGCGCCGCGCTCGAACAGCTGACGAAGTGAACCGAATACTTCCGCCTGATCGAAATCCAGCGCCGGATTGGCCAGGGCCAGGCGTACCTGGCGCAGCGCGTTTGCGCGCAACCCGCGAATGCCCTTTTCGCTCGCCATCAGTGCATACAACTTGATCAGTGCGCGCGGCTCCTCACCGAGACGATGACTCTCATCGACATCGAGTCGATCACCAATCCTGAGATAGCCGTCGCCGAGCTTTTCGGCACTCTCCGCCGGTTTCGCCAGCATTTCGCTGCACCGCGCCAACAGTTCCTCATTGGTTCCGGCGATGCGGCGCGCGGCGCGATAGTAGTCCTGCATGCATTGTTCGACACCGAGGTTGTCGGCGTGCTCGTCGCGATAGCCAAGACTCTTCGCCAGTTCGCGCTGGTAGTCGAACAGCAGGCGCTCCTCGGCCCGACGGGCGAGAAGATGCAGGGCGTAGCGGATGCGGAACAAGGTTACCTTGGCCGAGGCCAGTGCGTCGGCTTCGGTCGCATCGAGCAAACCGGCTTCAACCATCACGGCCGGATCGTCAGAACCGGCAATGGTGCGGCCGAGCCAGCCGATCACTTGCAGGTCGCGCAATCCGCCAGGGCCTTCCTTGAGCTGCGGCTCGAGGTTGTAGGCGGTATCGCCAAAGCGCAGGTGGCGGGCGGCCTGTTCAGCCTTTTTCTCGATCAGGAAGCCGCCTGGCGTCCACAGCGATTCATCCGGCATGGGCGCGAGCAGGCTTTCGGCCAGTTCGCGCGAACCGACCATGAAGCGCGCTTCGATCAGATTCGTATAGACGCTGACATCCTTGGCGGCCAGGGCCCGACAACCGGCCAGATCGCGAACCGCCAGTCCGGGCTTGATGCCGAGATCCCACAGACACGCGCAGAACGCCTCAATCGCGCGGATCATGCGCGGATCGGGCGAATCGATGGTCAGTATCAGCAGATCGACATCGGAATGCGGGAACAACTCACCGCGTCCGAATCCACCCACGGCGATCAAGGCCGCACTGACCGTCTCGCCAAGCCAGGAATGCCACGCGTAGCCAAGCATGCGCTCGACCGCGGCGGTCCGCGCCACGACGATTTCACCAGCATCGGCATGATCGCGGAAGGCACCAGCGAGGTCGCGGTCGTAGTCGACCAGATACTGGCGCAAGGCCAATCGTGCCGGACCGACGACACCGACTCGTGGCACCGGCCTGGCCAGCCTCGGCAATGGCGGTACGCGGGTCACCAACTGGACAGGCGCAGCCATTGAAATCACATCAGGCCGAGGTAGGCCAAGGCGTCAGGATCTCGAAGCCATCGTCGGTCACCGCGATCGTGTGCTCCCATTGTGCTGACAGCGAGTGGTCGCGGGTCACCACGGTCCAGCCATCCGGCAACAGGCGCGTGTGCCGCTTGCCCGCATTGATCATTGGCTCGATCGTGAAGGTCATTCCCTTTTTCAGGACCAGGCCGGACCCGGCCAGACCGTAGTGCAGGACCTGCGGGTCTTCGTGATAGATGCGACCGATGCCGTGACCGCAATACTCTCGCACCACCGAAAAATTGCGCGACTCGGCATATTTCTGGATTGTCTCGCCGATATCGCCCAGGGTCGTGCCGGGTTTGACGATGGCAATCGCCGCGAGCATCGCGTCGCGGGTCGTCTCGACCAGGCGCCGGGCCAGCACCGACGGCTCACCGACGAAATACATGCGACTGGTATCGCCGTGCCAGCCATCCTTGATCACGGTGACATCGATATTGACGATGTCGCCGTCCTTGAGCACCTTGGTATCAGAAGGAATGCCGTGGCAGATGACGTGATTGACCGAGGTACACAGGGTCTTGGTGAAGCCCTTGTAGCCAACGTTGGCCGGGATCCCTCCCTGTACGTCGACAATGTGGTCGTGGCAAATCTTGTCGAGCGCCTCGGTGGTCACTCCGGCCTTGACGTGCGGCGCGATCATTTCGAGCACTTCGGCCGCGAGACGACCGGCAATGCGCATCTTTTCGATATCTTCGGGGGTCTTGATGGTGACGGACATGGGATCTCTGCGTTTGTGGCGCTTGTCGCAGGCGCCGTGGACAGGCTACAATTCTACGGATAACTCGTCTGGCTTGCTCGTCTGCAAGCTGCCGGGTTGTCGGCCTCGCAATCCATGCGCAAGGCCATCACTGGCGAACAAGGGTAAACACCTGCCCGCGTTTGACCAAATCCGCACACGTATCGTCACCGTTTTCGGGGTGCCTCTTCGGAGGTCGCAAACGGCGGATGCGTGGAGGTCTCAACCCCGGGCATTTCCGCACACCACACCTAAACCGTGCGGCTGCCCACGATTGGAGTTTTACCATGCCACAAGTCACCATGCGCCAGATGCTCGAAGCGGGCGTCCATTTCGGCCATCAAACACGTTACTGGAATCCCCGCATGGCACCGTACATCTTCGGTGCACGCGGACGTATCCACATCATCAATCTCGAAAAGACCCTGCCGCTGTTCAACGATGCGATGAACTTCGTGTCCGGCCTCGCGCAGAAGCGCGGCACCCTGCTTTTCGTCGGCACCAAGCGCTCGGCGCGCGATGCGATCAAGGAAGATGCCGCCCGTTGCGGTCAGCCTTACGTCGCGGCACGCTGGCTCGGCGGCATGCTGACCAACTTCCGCACGGTCAAGCAGTCGATCGCCCGCCTCAAGGAAATCGAAGCGATGTCGACCGATGGTCGCTTCGAGAAGCTGGTCAAGCACGAAGTGCTGCAACTCACCCGTGAGCGCGAAAAGCTTGAGCGCTCGCTGGGCGGCATCAAGGACATGGGCCGTCTGCCGGACGCCTTGTTCGTCGTTGATATCGGCCACGAGAATATCGCCATCCTGGAAGCCAAGAAGCTCGGCATTCCGGTCGTTGCCGTGGTCGACACCAATTACGATCCGAGCTTGGTCGACTACGCGATCCCGGGCAACGATGACGCGATCCGCGCCGTCCAGCTCTACACAAGCGCTGTCGCCGATGCCGTGCTCGAAGGCAAGGCTGCTGCCCCGACCGTCGCCGTCAACAACGACGAATTCGTCGAGATGGATGCCGATGGCAATCCGATCGCCAAGGATGACCGTCGCAAGCAGCAGGCTCCGCGTGGCAAGCCGCCGGCCAAGCGTGGCGCACCGCCGTCCGGCGCGCGTCGCCCTGGTCCGGGCAAGCCGCATTCGGATGCCAAGCCGGCTGACAAGGCTGCTGCAGCGACGGCCAAGCCAACTGAAGCGAGCAACGAAGCAGGTACCAGCGAGGCGAAAAAGGTGGAGCCGGCTTCGACTCCTGCCGTTGAAACTGCTGAAAAGCCCGCCGAGAAAGCTGCTCAAGCGACAGCCAAGCCGGAAGCCGCAGTCGAAGCTCCGGCCGCTGAGTAAGTCACACCGCTGCCTTGCTGATTTGAGAAGGTAGCCTGCTGTCCCTCCGCTCGCGCTCGTCGTCGAGCGAAGGGACTCTAGATGCTGAATGGCCACGATGGTCCGGACTTCCAGGCACTCGCCTGCGCGAAGTTTCGGCGCCAGTCGCGGCGCAGGCATCCCGTCTTTTTTTCGCGCGACGACCCGGTCGCGCCAAGCTGTGAGGTTTTAGCGATGGATATCACTGCCCAGATGGTCAAGGAACTGCGCGAGCGTTCCGGCGCCGGCATGATGGAATGCAAGAAAGCGCTTGTGCAGAACGATGGCAATATCGAAGCCGCGATCGAGTGGCTGCGCAAGTCCGGCCTGGCCAAGGCCGACAAGAAGTCTGATCGCGTTGCCGCCGAAGGCCGGATCGTGCTCGCCCAGGTCGGAGGCAAGGCCGCCCTTGTCGAAGTCAACAGTGAAACCGATTTCGTGGCCAAGGATGAGAACTTCCTCGCCTTTGCCGATCAGGTCGCCACAGTCGCACTCGAGGTCAACGATGTCGACGCGCTCAAGACCGCTCCTTTCCCCGGTGGTGGCACGGTCGAGGAAGCGCGCGCTGCAGTCATCGCCAAGATTGGCGAGAACGTGCAGATCCGCCGCATGGTCCACATCGACAGCCAGAATGAAGTCGCCGGCTACCTGCACGGCGGCCGCATCGGCGTGATCGTCGAGATCAAGGGTGGATCGGCTGATCTCGCCCGCGGCCTGGCCATGCACATCGCTGCAATGAACCCGCCGCATATTTCCGAGAAGGATGTGCCGGCCGAATTTGTCGCCAAGGAAAAGGAAATCGAGCTGGCCAAGATGTCCGAGAAGGACAAATCCAAACCACCGGAAATCCTCGAGAAGATCATCAGTGGCAAGATCAACAAGATCATCAACGACGTCACACTGACCGGCCAGCCCTACGTGCTCGATACCAACGAGACTGTCGGAAACGTGCTCAAGAAGGAAGGCGCCGAGGTGCTCAGCTTCCACCGTCTGGTGGTTGGCGAAGGCATCGAGAAGGTGGTCGAGGACTACGCCGCCGAGGTGATGAAGCAGGCCGGTCTGGCCTGATCATCCAGCTTCAATGATTGAAGAAAGGGCCGCGATGATTCGCGGCCTTTTTTGTTGTCGACATGGTCAGGGTTCACATCGTCGGACACCTTCCAGCGCACTCACGCCCAACCGCGCCATCGATAGACCCACATCCCCAAATATTCCTTCATTGCCCGCGAACTCTTGTCCAGCGCGTCAGTATCGGGCAGCCAGCGCAACAGCCAATAGCCCGACGGCGGTTCGGCTTCAAAATCCGTCGGTGCGGGAATCGCGTCGATACCCAATTTGCGGAATGTCGCCAGCGCACGCGGCATATGCATAGCCGAGGTCACCAGCAGAATCCTGTTGGTGCCGCGCTCGCGCAGCATTTTTTCCGTAAGTACCGCATTTTCGCGCGTCGTGCGGCTTTCCGACTCCATCAGCATCGCCGCCTCCGGCACACCGAGGTCGTGCATGAACGTTGCCATCGCCGGGGCTTCAAGCCATTTCATTCCCAGCTCTTCGAGGCGACCACCGGAGAGAATTACCTGAGGTGCGCGCCCTGCCCGGTATAGCCGGGCACCAAACCAGATCCGGTCTGCGGCAGACCCCAGGTCAATTCCCCAGGAGTTGGTGCGGATGCCACCACCCAGCACAACGATGGCATCGACCACGGGCAATGCCGTCTCTGCCTGTTGCGGCCAGGTTTGCTCAAGGGTTCTGGCGAGGCGCGACGACGGCACAGGCAGCGACCAGATCAGCAGCCATCCGAGCGCAAAGACGCACAATGTCAAACCCAGCCGCGGCCTGCGCCTGCGTATGAGCAAGCCCAGCGGGACCAGCAGCAAGCATAGCGGCAAGGGATAGACAAGCTGGGTAAGGACTTTCGAGATCAACATAGTGATGTTCGCAACAAGGATGGAGCCGACATCGACAGAATCCGAAGCCAGCGCTGGATGGCCTGTCCATACTGACAAAATGCCACCACTCTTGCACCGCCACGCTGACCCGACATGCGAAACGCGTTCGGTCCACTCCATCGCCGTATCGTCTGTTGCACAACAGGAAGGCCGGACCATTCACATCATGACCCTGAAGGACAACGACAAAGTGACCGAGCGCCATGGCGTCGCCACCAGCGGGTTGCGCAAAACCGGCCAACTCCGGAAGATCGTGTCGATGCACAACTCCTCGCGCGCGCCCAAGCCAGCGGCAAAATCGCCATGAGTGCGGTTGTTTGGTCAAAGCTGTCACTCGCATTCTGGGCTCGGCGCTCGCACAAATGGATCGCTCTGGTGGTCGGCGTGCAGGCGCTGCTGTGGATGCTCAGTGGCTTGTACATGACCGCGATTTCGATCGACGTAATCCATGGCGATCATCTGGTCGAGGTCGACGTGCAGCCGTTGTCGTCGTCAGCCTTGTTGATCGATCCGACCACGATATCTACCCAATTTCCCGGGATGACCCGATTCCGGCTAAAGAGATTCATGGGCCGAGAGGTTTACGAGGTGCACGCCCTGGCCGTGGTCGCGCTGGTCGATGCGCGCTCGGGGGCGCTGCTGAGCCCGTTGAATGAGGTGACGGCACGGCAACTGGCAGTTTCGCTCTACCGCGGCAACGCGCCGATCCAGGCGGCGGAATGGCTGACCAGGGCGCCACAGGAGGTGTCGACCCGACCCGTGCCGTTGTGGCGCGTATCGTTTGCCGACAACAGTGAAACCGCACTGTATCTTTCGCCGCATACCGGGGAGCTGCTCGCCAAGCGCCATGATCTATGGCGTTGGTTCGACCTGCTGTGGATGCTTCACATCATGGATTATGAGGAACGCAGCGACGTCAACAACACGCTGCTGCGCGTCGCCGAATCGATCGGACTTGTGTTTTCCTTGAGCGGCGTCTGGCTTTTGTTCTACAGCTTCCGCAAGCGGCGATCCGCATGAAATTCCTGATGCGCAAATTGCACAAATGGGTTGGGCTGATCCTCGCGCTGCAATTCGTCCTGTGGATGGCCAGCGGGCTCGTGATGAGCGTGCTGGACGCCGACGCTGTCGCCGGCAACCAACACCGTGCCAATCAAGTCATGCAACGACTCTGGCCCGCTGCAACGATGACGCCGACAGAGGTGTTGGCGATTGCGAACAAACCGGTGCAGTCGATCGAAGGCACCTGGCTGCGGGATCGTCCGGTCTACCGACTGACCCACGACACCACGATCTGGCTCGCCGATGCGCGGGACGGCCGCGCGGTTAAGGTCGATGCTGCAACCGCTAGCGCGATCGCGGCGGAGGACTATCTCGGCGCTGGAAAGCAGGGTCCACCGGAACCGCTGGATACCGCGACGCTGGAAGTCCGCGGGCACAACGGCGCCATCTGGCGCGTGCCATTCAGCGACGAGGATGCCACGACCTTGTACATCTCGGGCCAGGATGGCCGCATCCTCGAGCGCCGCAACGACACATGGCGACTGTTTGACATAGCCTGGATGCTGCACATCATGGATTACACAGGACGGCAGAACTTCAACAATCCCTTGGTGATCATGGCGGCGGCCGCGGGGCTGTGGATCGCGTTGACCGGCCTGTGGTTGCTGGTCGTCACGTTCCGCTTGAGCGAGTTCAATCCGGCCAGGCGCATCAAGCGGCGAGCCGAGCTTGGTTGATTGCTGCAGTTGGCGCGGATGATGGCGCACGCAGCAACGTGACCAGGACCTGCCTCGTGGATCAGTTTCTCTCTCGATGATTCGACTGATCATCGAATAGCCCAATCCACAGTGATCGCGAATTGCCTTCATGCCATAGCCGCCACTGGCGTAGGCCGCAACGATAGCGTCATCTCGATTGCGAATCGCCACTGCCTTGTGCCCCTTGTGCGGATCGGGCGTGGCGTTTCGACGTATGTTGGACGGCAAGGTCGTCAAGTTCGGCGTGTCGGACCTGCTGCACAACAGCGACCTGATCCACTACGACAAGAGCGACAACTCGTTGTGGCAGCAGATCACGGCGCGCGCGTTCGCGGGTAAACAACGTGGTCAGTCGCTGTCCGCTGAGCCGCTGACGATGACCACCTGGCGCGAGTGGCGTGAACAGCATCCCGACACGCAAATGCTCTTGACCGATACGGGTGGTGACGCCAACCATGGCGAGGCCACCACGTACGGCGACTACGACAAGGGCGGCCGCCTGATGTTTCCGGTTTCGGCGCACGACCCCCGGTTGCACCCGAAGACCGTCGCCTAGGCACTTGAACTCGCTCCCGACCCGTATACGGTGACGGAACGCGTCCTCAAGGCCGGTCCGGTAGTGGCCAGCATCGGCAGTATTCCTGTTGAATGGGTTCGTGAAGCCGATGGCACAGTGCGCGCTCTCCGCACCGATACCAGCGAAGCGCTGGCACCTGCGCGCCTTACTTGGGTTGCCTGGCTCAACTTCCATCCGGCGATCGGCCTGCACGACGCCACGCACCGGAAACCTGCTCCCGGTGCCGGGTAAGACGCACAGCGGCGCGACGCGAGGAAAAAGGAAGTCTTGAGGCTTCCATTCGGCACCGCCTCCATTGACAACCGACCACGGCAGCATGCCTCGATATGCCGAAGCGAAAAACGGCGGAACGCGAGTTCCGCCATTTTTCGAATCGCATTTCGTTCTGACGGGATCAATCGAACTTCAAGCCTCACCTGTTGCTGTCACGATGCTTTCATTCCCGGGCGGAGTTTTTGGCGGCCCAACTCAGGTGGTCGGTGAATTCAACCAGCACAGCGCGAATGGCCTCGCCAGCCGGGGCAAGCTCCAGGCCTGTTGTTTCCCCGTGGGCGCCGGCCGGGTTAGCCGCAAACGTGAACTGGAAGCCGATTCGAGACCATGAATACGAATGCAAAGACTTGTTTGGCGAAGCGCGAAACAAATCCCGGACGTATAGTTGATCACGTTTTCCGTTTGCTCCTTCGATGCTGGTTTCGGCTTCAGGAAATCGGCGCGCGGATCCAGATCATGTCTTTTGGGAGGGACGATTCTGATGAGCCATTCACGATTCGTGGGGCGATGCCTGTTCTCGCTGTTTGCTGTGCTCATGCTGATTTCGCTGCCGGGCGGTCGCGCGATCGCTGCCATAGATACCCTGGCTCTCGGTGCCCGGTATGACGCCGGGCAAGCCAATATTACCTTCAAGGTCTACTCGTCGCGGGCGACCCGGGTCGAGGTCTGGGTCTACAAGACCGCCTCCGGTGCGCAGGAAGTCGTGCGCTACGTGATGACCAAAAATGCGTCGACCAAGGTGTGGACGAAGACCGCGTCCGTCAGCACTTTGAAAAATTCCTATGGGGTCACCGGAACGGTCTATTACGGCTATCGTGCCTGGGGACCGAACTGGCCGTATGTCAGCAGTTGGACGAAGGGCAGCAGTACCGGTTTCGTCAGCGACGTCGATGCCGGCGGCAATCGCTTCAATCCGAATAAATTGCTTGTTGATCCCTACGCCCTCGAGATCAGTCAGGATCCGAATACACCGAGCTGCCTCGACGGCACAATATACGCGAGCGGCGCCAGCCACCGCGCCAAGGACAGCGGCGCATGCGCGCCAAAGGGTATCGTGCTCGCGCCAGACACGACCTCGATCGGCACCCGGCCAACGCGTGCGCTCAAGGACGATGTCGTCTACGAAGTTCATGTGCGCGGCCTGACCAAGGGCGATACCAGCATTGCCACGGCATTGCGCGGCACCTATGCCGGCGCGGCGGCCAAGGCTGGCTATCTGGCCAGTCTCGGGGTCACGGCCGTGGAGTTTCTGCCGGTGCAGGAAACCCAGAACGACACCAATGATGTCGATCCCAACTCCAACAGCGGCGACAACTACTGGGGTTACATGACCCTCAACTACTTTGCGCCGGACCGGCGCTATTCATCGGACAAGAGTGCAGGCGGCCCGACCCGCGAATGGAAGGCAATGGTCAAGGCATTCCACAATGTCGGTATCAAGGTATTCATTGATGTCGTCTACAACCACAGTGGCGAGGGCGGTGCCTGGGGCGGCACCGACGGCCTGACGGTCTACAATTTGTTGTCCTTTCGCGGCCTCGACAATCCGGTCTACTATTCGCTGACCAGCGACTACCAGCGTAGCTGGGACAACACCGGCGTCGGTGGCAACTTCAATACGCGCAACCCCACCGCCCAGAATCTTGTGGTCGATTCGCTGGCGCATTGGCGCAACAACCTCGGCGTCGATGGATTCCGCTTCGATCTGGCCTCGGTGCTTGGAAACAGTTGCGAGCACGGCTGCTTCAATTTCGACAAATTCGACAGCGGCAATGCATTGAACCGCATCGTCAGCGAACTGCCCGTGCGGCCGGCTGCTGGCGGCAGCGGCGTCGATCTGATTGCCGAACCCTGGGCGATCGGCGGCAACTCTTACCAGGTTGGCGGGTTTCCCTCAGGTTGGTCGGAGTGGAACGGCATTTATCGCGATACCCTGCGCGAGAGCCAGAACAAGCTTGGTTCGGTCGTCGTTACCACCGGCGAAATGGCAACGCGTTTTGCCGGCTCATCCGACTTGTTCGGAGATGACGGTCGCAAACCTTGGAATTCCATCAATTTCATTGTTGCCCATGACGGTTTCACCCTTGCCGATCTGTATGCCTACAACAGCAAGCAGAACAATCAGGCCTGGCCGTATGGTCCTTCGGACGGAGGCGAGGACAACAACAACAGCTGGGATCAGGGTGGTGTGGCCAGTGCGCAACGCAAGGCCTCACGTAGCGGCATGGCGTTGATGCTGCTGAGCGCAGGCGTGCCGATGATCACCGGCGGTGACGAATTCCTGCGCACGCAGTTCGGCAACAACAATCCCTACAATCTCGATTCGCCGGCCAACTGGCTGTCGTGGACTCTGGATGCGACCGATCAATATCAGCAGACCGCAACGACTCGGTTGATCGCGTTCCGCAAGGCGCATCCGGCCTTGCGACCGGCCAACTTCTATTCCGCCGTCGACACCAACGGCAATGTCATGGAGCAACTGCGCTGGTTCAAGCCCGATGGCTACCCGGCTGACACTGCCTACTTCAACAATTCCTCAAACCACGCCATCGCCTGGCGCATCGACGGCACTGAGTTCGCCGATCCAGCCAGCGCCATCTATGTGGCCTACAACGGCTGGTCCGGCAATGTGAATTTCAGCCTGCCGTGGCCGGGCTCGGGCAAGAACTGGTATCGGGTTACCGATACCGCCACCTGGAGCGAAGGTGCGAATATCGTCGCCGTTCCCGGCGCCGAGGCGTACCTCGGCGGCGAAGGCACCAGCTATGGCCTGGAGGGACGCTCAGTCCTGCTGCTGATCGCAAAGTAGAACGCTATGCACTTCGGCCGCGCCGCGCCGCAGGACGCCTTAGGACGGCGTACGCCATGCACTCTCATTCGCGCGCCGGTTCGGTGTACGCCGGCGATGGAGATGTAGAACGTTGGCCGGCGCTCACAAGCCATCACGAAGTGTGGAGTCGAGTTCGAGGTCAGGTTCAAGCATATGAAGTGATCAAGGCATGAATCTTGAAATCGCATTCTTTCTGATGATTCGATTGATCATCGAATAGCCCAGTCCAAAGTGATCGCCGATTGCCTTCATGCTGTAGCCACCGCTGGCCCAATCGGCAGCGTTGGCCTCATCACGACTGCGATGCAGTTTCGCGTAGTGTTCTAGCGGCTTCGGTGGCGGTCGATGGCAGAAACAAGGGGGATGTTCAGGTCTTGAAGTTTGAATTTTGGCCGTCGGAAGAATGGTGGATTCAAGATTCAAGACCCAACACCTTTCTCCTTGGGCTTTCTCATTGCGCACCGACTCACGATTCCCGACCTGCCCCCTTTCTCCCGGCGGGTATGGTGGCAACTCCCGCCGGCTACCCTTGGTCGAGCCACACCTACAATCGACTTGTTCAGCACGATTTCAGGATTACGGCACACTTTGCGCACCTCTCGCTCGGCGCAAATGCAGCGACGCCCAAAGTGGGCTTTCTGGCGATCTGCGCCAACACCCTGGACGAAATCAGAATTACCGATTTACGCCTGCATACCCAGCAGCAGCGCATCGGGGCCAGTGAGAAATATCGCCGCCAAATTGAATTGCTCACTGGCCGAATTGTCGAAGTCAGGCCCAGCGGGCATCCCAACTTTGCCTACACCCGTTTGGATAAATGAATCTGACCCTTTCAATTCCTGATCGAAACTGATGCCTCGTCTCGAGTAGATCAATGAGGCACATGCTGTTGACCGCTGTTCATTCCACGGATTCGGAAAGCACCAGTGAGTGGTTGGTAGCGCGTGCCTCTTCCCTCTACTTGAAAGGATCAAAGACCAATGAACAAGAATCTTGCTCGCGGATTACACAATTCCCGACTCTCCGTCTTCCACTCGACGTTGCTTGCCCTGGTCGGGTTCGCTGCCTTCGGCGCGGCGAACGCGGCGACCCTGGTTGTGGAAAACTCAGGTGGTTATTTCATCGCTGAGGCATACCCGGAAGGAGAAGGCTATCAATACACGTTTTCGGTTACACCCAATCTTGCAATGGACTACCAGCAGCACAACTCGGTGAGCGGTCGATGTCTGCAATCCTACGGTTATGGAACGGTTTACGTGACTGTGACCTATCCGAACAACCATGTGGAATCAACCCAACGTGGTGTCAGCTGTCGCCTGCCGGGCTGGGGCGGCAACTGATGAAGCTTGACTGACATTGGATCGGATCGATCGCGGCGATCGCTTCGAACAGTCACCTGCAGGCAGCGGCAATCAAACGTGCCGCTGCCTCGCTTGTTGATGCGGATTCGTCCCAACGAATATCCCTCATTGCCCCATGGGAATCGTTGCGTCGCCCCCACCTGTCACGCGACACGATTCTCGTTGGCATCGCGTCTATACTTCAGACGGGAATTATACGAGGGGTATCGTACGTGGCGAGCGATCAGGCTGGGATCACGGGCCTGTTGTCCCGTTGGCGGAAGGGTGACCGAGAGGCCGAAAACGCGTTGGTGGAAGAGCTTTATCCAGTCTTGCGCGGATTGGTCGGTGCGCAGTTGCGGCGCGCGCCATCAGGCCTGACCTTGTCAGCCACGGAACTGGTCAACGAGGCCTACATCCGATTGGAAAAACAGCGCAAGGTCGAGTGGCAGAATCGGGACCACTTCTTCGCGATCACGGCAACGGTAGTGCGGCGCGTTGTCATCGACTATCTGCGCGAGCGATCTGCGGCGAAGCGTGGCGCTGGAGCGGTCATGGTGCAGTGGGATGACCTTCCCAGCGGCGATCATTCGTCAGAGGGCGACCACATTGATTGGTTGGCACTGGATCAGGCACTGACCCGTTTGCAGGAACTGGATGCGGATTGCGCCCGGGTGGTCGAGTTGCGTTTGTTCGGCGGATTGACTACGGAACGAATTGCCGAGACCTGCGCCAGCTCGGTGGCAACGGTCGGACGCCAATGGCGATTTGCGCGAACCTGGCTGGCGGAGCAACTCGATCTTGCGAACCATGGACTCTGACGCATTTCTCAAACTGCAGGCGCTATTCGACGAAGCGCTGGAACACCCCTCCGAGAAAAGATTGGATTGGCTTTCATCCCGCGACGACCTCGATCCGGTTGTCGCGGAGGAATTGAGACGACTGCTGGTGCGGGAATCGGGACACGTCACGATGCCGGAGGGCCTTCCCGTTCAATTGTTGGCATCGGCGTTGTCCGTCGAAGCGACGCCTACCTTCACGCATGCGCGAGCGGGTCGGTTTCGTCTGGTCGAGGAATTGGGTCGGGGCGGAATGGGTTGCGTCTACCGCGGCGTCTGCGACGACGGCGGTGTCCATCAGGAAGTTGCGGTCAAGATTCTGCGGAGCGAACTTCGCGATAGCGGTGCATTCGAGCGATTCTTGCGCGAGCGGCGCATGTTGGCGAAGCTCGATCACCCGGGAATTGCCCGGCTTCTGGATTCGGGAGAAACAGAGGATGGAACGCCGTTCGTGGCGATGGAGCTGGTTGCCGGGCAGTCCTTCCTGGCGTTCTGCCTTGACGAGCGATTGGATATTCGAGAGAGAGTTGCGTTGGTTCGCCAGGTGGTGGCCGCCGTTGCCCATGCCCATCGCGCATTGATCGTTCATCGCGATATCAAACCCAGCAATGTCATGGTCGATGCCGAAGGCAGGATTCGCTTGCTCGACTTCGGAATCGCCAAGGCGCTCCATGAATCGTCAGAAGCGACGGCCGCGCCTGATCGCTACTTCACTCCAGCCTATGCGGCGCCTGAGCAACTGATCGGTGGACTCAACACGGTGGCGTGTGACGTTTACGCGCTGGGAGCGCTGCTTTACGAAGTCGTTTCCGGGGTGCCCCCGTTTGACGTCAATGGCAAACGCGCCGCGGAGATCGAGCGGCTTGTTCTCGAAACACCGCCGAGATCCCTCGAGTCGGCCTATACCTCGATGCCCCGCGAAGCACAGTGTCGACTGGCTTCTACTGATCCAAGCTCGTGGCGAATCCGGCTGCGAGGCGACCTCAACAACATCGTGCAACAAGCGCTTCGCAAGGAACCTGACTCACGCTATCCGAGTGCTGAGGCACTTGATCAGGAGCTGGAGCGCTGGATGGCACATCGCCCGGTTCAAGCAAGCGGTTCGAGCGTGATCTACCAAGCTCGGAAATTCGTACGCAGAAACCGGATCGGGGTCGCTGCATCGGCTGTTGTCTTGTTGGGTAGTGTCATGGCAGCCGTGTTGATTGTCCGGCAGGGCGTCGTCGCCAGCAGGGAGCGAGACCGAGCCCGGGAAGCGCTGGCTATCCTGCGAGACGCCTTCGTAGCGGCCGACCCAGCTGGATCATCCGGCGGCGGCGCCAACGCGCGCAGTATTCTCAAGGTGGCGAGCAAAAGGATTTCAGAACAAATTTCCGCTCACCCCGCACTCTACGCCGAGCTGGCTGCGGAAATTGGCTCAGTCCAGTTGGCGATTGGCATCGTGGATACCGATGACGCCACGCTTGCAACTGCGCAGAAGTGGGCCAATGGAAGATATGGAAACGAGGAACTGGCGACTCGCCTCGCCCTGCTCAAGGCACGAAAGCTGATAGCGAGGCACGCGTTCGACGAGGCCGATCACGAGCTGAGTGCGCTTGAGAACATGCGGCCCAAGGATCCGGTGTTGATGCTTTTGCGCGGGAAATACTGGCTGGCCAGGCAGGATGCGAAGCTTGCCATGGCATTCCTGAAGCCGGCGGCCGAACAACTGGCTGGTCGGCATGCAGGGGATCAAGACTCAACGTTGGGGCTGGACGCCGTTTGGCAGCTCGCCGAGGCTCAGAGAATCAGCGGTGATCCATCCGCCGCACTGACGACACTGCGCACGGCGCAGGAATCCATGGCGATTCAATATCCTGACGATCACGCATTGATCTTGCTCACTCGATTGCGCGCCGTGCAGGAACTGATCGATCTTGACCGGATTGACGAGGCCATCGCCGAGAGTCAATCCGTCACCAGAATCCTCGAAGTCGGCTATGGCCGAGCGTCCACGGTGACCGCGCTCGCCTACACAACCTTGGCCTACGCGCTGGAACGCTCAGGCCGAAAAAGTGAATCGATCGAGCCCTATCAGAATGCGGCGGAATCCTACGCGGAAAGCCTGGGTCCCAACCACATCACGACGGCGCGGTCGACATTCAATCTGGCGTTCATGCTGTCAACGGTGGACCCTGACAATCCGTTGATCGAGCGCTACTTCGCCGACGCGATCGCCGCGGCAAGCATTGCGAGGACTCCCACGGATCCGCTGGTGCTCTATTTTCGAATCAAGCTCGCGATGTATTTTCACGCGCGACACGATGCCGACGGCGTGCGTCGATCATTGCTTCCGGACGACTCGACGATCGATCTGACAACGGCAAGCGTTCTGAACGCAACTGACTATCTCACTCTGCTCGGAACCTATTTCGGCCCGATCACATGTGGACCGGACGCGGGGAAGACTGTGGCCGAAACACGACAGATATCCAGGGCCCGGACTCTGTTTTGCAAGGGCATCGAGTCGAAGTCGGCCGATCGTTGATCGAATCAGCTAGCGAAATCCGAGTATCGAAGTGCCGTTGTATTTTCAGACAACAACAGAGGAGAGATCGTATGTACAAGCAATACGCCTTGTTCATTCTGCTGGTCGCAGAATTCGCCTTCGCGTCGATGGCCCATGCACAGACGTGCCGTATTCCGCCGGGTCCGATGGAATTTCCCGCGCCAGACCATTTCTGGGCGAGTTCTCCGAAGGAATGTCCGGCGTCCACGCCGATTTATGACCAACCCATCAACGAGTCCGTTGAGTCGGCCACGACGCTTGACTGCATACAGATGAGCACAAATTCGATTTCGTGCGTAGCTTATCCCCAGGAGTACGTCACCGGCGGAGAACTGGCCAACCATCTGATTTACGAGTGGACTGTCCGAATCAATTTCACCAGCTACACGTATCCGCCAAATTTCGATCCGATGACGAATTTCGGTTGCGCCAATGGCGACAAGATTTTCGTGACGATGAGGGTCTGGAACGGAAGCTCGTCAAGCCAGCGGACCTCGGGCTTCACTTGCGGCAATGAAGCCTACTGATCTGCTACAACGTAGTGCCCGAGCCAGACGATTCGCCAGGCTCGGGCTTCGCTCAACGCGCCTGTAAATATCGGCAATGATCCAGGTGGCCCATCCTGAGTCGGAAAGATGAGCGAATCGGGACACACAGTGAGAGACCCGGTGAGAACCGGGACGCAATGACGGCCTGAACCGGGCGACGCTACGTGCCTGCCTTGCAACCATGCAACTCGGGTGGATCCGGATCGAGCAATTTGACGGGCACCGGCCCGGCAATGCCTGCCACAATCTGGACACTGAAGGCGATCATCAGGCCCTCGTGATGGCGCAGTGTTCCAGAATCAACAACGAATCATCAATGCAGTTTTTCTAAAAACTGCCGGCACTGACGACGCGACCCAATGACATGAGAAGCGTTCGGAGACCAATTTGCCTGCTTGGGGTCCTGCGGTCATTTACCGTCTCGAAAGCGGAACTCGCAGGGATTCAATTCAGACTTCGAGTCTCGGTCGTTGAGATTGCCGAGATCTCCGGTCTGCAGGGCGGCGGTAGTGGCCTGGGAAAGTCGTAGATCCGATGGCCCCATGAAGGAACTCTCCGCCGGAAACCTCCATCCATCACATCCCAGCGTCTGGCTCTTCGAGCGGCGCGCGACGTCCACAACCAGGCGAAGCAACACCGCAACCCGTGGCAGATGGCTCCGACTCCCTTACAATGAGTCCGTTTTGCCACCTTCCGGAGCGCTTCATGACAGAGATCAAGCACAAACGCATCCTCCTGAAGCTCTCCGGTGAGGCCCTGATGGGCGAGTCCGACTACGGCATCGATCCGAAAGTCATCGGTCGTCTGGCCCGCGAAATCATCGAAGTGCGCAATGCCGGGGTCCAGGTTGGCGTAGTCATTGGTGGCGGCAATATCTTCCGCGGCGCTGGTCTGGCGGCTTCGGGCATGGACCGCGTAACCGGTGACCACATGGGCATGCTGGCCACGGTCATCAACGCGCTGGCCATGCAGGATGCGATCGAGCGCGCCGGCGGCTCGGCGCGGACCATGAGCGCGATCAAGATCAATGAGGTCTGCGAGGATTTCATCCGTCGACGCGCGATCCGCCATCTGGAAAAGGATCGTGTGGTCCTGTTTGCGGCGGGCACTGGCAATCCGTTCTTCACCACCGATTCGGCAGCGGCCTTGCGCGCGATCGAGATCGGCGCGGACCTGCTGCTCAAGGCGACCAAGGTCGATGGCGTCTACTCGGAAGATCCGAACAGGAATCCAGGTGCGACGCTCTACGAGACCTTGAGCTACGAAGACGTGATCCAGCGCAATCTGCAAGTCATGGACACCAGCGCGATTGCGCTGTGCCGCGACCACAGCATCCCATTGCGCATCTACAATATGGCGCGAGAAGGCGATCTGATGCGGATCATGCGCGGCGAACGGATCGGAACTTTGGTCGGCAACGTCGACTGAAACCTGCTGTTTTCATTGCTTGCTGCGTGAAAGCTCACGGTTCCGCCTCGACCAAATTCCAGGTAGAGGTCTGTCTATCTCAGCCGTTCGCCAAACGGACGAGAGTCCTGTCGCTTGCTCGCTTGTAATCAACCGATACGAGGTCAACAGGCCGCGAGTGCTGTTGATCCCGACTCCCACATCTAGAGCAGAGTCACTTGGCCCCTGCCTTCGCCTGCCTCTTGATCACATCTCTCTACTTCGTTGAATGAGTCCGAAGGAAACTTCGAAAACGTGCCAGGCGCAACAACCAAACCGCCCGTCATCCCTGCGCAGCCAGGAATGACAAGAGGTTGGAGGACCGTCGCGTTGGTGATTCGCCGGGAACCGGCCCACTGCTATACTTCGCGGCCAATCGCAATGTACGACGGGTGACCGCACCATGCTTGAAGCCATCAAGAAAGACGCGCAGACGCGCATGACCAAGAGTGTCGAATCGCTGCGCCAGGATCTCACCCACCTGCGTACCGGGCGTGCCAGCGTCGCCCTGGTCGATCAACTGATCGTGCCGTACTACGGCTCGGATGTGCCACTGACCCAAGTCGCCAACGTGGCCGTGGCCGATGCACGCTCGTTGACCATCACCCCGTTTGAAAAACCCATGGTGGCGATCGTCGAGAAGGCCATTCTTGGTTCCAACCTCGGCCTGACCCCGACTACGGTCGGCGTGGTCATCCGCATCAACTTGCCGGCGCTGACCGAAGAGCGCCGCAAGGAACTGTCGAAACAGGTTGCCGGCGAAGGCGAAAACGCCAAGGTCGCGATCCGCAATATCCGCCGCGACGCGATCCATCAGGTCAAGGAGCTGCTCAAGGACAAGCAGATCAGCGAGGACGAAGAACATCGCGGCGAAGACGAGATCCAGAAGCTGACCGACAAATTCGTCAAGGATGTCGATGGCGTGGTCAAGCACAAGGAAGACGAGTTGATGGCGATCTGAGCGGTCCCCCGTCGGCCCTCCTGCCATGAGCAATCAACCAGCGAGTGCGGCAACCGTGCGCCCGCCGCTGCATCTTGCCATCGTCATGGATGGCAACGGGCGCTGGGCGCAACATCGCCATCGACCGCGCAGTTTCGGTCATCGCGAGGGCCAGAAGGCCTTGCGTGCAACGGTCGAATACTGCCTGCGCCGCGGTATTGGCTCGCTGACCCTGTTCGCGTTTTCGAGCGAAAACTGGAAACGTCCAGAGGATGAGGTGGGCGCCTTGATGCAGTTGTTCCTCAAGGCGCTTGATCGCGAGGTCGACGAGTTGCACGGCCACGGCGTGCGCATCGAATTCATCGGTGACCTGTCGGCGTTTTCGCCCGAATTGCGTGAACGAATGCTCAAGGCCATGGCCAAGACGCGTGAGAATCGCGCGCTGCACGCCAATGTCGCGGTCAACTATGGCGGGCGATGGGATATCGCCCATGCCGCGCGTCTGGCGGCCGAAGCGGTTGCGCGCGGTGAGTTGGCGGCCGAGTCCATTGACGAGCAATCACTGGGTCGATTCTTCGTCCTCTCCGATCAGCCACCGGTCGATCTGTTCGTTCGCACCGGAGGTGAACAGCGCATCAGCAACTTTCTGCTCTGGCAGCTTGCCTATGCGGAGCTGGTTTTCATCGATACCCTGTGGCCTGATGTCGATGCGCTCGTGCTCGATGCCTGTATCGAGGAATTCGCGCGTCGCGAACGTCGTTTTGGCCAGACATCGGCACAAGTCAGCACTGCAACCGGCCAGGGAGCCGCATGAAACAACGCATCATCACCGCCTTTATCCTCGCCACGATCGCGATCACCTTCATCCTGTTGTCGTCGACGCCGCTGTTCGCGGGCGTGTTGCTGCTGGTCTGGGCCGCCGCGATGTGGGAGTGGACCCGACTGATCGGCATGCAGGCGAGCATCTCGCGTGCCGCATCAGTCGTTGTCATCGTGCTGTTGATGGCCGGTTTGTGGCTGATTCGCGGCCAGACCTGGTGGTGGATCTGCATTGGAGCCGGCGTGGTCTGGTGGCTGATCGCCCTGCTCTGGATGCGCAGCTACTCGTTTGCCGCCTCGCCGACGCCGCGCAACCGCCTGATCAAGTTGATTGCCGGCCTGTTCGTGCTGGCGCCGGCCTGGGCCGCATTGGTGCAGATTCACGGCCAGGACAATCTCGGACCGGCTTGGGCGCTGTTCGCCCTGTTCATCGTCTGGACGGCCGACACGTTCGCCTATTTTTCCGGCCGCCACTTCGGTCGCAACAAGCTTGCGCCACGGATCAGCCCGGGCAAGACCCTCGAAGGGGTCTGGGGTGCCTTGATCGGCAGCGCCCTGATCGCCTTCATTGGCGCCTGGTGGCTGGGCCAGCGCGATGTCCCGCTGATCCTTCTGATCGTGCTCGCCCTGCTCTGTGTGGTCTGGTCGATCACCGGCGACCTGTTTGAGAGCCTGATGAAGCGCCAAGCCAACGTAAAGGATTCTGGCGCGCTGTTTCCGGGCCACGGCGGCATGCTCGACCGAATGGATGGCGTCGTTGCCGCAATGCCGATCTTTGCCGTTGGCAAGACCCTGATCGACCTGTATCTCCCGACATGATTCGGATTGCGGTTCTGGGCGCTACCGGCTCGATCGGTGCGAGTACGCTTGACGTCGTCGCGCGCCATCCGGATCGGTTCCGGATCACCGCGCTCTCGGCGCATCGCAACGTCGAAGATCTGGTCGCGCTGTGTGAAAAATATCGACCCGAGATCGCCGTGATTGCTGATTCGACTTTCGAGGCTGTCCTCAGTCGTCGACTCAGTGAGGCCGGCAACAGCGCACGCGTGATGTCCGGGCCGCAAGGTCTGATCGAGGCGGCTGAAGGCAGTCATGCTGATTGTGTGGTCGCGGCGATAGTCGGCGCGGCGGGTCTCGAATCGACCCTCGCCGCCGCACGCGCCGGCAAACGCCTGCTGCTGGCCAACAAGGAATCGGTGGTCATGGCCGGAAGCCTGCTGCGGGCCGCGCTTGATGCCGGGGGCGGTGAATTGCTACCGGTCGATTCCGAACACAATGCGGTATTCCAGTGTCTGCCGCATGGTCGTCGCAACCTCGCCGAAGCCGGCGTGCGGCGAATCCTGCTGACCGCCTCTGGCGGTCCGTTTCGTGGCCGTTCGCGCGAAGAACTGGCCGAGGTCACCCCAGAGATGGCCTGTGCGCATCCGAACTGGAGCATGGGTCGCAAGATTTCGGTGGATTCGGCAACCCTGATGAACAAGGGCCTTGAGGTCATCGAAGCCCATTTTCTGTTCGATGTCGCGGCCAGCGACATCGAGGTGGTCGTGCATCCGCAGAGCATCGTGCATTCGCTGGTTGAGTACTGTGACGGTTCGGTGCTGGCCCAACTCGGCAATCCGGACATGCGCACGGCAATCGCCTACGCGCTGGCCTGGCCCGACCGCATCGAGGCCGGGGTCGCGCCGCTGGATCTGATCAAGATCGCCCAACTCGGCTTCGAAGCGGCGGATCGGAACACCTTTCGTTGCCTCGATCTGGCCTACCAGGCTCTCGCTGCCGGTGGCATCGCGCCAACCCTGCTGAATGCCGCCAATGAGGAGGCCGTCGCCGCGTTCCTTGATCGACGCCTGCCTTTCCTGGCCATCGAGGTAGTCATCGAGGAGTGCCTCGCGCGCTTGCCGATGACCCCGGCCAACGACTTGTTCGGACTGATTGACAGTGATTTAACGGCGCGACGCGAAGCACAACGTATCATTGCCGGCTTGGCAGCATGATCATCGAGATGTTGGAATGAACGAGTTTTTCGGATCCGTGTGGTGGCTGATCGTCACCCTCGGCCTGTTGGTCACCTTTCACGAGTTTGGCCACTTCATCGTCGCGCGTTGGTGCGGGGTCAAAGTGCTGCGCTTCTCGGTCGGCTTCGGCAAGCCGCTGTGGATGCGTCGTGACCGCCACGGCACCGAGTTTGCGATCGCCGCGATTCCGCTCGGCGGCTACGTCAAGATGCTCGACGAGCGTGAGGGCGAAGTCGCCCCCGAGGAGCTCGATCAAACCCACAACCGCAAACCCGTCGGGCAGCGCATGGCGATCGCCGCCGCTGGCCCTGCGTTCAACCTGATCTTCACGATTGCCGCGTTCTGGCTGATGTTCGTCGTCGGCAAGCCGGATTACCTGCCAATTGTTGCGGCGCCGACCGGCATCGCCGCCGAGGCCGGCATTGAAGCGGGCGATCACATCAATGCCATCAATGGCGATGCAGTCGATTCCTGGAGCAGCGCGCTGCAGAAACTCGGCGAGAACGCCGTCGGCCGCTACGACACCGAGCTTGAGGTAACAACTGCGTCCGGTGCCACAGCGACGCGGACACTGACCTTCAGCAAGCTTCCGGCCGAAGTCGGCGAGAACGAGTTATTCGACCGGATTGGCCTGAGCCTGCAGCCGCGCGAGCGCGATGCGGTCATCGGCCGGGTCAGCGAGGGCATGCCCGCCGAGGCTGCCGGTCTGCAGGCGGGTGACCGCATCCTGCGCATCAATGCAGAGGATGTCACCCATTTCTCCGATATCGAGACCCTGATTCCGCAAGAAGCCGCCAGAAATCCGGAGCTCGCCCTGGTCATCAAGCGCGGTGACGAACGCCTCGATTTGCGCCTCAAGGCCACCGAAATCACGGCAGCCGATGGACAATCTCGCTTTATCATCGGGATTGCCAGTACCGACAGCCACGATGCAACCCTGCAGTACGGCCCGCTGGAAGCGATTCCGCAGGCGTTCGCGAAAACCTGGGATGTGACGAAAAGCTCACTGGGAATGATCAAGATGCTGGTGGTCGGTCGTGCCAGCCTCGACAATCTGTCCGGGCCGATCACGATTGCCCGTTTTGCCAATGGTTCGGCCCAGATGGGCTTCGCCTGGTTCCTCAATTTCCTTGCCCTGATCTCGCTGTCGTTGGCGATAATCAACCTTTTGCCGATACCGATCTTGGACGGCGGGCACCTGCTGTATTACCTTATCGAACTGATCAAAGGCAGTCCGGTGAGTGAACGCACCCAGATTACAGGCCAATATGTCGGTCTGATGATGTTGGTGGCCCTGATGGGGCTGGCGTTCTACAACGATATTCTTCGGCTCATACCCTGAGCCGGTTCTGCCCAATAACAACGGAAGCGGTGTGCCCTCGCCGCCAGCCGACCCTGTCTCAATGGAAGTGACGATGAAGCGTATCGCCGCCCTGCTCTTGCTTGCCTGGCTCAGCACCCAGAATGTCTTCGCCTTCGACAGCTTCAAAGTGTCGGATATCCGCATCGATGGCCTGTCGCGAATCGCGTCAGGCACGGTGTTCACCTATCTGCCGGTTGAAAAAGGTGACGTGCTCACCCCGGCCAGCGCAGAAGAAGCAATCCGCGCCCTGTACCGGACCGGATTCTTCAATGACGTCAACCTGAGTCGCCAGGGCGACATCCTTGTCGTCACCCTGGTTGAGCGCCCATCGATCTCCAAGGTGTCCCTGCGCGGCAACAAGGATCTCAAGGACGAAGACCTGCGCAAGGGCCTCAAGGGCATCGGCCTGGCCGAAGGCGAGACCTTCGACCGCCTCAAGCTCGACTCGATCCAGCAGGAGCTGACACGCCAGTATTACAACCGCGGCAAGTACAACGTCTCGGTCAAGACTGCCGTGGTCAACCTCGATCGCAACCGCGTCGAGGTGGCCATCAACATCACCGAAGGCAAGCCGGCCAAGATCAAGCATCTCAACATCGTCGGCAACGAAACCTTCAAAGCCAAGAAGATCGTCGAGGATTTCCAGTCCGACACGACCAACTGGACCTCGTGGTATTCGAAGGACGACCAGTATTCACGCGAGAAGATGTCAGGCGATCTCGAACGACTGTCCTCGTTCTACCTCGATCGCGGCTATGTCGATTTCGCGCTGGACTCCACCCAGGTCTCGATGAGCCCGGACAAGCGCAAGATGTATGTCGTCGCCAATATCAAGGAAGGCGAGGTCTACACGGTCACCGATATCAAGTTGACCGGCGACCTGATCCTCAAGGACGAAGACCTGCGCAAGCAATTGACGATCAAGTCCGGCGAGATCTTCTCGCGGCGCCTGGTTGAGCAATCCTCCGATGCGATCACTTCAGCGCTTTCCAACATCGGCTACGCGTTCGCCGAGGTCAACCCGGTTCCCGAAATCGATCGCGAGAAGCGTCAGGTTTCGCTCAATTTCCAGATCAATCCAGGCAAGCGCGTCTACGTCCACAAGATTACCTTCAAGGGCAATCAACATACCGAGGATCAGGTCCTCCGCCGCGAGATGCGTCAGCTTGAGGGAGCCTGGTATTCGCAGGCGGCGATTGATCGCTCGAAGATTCGCTTGCAGCGCCTCGGCTACTTCAAGACGGTCGAAATCGATACGCCACGCGTGCCCGGTCAGGAAGACCAGGTCAACATCACGGTGGCGGTCGAGGAACAACCCTCCGGCAGCTTCACATTTGGCGTCGGCTACTCGCAGGTGCAGGGCATCATCACCAGCATCGCCCTGCAGCAGAACAATTTCTTCGGTACCGGCGATCGCGTTGGTCTGACCTTGCAGCGCAGCTCCTACCTGAAGACCTACAGCATCTCCTATTTCGAGCCTTATCTGACCGATTCCGGTATTGGCCTTGGTTACGATTTGAGCCACAGGGAGCTTGATTCCGGTCAGGCCAACATCGCCAACTATCTGACCAACTCCGACAATTTCAGCACCTATCTGGGTCTGCCGCTGACCGAAAGTGACACGCTGAATACGCGGATCGGCCTGAGCAAGACGACAATCAGCACCTTCCCGGGAACGACTCCGCAGCAGTTCATCGACTATCTGTTCGCGCTCAACCATCGCACCTTCCATACCGGCAGCCTCGAATTTTCGTGGTCGCACGACACGCGCAACAAGTTCTACAACCCGACCCGAGGCTCGTTCCAGACGGCCTCGTTCGAGACCACCCTGCCCGGCTCGACGGTCGAATATTTCAAGTTCCGCTATCTGTACTCCAAGTACATTCCGATGACCGACAAACTGACTTTGTTCGGCAGCGTATCGCTTGGCTATGGCGACAGTTACAAGGATGTCAGTCGAACCACGGTCGACAATGGCCAGGATCCGCCGGTGACCAATCAGTACACCGCCAGCGGACTGCCATTCTTCGAGAACTTCTTCGCGGGCGGCAGCTCCGATATTCGCGGCTTCCGCGACAACACCCTCGGACCGACAGATTTCAGCAGCGGCTTCGGCCAGCCGCTGGGTGGCGCATTCAAGACCGTGGCCACGGCCGAAGTCATTTTCCCGACGCCATTCGCCAAGGAAAGCGACAACACCACACGATTGTCATGGTTCGTCGATGTCGGCAACGTGTTTAAGGATTACAACTCGTGGAGCGCGAAGGAATTGCGCGCCTCGACGGGCTTGTCATTCCGCTGGCG
The DNA here is from genome assembly GCA_038205505.1 of Lysobacterales bacterium. Classification (GTDB taxonomy): domain Bacteria; phylum Pseudomonadota; class Gammaproteobacteria; order Xanthomonadales; family Rhodanobacteraceae; genus Dokdonella. The sequence goes on along the minus strand of JBBRBU010000009.1, from coordinate 51,061 downwards.
CGCGCCGGTTGGCCCAATCGTCATCAGCATCGCCAAACCTCTGCGCAGCAAGGACGGCGACGATACTGAAACGATCCAGTTCTCGTTTGGGCCACAGTTCTAGGAAGCGTAGCGGAGACGACCAAGGCATCACGCAAACGAATCCAGTGCTTTTGGGGAGAACAAGCTTGGCTAGTTGGCGGCTCCACTCTATCCTGACCATTCAGAATCAGCCTGACGGCGTCATGGGGCGAACGCATGAATCGTGGCGCAAGCCAGATCGTGCCATACGATGCGTACCATGCCCTGTCTCGATGATTGCCAAAGGGCATAACCCTGAATGGATCAGATAGGTGAGCGAAGTCAAGCGCGCAGCGACGAAGAGGATTCCGGGGACGCTGCTGGCGGCGTTCCTGGTGTTCGCGCCGTTGTCCGTGTTGGCGCAGGCACCCGCCATGCGCATCGGCTATGTCGACATGAAACGCTTGCTCGACAACGCGCCACAAGTTGTTTCCGGGCGTGAAAGACTGCAGCGGGAATTTGCCCCGCGTGACGACGAAGTGAATGCCGAGGAAGCTCAGCTCGCCACCTTGCGCGCGCGACACAGCCGCGAACGCAAAGCGATGTCGGCGGGCGATGCCGAGAGTCTGCGCCGAGAGATCGATGCGCTGGACCGCTCGATCAAACGCAAGCGAGAGAGTCTGCGCAGCGAACTGAAATCACGCAGCGACCAGGAACTCGATCGAAGCTGGCGTGAAATCAATAACGCCGTCGTCGAGTTTGCCCGCGAACAAAACATTGACCTGATCGTGCCAAGCCCGGTCGTCTACGCGAGCCCGCGCATCGACATCACCGACCAGGTGCTGGAGCGTCTGAAGCGAAATCTCGAGCGGCAGGCCCGACCATGAGCAAGCCGCGCCGGCTCGGCGACATTGCTGACCAGTTCGGCCTGGAGCTTCGCGGCGATCGCGACACGCCCGTGCTCGGTGTCGGCACCCTCGCCCAGGCAAGTTCAAAGCAGATCGGCTTTCTTGCCAATCCGCGCTACCGCTACCAACTTGCAAGCAGTTCGGCTGCAGCGGTCATTGTCCGCGCCGTCGATGCCGACGACATGGTTGAAGTCGGACCCGCGTTACTTGTCGCTGCGGATCCCTATGTTGCGTTTGCCAGGATCGCCACCCTGTTCGAAACCAGCGACGAGGTCCCCTGCGGTATTCATCCGACCGCGATCATCCACGAATCGGCCCGTATCGCCGCTTCCGCATCGATCGGTGCGTATTGCGTCATCGAAGCTGATGTGGTGATCGGCGAGGATGTCGTCATCGGCGCGCAGTGCTGCATCGGTCCGGAATGCGCGATCGATGCCGAGTCACGCCTGATGCCCAGGGTAACCCTGGTTCGTAGAGTGCGCATCGGCCAGCGTGTCTCGATTCATTCCGGCGCTGTCATCGGCGCCGACGGTTTCGGCCTGGCTTTCGACGGTGACCACTGGATCAAGGTGCCGCAGCTTGGCGGCGTTCGCATCGGCGATGATTGCGAGATCGGCGCGAATACCACGATCGACCGTGGTGCCCTTGAGGACACCGTGCTTGAGGAAGATGTCCGTCTCGACAATCAAATCCAGATTGCCCACAACGTGCTGATAGGCGCGCACACTGCAATCGCTGGTTGTGCGGCCATTGCCGGCAGCACCCACGTCGGCAGGAACTGCCTGATTGGCGGTGGGGCTGGCATAATCGGTCATTTGACGATTGCGGATCGGGTCACAATCACGGCGATGAGCCTGGTCACCCACTCAATCCGCGAATCCGGTGAATATTCGTCCGGGACACCGATTCAGGAAAGCAGGTTGTGGCGGCGCAATGCAGCGCGCTTCAAACGCCTCGACGAACTGGCTCGACAGGTTTCAGACATCGAAAAAGGAACACCCAATGAATGACCCGAATACGTCGCCCGAGCAAGGCCCGATCGACGTTCGCCGCATCGCTCAGTTGCTGCCCCACCGTTTTCCATTCCTGCTGATTGATCGCGTGTTGTCGTGGGAGTCCGGCAAATCGCTGACCGCAATCAAGAACGTGACCGTCAACGAACCGTTTTTCCAGGGTCATTTCCCGGGCCATCCGATCATGCCCGGCGTGCTCGTCATCGAAGCACTCGCCCAGGCATCCGGCGTGCTCGTGCAGTTGTCGGTGAGCAAGGATCCCAATCAGTTGGCCCTGTTCTATCTGGTCAAGATCGACAAGGCGCGTTTCAGCCGTGTCGTCGTGCCGGGTGACCAACTGGTCCTCGAAGTTCAGCAAAAACGCATGCTTCGGCGCATGGGCCTGTTCTTTGGACAGGCCAAGGTTGATGGCGAGGTGGTTGCCGAAGCAGAGCTGCTTTGCGCCGAACGGGGGGCAGGATGATCCACCCGACCGCCTTGATTGACCCGACCGCGCGGGTAAGTGAAAACGTCACCATCGGCGCCTACAGCATCATTGGTCCAGAGGTCGAGATCGGCGAAGGCACCACGATCGGCCCGCACGTTGTCATCGACAGCAATACCCGCATCGGCAAGGACAATCAGATCTGGCAGTTCGCCTCGCTCGGCGCGGCGCCACAAGACAAGAAATTCCACGGCGAATCCTCGCGACTCGAAATCGGCGACCGCAATGTCATCCGCGAATTCGTGTCGTTCAATCGCGGAACAGAAGATGGTGGCGGACTGACCCGCATCGGCAATGACAACTGGTTGATGGCCTATGTGCACATTGCGCATGATTGCACCGTGGGAAACAACACGATCTTCTCGAATGCTTCATCACTTGCCGGCCATGTCATGGTCGACGACTGGGTCATTCTTGGCGGCTTCACTCTGGTCCACCAATTCTGCCAAATTGGGTCGCACGCCTTCACGGCAATGGGCGCAATCATCAATCGCGACGTGCCACCCTACGTGACTGTCGCCGGCAGCTTTGCAGAGCCCAAGGGGATCAACTCGGAAGGCCTGCGTCGCCGCGGCTATTCCACTGATCGCATCATGTCAATCAAGCGTGCCTACCGCACCCTGTACAACTCGGGCCTGCCACTCTCGGAGGCACGCTCGGAACTCGCCCGCGCCGCCGAAGGTGCACCCGACGTGAAACTCATGCTCGATTTTATTGAACGTTCTCAGCGCTCGCTGGTGCGGTAAGGGCTGGGAATTGAAAATCGGGAATGGGGAATTGGCAGAAGCTCAAGTGCGCTCTTCGGTGACCGGCTTCGCGCGATCAAGTTTTCTTTGATTTGCGAATCGCGAGACACTCCGATTCAAAGCCTGTGCAGGAAGCGGCCTAAGCCGCGATGCTGTTCGACGGAGCGAGGCAAAGGCATTGCGGCTGAAGCCGCTTCCTGAATTTCCCGATCTTCGAAGCTCACTCAAACGACCAACGTGCCCACATTCGATTCCCGATTCCCCATTCCCGATTCCCCGCTGTTCATCCTTGTCGCCGGCGAGGCGTCCGGTGACCTGCTCGGTGCGGGCTTGATCGAGGCCTTGCGCGAACGCTATCCCGCTGCACGATTCGCCGGTATTGGCGGACTGCGCATGATCGCGGCGGGACTCGAGCCGTGGTATCCCGCTGAGCGACTCGCGGTGATGGGTCTGGCCGAGGTGCTGCGCCATTTGCCGGGTCTGTTGCGGATTCGCCGGGACGTGCGTCGACGCACGCTGGCACTGCGTCCCGATGCTTTCATCGGCATCGACGCACCGGATTTCAATCTCGCGCTCGAGCGCAAGCTCAAGCAAGCGGGCATCCGCACCATCCATTACGTCAGCCCGTCGATCTGGGCCTGGCGCGAAAAACGCGCGCAGAAGATCGGCCAGAGTGCCGACCGCGTGCTCTGCCTGTTTCCGATGGAGCCAGCGGTCTATGCGAAGCACAACGTCGATGCGCGCTTTGTCGGCCATCCACTGGCCGACGCATTCGAGCTGAAACCTGATCAGCACGCTGCTCGCGAACGCCTGGGCATACCTGCGGACGTCCCGGTCCTTGCCGTGCTTCCAGGCAGCCGCCTCGGAGAAATCCACCGCCTCGGCATGGATTTCATCCAGGCCGCCGCCTTGCTCGCGAAGGAAATGCCGAACCTGCATGTCGTCGCCCCGATGGCGAATGAGGCATGCCGCCTGGCTTTCGCGAGCTTGCTTGCGAAAGCGGGAATCGGGAATGGGGAATGGAGAGATGGAAAAGACATAGCGGGCGCTGGTGATCTTGCCTCCACCGATTCTCGATTCCCTATTCCCGATTCCCGATTCCCGATTCTCGTTCTCAACGGCCAATCTCACTCCGCCATGATCGCCGCCGATGCGGTCCTGCTCGCTTCCGGCACGGCCGCGCTTGAAGCGATGCTGGCCAAGCGACCGATGGTCGTCGCCTATCGGCTGGCAGCGCTGACCTATCGAATCGTCAAGGGTTTCGGCTTGCTCAAGGTCGAGCGCTATTCCTTGCCGAATCATCTGGCCCGACGCGAGCTGGTCCCGGAGCTCATGCAGGATTTCTGCACACCGAAGGCACTGGCCGATGCCTTGCGTGCGCCGCTGATCGAACGCCGGATTGAGCCTGAATTGCTTGCCGAGTACACGCGCCTGCATCAGGAGCTGCGTGGCAGCGGTAATCGGACTGCGGCGGCTGCGATCCTCGACCGATGACCGCTCCACTGCCATTTGAAAGCAAAGAGGCAGGTCAACGCGCCAGGCGGCAACTTCGCTTGAGCGCGCTGCGTGGCATCGCGGCGCTTGGCTTCGTCATCATGCTGGTCTGCGTGCCGCTGGCGGAAAAATTCTTCATAGAAAAAGCGTTCGCGACGGCGGTGGTTGGCTGCTTCTCACTGGCTATCGTGTTTGCCACCGCGCGGCTGTCATTTGCCTTGCTCGCGCCGAGTCTGCTGTTTGGCGCACTCGCTACGGCGAGCATGCTCAAGCTCGAATTCCTGATGACGCCGGCGCTTGCTCCGGACCTCAAATACTACCTGAGCTGGGGCACGATCGAAGTCATCAGCCGCTATCCGATCCTGCTTGGATTCAGCGTCGCCGTGCTTGTCATCGTGCCGCTGATCCTGATCCTGGCCTGGCGCTGGGAAGTCGTGCCCGAGCGACTGCGCTTGCGTCACTCGACAGCCAGCGGCATGCGCGGTGTCGGCCTGATCGCATCGATTGCCGTGCTGGCTGCCTGCGTGCAACCGAGCGGCCCCTTCGTCGAGGCCTTCAACAAACCGATGTGGGCGACGATTACCGATCGCAGTTATCTGACCGCATTTCTGACTTCGTTCAACGATACCGAGGCGAAAGTGCCGGCGACTCCGGCGAACGTGGATCGGTCGATCAACTGGAAGATCGCTCCATCATCCGGGACTCCACGCAAGCACCCCGACGTGGTCGCGATCCTCGAGGAAAGTACCTTCGATCCACATCTGCTTGATGTCTGCACAATCCCGCAATGCGACCTTGGCATGTTCAAGCGGGGGCCGGATACACGAGCTGGCGGTCCGTTGATCGTTCACACCTTTGGCGGCGGCACATGGACCAGCGAGTTCGCCCTCGAATCCGGCCTTGCCGATGTCGTGTTCGGCAATGCCGGGCTATATGCTCCGTACAGCCTTGCACCACGAGTCAGTTTTACACTGCCGCGAGCATTCAAGGCGGCCGGATATCGGACTATCGCCATCTATTCGCACAGTGGCGAATTCCTGAACGCACGCAACGCCTACGCCAACTATGGTTTCGACGCGTTTTACGACGGTACCGAGCATGGTCTCGGCTGGGAAAGTTCCGATGCCGACCTGCTCAAGGTTTTCGGTCAGATCTACGCCGACGAAACCGAAGCGCATCCGGATCAACCGCTTTTCATATTTACCCTGACCCTGCACCAGCACGGCCCGCACATGACGCCGCTGGCGCAGCTACCGCCACCTTTCGACAAGCCGCTGTTCCCCGGCAAGTTCAAACCCGCCGCGCTGGATGACTGGCTCAACCTCAATCTCGGCAACTATCTGCAGCGTGCTGCGCTGTCGAGCGAGATGCTCGACTCGATGCGAAGGCTACTCTGGGACAGTGGTCGGGCGACCTTGCTCATGCATTTCGGCGACCATCAACCCTCGTTCGACGGCGCCATGCACGCGATCCCGAAAACCGCACCGAGAGCGGCAGGCAAGAACGACAGTCGGGTCACCTACTATCGACTCTTGAGCAATTTCCCGATCAAGTCGCTGAAATCGTGGGAAGCACTCGATATCGTCTACCTCGGTTCGATCCTGCTCGACGCCGCCGGTATCCCCAAGGACGCCTTCTATCAGGCCAACAGCCTGTTGCGCGATCGCTGTGCGGGCCGCTATCTGAACTGCAGTAATCGCAGCTTGCTTGGCTCGTATCACGACTACATATTCAACACGCTCAAGGTCGTGCGCGATGAAGACTGACTTGTTTGGCGACGCCGAAGGATGTCGCGACGAGGTGTGGATCGCCGGTGTCGACGAGGCCGGTCGTGGCCCGTTGGCGGGTCCGGTGGTGATTGCTGCAGTGATCCTCGATCCGGCACGTCCGATCGACGGACTCGCCGACTCCAAGATACTCAGCGCATCGAGACGCAATCTGCTGGCGGTGGAGATTCGCAGCCGGGCGCTGGCCTTCGCGATCTGCGCTGTCGAAGCGGAGGAAATCGACATTCTGAATATCCTTGGCGCAACGATGGCGGGCATGTCGCGCGCCGTGGCCGCACTTTCGATCCTGCCGATGCTCGCCCTGATCGACGGCAACCGCGTGCCGAAGGATCTTCCCTGTCGCGGACACGCCATCGTCCGCGGTGACGCCACCGAATCGGCAATCAGCGCCGCCTCGATCCTCGCCAAGGTCGAGCGCGACAGCATCATGTGCGCGCTCGATTCCATCCATCCCGGTTATGGTTTCGCCCGACACAAGGGCTACCCAACCGCCTCCCATTTCGAAGCACTGACCCGGCTCGGTCCCTGTGCGCAACATCGGCGCAGCTTCGCGCCAGTACGAGCATGTCTGCCCGGCTAGTCGTCCTTGCCCGTCGACAGGCTCAAGACAGGCTCGGCTTCGCCGAGGCAGGGGCGCAGTAGTTTTTCTTTGAAAGCACGCTCCGAAGGACTGTGATTCAAAAGCAGCAGAGTCACTGGGTCCCGGCCTGCACCAGGACCACGAGCGAGACACCCACATCCCGGTCGACAGCGCAAGCTTGTCCCCTCACGGCCACCCCGCTACCCTGTCGGTTCCTCACGTTTGTTGCCGCCATGCCTGCGGAATTTGTTCATCTGCACGTCCACAGCGAGTATTCGCTGGTCGATTCGACGATCCGCATTGATCGCCTGGTCGCTGCGTGCGCGGATGCCGGTACGCCGGCGGTGGCGCTGACCGATCAGGTCAACCTGTTTGCCCTGGTCAAGTTCTACGCGGCGGCCGAAAAAACCGGCATCAAGCCGATCGCCGGCAGCGATATCTGGATCGCCGATCCGGAGGATCGCAACAAGCCGCATCGGCTTACCCTGCTATGCCAGGATCTGGAAGGCTATCGAAACCTTTCACGGCTGGTTTCGCGGGCCTGGGCGGATGGACGGCACGGCGATTTCGCCTTGATTGAGGCCGAATGGCTGTACGCCGCGAATCGCGGATTGATCGTGCTCGCCGGGCGCGAAAGCGATGTGGGCAAATGCCTTCTCGGAGGTCGCGAGGACGCGGCGCGCGACTGCGCCAATACCTGGCGCAAGCACTTTGACGATCGCTACTACCTTGAACTCGTGCGTACGCAACGCACCGATGAAGAGGTCTTCATTGCCGGTGCAGTGAATCTGGCCATTGCCCTCGATCTGCCGGCCGTTGCCAGCAACGATGTGCGCTTCATCCATCGCGAGGACTTCGAGGCCCACGAAGCGCGCGTGTGTATTCACGATGGTCGCGTGCTGGCCGATCCAAAACGACCGCACTCGTACTCGGCCGAGCAATACCTGAAAACGCCGGCGCAGATGATCGCGTTGTTCACCGACCTGCCGCAGGCCATCGAGAACACCATCGAGTTGGCCAAGCGCTGCAATCTCGAACTGAGCTTCGGCACCTACTACCTGCCGGACTTTCCGATTCCTGAGGGATTTACGCTTGATTCCTGGATCCGCACGCAATCGCGCGAAGGACTCGCGGCGCGTCTTGGCAAGCAGTCAGCCGCTGCAGGATTCAGCACCAGTGATTACGAGAACCGGCTCGAAACCGAAATCGACGTCATCGTCGAGATGGGATTTCCGGGTTACTTCCTGATCGTCGCGGACTTCATCAACTGGGCGAAGAATAATGATATCCCGGTCGGCCCCGGTCGCGGCTCGGGTGCCGGCTCCGTGGTTGCCTGGGCGCTTGGCATCACCGATATCGATCCGCTGCGATACGGTCTGCTATTCGAACGCTTCCTCAATCCCGAACGCGTGTCGATGCCCGATTTCGATATTGATTTCTGCATGGACAAGCGCGATCAGGTGATCGACTACGTGGCCGCGAAATACGGTCGCGACCAGGTCAGTCAGATCATCACCTTCGGCACGATGGCGGCCAAGGCCGTGCTGCGTGACAGCGGCCGCGTGCTCGGCATGCCTTACGGCCAGGTCGACCGCATCGCCAAACTGATTCCGATGCGCCCGCTCGACATGAGCCTCGAGGATGCACTCGGCCGCAGCGAGAAATCGAAAAAGGAACCAGATCGGGTCATCGCCGAATTCTGCAGCGAATATGAAAATGACGACGCGATTCGCGAGCTGGTCGATCTTGCCCTCAAGCTCGAAAACCTGACCCGCAACGCTGGCAAGCATGCCGGCGGCGTGGTCATCGCGCCGGGTCCATTGACCGATTTCGCCCCGGTCTACAGCGAAGCCGGTGGTGAAGGCGTGGTCACCCAGTTCGACAAGGACGATGTCGAAAAAGTGGGCCTGGTGAAGTTCGACTTTCTCGGCCTGCGTACGCTGACGATCATCGACTGGGCGGTCAAGGCTATCAATGCGCGGCGCGCGAAAACCGGCGAGGCGGCTCTCGACATCAGCCAGTTGCCGCTTGACGATGTGGCCGTGTACACCTTGTTCAAGCGCGCACAGACGATTGCCGTATTCCAGTTCGAGTCTCGCGGCATGCAGGGCATGCTAAAGGATGCAAAACCGGATCGTTTCGAAGATCTGATCGCGCTCGGTGCGCTGTATCGACCGGGCCCGATGGACCTGATTCCGAGCTATTGCAAGCGCAAGCATGGTACCGAAACGATCGAATATCCCGACCAGCGCGTCGAGCCGGTCCTGCGTGAGACCTACGGCATCATGGTCTACCAGGAACAGGTCATGCAGATGGCCCAGATCGTCGGCGGCTATTCGCTCGGCGGCGCCGACCTGCTGCGCCGCGCGATGGGCAAGAAGAAGGTCGAGGAGATGGCCAGGCACCGCGCGATCTTTCGCGAAGGTGCGGCGAAGAACGGCGTCGATGAGCACATGGCCGATGCCGTGTTTGACACCATGGAAAAATTCGCCGGCTACGGCTTCAACAAGTCACATGCGGCGGCCTATGCCCTGGTTTCGTACCAGACCGCCTGGCTGAAGACCCACTACCCGGCCGAATTCATGGCCGCCGTGCTTTCAGCCGACATGGACAACACCGACAAGGTCGTCAACCTGCTAGGCGAAGCACGTACGCTCGGCCTTCAGGTGTTGCCGCCCGACATCAATGCCTCGGGCTACAAGTTCCACGCAATGGATGCCGATTCAAACCGCGTCGCATCGAAAACCATTCGCTATGGCCTCGGCGCGCTCAAGGGCGTCGGCGAAGGCGCGATCGAGAATGTGGTCGAGGCGCTCAGGATGGGTGGCGCATTCAGGGATCTCGGTGAATTCTGCGTTCGTGTCGATGCACACAAGATCAACAAGCGCACGCTCGAGGCAATGATCCTGTCCGGATCGATGGATGCGCTGGCCGGCAATCGAGCCAGCCTGATGGCCCAATTGCCCGAAGCGATGCGTGCTGCCGAGCAGCAGACACGCAATGCTCTGGCCGGGCAGAACGACATGTTTGGCGCCGCCAGTCCGGCGGCGGTTTCGATCGAGCTGGCCGAAGTCGAGGATTGGCCGGCCGAACGGCGCCTGGCCGGCGAGCGCGATACGCTGGGTCACTATCTCTCGGGGCACCCCACTGACGCCTGGCGCGATCTGTTCGCGCGCGTCGTGACCTGCCCGATCGGCGAACTGGAAAAGCATCACAAACCGCTGGAAGGCCGAAGCCGCTACGGCGGTGGACAATCCTTCACGCTGGCCGGTGCAGTCCTTGGGCTTCGCAAGCAAGGTGAGTCGCGTGCCTTTGTCCAGATCGAGGACTGGTCGGGTCGTTTCGAAGCGGTGCTTTATCGCGAAGCCTGGGCCGAGTTCGGCGCCTTGCTGAGCCGCGACGCGATCCTCGTTTTCGAGGGCTCGTTGTCGATCGATGATTTTTCCGGCAATTACCAGTTGCGCACGCAGCGCGTCAGCACGATTGAATCGGCTTGCGAGTTGCGGGCCCGCGTGCTGCGCTTGCGCGTCAATGGCATTGGTGGCGATTTTGCCACGCGCTTGTACGGGGTGCTGGAATCCTGGCGTGGCGGCACCACCACGGTTCGCATCGCCTTCAGCAACCAGAGCGGTCGGGGAGAAGTCGAACTTGGCCCCGAATGGAAGGTTCGTGCCCGCCCCGAACTGGTTCGGGCGATCGCGGCCCTCGAAGGGGTGATCGACGCGGAATTCGTTTATGGCCATTAGGAGATCCGGCTCAATTCACGGCTTGGCAAGGTCATGACCCGCTATACTCGCCCTCTTCTGATTCAAACATCGTTGAATGAACCCTAACTTCCTCGAATTCGAAGCACCGATCGGCGAACTCGAAGCCAAAATCCAGGAGCTGCGCCATGCCAGCCACGGACAGGCTTTCAATATCGAGGACGAGATCGCCAAGCTGCAAGGCAAGCTGAAGACGCGCACGGCGGAGATCTTCCGCAACCTGACGCCGTGGCAGGTCGCGCAGCTCGCGCGCCATCCGGCGCGCCCGTTCTCGCTCGACTACATCAAGGTCATGTGCGAGGAGTTTCATGAACTCTCTGGTGACCGCACCTACGCCGAGGATGCCGCGATTGTCGGCGGAATCGGTCGCATCGATGGTCGCAGCGTAGTCATCATCGGCCACCAGAAGGGTCGCGATACCAAGACCAAGATCCGCCGCAATTTCGGCATGCCGCGCCCGGAAGGCTATCGGAAGGCCCTGCGCCTGATGAAGCTGGCCGAGCGCTTCAAGTTGCCGCTGCTGACCTTCATCGATACTCCCGGCGCCTATCCCGGCGTCGGTGCCGAGGAACGTGGCCAGTCCGAAGCGATTGCGCGAAACCTGATTGAAATGGCCGAACTCAAGGTGCCGATCCTGTGCACAGTGATCGGCGAAGGTGGCTCCGGCGGCGCCCTCGCGATCGGCGTCGGCGATCGCGTCAACATGCTGCAGTATTCGACCTATTCGGTGATTTCGCCGGAAGGATGCGCGTCGATCCTGTGGAAGACCGCCGAGAAGGCCAAGGATGCCGCTGCCGAACTTGGCATCACGGCCGCGCGCCTGCTCGAACTCGGCCTGATCGACAAGGTCGTGCGCGAACCACTCGGCGGTGCCCACCGCAACCCGCATTCGATCGCGGTGCGTCTCAAGGCGGTTCTGCTCAACCAGCTCGAAACGCTGGACGCGCTGGATATCCCAAGCTTGCTTGAGCAGCGCTACCAGCGCCTGCGCCAATACGGCGAGTACAAGACGGCCTGATTTCGAAGCGATGCGCTTCAGGCATTGCAATGGCCGGGCGCCGTGACTGCGTCGAGACCTGCCTGATATCGCCCGAATTTGTCACGTCTGTCAGGGCACGGATTCGAAGCCATCGCTGAAGATCCGGCCCGGGATCGCCACGCCGGCGGTCACCGTCACGACCTTGATCAGGTCGAACGAAACCGCTTCGGACTCGACTTCAAATCCGACCGTACCATCCGGCGTCGCGCCCGCTGCAGGCGTCAGCAACCCAAGCAGGTTGCCATCCACGCTCAGGCGTATGTCGGTACCGTCGAATTCAAGCTCGGCGGTGTAATCGCGATTGACCAGGGTACTCAAAGGCAAATCCACGCTGGCGACCACCGAACCTCCGACCCACTGGCGCAGATGCCACTGGTTGGCAAATTCATCCACTTCGAGTTCGACCATCGTGTCCGGATCGAGGTACCAGCCGAACAGGCGCGCGCGACCCTGGGCGAACTGGTCGAAGCGAACCTTGGCGGTGATCGTGCAGATGATGCAGCCGGCGAATGCAGGCCGGGCGATGGCGCGCGCGAACCCTCCGCCGATGGTATTGCCGACCAGGCGCGAATTGGATTCCGACCACAAGCCCATGTCGCTGTAGTCCCAGAGCGCGCTGAGCTGACCGTTGTCGAAATCATCGAAGAAGAAACCGGCCTGATCGACCGTGAACAGATTCGCGGCCGCAATGATGCCACTGCTGCGATCGACGTTTTCATTGATATCCATGCGATAGCTGATGGTGCCGCTGCCCATTCCGCCCTGCACGCAGCTGGTCGGACTGCCCGCAGTGCAATTGGGTGATTCGGTAATGATCAACCACGGCGCCTGCGAGACGGCCGTCCATTCGCAAACCGGATCCGTGGCCGCTACCACGAAACTGCCCTGCCCGCCCGAAGATGGATAGGCTGCAGAATCCGGGGCGAGACTGAAATTGCACTGGATGCCTTCCTGGGTAATCGTCGTGGTCAGATCGGCGACGCTGAATTCACCAATGCGCTGATTGACCAGAGTCGATTCCGCGACTGCGTACGAGACGACACCATCGCCGAGGCCGCCATGCGGGCACTCCGGAGGACTGCCTGCAGGGCAGTTCGGTGAGCTGACGATGCTCAGCCACGGTGTATCCGTGCTGGCCAGCCAACCACAGCTGGCGCTATCGCTCACGCTGATGTCGCCGGTTCCTCCCGGCACCGGATAACTGGCATTGTCCGGAGTAATCGTGGGCACCAACGGACACAGGTCGTCGGATACGATCGTGCCGCGACCGGCATTGTTGCCAACCGCCGGTCCAACCGTCGAGGCAACCGGATCGAACAGCATGAGGCGGAATGATTCATCGGTCTCGAACGCGGTATCGCCGAACACGTCGACACTGGCGAACGCGGAAGTGAATCCTGCCGGAATTGTCAGCGTGCCAAAGGTCGCCCGATAGTCGGATCCGGCCACGGCGGATTCATCGACGGTGACGTACGACACGGTGGCGGCGAGGCCCTGAGGCTCGCTCAGGGACACTTCGAAATTCAATGGTCTGCTAGCACTGTCACCTTCGGCAATCTGCGTGTTACGAACCAGCAGGACACCGCCCGTATCGTCATTGAGAATCGTGCCGATGCCGGTACCGCGGACGATTACGGCATTGGCTGCATTGCTCAGCTGGACCAGATAGGTTTCATCTTCCTCGATGCTGTTGTCATCGATCACCGGAACGACGAGTGGCTGAATCAGTTGGCCCGGTCCGCTAAAAGCAAGCGTGCCATTGATCGGCGTGTAGTCGACGGTCGCCGTGGCGGTGCCCTCGGCAGTCAGATAGTTGAGGGTGACCGGAAGGCTATTCGGATGCGCCTTGGAAATCTGCACGGTAAAGGCCGCACTCGAACGCGTATTACCCTCTGACGTGGCGACGTCATTGATGCGCACTTCGACCGGCGCGGCGTAGCGGCGCCCAAACGGTCGATTGTCATAACCGCCCGACCACCCGGCCAGCATGCTGCCATCCAGAGCCATCGCCGCTGCCGTGACCGGTCTGAAGAACGCACTCGCCGAATAAATGCTGAAGAACGGCACCGAAGTGACACCGGGGGCGTCGTAGTTGGCCGGCAACCACTTGCCGATTATTCTCGGCTGTGTGCCAGACGTCTGTGCCGTGGTCGTGATCAGGATATTTCCGGCCAGGCTGGTGGCCGACATCGCCAGCGGAGTCGAGGCGGGGTAGGGATAGTCGTTTGCGACCGTGCGCTCAGCCGTCAGTTCCTCGCCATCACGGTCGAATCGGCGCACGCGCAGATCAAAGCGATTGCCCGCTGCGGTACGTCGATAGGCGACGATGTAGTTGCCGCTGAAATCGGCGGCAAGTGCATTGCCGAGATCAGTTGAACCCTCCCTGTCCACAGCCAGCATGCGACCGGTGGACGGCGTTCCGTCGGGCTCGAAGAAACGGATGCACAGCGCTATGGAGCCCCCATCGACGCAGGCGTCATCCGGGAACGAGAATGTACTGATGTAGTGCTTCCAGAGCACGGCAAAGCGCCCGGAACTGAGCACTCTGGCAACCCCGGTCACGACGCCGCCATAGGCATTGTCGCCCGCTTCGAGCGTTACAAACTCGGAGATCGTGCGCTGCCCGTTCGCATCAAATCCGGTCGCGTGCGGCTTGCAGTTGTAGAAATTGTTGCAGCCCGACCCATCGGTGCCGGTCGCCGTCCAGCCAACGACGAAGGTTCCACCGATATCCGAGCTGACATAGGGTGCGGTGTGCCTGGCCGTGGCGTTGCCGGGAAACGTCTGATCGACTACCTCGAATTTGTCCGCGATCGGCTGGGGCACACCGGACTGGGTCGTGAAATGGCGCGCGTAGATTGATTCCAGGGCACTACCTGCTCTTCGTTGCCAAACCACGACAAACGTACCGTCAAGTGCCGAAGAAACACGTGGCAGCGTATTGGCGAAGCCGTTTGCGGTCACGTCATCGTCGCTGATCACGAATTCCGTTGTGCCGACCAAGCTGCCGTCGGCACGCATCAGACGCCCGGCGATCAACGGGCTGGAGGAACCTGGAAGCGTATTTTGGAACACGGCAACGAAATCACCGGCCTGATTGATCACCGTCGTATCTATGTTTGTTTCCACTCCCGGCGCATCGCTGAACAGGAACTCGGGACCTTGAGGCGGAATGACTTGCGCCGACGCCGCGAACGAGGACGCCGCCACTGCGACTGAGATCGCGAACTGGAAAATGATCCTGCATGTATTCATCGTTTGATGCCCCCTGCAACGCTGCCGGTGGTGACGTTGCGGTACGCATCGCGATAACTCGAATACGCCTGCTTGTAGTCCTGCATGTTCAACGCGGCATCTCCTGCTGCAAAAAGCGCGGTTGCCGCGGTGACATCGACGCCAAGATTTCGGTAGGTGCTGATCGTCGAAGCGATCTGCTCGCGCACGGTTTCGAGCAGGCCACCGCGACTGGCCGGCAGAAACAGCGTCACCGGTGCGCCATCGCCAGGATCCTGCAGGCTCGATTCGATCAACTGGCGGCGCATGTTGCCGCTGGACTGCTGCTGTTGCACTGCTTGCGCCTGTGACGTCAGCCGGATGCCTTCTATCGCTTCGCGAACCGAGCGAACTCCGCTGTTCATTCGCGCCTTGGCTGCATCGAGCTGAACCTGGCTGACCCGCGAGCTCAGCGCGGCATCAATGCGCGGCACGATCACATCGAGTCGCGTCTCCGCGCTGTCGAGTGCCGATTTGCTGTCCGCGGCAAATCCGTTGAGGGTTTCATCGAGGCTGATCGTGCCGCAATAGTCGGCGCGATCCAGTGCGGCCTCGGCAACCAGGGCGGCCGAATCGGCGATGCCCTTGAAGATGCACGGCACGGAGCAAACCAGCGGAAAGCACTCGGTCGCGCCGCAGACGCCGCCGGCGACAATCGATGCCTGCTGCAGGGATTGCGCGGTGATGAACAACGCGTTCCAGGCCGACTCGGGCAACTCCACGCAACCCACCGCGCGCATGCCCTTGCCCTGCGTTTGCGCGAGTATCTCTTCGAGGTTTTCGGGAATGGCCGCCATCTCGGGAACCGAGGCGATCGACTCACAAAGCTGCTGACTCTGCTCCGGTCCGAACTGTGAAAGATGGCTCAGCAGCTCGGTCGTATTAGCATGCAGCCCCTCGACGCTTTCGATGCCCATGTCACCGAAATCGGTCGACGTGCGATCAATTCGGGCCAGAAAGTCGGAGAGATTGTTGATGCGTGATTGATGATCGGCAGGACAATCGATTGCTGCCGATGCAGGTGCGGCAACGGCCGACAGCACGGCAAACAGGATGAATCCGGGGAACGTGGTGATTCTCATCGCGCGTCTCCCCGGGAAAGTGACGCGGAAAGTCGATAGGCATCCTGATAGGCCATGAAAGCCGCGCGGAAATCGCCCTTGTTGAGCGCGGTATCGCCAACCTGGAATTGCGTGCGAGCCGCGGTCACATCCTGTCCAATGGACTGCAGGGCGAGAATTGCGCCGGAAACTATCTCGCGTACCCGTTCGAGCTGGCCGTCGGCAGATGCCGGAAGTTGCAGAGAGGCCACGCCGACACCACCACGCAGCAAGGTGATTTCAATCGTCAATCGCTCGGCGAGTTCGTCGGCCTGCGAACTGCTGGCGCCCGCCGTGGTGACCGTGATATCGAGGCTGTCAAGGCGATCGTCGAGATCAGCGAAGTCGACTCCCTGCTGGTTGTCGAATTGCACCAGCGACTGCGCCGTGGCGATCTGGCTGACTTTCTGATCAATGCGCGGCAGCAGGGTCTGCTGGAGGTCCAGATTGATCCGTGCATGGCGCGCAGCGTTGTCGGCAATGAGCGCGTCAAGCACGTCGTTGCGACGATTCTCCCGACAGTTGTCGTCCAGGGTAAGCGGGACACTGGCCGATTGCGCCAGGGAAGTCGCCAGCGCCGCCAGTGGGCCGTTGAATGCGCAGATTGGAGCGACCGGGCCGCAGGCAACGACACCGGCATAGGCCGGGCAGCTCGATGCGTCACTGACAGACTCGGCGATTGCAGCGAATCCAAGCAAGACCTGTTGCGCAGCGAATATGCCCAGATAGGCATCGGTTGACTGACATTGGGCGGCGTTGACCGAATCGGTCGTGGTGGGCTGAGCCAGTTGCTGACGCGCAACACTGGCCGCCGAAGTCAGCATCGGCACGCGCTCGAATTCCGCGCACAATCTGTTGCGTGCATCGCCGCTGACAAAGTTCGCCTGGGTTTCGAATGCGGCGAATGCCGACGCCGATGCCGTGAAGGCGACGCGCCCATCACCGGGATCTGTCGTTATCGTTCGGACATCATCGAGAAATTGAGCGAGTCGCTGCTCGAAACCTATGATGTCGCGGCAGGTATCAGGATCGATTGATGGAAGAACGACTTGCTCGGCAACCGCAGGCAGCGACCACAGGCAAGCCAGGAAAAATCCCAGCCTTGTCTTGGTGAGCAAGTGCAATCCCCCTTTGCGAATGCACGAAATCGACCTCAACCCTAGCCTTCGATACTCCCTGCGTCAAATCGTCGAAATACTTCAACATTCAAATGCGGCACAACGTTTGCGCCGATTTATGACACGTCATCGGGCGCAGCAGACCCTCGCGCAAGAGCCTGAAATCCGCGGGAAAACGTTGATTCTGCGTGGCTGAAAATAGCGACATTTGCCTGCGGTTTGCTGGCATAGGCCAGTCGCTGTCCCAACGTTGAATCGAAGCAAGTCCTTCGATTCAACGACACGCGGCAATCATGGACAGCGATTAATCGTCAGACGGTACGTCGACCTTGCCACCGATATTGCGGTGATTGATGTCACTG
Source organism: Lysobacterales bacterium (assembly GCA_038205505.1). GTDB lineage: Bacteria > Pseudomonadota > Gammaproteobacteria > Xanthomonadales > Rhodanobacteraceae > Dokdonella. The sequence continues at coordinate 33,393 of JBBRBU010000009.1, read as the reverse complement.
CTTCCACGCGATTTCACGGTCAGATTGCCGCGCACGTTGTCAGCGTCGAGATCGCCGGAGCCGATCGAGTCCACGCTCACGTCACCGCCGATGTCGGAGATTTCCAGATCGCCAGATCCGACCTGGCCAATGCGGACGCTGCCAGCAACCTTGCGCAAGTCGATATCGCCCGAGCCGACCGAGCCGACCTCGACATCGCCGCGGATGTCGCGCAAATTGAAGTCTCCGGATCCGGTCGATACCAGATGAAAGCGGCCGACGCCTGAGCCTTCGACGTCACCCGAGCCGACGTCGACGACCAGTTCGCCCGCGATACTTTCGACTCTGAGATCACCCGAACCGGCGTTGTATTCGAGACTGGCCAGGTCGCGCGCATCGACATCACCCGAACCCGTATGGACTCGCGTGGCCAGATCGAGCGGCACGCGAATTTCAAGCTCCAGATAGGCGTGGCTCGAGCCGAACCATGAGAACGAGAAGTTTCCCTTGCTCCGATCGGTGTCGACAACCAGTCGATCGCCCTCCCGACGCTGATTCACGATGAGTCGATCCAGTTCTTTCTCATCCGAGGCGCAGGCGCGGGCCTGGACCTCGATACGTGAGAGTCCGCTCACGCCGCGCAGGCGCAGGTCGGTTGAGCCCAGCTTCGCGACCAGGGTCTTGATGTCGGCACGATCGACGTTGAAGGATCGATCAGCATGATGCGCACAATCCGACGCGAACACGGACCCCGAGAGCAAGACGAAACATGCAGCGAGCAACGATCGCATGGCAAAGCTCCAATGAAGTGACCCTGATTGGATACGGCGAGGACGAAAAGGGTTTAACCGAAGGTTGAGCCAAATCGAGAAAAACGGCTCGTGCGTGAACGCGCTCCTAGGGGAGGCTTCCCAGCTCCTCACGCTTGGCTCGCTGCCACAGGGCCTCCTGCTGCTCCAGTGACTTGCCTTCGAGCGATTCACCGACCTCAGCCACCAGCGCCTCCATGCGTCGAAAACGACGTTCAAACTTGGCATTGGCATGGCGCATGGCGGTCGATACTTCCACTCGCGCATGACGGGCAAGATTGGCGCAGACGAACAGCACATCGCCAATCTCGTCGGTCAGCCGCTGCTTGTCGGCACCACTCGTAAACTCTTCGCGGACTTCCTCCAACTCCTCGTGCAATTTGTCGAGCACGGGATCGACATCAGGCCAATCGAAACCAACGGTCGCCGCGCGTTTCTGCAATTTGATGGCGCGCTGCCACTCCGGAAGGCCGCGCGCGATGCCGGCCAGGGCACTGCGATCCGCGTCGCCAGCGGCCTCGCGTTCCTGGCGCTTGATCGCCTCCCAGTTGGTCAAAACCTCGTCGGCTGTATCGGCCTTGGCCTCGGCGAAGACATGCGGGTGGCGCGTGATCATCTTGTTGCAGATCGCGGCAACGACGTCATCGAATCGGAAGTGGCCAGCTTCTTCGGCCATGCGCGCGTGGAACACAACCTGCAGCAGCAGATCGCCTAGTTCACCGCAGAGATCCACATAATCGCGCCGATCCACGGCGTCAGCGACCTCGTAGGCCTCTTCGATCGTATACGGCACGATCGTCTCGAAACTCTGCTTCACATCCCACGGGCAACCATTGTCCGGATCACGCAGGCGCGCCATGATGGCAAGCAGATCGTCAATCTTTTGCATCGGGTTTCCTGGGTCTTGTCGGTACGCTTTCGCGCCAGAAGGCCTGATTTTTCTCAGCCGTTCGTGCTGCGATTGTCGAAGGGTGATCCAACGCCTGGGTCACTGCGCGGAATTCTGTTCGTGATTGAACAGTCTCACCATCACCGCAAGTCGATCCAACCTTCCATAGTGTAGTGCTTCGTCCTCGTCGGTACTTCCAAAGACACCAGGATGTTGAACACGGCAGCAGTGTACTGCGCAGCAGCTATCCGTCTCCGGCGACCGGCGCGGTAGTCGCGCCCGAAAACGAGCGGGCCGATCAAGGCATTCATCAAAAAGCGACCAAACAGGATTGCATCGAATGCCTGCCAACCGGGAGGATCATCTGGTTCGGCACCACGCAAACCGCAGTTGCGTGACGGACGTCTCGCCAGCCTGCAAACTTGCAACGTCGCGCATGGTTTACGGGAGATATCCGATACAGGCACGACGTGAGCATGATCCAGTCAGGCAATGGGCGATTCAACGAAACCCCTGAGCAGCAGCCAGACCGACAGAACAAGGTGCGCCAGGCCCAGCGGCACGAGCAGCAGAAACGCGACGGGAAAACCGAACAAAGGCATTGCAACCGCGACGAGTAGCAGTGCGGCGGCAGCGAACCCGGTAGCGGCCAAACCGCGCGGCACCAGCGCAAGACGATACAGCAAGGCGTAAAAAGCCGAATAGGTCAGGCCACCACCAACAATCAGGTTCATGAAGTGGACCCATCGCCGCGCGGACCCGACCATGAAGGCAAGGCCCTGGTACAGGCTTTCATCAGCGGCGTTCGCCGTTGCATGTTCCTGACTCAAGGACAGCATGGTCAGCAGGCCTGCGTTTTCCACCGCACTCAAGGCAAGGCCGACGACGGCAAACGCCAGCAGCGATAGAGACATCGCCGGCGCCTGCCCACGAACCAGCGGCCACAATGCGACGGCGATACCGACTGTCATCACGCTGGCGCCGAAACCGATCAGTGCGGCCAGGCTGACCTGGGTCGCATGCATCGGCGCGTTGGCGAGGAAACCGGGAGGTGCGGCGTTCACCGGCCCCAACAAGGCGAAATTCACAAGGGGTCCGGCCGCTAATTGCAGAATCAGTAGTACTGCTACCCATCGCGCGATGTGCTTTCCAGCTTTCATCATCGACTCCCCGTAGTGGCTGCGTTGCCCAATGGCACCGGCACTCAATGTCGACGAGGGTGCGGCATTGCGAAAGATGGCAGGTGACAAGACGCGTCTGCGCAAGGGCGAGTGGTGCCTGGGCACGACAATCGGCACGCCCTGGATTGAACGACAACGAGCCTGAGCCTTTCACGGGTGCTTTGCAGGCTGTTATCCCTGGAGCCAGGAGTCACGCGAACCGAGTCCGACGTTCATCGCAGGCTATCGTCTTTCGACACCATCACTCGACCATTCGTCGCAGCTCGCTATCCTGCCTCGGATTGTTCAACGACAGTGTGGCCATGAAGACTTTCCACATCATCGCCGGATTGCTCGCCCTGCTCGGAGGAGGAGCCGCCCTTTTTGCGGCAAAGGGTTCGTGGCTGCACCGCAAAGCCGGAATGGTCTTTGTCGTGGCCATGCTGGCGATGACTTCGAGCGCTTTCATCATGGCCGCCTTGCTGAGACCGAACCGACTCAATGTGGTCGCCGCGCTGGTGACGTTCTACCTGGTCTGCACGGCCTTGCTCACGGTCAGGCGCCCGCTTGAACAGGTTCGCACCATGACCGTGGCCCTGATGCTGATGGCTCTGACAACCAGCATCTATGCGTTTGGCCTCGGACTTGCAGCGATCAACCACTCCGACGGCAGGATCGACGGCATGCCGCCGCTCCCGCTATTCCTGTTCTCCGCAGCGGCGCTGCTCGGCGCGATCGGCGACGCTCGCATGCTGCTGGCTCGGAGCATCGAGGGCACACGCCGGCTGACGCGGCACCTCATGCGCATGGGCTTCGCGATGTTCGTTGCCACCGCTTCGCTTTTCCTTGGCCAGGCCAAATTGTTTCCTGCCTCCCTGCGCAAATCGGGTCTGCTGGCGATACCGGTTCTGCTCGTGCTCGGAGTCATGCTGTTCTGGCGCGTCCGCCTGCATCTGCTCAAGCGGCGCGCCTTGCCCATTCCGGCATCGGCAGCATCGAGGGAGCGCACCCTCCCACTCGCATAGACAACTCGCGATGGCATGCCGCGAGGGACCATCGCCGCTACAAGCCCACTGACCGGATGCGGATCGCAAAAACACTGCTATCGTCATTGCATGAAAGGCACGTTTCGATCGCTGGGCGGGTACAACTTTCGCCTTTGGGCTGCCGGCGCACTGATATCGAATATCGGCACCTGGATGCAGCGCACGGCACAGGACTGGCTGGTTCTCGCCGAACTGACCGACAAGAGTGCGACAGCAGTCGGCATCGTCATGGCCTTGCAGTTCGGGCCGCAGATTGTGTTGTTGCCACTGACCGGCTTTACCGCCGACCATTTTGATCGACGCCGGGTTCTGATCATCACCCAGGCCTGCATGGGCTTGCTTGCCCTCGGCCTCGGCATACTCACGATCAGCGGCCACGTCGAGCTTTGGCATGTCTACGTATTCGCACTGCTGCTCGGCTGCGTGACTGCATTTGATGCACCGGCACGGCAGACCTTCGTTTCCGATCTCGTCGCGGAATCGGAACTGTCCAATGCCGTGGCGCTGAATTCGACGTCGTTCAACGCCGCTCGCATGATCGGTCCCGCCGTCGCCGGCCTGCTGATCGCGCTGATCGGGTCGGGCTGGGTCTTCCTGCTCAACGCAGCCTCCTATCTGGCCGTGATCGGCTCATTGCTGTGGTTGCGCAGCGCTGAAATGCAACGTCACACACGTGCCGTACGCGCTCGCGGCAACCTGGTCGAGGGATTTCGCTACGTCTGGAACCGGCCTGATCTCGTGGCGATCCTGCTGATGTTCTTCCTGATCGGCTCGTTCGGCATGAATTACGCGATCTTCATTTCGACCATGTCAGTCACGGCATTCAATGGCGGCGCCGGCCAATACGGCGTGCTGACCTCGACCATGGCGATCGGATCGGTCGCTGGCGCGCTGCTCGCGGCGGCGCGCGCGCAACCGAAGATCTCGATGCTGCTCACCGGCGCCGCGATATTCGGTTTCGGTCTGACCCTGGCAGCGCTGATGCCGAATGAATTCTTGTTCGGCGCGGCCCTGATCATTGTCGGCATCGCTGCGCAAACGTTCACAACGACGGCCAACAGCGCGATCCAGCTTTCGACTGATCCAGCCATGCGCGGACGCGTCCTCGCCATCATGCTGGCACTGGCTCTCGGCGGAACCCCGATCGGTGCGCCGCTCGTCGGCTGGATCGCAGACACGTTCGGCGCACGCTGGGCGATGGCTATCGGCGCCGGATCGGGTTTCGCCGCCGCCCTTGTCGGCATCCGCTATCTGGTAAAGCACAGGCAATTGCAGGTCCGCTTCGAAAACGGCCGGCTGCGCATACGCGTCGACCGACCCGCATAGCCGTCAGACTGCCGCGATCTGGGGTTTCGGTTCGGTCATCGGCATGCCGAATGTCGGCAGCGATTTCGGCAGGTGGAGGCGTGGCATGCCGACCACGAAACCTTGTGCCATGTCGACGCCACATTCGTAGAGGGTGCGCAGCATGGCCACATCCTCTACGCATTCGGCGACGGTCTTCTTGCCGGCGGTTTCGGCGATCGAAGTCAACGCGGCGATGATCGTGCGATCGAGATCATCATCCGGTAGACCCTGGATAAGGGAACCATCGATCTTGAGGATGTCGGCCTCGATCTGCTTGAGATAAGCGAAGGTCGAGAATCCGGTACCGAAATCATCCACCGCGATGCGGCAACCGAGGGCGCGCAGCGCAGAAAGTTGCGCTTGCGCATTCTGGAGATCGCTAATCGAGTGTGACTCGATGATCTCGATGACGATTGCCGCCGGGTTGACGTCGTACTCGACGATTTTTGCGGTGACGTAGTCGACAATCCCTCCCTTTTCCAGAGTTTGCGCCGAGATATTGATGGTCAGCGCAATCGGTCGCGGGCTATTGCGAGTCTCGCGCAGCGCCATCAAGGCGTGGTCGATTACCCAGTGATCGATTTCCTGCATCAAGCCAAAACGCTCGGCCGCCGGCAGGAACGCGTTCGGTGAGATCAACTCACCCTGGCTCCCCTTCAAGCGCACGAGCACCTCGAATAGCGCCTCATCGTAGGGATTGCGCTCCAGTTGGCGCAGCCAGATATCCTTGTTGTTCTTGCTATTCGCCGAATCGTTCTCGATTCCTCTGAGCGGCACGATCGGCTGATAGCAAAGCACAAAGCGATTGGTGCGCAAGGCTTCTTCGAGTCGCACCGACCAGCCGAGATCGACATCCAGCGCGGCCAATCGACCGGTTTCCGGCGAATACAGCTGGCATTGATTGCGACCACTACGCTTGGCCATGTGGCAGGCGATATCTGCAAACGCCATCGCATCACCAGCCGAGTGCATCTCATCATCGATCTTCACGCAACCAATCGACAAGGTGATGCGGTAGCTCTTGGATGCGTAGGTGAACGGCATCATCGTCAGAACCTTGCGAAAGCCATCCGCCAGGCTCATGAGATCGCTCGAACCGACATTGGTCAGCAGGACGGCAAATTCGTCGCCACCCATCCGCGCAAGGCAATCGCTGCCACGCAGACGCGATTTGAGGCGTTCGCTTACCTCGACCAACAGTCTGTCGCCGGCGATATGGCCCGCGGTGTCATTGATGTACTTGAAGCGGTCGAGATCAATGAACAGCAACATCGCCGACTGCCCGCTGCGACTGACCCGATTGCATGCCTGCTCAAGCTGCGCCTCGAACCAGCTGCGGTTGTAGAGTTTGGTCAGGCTGTCATGCTCGGCTTGCCAACGCAGTTCATCTTCCAGCACACGACGTGCCGAGATATCCCTGAACGCAACCACGGAGCCGTTCTGTTCGGCACCCATGCGCAACGGATGCACGTTGCACTCAACCGGTATGCCGCGTTTGGCCAGCGTCCAGAATCTCGTCTGCAACGCAGAAAGGTGTCCGCCGCTGGCATAGCATTGACTCAAGGGCGACGTGGCACGCCGTGTCGGCACGCCAAACTCGTCGGCAAAATGAAATGTCTCGAATGCCGAATGCCCGATCAATTCGTTGGTATCGGAGTAGCCGAGTATATCCAGTGCGGCCGGATTGATGAACTGGATGATGCCCTTGCTGTCGACCCCGTAGACGCCCTCGCCGACAGAGGAAAGAATGCCCTGCAGGCGTCGGCGTTCGTTGTCGATTGCCTTGCGGTCGTTGATGGTTCGCGCCAGCGAGGCGATGCGCGCGAGAAGCAGATCGCGCGACTCGCTTTTGAACAGGCACTCCAGTGCGCCGCACGCCAGGGACTCGGCAATCACGGCGTCGGAGTAGGTTCCGGTGATCGTGGCGGTGAGGATGTGCTGGCTTTCGGGATTGTTGCGGATCATCGTGATCAGCGCTGTGCCGTTTTTCTCAGGCATCAGGTAATCGATGATGGCAATGTCATAGTTCTGCGTGGAAACCTTGGTCCAGCCTTCGGCTACACTTTCGGCCGTATCAACGAAGTAGCCGTGTTTTTCGAGCAGTCTCGAATAGCCAAGCCGGACGGTAGGCGAATCATCGACCAGAAGGATTCGGATCTGCTCTTGATGCAGACTCAAGGCTGGCTCGATTTCCTCGCCCGGACGCAGCAACTGGTTGATCGCATTCGGCGCTTCGAGATATTCCGACCACAGAGTCAGCGCAGTACGCGGTCGCGTCATGCGCCAGTTGACAGCTTTGGGATTGCTCGAATCGGCCATGATCAGCACCGGCAGGTGTTCGAATCGCTCACCGTGCAGCAAGCCGAACACGTCTTCGGCAGCGAACTCCGAGTATTCGGGCCAGCCGACCACGACCGCATCGAAGTTGGCATGTTCGATCAGCGAGCGACGCAGTGTTTCGCAGGCTTCTTCAAGATTGGCGACGGCGGTGACGACGTAGCCACTCTGGCTGAGTACGGCGGAAAGTGCGCGGCGTCGCGTTTGCGAGGTATCGGCGAGCAGGATCTGGTTCATGGATTACCGTTCAGGGGTAAGACTGGGCTGAGGGCCAACTTGCTTGCCTGGCATGGAACTCACCGTCCATGATCGTCGGTACGACTCCTTCCATGACGCACCGCCAAATCGCGCACCAACCAGCTGCTTGCCATCGGTGCGGGACAGGGCTTTCAGCATGCATAATCCATGCCCGACATTCGCGTCTGGCCCCCTGCATGACCATTTTCTCCGGCCTCCCCAATCTGGCGTCGAGCGCAGGCCCGCGCCCGTCCGACGGTTGCAGCCGACAAGTAATCCCTATTTCATTCCGAGCAGTCCGATCCAATCCACGCCGACATCTCCACAGGCGATGAATTCCGGATTGAGCAGGGATTCCTTGCAGTTGTACCGTAACGGTTGACCATTGAAATCGATGACCGCACCACCAGCCTCCTCGAGAATGCACTGGGCAGCCGCCGTGTCCCACTCGGAGGTCGGACCCAGGCGCACGTAAAGATCGGCTTCGGCGGCAGCAATGCGCAGGAATTTCAGCGAAGAACCCAGCGCGACGATCTCGTGCGGACCAACCGTCTCCAACATTGAGGACAGTCGCGGATTACCATGCGAGCGGCTGCCAGCGACAATCAACGGCTGGGTTCGAGGCCGGCTCTGGCAACGTCGCGCCTCCGCGCCCGCACTGGCCATCCATGCGCCGCCTTCACGCCATGCCCAGGCGATCAATCCGGTGACCGGGGCCTGGACCACGCCGAGCACGCTCCGATCGCCTTCGATCAAGGCGATGTTGACCGTGAACTCTCCGTTGCGCTTGACGAACTCGCGCGTGCCATCGAGCGGATCGACCAGCCAGTAGCGCGACCATTGTCGACGCTCGCGCCAATCGATGGCGGCGGATTCCTCCGACAGGATCGGCAATTCGGGGGTCAGCGCACGCAGACCATCGACGATGCTTTGATGCGCGGCCAGATCAGCGGCCGTCAACGGCGATCGATCGTCCTTGTGCTCGACCGCGAACTCGCTTTCGTAGACTTCAAGGATTGCGGTTGCGGCTCTTCGTGCAATCGCGCAGACCTCTGGAATCAGGGCTTCAAGCTTCACGACGCCGGCCGGAATCGACCGGCGAGATACTCGCGGGCAATGAAAAGTGCAGCGACCGATCGACCCTCGCTGACCTCGGGTTCGTCAAGCAGGGTATGCAGCTCGCTCAACTTCCATGGCACCACTTCGAGCTCCTCGGGCTCATCACCCTGAAGGCGTTCGGGATAGAGGTCACGCGCGAGCACAACATGAGCCCTCGCGCTCATGTAGGTCGGCGAAACAGACAAGGTGGTCAGGATACGCAGTTCGCGGGCGCCGTAGCCGATCTCTTCCTTGAGCTCGCGATTGGCTCCCTGCTCGACCGTCTCATCGCGGTCCAGACGTCCCTTGGGCAGGCCAAGCTCGTAGCTGCCGATGCCGGTCGCGTACTCACGGATCAACAGCACGGTATCGTCATCAAGCATCGGCACCATGATCACGGCACCGAAGCCCGAAGTGCGCAGACGCTCGTGTGTGCGTCGCTCGCCATTGGAAAACTCGAGGTCAATCTGCTCGGCGAGGACGAAGCGGCTTTTTTCGACGCTGCGTGTCGCCAGCACGGTGGGTGGTTTCTTGCGCATGCCGCGATTGTAACCGCTGACGGCAGCAGCCCCGCACCGAAAGCTACAGACACGGCCCGCACCTGCACAAACTCGCGCAGTGAATCGCGCAATCCGAGCGACAGCCAGGCTTTTTGCCGGCTGTCGCTGCCTGTTTGCCCGTGCGGAGCTATTGTCCGAATGCGAAACGCGCGGTGAGCAAGTACGAGCGCGCAGGCAGACGATAGAATTGCGCTTCACCGAGCTCGCTTTCCGCAACCGGATCGCGACGATTGGTCAGGTTGAAACCGTCGAGGCGCAACTCCCAATTCTCGAATGCATATCCCACACCAGCATCGACGGTACTGTAGGAATCAGCCTTCGAGGTATTGCGCTTGTTGAGAAATCGCGAGCCTACGTAGCTCGCGACAAGGCTTGCGCGCAGTCCTTTTACCTGTCCGTAAATGATTCCGGCACTGCCGATATGTTGTGGCGAAAGCTCAAGCATCTTGCCATCGAGCTGGGTCAGGGTCTCGCCGAAGAGCTGGGCGTAGTCGGCAAATCGCGCATCGTGCCAAGCGTAGCTGCCGAGCAGGCTCAGTCCGTCACTGACGTGCCAGCGCAGTTCCGTTTCAGCACCCTTGAAGCGTTCGTTGCCGGCGTTCGTGAGCCCCGGTAGTCCATCGACATTCTGGCTGACAACGAGATTATGGAAGTTCATGCGAAACAGTGAGACATCCCACTCGAGACGTCCGTCGAAATTGCGCCCTCGCAGGCCGAGCTCGCCACTCTGTGCGTCTTCGGGCTCGAGGATCTCGGCTTCCGGCTCGGGGCCGAAGTCGACCACCGCAGGCTTGAATGCATTGCGGTAGTTGGCATAGCCGGTGACGTAGTCGCGACCGTCCTGCCAGAAGCGATAGCTCGTTCCGAGTGCGCCCGAAACGCGATTGTCACTTCGATGATCGCTGCCGGCCTCGAATACCTCGGGCTCTGGTCCGGTCAGGTCGATACCCTCGCCGCGGATCGATTCGCTTGTGTGGTTGAAGCGAATGCCGGCTTCGACGTGCCAGGCTTCACTGATCGCGACATTGAGATCCGCATAGACACCCGTGAAGTTGCGCTTGTCCTCGAGCCGGGTGGTCTCGTCGATCGGCAGGCTGCGCCAATCCGGTACGTTCGATCCGTCTGGCAGTGTTGCGTACTCGAAATTCTGGCTGTCCTGATCACCCTTGCCATACAGGTGATCGACACCCCAGACCAGGATGGCGTTTTCACTGAGCGACGTGGCAATGTGGCTGTCGAAATAGAGTTCGCTGCGATGCACATCCTGCTGGTAGCCATCGGCATTCGGAGTGATGCCATCATCGGTGAAATCTTCGCGCAGAAAGCCGCGCACGGTTTCGCCGTTGGACCGGGCCAGCGCGACTCGAGTCGACCACTCGCCGAATCCGGTGGGCAGCACATAACCGAGTGCGAGTTGGGCGCGATCTTCATCCTGCTTCGATCCGCGCGGATTGACGTTTGCATCGAGCGGAAAGCGGGCACTGAGCACGCCGCCCTCACGCGGGTGCGGACTGACCGGATCCTGGCTCAATGACGTGAAATCCGCATCGACCGAGAACTCGCCCGCGCCGACTTGCCCATTGCCACGATAGAGCACATGGCCGCGCTGCCAACCCGCACGGTCGCTGGCAAGCTCGGCCTTGTCGGCGTCGAACAACACCGATTGCTGCCAAACCGCACCTTGTTCGGACATCGGAATCGCTGCGGCGATGTGCGCGCTACCGCGACTGCCGATTCCAAATTCAAATCGGACCGGGCCGGCACCGGCCGCGTGGTGGATGACATGGATCACACCGACGAAGCTGGTGGCGCCGTAGCTGACCGGAGCGGCACCCTTGAGGATCTCGATGCGCTCGACGTTGGCGAGGTTCAGCGTCGCCAGCGCCGGGGTGAAGGCACCACCGGACGGAATGCCGTCGACGACGAGCAGGAACGCGTCAAATTCGCGGAGGCCCCAGAGTGCAGGAACCGAAGACGCGGGGCCACCGTCTCCGCCCGGCGCAATATCGACACCGGCGACCAGCGACAAGGCTGTGCGCAGATCGAACGCACCGCGCGCGCGCAGTTCGTCCCCGGTGACGATGCTGACGTTCGCCGCGACATCCGCGAGCGCGAGGGGGATCTTGGATGTGGTGACCTCGACCGACTCGAGCGCGACCGGCTCTTCCGCGCGAGCAAGTCCGCAAGCAAACATGAGGCTCGAAACGATTGCAACGCACAAGGCGCCGCGCAGCGGATGAAGTGGCATGTGGATTCCCCTGGGCATTTGGACGGGCAGACGGGCGGGCAAACTCGAAGTTTGCCCGCAGTTCCCGAACCGGCGTAACGGTCTTGCGTCGCACCCTCGATCCGTCCGCAGGACGAGGCTTGCGAGGGAAACTTCTGTTGGCGACACGTTGCGCCTTGCCCTGTTCCCTGTGCCTGGCTCTGGATGGGACGACAGTCTGAAGCAGTACACTCGTTGCCTTGCATCAACCGGTTCGATTGCGATGACCCTGTTTCGCCGACGCCTTCGCGGCCTGGTATCCAAACTTGCATTGTTCTACGCACTGTTGTCGTTGCCAACGTTGATCGTGGTCGAATCGGTGATCCTGACTTTCGAGTTTCAGCGCTTCGTCAACGGAATCGAGCAAGGCAGCCTTGAACGCGCTGCCGAGCGCGGCGCAGCGACATTGTTGAGCCAATGGCCGACCTTGCATCCTGCCGAATCGACCGATTCATCGGTCATGCGCATCTGGCTGGATGCCTGGACACTTCAGTTGCAACAGCCACGTGGAGGCCTGACGCCCGACGAGTCCTACATTCTTCTCGAGTTGAATGACGTTCCGCTCGGCGCAGCGATCTACGACGCGCAAGAGAACCTGCTCGACCGCACAGAAAGCAATGCGCGCTGGAGCCTCGAGCTGCCATCGCCCATGGAATTCCAGAGCGCATCCGGCACACCTGGCCATGCCTTCCAGCTGGCAGGCAATGACACTGGCTACACGATCCGGCGGATGCTCGTTTCACTTGACGATGCAAGTGGCGCCAGGCTTGGCTGGTTGTTCGTCGAATTGCGCATCCCGTCACCATGGCGTCACCTGTTGTTTGATTCGAGCTTCGAGTCGCCGACCGTCTTCGCGTTCCTGATCGTGTTCGGCCTCGCTTCATCCCTGTTTCTTGCGGCCTGGGTGACGCGTCGGCTGAGCCGAATCGAACGCGCGGCGACGGCCTGGAGTCGAGGCGATTTCTCGAACCGGATCAATGATCGTTCTGGCGACGAGATTGGCGGCCTGTCGACCATGCTTGACGGCATGGCTCTCGATTTGAAGGGTCTGATGCGATCGCGTGCGCAACTGGCCATGCTCGCCGAGCGCCAACGTCTCGCCCGTGATCTGCACGATACGGTCAAGCAGAAAGCGTTCGCCTTGAACCTGCAGCTTGCGACCGCACGGCGCATGCTCGGTGAAGGCAACGGCGGCGAGCGTCTCGAACTGGCCCAGCGTCTGACCCAGCAGATCCAGCAGGAGCTGGCCCAGATTCTCGACGAGATGCGTGCGTCGGACGCTGAACTGCCATTCGCCGAACGCGTGCGACTGCGCGTCAACGACTGGGCACATACCAGCGGCGCAAGTCTTGGCTTTGATATCGACGATGTCCCTGCGCTCGCCGCCGGCATCGAAGATTCGTTGCTCCGGATCATCGATGAAGCCCTTTCCAATGTGCTTCGCCACAGCGGTGCGCAACATGTCGATCTGCGCCTCCGTCGCACGGCGGAACGCGTCAGCCTCGTCATCGAGGATAATGGCTCGGGCGCGCCCGATGAATCGACCAATGGCATGGGACTGCGCAACATGGGTGATCGTGCAGCAGGCCTGCCCGGCGGACGCTTCGAATTCGACAGCACACCGGGTCAAGGCACACGCGTTACCGTGAGTTTCCAGACCGAGGTAAGCAGATGAGCAAACCAATCCGCATCGTCATTGCCGACGACCACGACCTCGTTCGCCAGGGCATTCGTGGCTTCCTCGAAACCCACGCCGACCTTTCCATCGTTGGCGAAGCTGGAGGTGCCACCGACGCCGTCGCCGTGTGCAAGGAACAGAAGCCGGATGTCGCCCTGGTCGACCTGGTCATGCCCGGCGGCGGCATCGAAGCGACGCGTGCCATTCGCGCCGCCAGCCCGAAAACCCAGGTCGTTCTGCTGACCTCGTTCGAAGATGTTCAACAAATCGTTTCAGCGGTTCAGGCGGGCGCGCTTTCCTGTCTGCTCAAGGATGTCGATGCCGATGCGCTGGCCGACACGTTGCGCAAGGCGGCCCAGGGCGAAGCGGTGTTGCATCCGCGCATTGCCGCGCGCTTGATGGATGCGATGCGTCGCGGTGTCGAGCCCGGCAGTGGCGCGCTTGAAACCCTGAGCCAGCGCGAGCGTGAAACCCTGGCCCTGGTCGCCGAAGGACTCAGCAACCAGCTGATTGCCGATCGTCTGGGCATCGGCGAAAAAACCGTCAAGACCCACGTCAGCAACGTACTCGGCAAACTCAACGTCAGCGACCGAACCCAGGCCGCCGTGTACGCCTGGCGTAGCGGCATGAAGCAGCGCGAGCCGCAATAGGCCGCTCCGCTTCGACCGGCCACACGGTGACGCATCTCAGCTAACCCGTGACCGATCCTCGATGAGCTGGGCAAGAATACTGACCGCAATTTCGTGCGGTGTTTCAGCATTGATGTCGAGTCCGACCGGCGCGACCAGATCACGCAATCCTTCCTCGAGTTCCGGCAGTGCCCTGCGCACTTCGGCGATGCGTCGCTGGCTGCCGAGCATGCCGAGAAAACGAGGCGGCTTTTGACTCAATGCGCGCAATGCCGCGACATCGGCTTCGAAGTTTCGGTTGAGCAGGACCGCCTGGATATCACGTTCGCTCGTGTTGAGTTGCGCCAACAGACCGGCATCTCCGCAATGCACATTCACCTGGGCAAACAATTCTGCTTGCAGATGCTCTGCGCGCGAGTCGAAGACATGGATGTCGAAATCCAGTGAGCGCGCCAGTTCGCATAACGCCGCGCCGCAATGGCCTGCGCCGACAATAAGAAGACGCACGTTCGGGATTGCCTCTTGCGGCTCGGCATCTCCGCCAAGAAAATTGACCTCAAGCGGCACGCGTCGTCCGTCGGACAGATTCCCCGCAATGCGCTCGGCGAGGATACGATCGGCCTGACCTGACCAGCGACGCAGAACGACTTGCATGCGTCCGCCGCAGACTCCATCCGCGCCCATTCCGCCGCCCAGATCGATCGATAGCGTTGCGCTATCTCTTCCTTCGGCAAGCATCGCTCGGGCCTGGGCAATTACGCGGGCTTCTGCGAGGCCACCGCCGACGCTGCCTTCAATGCCATCGATGCGGACAAGCATGCGGCTTCCGCGCTTGCGTGGCGTTGCGCCATGTGTGGTCGAGATACTGGCGAGCACGACCGGCTGCTCGGCCAGCCAATGCGCCAGCGTCGAGAACAATCGCTCATCCATCAAGACGGCACTACCTGATCATTCATTGATCGCATTCGTGATTCACGCGCGCGGACGCTCTCGATCGCATTGAAAATCGATTCGGGTGTTGCCGGCGAAGCAAGCGCAACTTCGCGCGCATTGCCAAACGCCGCGACCGCCTCACGCAAGGCCTCGCGCACGCTCATCGCCAGCATCAAGGGCGGCTCGCCAACCGCCTTGCTGCCGAAGATCACCTGAGCTTCCGGTGCCTGCCTGCGCTTGAACAGATCGACGCGAAAATCCTCCGGCACCTCGCCATTGGTCGGAATCTTGTAGGTGCTCGGAGCATCGGTCAGCAACTTGCCGGCATCGCTCCAACGCAACTCTTCACAGGTCAGCCAACCCAGGCCCTGGACGAAGCCGCCCTCGATCTGACCGCGATCGATCGCCTCGATCAGCGAATCACCGACATCGTGCAGGATGTCGACGCGCATCAATCGATGCACACCGGTGTAGCCACATACCTCGACCTCGCTGACCGCAGCACCACAGGCGAAGTAGTAGAACGGCTGACCCTTGCCGGTATTCGGATTCCAGCTCAGACCCGGGGTGCGGTAGTAGCCGGTCGCCGACAGGCTGACGCGCGCGCTGTAGGCCGCCTGGACGACTTCGGCGAAGTCGAGTTTGCGCCCCGGTGAATTCGAATCATGCACCTGATCGTCGGCGAAGACGATTTCTTCCGCGCTGCATTCGAGTCGCTCGGCAGCAACGCTTGCGAGTCGAGACAACAGCGTTTCGCAGGCCGCCTTGACTGCGTGGCCATTCAGATCCGAGCCGCTGCTGGCCGCAGTTGCCGACGTGTTCGGCACCTTGTCGGTGCTGGTCACCATGATCTGGATGTGGTCGACGCTGATGCCGAGCGTTCGGCTGGCCACGGCGAGCATCTTCGAATGCAGGCCCTGACCCATCTCGGTGCCGCCGTGGTTGAGCTGGACGCTGCCATCGGTATAGATATGCACAAGCGCGCCAGCCTGGTTGTATTCGACCTTGTTGAACGAGATGCCGAATTTGACCGGGGTAATCGCGATGCCGCGCTTGGCGTGAGCATGGCTTGCATTGAAGGTCGCGATGGCGACCCGACGTGCATCAAAATCGCTGCTTGATTTCAATTGCTGCCAAAGCTCCGGGATCGGGTTGTCGCGGATCGTCTGACCGTACGGCGTGATGTTGCGTGCCGGCGATCCGCCTTCGGAATAGAAGTTTCGTTCGCGCACAATCTCTGGCGCCAAACCGAGATGCCGCGCGATGCGGTCGATGATCTCTTCGCCGACCAGCATGCCCTGTGGACCGCCGAAACCTCGAAACGCCGTATTCGATGGCAGATTCGTCTTCGCGATCAACCCTTCGATTTCGATGTTCGGGCAGTAGTACGCGTTGTCGACATGCACCATCGCGCGCATCAATACCGGCGGCGACAGGTCGATGCTCCAGCCGCCATCGGCAAACAGGGCAATTTTCATCGCCTCAAGCATTCCGTGATCGTCGAAGCCGACTTCGTAGCGGGCGAAGAATGGATGACGCTTGCCGGTCATCTGCATGTCAATGCCGCGAGACAGCTTGATTCGCACCGGGCGCCGAGTGACGTGGGCGGCGAGCGCGGCAACCGCTGCGTACGGATTGGCCTGGGTTTCCTTGCCGCCGAACCCGCCGCCCATGCGCAGGCTGCGACAGACGACACGATTCGATGGCAGGCCGAGCACGCGGGCGACAATGACCTGGGTCTCGGTTGGGTGCTGGGTTGATGAGGTCACCTGGACCAGTCCCTCGGAATCAATCTGCGCCCAGCTCGCCTGGGTTTCGAGATAGAAATGATCCTGGCCGCCGATATCAAGTTCGCCGCGCAGTCGATGCACGGCGCTCGACAAGGACGCTTCCACTTCACCGCGTTCGACCCTTGCGGGCGGGAGGTGAAAAGACGCGCAAGCTATCGCATCAGCGATGTTCAAACAAACAGGCAAGGCCTCGTAGTCGACCTCGACTGTTGCCGCTGCAGCCATCGCCAATGCTTCGTCATCAGCGACGACCCAGGCCACGGCTTGGCCATGGAACTGCACGTGATCGGCGGCAATCAGCGGCTCGTCATGCACGATCGGGCCGGTATCATTTTCACCCGGAATATCGGCAGCGGTGAGCACCGCGTGGACTCCCGGCATGCCTCGGGCACGCCTTGCATCGACCCTGAGAATTCGCGCGTGCGCGTGCGGCGACTGCACCGGCCAGACGCTGAGCATGCCGCTCGGCGCGTGCTGCTCATCGGTATAGATGGCGCGGCCGCTGACATGGCCGAGCGCGCTTTCGTGGCGTTCGATCGGGCGGCGGCTCATGCGAAATGCTCGGCGACGAAGCGGGCGAACAGGTTTGCGCACAACGCGCGCCGGTAGTCGGCGCTGGCGCGATGATCGCTCATCGGATTGAATTCCTCGCCGAGCATTTCGGCTGCACGCTCGAGCGTTGCCTGATCAAGTTCGCGACCGAGCAGGTAGGCCTCTGTGGACAGCGCGCGCAGCGGTTTCGCGGCAACGCCGCCAAAGGCAAGCCGAACATGCTCGACGCGCCGCTCGGAATCGACGCTCATTGCGAATACTGCCGCGACGATACTGATGTCGTCGCTCTGGCGCTTGGCAACCTTGTACGTGGCGTTTCGATGCGTCGACAGCGGCAGGCGCACGGCGACGATCAACTCATCATCGCTGCGCGCAGTCTCGCGATAGTCGATGAAGAAATCATTCGCGGCGACGACACGTTCGCCACGCGGCCCGTGCAGATGGATCGTGCCATCGAACGCCAGCAGGATTGGAAGCAAGTCGCCGATCGGCGAGGCGGTGCCGAGATTGCCGCCAAATGTTGCCCGGTTCTTGATCTGGCGCGCGGCGAACCATCGCAGCATTTCGCAGAGAGCCGGAATCTTCGCACCGAGTTCCGATTCGACCACACTCAATGGGACACCGGCACCGATCGTGACGGTATCGTCATCGATGACAATGCCCTTGAGTTGGTCAATGCGATCGAGTGCGATGAAGATTGCGTCGCGACGCTTGCCATGACTGAGTTCGACACCGAGATCGGTCGCACCGGCGATCCACTGCGCCTGCGGATATCGCTGCTTGAGTTCGATCGCTGTCGCCAGCTCGGCTGGATTGAAAAAGCGCGCGCCGACGGATTCGCTCGCAGCGGGTCCCGCTGAATCGAGCATCGATTCAAGCCGCCCTGGCGCAGGTTTACCCGAGCGCAGTCGTTCGGTTACCCTGCGAATCGGCAGATAGCCGGTGCAGCGGCACAGATTGCCTTCGGTGGTGTGGTCGTCGAGTTCGCCATTGCTGTATCCGGCGAACAGGCTCATGACGAAACCCGGCGTGCAGTAACCGCATTGCGAACCCGAGCATTCGACCATCGCCTGCTGGACCGGATGCAGGCTGTCGCCATCAGCCAGATACTCGACCGTGACAATATCTCGCCCACTGACGGATCCGATCGGCAGCAGACAACTGTTCACCGCGCGAAAGCGCCGCGACCCCTCGACATCCGACCCGATCATCGCCACCGTGCAGGCGCCGCAATCGCCATCGGCGCAGCCCTCCTTGGTGCCATGCGAACCGTGTCTATTGAGCCACCGCAGCAGGGATTCGCCTGGGTCATCGCCAGCCAGGCTGATCGGTTTGCCATTCAGGCGGAATGCTGGATTCGTCATGATTGAAGCGTAGCCCGAATGGATCGCGAGGTCACGGTTGGCAATTTGCGGTGATCGGGAAATTGCGCCGGCAATCGGCTTCAGCCGCAATGCTCTCGATCATCCAGCGGAAGCTATCGTGGCTGATGCCAGTTCCTGCGAACGTCGATTCGATCGTATTGGCGGAGCCATCGTTCACCCGGCTCGTCCGCATGCGTACACGCGTGACAGCGGCGGCGTGGCGCGTCACTATCCCTGTCTCGCCGACAGCCGAATCGAAGGATCATGGGAAAACTGACCACACACGTGCTCGATACCGTACGCGGCAAGCCGGCCGCCGGTATCGCCTTCGAGCTATACCGCCTGCATGAGGACAGGCGCGAACTGCTGATGCGCGGCATGACCAATACCGACGGTCGTTGCAACTCAGCACTGCTTGCCGACGGCAATATGCAGGTTGGCATCTACGAGCTCGATTTTCACGCCGGCGACTATTTTTCCGTGCTCGGCGTGGCCCAGAGCGAGCCTCGCTTTCTCGACGTGATCACCCTGCGTTTCGGCATCGCCGATGCGAAGGGCAACCTGCATGTGCCGCTGCTGCTGTCGCCTTACAGCTACAGCACCTATCGCGGCAGTTGATATGTCGTTTCATTTGATCTCCGGCGCGGATTTCTGCGCATGACCGACTTCGTCATCGAATGTCTCGGTCTCGCCTTGCGCTGGCTGCACGTGGTTGCAGCCATTGCCTGGATCGGGGAATCCTTCTACTTCGTCATGCTCGATCGCTCGCTGAAACCGGCCGCGAACGCACCGGCCGGAGTCGCCGGGGAATTGTGGTCCGTGCATGGTGGCGGCTTTTACCACAAGCAGAAGTATCTGACCGCACCGGCACAGATGCCGGAGGATCTGCACTGGTCGAAGTGGAAGGCGTACACGACATGGCTGTCCGGCCTCGCCCTGTTCATCCTGCTCTACCTGCTCTCGCCCAAGCTCTATCTGATCGATCCATCCGTCGCCGCGCTCGAGCCGGTGCAGGCGATCTTGCTTGCGCTGGCATTTCCTGTCGCCGCATGGATCGGCTACGACCTGCTCTGTCGCCTGGTTGGCTTCCGCGATGGTCTGCTCGGCCTGCTGGTCGGCGTATTGACCATCGGACTCTGCTACGTGGCGACGCAGTGGTTTGCCGGTCGCGCGGCGTTTCTGCTGGTCGGCGCGGCGCTCGGCACGATCATGACGGCGAATGTGTTCTTCGTGATCATTCCAGGTCAGAAGCGCATGGTCGCTGCACTCGCTCGCGGCGAGACGCCGGATCCCCTTCTCGGTCTGCGCGGCAAGCAGCGCTCGGTACACAACACCTATTTCACGCTACCGGTCGTGTTCGCGATGTTGAGCAATCACTATGCGACGGCTTACACCCATTCGCACAGTTGGCTCGTGCTTGCTCTGTTCATGGCCGCCGGCGCGTTGATTCGCCAGTTCTTCGTGCTCTGGCACAGCGGTGATCGCGCCTGGGGCGTGTTCGCGGCAGGGATGGTCGTGCTGCTCGGAACGTTCGCCTGGCTGGCTCCGACAACTCCTTCTCCCGTTGCAGAGGAGTCGCGGGCTGCGATCTCCAGTCAAATGCCGCATCAATTGCCTGACGCGCATTCGGATCCAGGCACGGATACCGCCACGGTCGAGGCGATCCTCAAACGCCACTGCACAACCTGCCACTCCGCACATCCAAGCCTGATGGCGACCGCGCCGAAGGGCGTGATGTTCGACGACCTCAGCGAGATTGAACGGTACGCCGATCTGATCCAGCGCCAGACCGTCGTCCTCAGGATCATGCCGCCCGGGAATATCACCGGGATCAGCGACCAGGAGCGCGACACGATCGCGCGGTGGTATGCGTCGCGCGCGGCGACCAACGCGTCTTCCAACTAGAAAAGACCCGTTTTACCTATACCGTTCGGGCCAATTTGAACGCAGGTTTCCTAAAGCGACTCGATTCGCCAATGCGACTCAAGTGCCACTTCATCGCAGTTGTGGCCTTCGCCACCGCGATCGACAACGAGGAAATCGCTGACCCGTTCGAGGGCAATCAACGGGTGATGCCAGGTGCCACGATGGTAATTGATGCCCTGCCCGCGTCGGGCGAGAAATGCACGCGGAGTCGCGTTCGGATCGACCGCGACGACAACCACGAAGGAAACCTCCGGGCTCATCGGTACGAATGCCTGGCTGCCAAGCGGATGACTTTCGAGCATGCACACGTCGAACGGCAGTGACCGCGGTTGCGCACGAAAAATGCTGACAATCGGTTGGCCGTTGTCGAGCGAGGTATCGATGTTGGCCAGGTCATGGAAGCGCGTCGCGGATCCGTCATTGACTGCGTAGTGATCGCTGGCGGACTCGACTGCGATGACATCGCCAAATGGCGAGAACGCTGCACGCGTCAATGGCTCGACGCGAAGTATCCGCACGATCCCATTCATGCCGGTCGACCACGCAGGCGCAGGCGCGAGACGCCGCCATCGGGATGCATGTTGAAGCGCACATGGGTAATCGGATCGTGTCCAGGAATCTCGCTACGGAAATAGTGCTGGGCATCCATCTGCAAGGCTTGCTCGGGCAACAGCAGCGGCCAGAACATCGACTGGGTCATGATCGATTCGCGTGTGCCGCCCGCGACATGCGCGGCCTGGATCGAGCAGCGATCCGGATAATTGCCCTTGAAGTGTGCGGTATCGACTTCGATCGCCTCGATCACGCCCGCGTGTGCCAGCGCGATGATGCACCAGTCGTGTCCGGGTTCACGTCGACGCCGCGTTTCCCAGCCATCACCCATGTCGACACCGCGTCCCGGCAACAGCAGGGTCGAGGCGGGCCCGAAGTGCTCGTTGTTGGCGGCTATTGCTGTGGCGCCGTTCAATGCCGAAGCCAGATCGACCAGACCATCGGCATCGTTCGTGGCGGCGGAAAAATCTGGCGTGGCGTAAACGCGCAGACGCGCCAGCCCGCCATCGGGATACAGGTTGAGGCGCACATGGCTGCACGATTGATCGCCATCAATCGCAAAATAATGATGTCGATTGCCCAACAGATCGACCGCCGCGAGAATTGGAAACCATTCGCTATCGGCGTTCGGTTCGTCTTCGTCGACGCAGCAGCCTTCGAGGGAAGCGGCGGGTGGGAAATTGCCGGTGAAGTGGCTGGTATCGAGATCGAGACCATGGATCACGCCACGTCGTGCGAGCTTGACGATGCACCAGTCGTGGCCGCGGCCGCGCCGGCGGCGACTCTCCCAGCCATCCATCCATTTGCCATTGGCATCGTACTTTCCCGGAACGAAAACAGCGGCTTGCGGATTGAGCATGCGCTGCATCGCGGCGAAGAAATCATTGCTGCAGGACAGTGCCTGTGCGCCAAGACGTTCGTCGGCGAGATTGACGTGACGACGCACGAAGTCGGGAGCATCGGTATCGATTGCCGTCACGGCCATAAAATAGTCCTGTCAATGAGTCGGAGCGCCAGAATAAAGGTCGCTAAAGGGAATGACTTCCTGGAATGACTTGAAATACCTCGCCCGTTCGCCCCGAGCTTGTCGAAGTGCGATTCAAAATTGCTGATTCGCCGTGGCAATTTCCGATCATGGTTGCCTTCGACTGGCTCAGGACAGGCACCGCTCATCACGAACGGAAGTTGATCAGAGTTTCTCGAGGCGGGAAAGTGCGATCTTCCCGATTTGACGCAATGCCTCGGCGAACTCTGCATCGACGCCGTTGTTCACGCGCTTTCCCAGTTCTTCGATCACACTCAAGCGCGTATGGCCTCGTACGGCCAGTATGAACGGGAAACCGAACTTTTCCGCATAGGCTGTGTTGAGGCGTGTGATCTCGGCGTACTCCTCGACACTACACCTATCCAGACCGGCCCCGATTTGTTCCGCGGCCGAGGACGCAGTCAGTTCACCGCGGATTGCCGCCTTTCCCGCAAGCTGCGGATGCGCACAGATCAGTGCGAGCTGTTCTCGATGATCCGCATCGGCAACAACCGCGCACATTGCGTCATGCAGACCTTCGATAGCGGAAAACGGCCGCAGCGACCAGGCGCGTTCCGGCACCCAGGGCGAATGCTCGAAGATGCCTGCGAGCGTGTCGCGAAAATTTTCCTGCGACATCGCATTGAGTTCATCCAGACTGATCATGCCGGATGCCTCGCCTTCCAGTGTCTTGCGATATCGATGCGGCGGCAGATCCAGACCCGATCGAATTTCTCCACATGGTCGAGAAACCGCTGCAACGCAAGGAATCTCCCGGGACGGCCAAGCAAGCGTGAGTGCATGCCGATCGACATCATGCGCGGGGTCCGTTCGCCCTCGGCATGCAACACATCGAAACTGTCGCGGAGATAATGGAAAAAATGATCGGCCGTATTGAAACCCTGTGGCGAGGCAAAGCGCATGTCGTTGGCATCAAGCGTGTACGGCACGACCAGATGCGCACGTTCACTGCCATCGGCCATCGCCACCTGCGTCCAGAACGGCAGATCATCACCGTAGTAGTCGGAATCGTATTCAAACCCGCCGTGTTCGACGACCAGTCGCCGCGTGTTCGGGCTGTCGCGCCCAGTGTACCAGCCCGATGGCGGCGCACCGGTCAGCTCGGTGTGAATTTTCACGGCACGCGCGATATGGTCGCGTTCCACATCGGCAGGAATATCCTGATAGTGGATCCAGCGCAGGCCGTGCGAAGCGATTTCGTGATCGTGTTTCAGGCAGGCGCTGACGAGCTCGGGATTGCGCTGCATGGCCATGGCCACGCCGAATACCGTCAATGGCAATCCGCGCCGCTCGAACTCGCCGAGGATGCGCCAGGCGCCAACCCGCGAGCCGTACTCGTAGATCGACTCCATGCTCATGTGGCGCGCCTGGTAACTGGCCGCACCGATGATCTCGGAAAGGAATTGCTCGCTGCCGCCATCGCCATGCAGCACGCAACTCTCGCTACCCTCCTCCAGATTCAACACGAACTGGACCGCGATGCGCGCGCCGCCCGGCCAGTCAGCCTGCGGCGGGTTGCGGCCGTAGCCGATCAGATCTCGCGGGTAGTTGACGGTTGATGGCATTCGGATCAACTGGCGGACGCACGCGTCGGAAGCGCCAGTGTCGCGACACGATGGTGGGTTGTGCAAGCGCGCGTCGCAATCCGACGGATTCGCGCCGTTCCGAATTGTCCGCTCGCGCGCCGCTCACGCGCTCGCGCAACTCCTCTCAGCGAACGACAAGTCGCCCCGTTTGGTGCCTTGCAGGGTCCGCGCACTCTGATCAGGGATTGAACAGGGCCAATGCCTCGGCGTGCAAGGTCGGCGGACCGGCGAGGGCACTGCGCACTTCGAGGTCAATCGGCCCACCGTCGAGCGTGGTGAACACACCGCCAGCTTCGCGGACGATAACGACGAGAGCGGCAATGTCGAGAATATTGAGGTCGGATTCAACGACGAGATCGATCGATCCCTTGGCCAGCAGGTGGTAATGCAGGAAGTCGCCATAACCGCGAATCCGGCCAACTCGCTGGACGATTCCACCGAGCGCCTGCCATCGGGCCGGATTTTTCGACATCGTCTTCAAATTGCCGGTCGATACGGCTGACATCGGACCGAAATCACTGGTGTCCGAGACATGCAGGGTCTGGCCGTCACCCGGCCCGGTTCCGATGAAGGCTCCACCACCGCGGATTGCCCAGGCTCGCTCGCCATACTCTCCGGCAGCCGAGACCCCGAGCACCAGTTCACCCCGGTACATGAGGGCAATCTGCGTCGAAAACATCGGATAACCGCGAACGAAGGCCTTGGTGCCATCGATCGGATCGATTAACCAGAGGAAATCGCCCTCGCCTTCGCGGCCATGTTCCTCGCCGAGGAATGCGTGATCGGGAAAGCTCGCACGCAGCACATCCTTGATCGCGTGTTCTGCTTCGCGATCGGCCTCGGTCACCGGCGTTGCATCGTCCTTGGCATCGACCGAAAAATCCTGCGCCACGAAACGCGCATGAATGCCTTGCTCGGCCGCATCAGCAGCGCAGTGGGCGACCGCGAGTGCGTCGGCCAGGAAAGTCGGGGACAAGGTCATGTTCAGAACAACTTGAACAACTGACCGGTGATGACCAGATGCGATGACCCATCCGGCTGCGGCTGACCCACATAACGCAAGGCCTCCAGCACGCGTGGATCCTCGTTGCGGGCGGCCAGGAAGGCCTCGGCATTGAAGCCCGTAGCCGTCATGCTGAACTCTCCGTTGACCTCGAGATTCCCCTTGCCATCGTCGGCGACCGTGCCGGCGATACTTCCGTCGGGCTTCGAGGCGAAATCGGCAAGGATGTCCGAAAAGCGCGCTTCGGCGGTGCCACTGACGCCAGCCTCGGTCCAGCGCGCCGACCCGTCGGCATCGCTGATCAGACCTTCAAGGACACTGACCTTGGAAAAAGTTCCTGTGATCGTGCCGAGCAATTTCAACGACGGTACATCGAGAACCGGCGATAGCATCGAAGCCGGCACACGAAAGCGCACGTCGTGCGCGGTGAGGCGCCCGGTGGCATCGCGCTCGACCAGCCCCGAAGTGACGATGTCGGCACCACGAATGCGCAGGTCGGCGTGCACGCGACGCGCAAACAACGGCAGTTTCTCGACTTGCCAATCGAGCTCACCGAGATCCCGGCCAAACACGCTGACGCCGTCGGCATGCCCTTCCCAGATCGTACCGCGCACACCAATCAACGAGACCGGACCCAGGCGCGAGGCGGCGTATCGATAGGCCACATCGGCCGGCATCGTCCAGGCCACCGCGCCGGCGATGATGACAGCAACAATCAGCAGGGCAAACAACCACTTGAATAGTTTCATGGCACCAGAAATTCAGGAGAGTCGGAAATCAATCATCGCAACGCGATCGCTGCGACGGCGGTCAGGGTATGTCCTCAAGCGTTACTCGCGCGTTCACGAGGCCGGTCGCATCGACCCGGTCTGCGGAAAAGTCGGTGATCTGCACGCCGTAATCGCGCGCCAGGTTCTCGATCCAGGCGATTAGCACATCAAATGAGGCGAATTCGAAACTCGCGCGGACGCTGCTTGATCCAACCGGTTCGAGACGTTTCAGTGCGCCTTCAAGTCCGCCGGCACGCGCGCTGACATCGGCCAGGGCGAGCAGCGATTTGCCCTGGCGGTCCGCGCGCGAGCGCACACCGGCGTTGCGCAGGCGATCGACTTCAACTTCGGCAACGCGGACAAAGGCAAGGTCGCGGCGGGCGTTGTCGAGCTGCATTTCGAGGCGGTCCTGCTCACGCGCCAGCGGATGCCAGACAAACGACCAGATCAGGAAAATCGCGACGATGATCGCGCCGAGGACCAAGACGCGACGATCGCGCAACGATTGCTGATTCCACCAGATCGCGATCATGGCGCGTCACCGCGAATTCGAATGCGGCCGTCAACACCGGTATCGGCAGGAATCGATGCGGTCACTTCGGCATTCAGGCCGGGAATCGCCGAGAACTGTTCGCGCATGCTGTCGAGCGTGGCCACATCGGGCGCGCGCAGCCCCACTTCTAGAATGCCGTTGCGGAATTCGAGGCCGCGCATTTGCGTCCGCGTGGTGCGCCCTAGCAACGGCGCGATCTGGCCGAGCAGGCGCAGGAATCCGCTCGATTCGCTGCCGCCGCGCAAACGTTCGAGGCGATCGCGCATGACGCTTTGCGGCGCCCGTGATCGCTCGGCAGCGCCAAGATCGGGGAAGGTCTTGAGCAGGCTTTCGGACATTGCGGCATCGACGCGAGTGAGATCTTCTGCCATTTGGCGGACCTCCAGACCCCGGTAGACCAAGCCAAGAATGACCAGCGCCGCCGCCACCGATGCGACCCTTCGCCACCAGCGTGAGCCGCGTGCCTGGCGATGGCCGCTGGCAAATTCTCCACTGAGCAGGTTGATCGGCGGCTTGCCGAGATTGCGCGCTAGAAATGCCAGCGGATCGTGCAGATCCGCTTGATACGAGGCAAAACTCGTACCGATGGCCGAGTTGTCCTCGCCACTGAAATCATGCGCATCGATGCCGCGATCCACGCCGCTGGCGCGAATCTGCGCCAACCACTGCGGAAATTGCGCGACCGCACAGCTCAGCGCCGACCACCGATCCAGACGGACCAGCACCTGCCCCTGATCGATCAGGGCGCTGGCCGACTCAGGCGCCACTGGCAAAGCGAGGGATTCGGGCAACAGGGCATCGGCGCGTACGCCGAGTTCGGCGAGGCGGGCAGTCCAGTGCTGCATGCGAGCACGCGCGACGACAGCGACGCCGACCCGACCCTCGTTGCCAGGCTGTATCGCGAAATGCTGATCCTCGACGGCGCCAAGCAGCTGATCCTCGACCGCGAACGGAACCGCCTGCTGCAACTGCGACGCACTCTTGGCATTCACCCGCGTTTCGATCAGCAGCACATCCTCGGCAGGCACCAACACGACGATTTCCCCGGCCGAGGCGATCACAGCGGCGGGCAGCGGCGTGTACTGGCTCGACGAAAGCATGCGTCCATCCACGGACTGGCGCAGCCAGGCAAGGTGGCCGGCTCGGTCGAGACGTAAAATGAGGCGATCAGACATTCGACAAGTTCCTGGACAACCGGTCGATTGTACGAGAACTGCGCCGATTGCCGGAAATCCTGCCAAGACCCACGCATCCAGGCGTTCAACCGGACATCGGACTGCGCAAAGCTCGAGCCAGTGCACAACAAGGTGAACATCTTATGGCCATGATAAAGTTCCGCCTCTTTTTGACCCGGCCGATGGCCGCTTTCCTGCCTATGTGTGCTTCACGTTCAGTTCTGACCACGATTTTCCTGTCCATTGCTGCTTTCGTACTGATCGCGTTGCTGATTCCCGCAACCTCGGCCCTGGCCGCCGGAAGCAAGTCCGCGTCGAAGAATTTCGTCCCGAAAACCCAGATAACCTGGCGCGGCGATATTGTTTCGGCGCGCGGATTTACCAATGACCTGGTCGATGCCTATCGCAAAGACGAACAGGGTCTGCTGACTGTTCAATCATTCAGCACGATATCGGGCATCGATGCCGTGATCGACGGCAAAGCCGATATCGCCGGCAGCGCGCGCGCGATGAACGAGGATCGCGAGGCCGAACTCAAGCTGATCTTCCAGCCGGTCGCTCTCGACGCAATTGTGCCGGTCACCCATCCGAAGAATCCGGTCAACAACATCAGTCTGGCCCAGTTGCGCCAGATCTATCTCGGCCGTACCAAAAACTGGCTGGAACTCGGTGGCGCTGATGCGGAGATCAATCTGTATTCGATTGCCGCTCCGCTTGACGGGGTCGAGTTCAGTTTCCGCAGCCTGCTTTACAAGCGCGGCGAACAACGTGTGGCAGCTCCTCGTCTGTACTTGAACACGAGCAAGCTCGAAGAAGGGATCGCCATCGATCCGAACGGTCTCGGCTTGACCACGCTTTCGAGCGCGTATGCCAACAAGGGCATGAAGATGCTCAGCGTCGAGGGCAAGACCGCGACCACGCAAAGCATCGCCGATGGCAGCTACCCGCTTTTCATCAACTTGTATGTCGTGCAGCGCGCCGATTCACCGAATCGTGCGGCGATCGATGATTTCGTGCGATTTCTCGGCTCGCCCTCGGCCCTGCAGGCGATGCGCCGACATCAACTGGTTCCATACTCCGAAGCCGGTGATGTCTACACGCGCGACGACGCACGCCTGACCTTTATCGATTCGGCCATTGTTTCGGTGACGCCCGCCGACGTCGCGGCAATGCCACGCAAGCGCGGAGCGGCACCGGTCTCGGCACCGAGGGCCACTTTGCAGGAGCGCATCGCCATTGCGCCCGGCGCCGAGTCGACCGAACAGGCACGCGCGAACCTGGCGCAAGCCGAGAAGGCAAAGGCCGAAAAGGAAGCAGCTCCGCAAGCCGATCCCGTTCCTCTCTGAAACCCGTCCATGCCATGCAGATCCAGGCCGTCTCGCTAGATCTTGATGACACGCTGTGGCCCATCGCTCCGGTCATGGAGCGCGTTGAACAGAAGGTCGACCTCTGGCTGCGCGAGAATTGCCCGGAAGTCGCTACGGCATGGCCGATCGAATCGATGCGGGCGCTGCGTGATGAAGTCGCCAGCGAGCACCCCGAGCTCGCGCATGATTTCGGCGCGCAACGACGCCTGACCCTGCGCCGCGCGTTCGCCCCGTTCAACCTCGGCGACGACTGGATCAACCGCACCTACGAGGTCTACGTGCGCGTTCGCAATGAGGTCGAATGCTATGCGGACACGACCGCCGCGCTGGTGCGCATGGCGGCGCGATTTCCGCTGATCGGCATTACCAACGGCACCGCCCAGCTCGATCAGACCGGGCTGCACGAACACTTCCGTTTCAGCGTCAGCGCTGTCGAAGTCGGCGTCGCCAAACCCGACCCCGCGATCTTTCATCATGCTTGTGCGCGACTCGGCATCGAACCGGGCAATGTGCTGCACGTTGGTGACGATCCGCTGGCCGATGTCCTCGGCGCGCGCGATGCGGGCATGCGCACGGTCTGGCTCAACCGCGTCGGCGCAGCCTGGCAACAGGAGAGCCCGCCGGATCTGGAAATGGCCGATCTGGGTACGCTGGCAGACTGGCTGGAGCACAATGTGAACCACTCGAACTCCACTTGACGGGAACGCCCCATGGATGCCTGGATCAGCGCTGCGGATGCCGCAGCACCCACTCCGCTTGTCGCCATCGACAGCAAGAATTTCCATGCACTCGTTGCAAGCCTTGGCGAAAATGCCGCGCGCTTGTGCAAGGCCAATGACTTCCACGGCGAGAACGGCCGCTTCCTTGGCATTCCTGACGCGGACGGCGATCGTTCGATCATGCTTGTCGGCTGCAGTGCGAGTGGCGGGCTGTACGCACTCGCTTCCTTGCCGCGACGCCTGCCCGCCGGTGACTATGTGCTCGATCCGCGCGGCATGAGCCTCGAGCCCGCCGACGCTGCGCTCGGCTGGGCGCTCGGCGCCTATTGTTTTGCGCGCTATCGCAAGCCTACTCGCGAGAGCGCACGTCTGGTCATCGACGAGGCCACGCGCGCCAAGGTTTCCAGTCTCGCCGATGCA
The DNA here is from genome assembly GCA_038205505.1 of Lysobacterales bacterium. Taxonomy (GTDB): domain Bacteria; phylum Pseudomonadota; class Gammaproteobacteria; order Xanthomonadales; family Rhodanobacteraceae; genus Dokdonella. The sequence goes on along the minus strand of JBBRBU010000009.1, from coordinate 3,603 downwards.
GCGACGTTGACTCGCGACCTGATCAATACGCCTACCCAGGACATGGGTCCGGCCGAACTCGCCGCTGCCGTCCACACCCTCGCTCAGCGCCACGCCTGCGACTACCGCGAATGGGTCGGGGACGAGCTGCTGGATGACAATTTCCCGACCATCCACGCAGTCGGACGCGCCGCCACTGCCGAACGCGCGCCGCGCCTGGCGATGCTAACTCATGGTCCGACAGACGCCCCGCATGTGGTCCTGGTCGGCAAGGGCGTGTGCTTCGATACCGGCGGACTCGACATCAAGAATGCCGACGGCATGCGCTGGATGAAAAAGGACATGGGCGGTGCGGCCCATGCGATCGCCCTGGCCGGATTGATCCTCGACGCAAAACTGCCGATCCGCCTCACGCTGCTGATTCCTGCCGTCGAAAACGTAATCTCGGGCGATTCATTTCGCCCGGGTGAAGTCATCCAGACCCGCGGCAAACTCAGCGTCGAAATCGACAATACCGATGCCGAGGGTCGACTTGTTCTCTGCGATGCGCTGGCCTACGCCGGTGAGATGAAACCTGATCTGATCCTCGATTTCGCCACCCTGACCGGCGCTGCTCGGGTTGCCCTCGGAGCCGATCTGCCGGCACTGTTCTGCAATCGCGACGAAATCGCCAACGCCCTGCTCGGCGCGGGAACAAAAACCCAGGATCCGCTCTGGCGCATGCCGCTGTGGCGACCTTACCTCACCCTGCTCGATTCCTACATCGCCGATCTTGCCAACTCCGGCCCGTCACGCCATGCCGGTGCAATCAGTGCGGCGTTGTTCCTCGAGCGATTCGTTCCGGATGCGACTCCGTGGTGTCATCTGGACGTCTACTCCTGGAACGATTCCGAGCGCCCCGGTCGCCCCAAGGGCGGCGAAGCCCAAGGTCTGCGCGCCTATCTCGAATTCCTGAAGCAACGATATCCTTGAGTCATGTCGGGCAGGGGCAGGTCGAGCCAGAAAGAATCAGCAGCTGAATCTGCAGTGGCGGAACGCCAGGACCGGTCTCTCGCCACTGGTTGATTTTCATGGCAATGAATCGTCGAGCACGGCGAGCACTTCTCAGGACTGACGTCGTAGTCGATCCGGCCCATCACTGCATCCGTGTCGATGACTCCGGTGCAGCAGGCACCTTCTGCCTGCAGGCGCAGCGTGATTGATCGAGAGAGGGTCCCGCGTGCTTCCAGCGGACGATCTTGGGCAGTTTCCGAATTGGCGGAAACGCGCATTCGAATAATCCGGCCGGACCCCTGCGCCCATCTGGACGCATTTAACTTTCGAAGCAATGGACGCGTCGATGCCGATTTCCTTCTGCTGCGCGGTGACAACCATGGACCAGTCGTCGCATCACAGGATGGCGGTCTGCTGATTGCCGGACACTCGGCTGGGCAGAATTTTCTGGATCTGGTTCAAACCGCAACCCGCCTGCGCAACGACTTGTTCTTCGCCGACAGCCTGTCGCAATTCCACGCAGACCCAACACGCAGGGCGGGATTTCTCCCGTCCTGACAGGCTGTTGAAATCCTACTCAGTCGGCACGATCCGGCAGCGAAACGTGCATCAAAATGCTCATTTACCGCATGTGAACTGCGCTTTTTCGGCTCAGTTCGCCTTGTCTTGCACTCGCCTGAGCGAATTTCAACAGCCTTCCAGGGCGCTCGCGGGCACGTTCAGGAATCCGAATCGATGGGATTCAGGCGTTGTCATGATCCCTGCACGGATCGGGTTACGTATGTCCATGCAATGGAGCAACCGCTCCTTACTGGAGGCCACCTTCATGCATCGCCATTTCCTCACATTCGCCCTGCTCCTCGCGGCAGGATCCGCCTTCGCCAACGATGGCGTGCTCGATTCGAGCTTTGGCGTCTTCTCGACGGGTCGCAATCTGGTTGCAATCGATCAGGGTGGCACCAATGCCGATCAGCTCGCCGACACCCTGGTCGCCGCCGATGGTTCGATTTTTCTGGTTGGCACCAGCCGGGACGCTGGCAGCATCACTCGCTTCTCACTCACCAAGCTCAGCCGCGATGGCATCCTCGATAACGCGTTTGGCACCAACGGTACCGTGCTATCGGGAATCGGGGGTCTGATTGCCACACGAGCCAAATTCGACGCCGCCGGAAACATCCTGATTGCAGGGTCGTATGCCGCAGCTGGCATCGATCGTGACTTCGCTGTCTGCCGCTACAACCAACAGGGCCAACCGGTCATTTTCAGCGCGCTACTCAGTCCTTGCGCGGTGACACCTATCGACTTTCCGGGAGGCAATCTCACCGACGTCGCCAACGATGTGATCGTCAACCCCGATGGCAAGATCGTGCTGGCCGGCGTTGCCGGCATCTCCGCTACGCGCAGTCGTGCCGCCACGGTACGACTGCTGCCCACAGGTCTTCGCGATCAGGGCTATGGAACGGATGGCAAGTTCACATACGAACCAAGAGCCGGGTTCATCAACCAGTTCAACGCGATTGCTCGGCGCCCCGATGGCAAGTACATCGCAGTGGGTGAGATTGGTGATCAAAGCTCTTTCCAGGGGATCGACTCGCTGTTTGCGCGCTTGACCACGGTCGGAAACTTCGACCCCAGCTACGCCAATGGTGACGGCTACTCAACCTACCGACAGGAATTCGGACCCGGCTTCGTCCGCTACGACGCGGCGACGCGAATCACGATTCTGGGCAATGGCAAGATGCTGATGGCAGGAAAGGCGCAAACCGGACAGAACAGTGACCAATACTTTGCATATGTTCAGCGAATCAATCCGACCGACCTGCAGAACCTGGATGCAACCTTCGGCACCGGGGGTGGAATCCGGGAATTCGCTGTGAACTACAGCTTCGACCTTGGCGATATGTTCGTACAAAGCGACGGCAAGATCCTCCTTGTCGGGACGCATAGGACAACTTCGGCCATCGCGCGCAAAATGTTGATCATGCGGCGTACTGCGGACGGAGACCCTGATCTCACGTTCGGAGCCAATAGCAATGGCCGGACCTATCTCGATTTCAACTTGCCAGGCGACCAGGACTTCGGCATTGCCGGCGCGCTGCAGAACGGACGCATCATCATGGCCGGCTACTCGTTGAATACCGCACCGCTCAACTACGACCTGACTATCGCTGGTTTGTACAACGATCTGATATTTGCGCACAACTTCGACGGACAATAGGTTTCACACTGATTGGCGGCACACCGCGGGTACAGCGCAGGTGTCGCCGATCGCATTCGCTCGTTGGCGATCGACGAAAACCCTCTCCTGGCTCACTTGCGAGCTGCAACCCTCACCTTGGCCAGCATCGAGTGTCAGCCGACTCGAACATCCTGTCGCCGGGCGAGCGGCTTCTGATGACTGAGATTCGACACAATTCAGGTCTCTCCAGGAAAGCTAGCAGTCCGGGACATTTGGCAATCAGGAATCTTCCAGGCCACCCATTCGTGGACTATGATCGGAGCAATGGCCGACCTTTCGCCCGCGATCACCTCCGCCCTTGCGAACTCTGCTGAGCCTGCCGGCCGCGATCGCCTTTTTGCCCTGGTTTATGAGGACATGGTGCGCATCGCCCGCGCCCAGCTCTCGCGCAA
>JBBRBU010000008.1:0-81630 GCA_038205505.1 Lysobacterales bacterium | reverse complement strand
GGCCGAAAAGGATAGAGGGAGCGTCAGCGCGATGCTGATCGCTCCCACCATGCTTGCTGTTGCTGCTGCTGCTGTTGGCCGCTGCATTGCCCTGTTGCTGCGGTTAGGGAAAGGATTGTGTACTGCTGGTGGCGGATATTGGCGGAAAAGCAACACCGGGTCAAGCACGCAACACGAAGTGGCTGGGAGCCGATATTCTCTGTCGAACAAGGCTTTGCAACAGAACGTCTGCTGGTACTTCGACCCCGACGACACCCGGCTTTGTTGCGAGAAACCAACACCATGCCCTCAATCGATAGACTTCCTTGCCCCCGGATCGCGCTGACCATAGCTGGCTCGGACTCCGGCGGCGGCGCGGGCATCCAGGCCGATTTGCGCAGCTTCGCTGCTTTCGGCGTTCATGGCTTGAGCGCGGTGACTGCCGTGACCGCCCAGAACACCGAGGGCGTCAGCGCTATTCAGATGCTGCCGGAGTCGATCGTTGCGGCCCAGATCAAGGCGGTTCTCGACGATTTTGCAGTTTCCGCGATCAAGATCGGCATGCTCGGAACACCGGGTTTGTGTCGAGTCATCGCCAGGAGCCTTGCCGGGCACCGACAGATACCCCTGATCGTGGATCCGGTGCTCGTTGCCACCACCGGCGCTTCACTCGCGCGCGGCAAGTTGGTTGCCGCGATCCGACACCACCTGATTCCGATCACTGATCTGTTGACGCCGAACTTGCCGGAAGCCGAGCTGTTGCTTGATCGACAGCTCGGCTCAGTCGACGCAATGCTGGATGCCGCACGCGATCTTCGCAGCCTCGGTGCAGCGGCGGTCCTGCTCAAGGGCGGTCATCTGCCAGGAGGCGAGGTCGTCGATATCCTGGTAACCGCGAACGGCGTGCAGCGGTTTGCGCATCCGCGCATCGATGTCGAAGGCCACGGCACCGGTTGCACGCTAGCGGCAGCGATCACGGCCGGAATGGCCTGCGGCTCCTCATTGGAAACAGCCGTTTTCGAGGCGATCGAGTTCGTCAATCGCGCCCTTTCGCTGGCCTATCGACCCGGGCGAGGACGGGTCGTTGTGCTTGACCACCTCGCTGCGGCGAAAAAATCCTTCAAGCGTTAACGCGCTCGATCAACGCATCGGTAAAGGTCGTTGTGGTGCCGGTGCCCCCCAGGTCGGGAGTCAGTCGATCTCGCGCCTCGAGCGTCGATCGGATGGCTTCGCGAACGCGTCGGGCGTGTTCGTCGTGGCCGATATGACTGAGCATCTGCGCGGCACCGAGCAGCAGGGCGCACGGATTGGCGATGCCCTTGCCTGCAATGTCAGGAGCGGAGCCATGTACGGCCTCGAAGATTGCGACATCGGTGCCGATATTGGCGCCCGGGGCAAGACCGAGGCCACCGACCAGGCCCGCGCACAAATCTGAAATGATGTCGCCAAACAGATTTGTGGTGACTATCACGTCGAACTGCTGCGGGTTCATGACCAGTTGCATGCAGGTGTTGTCGACAATCATCTCGTTGAAGGCGATGTCTTCATACTCCCTGGCGACTTCACGCGCGACCTTGAGGAAAAGACCCGATGTCGTCTTCATGATGTTGGCCTTGTGCACCGCAGTGACCTTTTTGCGGCGTTGCTTCCGGGCAAGCTCGAAGGCATAGCGGACAATGCGCTCGCAACCATGCCGCGAATTGCGGATCAAGGATTGCGCGTGCTCGCCATCCTCCGACAAGGTCTGCCCTTCCGAACCATAGGCGCCTTCGGTGTTTTCGCGCACGGTGATGATGTCGATGTTCTCGTAGCGCGCCTTGGTACCCGGAAAAGTGATCGCAGGACGCACGTTCGCATACAGGTCGAAGCGCTTGCGCAGTTCGACGTTCAGCGAGCTGAAGCCTCCTCCGATCGGCGTGGTCAGCGGACCCTTCAGGGCGATCTTGTGCTTGCTGATTGCATCAACGGTCGCTTGCGGCAGAAGTTCGCCGGTACTCTGCTGCGCGGAAACGCCCGCTTCCAGATACTCGTAGACAAGCCCCACCTTCAGTGCATCGAGAATTCGCACCACTGAATCGACGATTTCCGGACCTATACCATCACCACGAATGACCGCAATTATTTGACTCATGGTGCTTCTACTCCAGGAAACCGGCTTGCCGAAAGCGGCAAAGGGCGAGCATTATCCGAAAATGATGACGCATCGCACAACCAACCCGCTTCAATCGACTCGACTCACACTACGTCGGCTACTGCTCGCACCCTTGCTGCTGGGCCTGTTTGGCTCGACGATGGCCGACGCAGCCGGCCGCGTGGAGGATGACATTCAGGTACGACTCGAAAGCGGGTCCAACTATGCACCGCAGTGGCCGCCCGATCTGATCCTCGAAGGAACCTGGAACAGCTCCTGTTTGCCTGTCGTCGCGTCCACGCGCTTGGTCGACAAGCTCATCGACATCCAGTTGAAGATCGGCGAGGGTAAATGCGCCGAAGCGTCGACTCCATTCCTGCTCAAGCTCAACCCTGCTCGCGCGGCAGGTCTGCGCCAGCTCGCACTCGGCGTCTATCAGGTGCGCTTGTTCCTCAAGCGTGGCAATGGCGGCAGTGATCTGATCGGCTTCCGCCTGTTGCGCGCGGGAGCGCTCGATTCGCGTCCTCGCCCGGAAAGTGGTTTCTGGTGGTCGATTCCGACGCTCGAAGCAGTGCCTGCCCTGGCTGGCAATGGACTCTCGATCGAGCAGCAGGGCGAGAACCTTGCCGTAACCTGGCTCAGCTATGACGGCGGTCGTCCGGTCTGGTATTTCGGCAGCACGCGCATGCCTGGAAGCATCGCGCGCGTCGAACTGCTGCGCATGGCCGGAGGTGGCGAGCCCTTTTCCGGCCCGAACTCCGCGCCCGGCGCCGAGCCGGGTCTATCGATGAATCTGCAGTTTCATTCACCTTCGCATGCATCCGCCTGGTTGGTGCATGACGCCCCCTTCAGCGCGCAGGCCATCGAAGTGCAGAACCTGAACCTGTCGCGCCTGCCTTTTGAGGACGGACATCCAGGGGCCCACTGGCAGGGACAATGGGCATTGGTGATTGGCGCGGCCAGCGAGGCACGCATTCTCGATCTGGCCAATCTCGCCACCGCAGATGCCGAGAGCTTTCAGGTTTCCGATCGACTCGGCAGCGTCTCCCTGCAATGTCGTCTCGACAATTTCGGCGGTCATCCGCTGCCTGCGTTCTGCTCGTTGACCGACGGTGCCAGCATCCTTGCCGACTTTGATCTGGTCGGCCTCGACCGTCTTTCGGGATCGACAGCGGATGGCGAATCAGTGCGTCTGGTGCGCCTGGCGAAGTAGGTCGGCGTCCGCAATTGGTCGTCAGTCGTCTGACTTCGCCGCGATTTCAGCCAGCTTGCCACTGCGGTCGGCGGCAACCAGATCGTCAAATCCGCCGACATGGATGCCATTTACAAAGATTTGTGGCACCGAACGCCGCCCGCCGGTTCGCGTGAGCATCTCTTCACGGCGCAGCGGATCGATATCGATGCGCATCTCGCTGTATTCGAACCCTTTCTGCTTGAGCAGGTTCTTGGCGGCAACGCAGTACGGACAGATCGCCGTGGTGTACATCTCGACTGAAACCATCTGATCAACCTCTGAACCGTTGCAGGATCCCATTCGATGCGGGCGTGATCGCTCGTTTCAATGGCGCTGTCCCGGCAAATCCCCGAGATTCCTTGAACTTCCCTGCCATCACGTCATCTTAAGGAGTGCCGGGTTAGACTCGTCAGTGCTCGATTTTGCAATCAGACAAGGATCGCGGGGTGGCAGCGACATGCTCAAGCTGAAATGGCTACCGATGGTAGTGACGGCATTGATCGCCGGCGCCGCCGGTGCGCAGGAAAACGGCGTGCGGCTGCCCGACATCGGCAGCTCGGCGGCGAGTGTCCTGTCGCCGACGGAAATGAAGGAATACGGCGCATCGATGCTGCACGAAATGCGCTCCTACAATCTCGTTCTCGATGACCCGCTGGTCAGCGACTACCTGCATTCGCTGGGCTACCGCCTGGTTTCGTTCAGTGATCGCCCTGATCTCGAGTTCACGTTCTTTGTCGTTCGCAGCAACGAGATCAACGCATTTGCCGCGCCAGGTGGCTATGTCGGCATCAACATCGGGCTGATGAATGCGATGGCCACGGAAGACGAACTGGCCGCGGTGATCGCCCACGAAATCGCCCACGTGACCCAGCAGCACCTGTTGCGTGCCTTCGAGGATTCGCGCAAGAGCACGATTCCAATCGCCTTGGCCATGCTCGGCGCAATGGTTGCTACTGCTGGTCGCAGTGACGATGCCAGTCAGGCGGCGTTGATGAGCGGCATTTCGCTGATCCAGCAACGCGCGATAAATTTTACCCGCTACGATGAAATCGAGGCCGACCGTGTTGGCATCCAGGGCCTCGCCCGTGCCGGGTACGAACCGCTGGCAATGGCTGAGACCTTCGCCACGATGCAGCGGGTCATGCGCGTGAATGGCATTGATGTCCCCGAATTCCTGCGCACCCATCCAGTCGATGTCAATCGCATCGCCGATGCCAAGGCGCGTGCAATCCAGCTCGACAAGTTGCGCGATCCGATCACCCGATCTCGTTCGCTGGCCTCAACCACGACCGCTGGTGCCGCCACCTCAACGGGTGCTGTTCCGCTGAACCTTTCGCTTCCAACCGCGACGTCAACGCAAACAACGGTCGAGAATTCTCGCGACAACGGTTATTTCAAACTGATGCGCGAGCGGGCGCGCACCCTCAATGCCGATTCAGCCAACAACATCCTGCGTTACTACAGCGATGAATTGAAACGTAATCCGGAAGCGGATATCGAGTCTAATCATTACGGTTACGCCCTGGCCCTGATACGTGCGCGCCAGGCGGAAAATGCGGTCCAGGAGTTCGCGAAACTGACTGCGGCCAATCCGACCAGTCCGGTATTTCAGCTTGGCATGGCCGAAGCCGAAGACCAGGCTGGGCAGAAAGCCAAGGCGTTTGAGCGATATGAACGCCTGAGCAAGAATTTCCCTGGCAATCGCGCCGTCGCCCTGGCCTTCACCGAGGCATTGCTGGCCAAGGGAGATGAGCCTTCGGCGCGACGCGCGCAGGATCTGTTGCGTCCTCTGCTCGGTCGTTTCAGCGAGGATCCTGATCTGCAGCGCAGCTTTGCCCGTGCCAACGAGCTTGGCGGAGACAAGGTGCGCGCGGCAGAAGCCTACGCAGAATGGGCCTTTCTCAATGGCCACGCCGAAGATGCACTGAACCAGCTCAAGGCACTTTCAAGCAAGCATGAACTCAGCTACTACCAGCGCGCACGTATCGACGCGCGCATCACGGCAATGACACCGATCGTGCTCAGCCTGCGCAAGAGTGAGCGGCACACCCGGGATGGCAACGAGAAAGGCGGGCTTTCATCCGGTCCGTCAAGCGCTCTGGAATGCCGCGTTCGTGACTGTGACAGCGTGTCATTCCGCCGTAACATTCCCAAGCTGAAATAGGGTTGCTCTGAAGCAAGTTGCGACCGGGGTTCTGAAGCAGCGTTTCGAAACGAATCCAGCAAGTTGTGGTTGTTCCAGGGTAGATCGAAGGGTCTCGTGAAAGGTCTTGACCAAGCACGCGACATCTCAGGACTGTCACAAGGGGCCCATCCCGGTCTCCAACCCGATGAAGCCGTGCAAAAACAAATACTTATCGTAGAAGACGAGCCCGCCATCCGTGACATGGTCGCCTTCGCATTGCGCAAGGCCGGCATGGAAGCAATCCACGCTGCCGATGCGCGCGCCGCGCAAACCGCGATTGCCGACCGGATTCCCGATCTGATCCTGCTCGACTGGATGTTGCCCGGGATGAGCGGCATTGATCTCGCCCGGCGTTTGCGTCGTGATGAGCTGACCCGGGACATCCCGATCATCATGCTGACCGCCCGCGGTGAAGAGAGCGACCGGGTCAATGGCCTCGATGCAGGCGTCGACGACTACGTGGTCAAACCGTTCTCGGCTCGCGAAATGGTCGCGCGGATTCGCGCCGTCATGCGGCGCACCCACGGCGAAGACAACGAAGGCGTCGTCGAGATTGCCGGCTTGCGCATTGATAGCGCTGCCCATCGAGTTTTCGCCGGGGACCAGATCATCCCGATTGGTCCGACCGAGTACCGTTTGCTGCATTTTTTCATGACCCATCCGGAACGGGTCTATTCGCGCAGCCAGTTGCTTGATCATGTCTGGGGCGGCGGCGTCTACGTCGAAGAACGTACGGTCGATGTGCATATCAGGCGTTTGCGCATTACCTTGACTCCGCATGGCCTTGAGGAACGTGTGCAGACCGTCCGAGGTGCTGGCTACCGGTTTTCCGCAAGCGCGTGAACAGGCAGCGCTCGCGTCGACGAACCCAGCTTTTCGGCATGCTGCGTGCTTTTCGAAATGCAGCCATGGCACTGCCTGATGCGCTTGTTGCCTTGGACCCTGATCAGCGCATCCGCTGGTTCAACACGGCGGCCGGAACCATGCTGCGACTTGACCATCCAGCTGACATCGGGCGCTCGATCAGCGCGACAATCAACGCCCCGGAGCTAACCGAATGGATCGCGGCCGGCGCGACCGATCCGCTGCCCGATTTCATGGCGCCTGGCGACTCCTCGGTCAGGCTCTGCATGCGCTTTATTCCCTATGCAGGCGAACACGTGCTGCTGCTTGCTCGTGATGTCAGCCAGTTGCAGCGTCTCGAAAAAATGCGTCGCGATTTCGTCGCCAATGTTTCGCATGAATTGCGCACGCCATTGACCGTCGTCCATGGCTATCTCGATCTGATCGAGCCCGAGCAGATACCCGAGTACGAATCGATCATCCGTGAATTGCGCAACCAGTCACGGCGCATGACCCAGATCGTCGAAGATTTGCTGACTCTGTCGAAACTCGATTCCGAGGAGACCCTGCCGAGGTCGCGCGTCGCCATCGGCGCGCTGGTCTCGAACCTGAAACGCGATGCCGAAGGCCTGAGCTGTGGCCGCCACCGCATCAGTGTCAGTATCGAAGGAGAGCATGACCTGGAGGGCTCCCCAAGGGATCTCTATAGCGCCTTCTCGAACCTGGTCAGCAATGCAGTACGCTATACGCCGGTGGGCGGGATCATTCGCATCATCTGGTCCAGCGATGAGCAAGGCGGTCGTCTTCGCGTGATCGACAGCGGACATGGCATCGCGGCAGAGCATATTCCGCGCCTGACAGAACGCTTCTATCGTGTTTCGACGAGCCGTTCGCGGGAAACCGGTGGAACCGGCCTTGGCCTGTCCATCGTCAAACATGTTTTGCAATTGCACGATGCGCATCTTGATATTCAAAGCGAGACCGGCAAGGGCAGCGCGTTTACCTGCATCTTTGCTGCTGACCGTCTCTTGCCGGCCGAACATGACCTGGAGGAAGTCTGAGTGAATTCGATGAAGCTTGAGGACGCGACCGAAGATCCCGCCGCCGCCATCGAACCGGTTTCCGATTCACCGGCGACTGAGCCAGACACACTGCTTTCCGAGTTTGATGATCCAGCGCTCTACCTCAATCGCGAACTGGCCCAGATCGAGTTCAATTCGCGCGTCATGGCCCAGGCCGAGGATCCACGCAACCCGCTGCTCGAGCGTCTGCGTTTCATGTGCATTTCGTGCACCAACCTCGATGAATTCTTCGAGGTCCGGGTTGCCGTGCTCAAGCATCATCATGCGTTTGGCGAGGGTCAGCCGCGTGCCGACGCCATGTCGATTACCGAAATCCTCGCCCTGATCCGCGAACGCACACTGACCCTGGTAAAAAAACAATACGCGTTCTGGAATGGAACCCTGCTTCCAGAGCTGAAGCGCGAAGGCATTCAATTCCTGGTCCGCAAAGTCTGGACGAACAAGCAGAAGCGCTGGCTGCAGGGTTACTTTCGCAACGAAACCCTGCCCGTTCTGTCGCCCTTGGGTCTCGATCCGGCACATCCGTTTCCGCGCATTCTCAACAAGAGCCTGACCCTTGCCGTCGTGCTTTCCGGAAAGGATGCGTTTGGCCGCGAGGGCCATATGGCCCTGCTGCGCGCGCCGCGCTCGCTGCCGCGCATCATCCGCTTGCCTGACGAGATTTCCGAGGGTTGCACTGCGTTCGTGTTCCTCTCCGACCTTTTGCATGAATTCATGGACGAGCTGTTCCCCGGCATGCAGGTCAAGGGCTCCTACCAGTTTCGCGTTACCCGCAACAGCGAACTGTTCGTCGACGAGGAGGAGGTCGAGAATCTTGCACTGGCCTTGCGCGACGAACTACGCGGACGAGGCTACGCCAAGGCCGTTCGACTTGAAGTCGGGGCCAACTGTCCACGCGCGATTACCAATCTGCTTGAACAGAATTTCGAGCTCAGCGACCAGGATGTCTACCTGTGCGAAGGCCCGGTCAACGTCAGCCGAAGCATCGCGATCTACGATCAGATCGATCGCCCCGACCTGAAATTTCCAGCCTTCGTGCAGCGGATTCGTCCACCGATCATCGAGGGTGACAGCCTGTTCGCCGCAATCCGCGAGCGTGACATCCTGCTGCACCACCCGTTCGACTCGTTTGCGACGGTCAGCGAACTGGTCAAGCAAGCCAGTCTCGATCCCGGTGTGCTGGCCATTAAACAGACGCTCTATCGCGCCGGCACCGATTCCCAACTGGTCGACCATCTGATCGAAGCCGCCCGGCATGGCAAGGACGTCACCGTCGTTGTCGAGTTGCGCGCACGCTTCGATGAGGAAGCCAACCTGCGCCTGGCCAATCGCCTGCAGGAAGCCGGCGTGCAAGTGGTCTATGGCGTCGTCGGATTCAAGACCCACGCCAAGATGCTGCTCATCGTGCGACGGGAGGCCGATGGCCTGCGTCGCTATGTGCATTTGTCAACCGGAAACTACCATCAGGTCACTTCAAGGATCTACACCGACTTCGGTCTGATGACGGCTCACCCCGGTATTGGCGAAGATGCTCATTTGTTGTTCCTGCAGCTCTCGGGTCTCGGTCCGATTATTCGACTCAAGCACCTGATGCACTCGCCGTTCACACTGCACAAGGGGCTGATAGCCAAGATCGAGCGCGAAACCGAACACGCACTTGCCGGAAAAAAGGCACGCATTATCGCCAAAATCAATGCTCTCAACGAACCGGCAGTGATCAAGAGGTTGTACGCGGCATCCTGCGCCGGCGTCGAAATTGACCTGATCGTTCGTGGCGCATGCACGCTGCGCCCGGGCATTCCAGGCGTATCGGAAAATATCCGCGTGCGTTCGATCGTCGGTCGCTTTCTCGAACACAGTCGCGTGTACTGGTTTCAGAACCTTGATAGGCCCGAAATTTTCTGTTCGAGCGCGGACTGGCTCGACCGCAATCTGCTGCGCCGCGTGGAAACCTGCTTTCCGATTCTCGATCGCAAACTGGCGAAGCGCGTTTTCGAGGAGTCCCTGCAGAACTATCTCGCCGACAACATGCAAGCGTGGCAACTTGAATCGGACGGCAGCTATCGTCGCGTTTCCGCCGAAGGCAAGTCGCCTCACTCGGCGCAATCTCACCTGCTGGAAAAAATCTGCCCGTGAAACCGATCGAACTTCCCGATGAAATACGTGACGGCGATCTGATCGCTGCCGCCGATATCGGCTCGAACAGTTTTCATCTGGTTGTCGCCCGCTACACTCACGGCGAGCTGCGCGTGATTGATCGCTTGCGCGAAAGTGTTCGCCTTTCCGCAGGCCTGCGCAAAGACGGGAGCCTGACTCGCGAACGCCGTGAGCTCGCCTTCAGCTGCCTTTCTCGCTTCGGCCAGCGCCTGGCCGGCTTCCAGCCCGGCCACGTTCGCGCCGTCGCCACCAATGCCGTGCGCCAGCTTGCCCATCCGCAGGCCTTCCTGTTGCCGGCGGAAACCGCACTCGGGCATCCGATAGAAGTGGTTTCGGGTCGAGAGGAAGCGCGCCTCATTTACCAGGGCGTAGCGCGCGGATTGCCATCGAGCGAGCACAAGCGACTCGTCATCGACATCGGCGGAGGCAGCACCGAATTCATCATCGGCCGTGGCTTCGACGCGCTTGAGCGTGAAAGTCTGCAGGTCGGCTGCATCGCCAGCACCCTGCGCTTCTTCGAAGACGGCAAGATCACCCCGCGACGCTGGAAGCAGGCGCAGGCCGAGATCGGGGTCGAGTTGCAACAGTTTGGTGCGCACTATCGCGAGCGCGGATGGAGCGAGGCAATTGGCTCATCGGGAACCATGAAAGCCATCGACAGCATCGTCCAGGCCAATGGATGGTCGGATCAGGGCATTACCGCCGACTCCTTGGTCCACCTTCGTGATGTGCTGATTGCCGCTGGCAGCAGCAATGGCCTCGAATTGCCCGGACTACACAGCGAACGGGTCAATCTCATTGCCGGCGGCGTGGTGATTCTCGATACCATCTTCCAGACCTTCGACCTCAAGCAGATGAAGGTTTGCGATACGGCGATGCGCGAGGGCCTGCTTTACGACATGCTCGGCCGCGCCCTGCACACCGACCCCCGCAGTACCAGCATTGGCGCCTTGGGTGATCGCTATGGTGTCGATCAGATCCAGGCAGCTCGTGTTGCCGAAACGGCGAATACTCTGTTTTCCGAGGCAAATGCGGGCTGGCCTCTTGACGTACCGGCGCAGGAATTGATTGGCTGGTGTGCACACATCCACGAGATTGGCCTGGCGATTGCGCACAGTCAGCATCAAGTCCACGGCGCGTACATTGTTGGCCATTCCGATCTTGCCGGTTTCAGTCGTCAGGAGCAGCAACAAATGGCGGCTATCCTGCGCTCGCACCGACGCAAACCGGATGCTGACGGCCTGCTCGGATTGCCACCACGGATGCAACCGGAAACCCAGCGCTTGACGGCATTGTTGCGCCTGGCTGTTTTGCTTCACCGTGCCCGCAGTGATGAACCGCTTCCGCCACTTCGTCTTGTCGTCGATGAAAACCAGATGACTCTCGAGCTCCCATCGAGCTGGCTTGAGAGCCACCCGTTGACGCGTATCGATCTTGAGAAGGAGCGCGACTACCTCAAGCAGATTGACATCAAATTGATCGTCGCTAAAACCGCGAGGCGCGTCGCACTTGCCTGACTTCTTCCGCTCGATTGCTCGATCACGCGCAATCGGAAACTTTTCGCATGACGCTGCAGTCTTTGTTCCTCAATACCTGAATGAGGAGTCGATTCGATGAAGAAATGGCTGAAGGACAATCGCGGCGTCCTCGTCTTCATCCTTTGTCTTGGCTTGTTCCGCACCGCAATCGCCGACTGGAATCCGGTACCGACCGGATCGATGCGCCCGACGATCCTTGAAGGCGATGTAGTCCTGGTCAATCGCCTTGCCTACGATCTCAAGATACCGTTGACTGATTTCTCGATCGCCCGTCTCGGAGATCCGGCACGCGGCGATATCGTCACCTTCAGCTCACCGAAGGACGGCACGCGCCTGATTAAACGTCTCGTCGCGCTGCCCGGGGATGTCGTTGAATTGCGCAACAACCGTCTCTTCATCAACCACCAGGCGGCTGAATACTCCGACATTTCCGAAGTGCGCGAGCCGATTGGACTCGGACGATTCGTCAATGCAACGCGCGCCATTGAAGATGTCGAGGGCAGGCGCCGCTCTGTGCAGTTCCTGCCGGTGCTCGATCGAAAGAGCAATTTCGGACCGGTTGTCGTGCCAGCAAATCAATTTTTCATGATGGGTGACAACCGCGACAACAGCGAAGACTCCCGCTACATCGGCTTCGTCCCACGCGAGTTGATCATCGGCCGCGCAGGACACATTCTGGTCTCGGCCGACATCAAGCACAATTGGCGGCCGCGATTCGACCGCATTGCAAGCCCCTTGAAATAGCAGGCCAACACGCCGGTATAGCCGAGGATTTCCTGGCCTGACGAGAGGCCGTTCGGCCCCGTGCGGTGGCAAGACCCAAGTTCGTCCTGAGCTGCATGGCCCAGGCGCAATTTATTGCGTAGATGGAGAGGTGCCTTCGATCGATGGCGCGAGATCGAGCTGATAAGGCGGCGCGAACCAGAATGGAATCCGGTATTTGTGCTGCGCAGCGCTTTCGCCCTTGCCCGCAGACGGGTTCCAGGTAACGACGAGCGCGTGTTTGCCGGGTGCGAGTGCGTCCATCGACAGATAACCCTGCAAACCGCGCATGCCAAGCTCACGACGCTCGGCGGCGACAAAGTCCTTCACGTCGATTGGTTGGCCGTCGAGTGCAACCGACCACAACGTGATCAGGCAGGCATGTCGCGACATTGGCGACTCAGCATCCAGACATCGTTCGCGGATCGCGCCATTGTCGCGATCAGGAATGTAGGGCAAGAACAAACGCAGCCGCGAATCGGCAACCAGATCGGAAGGGATCATCGGCACAAACAGTAAACGGTCGTCGGCACCACGCTGGTTCTCATAGCTGGCCGAACGCATTCCCGAATCGATATCCTCATCAGGCATGAACGCGTAGTTGCCAGTTGGCGCAAACTCACGAACCAATCGCGGTTGGATCATTCCAACCAGGACGGTCGACGCCATCACCAGCCCGAAGGCCAGCGAAAATGTCTTCCGCGGCAAATTGGATTCAAGTGACAGATGCACGGGCATCATCAAGCGTATCGGTATCAAGACCGCCTGTATTTTCAGCAGGGCTAAAACCAGGCGTCGAAACCACGGCGCGGGCAAGGCATCGGCGCGACGCAGGATGGCGGAGCCTCGATCCAGCACGATTGTGATCAACGGCACCACGATGAGAGTCGCGGAGAGAACCTCGATGACCCTGCGCACCGTGGACTCGGGCAGCCCCAGCGCGTAGCCAACCAGCATGGTGAGCAGAATCAGGCCGACGAGAAGGAGTCCAATCCAGATCACCGAGAGTGTGATCAGACTGATCATCGCGAAGATGATCGAGGCAACACGATCAACTGCGTTGATTGAAGTCTCCAGATCAACGATGCGCTGCTGATAGTGCTCGCGCGTCAGAGGCCCGTGATTGCGCAGTTCCTCCCAGCGGATACCACCTGGAAAGACCGCCTTGAGTCCAATCAAGCCCACCCAATAGGCGCGCACCACGAGATGCAGCAGGAATGCCGCTGCAAGGGTGTAGCTGAGTCCGATTGCCAGCGGAAAGGCGACATACGCGATCTCATGAAGTCCACCTTCAAGGTGCACGCCGATTCTGGCCCAGCGATCGAACAACCACGACGGCAACGCGACCAAGGCAAGCAGACTGATTCCGGAAATGAGCAATTCCAGTTCATCGGTGCGTTCGCGCAGGCTCTCGAACGAGACGCGCGAGGCGCGAACGGGTCCAGCCAGGCCTTGCTCGTCTGCCGTCGCGGATTCATCTTGATTTGCCATGGAATAATCTGGTTCGAAAACGGATGGCACAGTCTAACGTTGATCCCCGTGACGACGAGGCAATTCCGCTTTCGCATCGATCCGATCTGGATAAACCGATCGACCTGCACATCCGCCGGACCCGATCCTGCATAGCTTCGCAGGCCGACGATAGCTCGCTCTTACGGTCGAGCCAGGCGCTGCAGCTGCCATGCGTCGCTCCAGCGCGCCTGCATGCTCGCCACCAGTGCATGCATGAGGATCAAGCGGCGCTCGAGCCCAGGCGCCTCAATCCGCGCCTGTCGGGCTGATTCGATGCCTTCCACGTAATAACGCTGCAACACGCCGACGGCAATTTCCTCACCGCTGCGCTCGCGAGGCACAGGCACATGACCCAGGGCCGCGATGACGGCCTCGGCCGTTGTCCACGTCGACCACGGGTTCTGTCCGGTGACCAGTCGCCCGTCGACCACGGTGTTGTCCAGATAGAGCTCGCCTTCGACAAACTGCGCCGCCTTTCCCGACAAGGCGTCCTGCAACAGGAACGGAAACACCTTTCTTGCTTCCTTGATCAGGAACAACTCCTCGGCATTGGTGAACCCGGTCAGGCGCTTGCCCTGGACCAGCGGGCTGCCGTCTTCGAGAGTCACATTGAGGAGTGCGGCAGGCCCATGACACACAGCGCTGACGACGCCACCCTCGTCGTAGATCGTGCGAACAATTCTCTGGATGTCGGTATTGTCAGGGAAGTCGAACAGCGTGCCTTTTCCGCCCACGAAATAGACCGCTGCGTAGCCGCCCGGATCCACCGTCGACAACGGCAGGGAGTTCTCCAGCTTGTGCTGCGCGATGGCATCGTTGAGGAAGGCGTAGTCTGCTTCGACCAGGCCGTCGTCAAGGACCATCGGCGGTTCGCCTCCAAGCGGACTGGCGATATCAACCTCATATCCGTTCGCAACGAAGACATAGTAGGCCCGTGACAACTCGGTCAGCTCATACCCCGTGCGCTTGCCTGTATTCGGATTTGTTCCGGTGCTGGTAACGACTGCAAGCACCCTTCCACGTGAGGTCGGCACAGAATTGTGCAAGAAGACCAGATCTGCGGCCTCGGACTTTGGATTGGCATCGGGCAACTCGTCCAACTTGAAGCCGAGCGCGTAGAAATAACCCATCACAACCAGCAGTGACACAAGGCCGATAAAGACCAGAACCGATTTTCCGAGTCGTTTCCAGATTCGTTGCTTCATCATCTATCTCCAGGGTTCGGGAAAGCCCCAGCCTAGACAGGTGATGTGAATCAAAAATCAAACGCGATGATCGCGCACTTCAAGGCCCAGGCTCGCGCACGTGGCCGCTTGATCGGACTCCATTCGCAAGTCGAGACCGTAGCGATCACACAGGCGTCGAACGATGGCCAGGCCCAGACCGAACCCCGCGCTTGCTTCGCCCTTCGCATACGGCTCGAATGGACTACCCATCTGCGGATCTTGAAGTGCCTGCGAGTTGGTTATGCGCAAGCGTCCGTCTTCCAGGTCAATGCGCACCTGTCCACGCACGGTGTGGACAAACGCATTGCCGACAAGGTTGCCGAGCAGGATGTGCAGGATCGCTGGTGAAAGACGCATCCGCGTGGCGGCGTCTACCGCCACGATCACTTCCACCGGCTTGCCTTCCAGTTGCAAGCCCTGCTCAAGGATTACCTGCTCGATGACAGGCAGGATGGCAATGGACCGAATCTCTTCATGCACATGCTCTTCGCGCGCGAGCGACAACAATGTCGTGACGCATTGCTGCATCTGCCAGGAAGACTGCTTGATGAAGCCGATCTGGCGGCATGCCGCAACGGACAACGACTCGTCCTGCTCGAGGCGCTCGCATCCGCTTTGAATCACAGCCAAGGGTGTTCGAAGCTCGTGGCTGACATCGCGCGTGAACTCGCGCTCACGCTCGACGAAGTGATGGATCCGTGAGGTCAGCGCGTCGAGTCCTCGTGCAAGGACATCGACCTCGAGAGTGTTGTATTTCCTCCCGGCATCGAGCGGCGAATCCTCGGGCTGCATCGCTTCGACCCGTCGAGCGAGTTCGGCCAAAGGTGCCGAAGTGCGTCGTGCCAGCCAGAACGCCAGCGCCAGGGAGATCATGACGACCAACGAGACCGACCAGCCCAGGAATTCCAGAAAACCACCACGCATCCGACGCACGACCAGTTGCTGCTTGACCTCGGCCACAAGGTACGCGGTAACTTCGTTCGACTTGCCTGTTCTCAGACGCAACAAGTGATAGTGCCTGCCGCTTTCGCCCGCGAACTCCGAGCGCGCCGGCTCCGCCAGGTAGCGTTCTCGCAGGTCGTCAGGGAACGAATCCGGACCGTCGTGGATGGCCATGAAATCGCTACGCGGCGAGGTCCAGCGTGCGAACTGCCGCTGGGATGCTTCTTGCCGCTGCGCCTCCTGTTGCAAGGCATCACTGAAGAATCGGTCCTCCAGCGTGTACAGGAAAAGCACTGCTATTGCGCTGAATGACAGGGCAACAAACAGCGTGAATGACGCGAACGCGAGCATCAGTCGTCGGCGCATTGTCGACACGGATTTCATTCGTCGCTCACGAGGCGGTAGCCGACACCATGCACACTCTCAAGCATCGCGCTCCCGAAGGGTTTGTCGAGCGCCTGCCGCAGCAGATAGATGTGCGAACGCAAAGGATCCGATTCCGGGGCGTCATCGCCCCAAAGTCGCGTTACCAGATCCGAGCGCGAAATCGTACGCGGCCATGCCTCGGCCAGTTCGAGCAGAATTCGAAATCCTGTTCGCTGCAGGCTCAAGGGCTGACCGCCGCGCTCGGCGTTCAGTTCGCGGCGATTGATCCGCAGACTGCCGATCTGCAACACATGATCATTTCCGGCGCGATGGCGCATCGAAAGCGCAAGGCAACGTGCAAACAATTCGGCGCTCGCGAATGGCTTGGTCAGATAATCATCCGCACCGGCTGAGAATCCGTGCAACTTGTCGTCAAGGGTGTCTCGTGCCGTCAGCATCAGGATCGGCACATGGCGTTCGGCACGCATCCGCAGTTGTTGGCAGACACGTAAACCATCCAGTCCCGGTAGCGACAGATCAAGAACAACGACATCTGGGCGCGACTCCAGAGCGAGCATCAGCCCAGTGCTTCCATCGCCAGCGAGGTTGACCACATGGCCACGTGATTCGAACATGGCAGCCATGTTGTCGCGCAATATCGCATTGTCTTCGATGATCAGTACGCGGAGTGGTTCGCTTTTCATGGACAACTGCCTTTCTGCGACTGGAAGGCGAATCGGCCAGTCGCGTGGCCCGCAAGCATAGCGGATCGCCCGAGCTCATCGAATCCAGTCCCATGGCCCGTGCCCCTGCCGATCGCGGGCCTGACATGTCGTCACCCGCCTTCCGATGGCGCGGAGTTTCATGGCAGACCACTTTCGGGGTGGCTTCGAGCGCGCCTCCGCGCTACCCTCGCGCGCTTATGACCGACCCAATCCGCAACGACTTCACTCTCGAACCTGATGACGGCGAACGCCTGTCGAATCTGGTCGGGCCCCTCGACGAACATTTGCGCCAGATCGAATTGCGCCTTGGCGTCGAGATCGCCAATCGCGGCAATGTTTTCCGTGTGCTCGGTGACGAGCGCCCCGCACAACTCGCAAGCCGCGTCCTGCGCGATCTCTACGCTCTGACCGAAACCGAAATCCTGAATGCAGCGCAGATCAACCTGCACCTGCAGGAATCGGGTATCGAGGCAATTGCCGCCGAGGCCGCCGAAGGCGTCCAGGAAGTCGCGATCAAGGTCAAGCGCGGCATGGTCAAGGGGCGCGGCCCGAACCAGGCGCGCTACCTGCATGCCATCGCCACCCACGACATCAATTTCGGCATCGGCCCGGCCGGCACCGGCAAGACCTATCTGGCCGTCGCGATGGCCGTCGACGCGCTCAACGACAACCGCGCACAACGCCTGATCCTCGTGCGTCCGGCGGTCGAGGCCGGCGAGAAACTGGGTTTCCTGCCCGGCGATCTGACCCAGAAAGTCGATCCGTATCTGCGCCCCTTGTATGACGCGCTGTACGAAATGCTAGGTATCGAACGGGTGACCAAACTGGTCGAGCGCAATGTCATCGAGATTGCCCCGCTCGCCTACATGCGCGGTCGCACCCTCAACGACTCGTTTGTCATTCTCGACGAAGCGCAGAACACGACGGTCGAACAAATGAAGATGTTCCTGACTCGCATCGGCTTTGGTTCGATAGCCGTGATCACCGGCGATGTCACCCAGACCGACCTGCCGCGACAGATCCGCTCCGGCTTGCGCGATGCCACTGATGTACTGCGCGACGTCGAAGGCATCAGCTTCACGTTCTTCAACTCGAAGGATGTCGTGCGCCATCCGCTTGTTCAGCGCATCGTGCGTGCCTACGAGTCGCGCGAAGACGAGCAGGAAGCCGCGAAAGCAGCAAAGCTGCAATGAGAATCCTGAACTGGATTCTCAGCATGGTTGTGCTCGTGGCGACGCCCGGATTCGCGCAAACCCTGAGCGGCCCCGAGAGCATTGAATTCCACGCAAGGCTCAATCGCACGCTGATCAGCAATACCAGCAACGGCACGATCGTCGCTCGTGCCGACAACGGTTCATTGAGCTTGTTTTCGTCCGCACCAACCTCGCCTTATGGAATCGAGTTGCTCGCTGGCACCTTGTTCGTTCTCGATTCCGGCCGCGTCAAAGGCTATGACATCGATACGGCGGCAGCGGTGACGAATTTCCCCGTGAGCGGCGCTGGTTTTCTCAATGGAATCACGTCGAATGGCGTCGACACTCTCTACATCAGCGACTTCAGCCAGAAGTCCATTCGCTCGATTGACGTCACGAACCCCTCCGCACCGGTCGCGGGAGTGGCCGTATCGACCGGTAGCTCGACACCAAATGGCCTGATCTACGATCGCGCGGGCAACAGGATCCTGATTGCCACCTGGGGCAGCAACGCAAAGATCCTCAGCCTCGATCTGACCCCTGGCGCGAACCCCGTTCCACTGATCAATACCTCGTTGAACAATATCGATGGAATCGCGCTAGATTGCCGAGGAGCCCTCGTCGTCGCGGCCTGGAGCGGTTGCTCGTCCGCAGGCTGTCTGCGCCGATTCGACCCCCCATTCACACTGGTTTCCAGCGCAATTTCAATCGTTGACGGTCTGTCGAATCCGGCCGACATCGACTTCAATCGGGTGGGCGGCAGCATCGCGGTACCGCAATCGGGCAACAACACGGTGAGCTTCCATCCCAGTGGTTGCGAAGCAGCTGTCTTCGTCAGTGATTTCGAGCGCTGAGACCCGGCATGCCGTTGCAATTGCACATGTCCCGATCCAGCGGACTTTCGCCTCACGGCATTCCGCATCGATCAAGTTTCGAAACATGGATCAATGCCGCCCTTGATGAGCTGCGTCATCGAAAGGCCTGTGAAATTTCACTGCGCATTGTCGATGCCGAAGAAGGCCGCTCTCTCAATCAGCAATACCGCGACCGCGATTACCCCACAAACGTGCTCTCGTTTCCTGCCGAACTACCCGCTGGCGTCAAACTTCCCCTGCTCGGCGACCTTGCCATCTGTGCCCCGATCGTGGCGCGCGAAGCTCGCGAACAGGGAAAACCACTGCGCCACCATTACGCGCACATGACCGTCCACGGCACTCTTCACCTGCTCGGGTTCGATCATGAGATCGATGCCGAGGCTGAGCGCATGGAAGCACTGGAGCGGAAGATTCTCCACAAGTTGCAGATTGCGGATCCCTACGCATTCTCTTAGGGAAACAGCCGCGTCATCGGGCCGGATTCAAATCGAAGCCATCTGAAAAAATCGTGTCCAATGGTTTGGCACAGATCTGTACGGCGACGTCATCAAGATAAAACCCATCCGGGACACGCCCGGTCGAGGCATCGGTCGCCATGCGGAAGCGGAATTGCACGGTTTCGCCGGAATGACTGTCAAGGTCAACGATAAAACGAGACCAGTCCTGCGGATCGCCGCACCAGGCCTGCTTGCCGCGTGCGGGATTGTTGAACGAACGACTGATCGGTCCCTGATACGGACCGATCAGCAGCTTCGATCCCTGAACCTGATTCCAGTTCGCGCCGCCGTTGCTGGATATTTCCAATAGTGCGCCGTCGTAGCAACCGCCAATGCGATCCTCGATGGTCTGGTGACTCCAGAACTGCAGGGTCAGCGGCGAGGCATTCGTGGGCAAGGCAATGGCTGGCGAAACGAGGCGCTGATCGGAATCGTAGGCGACATCCTGGGCAAGCATTGAAAAACCGGACCCGTGCGCACGCGCGCTCGAAATGGCCCAGGTGTCGTGATCACCCGAGTGCGTCCATGCGCCGGTGCCGCTCTCGAAATCGCTGTGATGGATCGCTGTCGGCAGCGTGCCGAACGGGCACTCTCCAGGCGGTGGCGTTGTCGTGAATGAAAACGATGGCGCCGTCGGACTGTTGCCGCACGGGTTCGTGGCGCGAACCCTCCAGTAATAGCGCGTGGCGTAGTCGAGTTCGGTCGTGACGGTGTGCGTGGTCGCCGCAGTAATTGTTGTGTAGACGACGTCGTTGAAGGCCGCATCGCGGGCGAGTTCGATGCGATATTCAGCGGCACCCGCAATAGCGCTCCAATTCAACAACGGGTGACGGCTGACGTTACCTGCGTTGTCGGTCGGCAAGACCAGGGTCGGCGCCGGTGGCGTCGCGGCAGCCAATCGCAACTGCGCATGGCGCGAACGTGAAATCGCTCCGGCCTGTGCGTCTATTGCAATCGAATAGCTGCCCGCCGCAGCAGCCGACAGGTTGCCGATGGTCAATGTGCCGCTGCCCGGCACGGCAAGCGGATTCGCCGAGACCAGCGTCGTCGTTCCAGCAGGATTACCAGAGACCGAGAGGGTCGCGGGCGTATTGAAGCCCAGGATCGATTGCGTGGCGAGGATAAATTCCAGCGCAGGTGTCGTCACCGTGCAGATGCTTACCGCCGCAGGCGCAACGTTAAAACCGAAGGACGGCTGCTTCGCGCAATTGCTGCAGACCATGGCGAAATCCTGATCCGTGCCGTCGGCATTTCCCGGCACTCCGTCGCCGGCGATGTTGAAGGCGCGCACGCTGACCGTCAGCGCCTCGGTCGGACCCGGTGGAAGGTAGATCGCCTCGACGTTGTTGGCGGCATCGGGTTCGCCTCCGGGCATGCTCCAGGCACCTTCGAAATGATTGCCATGCCAGAGGCTGTTGGCGCTTTCGAGAACCAGATCGAGATCGTTGACCTGCGGGCTGGTGCCAACCGCGCCGGGCGCGTCCGTCCACGCCAGGACGATGCGCAACGGTTTGCCCGGATCGACGCGCTGCAGCTGGGTCGTCCAGACCTGGCCGGAATCGCCGAGCAGATGGTTCTGGTTGATCAGCAACGTTGGCGTATCGCCGAACATGTCGCCAAGATTCGGCATGCCGAATCCCTGCACGTTGCTGGGCAGGTTGTCATTGGCATTGCTGCCGGTCAGATAGGTCGGATGCGCGATCAGCCAGGCCTTCATCAAGGCCGGTGAAGGGATCGAGGATGCGCCCTCATCGAACTCAAGACTGCCCTGACCGTTCGCGATCCACCACCACGACAACGAAGCGACCCCGGAAACCGCCGGTGCCGCATGGCTGGTTCCGGACGAGGCGGAAAAGGTGAAGTTGCCGAGTGGTCGTTGTGCATCACAGATGCCGCCACCGGTGCCGGGTGTCGCCTGGGTGCCGGTGACATGGGTTCCCGGCGCGACCAGATCCGGTTTCACCCGGCCACCAACAGCCGGGCCGCGCGAGGAAAAGAAGATCACATCCATCGCATTGTCGGCACCGCTGCCGTCAATCGCGCAGCCATCGCTCCATGGGCCGTTCTCATCGGCAGGCCGTGGATTTTCCGACGCGCCGATCGTGATCATGTTCTTGCCATTGCCCGGCGAGCCGATGCTCTGCGCGCTCGGTCCGGAATTGCCGGCCGAGAAGATCGTGATCAGTTCCTGATTGCCGGCAGCAGCCGGATCGGCATCTCGAGTGCCGAGATCGTAAGCCTGCGACGCGACGTTGTATTGCCCGGCACATGAAGCGCAGCCCCAGGAGTTGGAGGAAATTCGCGCGCCGGCGGCATAGCTCGCCGCGATGACACCGGAATCGGTGCCGCCGCACGCCGTCTGATCGAAATTCGGCGCAAATATGCGCGTTCCACCGAGACGTCCAAACGGATTGATGCCAAGGCCGCGCTGGTATTCGCCCGGAAAGCGCGCACCGGGCGTAAGTGCGTTCTCGCGCACGTCGTAGCCGAGCGCGATATTGGCGTTGATGTGGCCGTGACCGTCGACATCGCCATTGGCGATCGTGCAATTCTGGTTGTAGACCATGCGCGTAGCAGCCGCACTCTCACCGAAGCGATGCAGGGTCGGATCGCCGGTCTGGATCGTGCGATCGCCGATTCCCGAATCGGTGATGTCGAGTATCGGATAGCCATCCGGATCATCCGGGAAGCCCAGCGATTGCAACCACGCCAGATAGCCCGGCTGCTGAGGCCCTGACTGATCTGCATTGAAATCGCCGCGCAGGATCTGCGTCTGCACCTCATCGTTCAGGGTCGGCGCGATGTACTCGCCGACCCAGAACACGTCGGGCAAATCAATGAGCGCGCGAATCTGGTCGGTGCTCACTTCAAAGCGTGCGATCTCGTAGGCCAATTGCGGCGTCCAGTCATCAATCGGCTTGAGCTCCAACGCCGAAAAGCGCTCGCGACCAGCATCGCCATCGTGACGATAGCGTTGCACGACAATCGATATTTTTCGGCCAGCGGCAGCACCGTGCTGCAGGCGATCGAACAGCGCATCGCCGAGCTTGATGAAACCCGGCAACGGTGTGCTGAACTGCAGAATCTGAGCCGCCTCGACCATTGCATCGAGCTTCGCTCGCGCCGCCGCATCGGCCCAGACCAGATAGCCATGACTGTCGATGCTCTGGATCGGCAAGGCTCCCGCCGCTCGCACCTTATCGAGCCACGCATCCTTGATCGGACCGACGAACTGGACGATCTGCAAGGCTGCGCCATCCGGAGATTTCAGCGCGAAGCCGGCTGGCGCGGCCATCACCGACGATCGCGTATCGATCGTCAATCGATCGAACTTGAGCAGGTGACTATCGCGAAGCAGCCGGGATTTCTCCGGCAAGTTGCCCGCATCACCTTCAAACAACCGCCACGAGCCGTAGTCGGCGATTGGGCGGTAGCCGAGCGGAACCTGCACTCCCGAAGGCACGATTATCGAGGCCGCCCGGACCAGTCGACCTGGAGGCAATGCCGCGAAAATTGCTGCGGCGAGAAAACAGACTTTGCGCATGACTGCCCGGGAATCCTGCAGAGAGGAGGGTCTGCATCCGCCGCAGTTCAGCGAACGGTGCCGTGAACGAGCATTGCGGGTTGCCCGTGATGCGTCAAGCGTTCGCCCTGCAAGGCAGATTCCTGAACGAAATCAGGATCGTCGCGCGCACCCGGGATGTGCTCGATTGACCTTGAACTCCTTTGCCTCGCCACCACCTCGATAGCTCGCGGCGAGGCGCTATAGTGGCCGGTTCCGCTTTCCCTTGTTTCGAGCCTGATCCTGCCCATGGACACGATCCGCATTCGCGGTGCACGCACGCACAACCTCAAGAACATCGATATTGACCTGCCGCGCGACAGCCTGATCGTGATCACGGGGCTGTCCGGATCGGGCAAATCCTCGCTGGCTTTCGACACGATCTATGCCGAAGGCCAGCGTCGCTACGTCGAGTCGCTGTCGGCCTATGCGCGACAGTTTCTCTCGGTCATGGAAAAGCCCGATGTCGATCATATCGAGGGACTGTCACCGGCGATCTCGATCGAACAGAAATCGACCTCGCACAATCCGCGTTCGACCGTCGGCACGATCACCGAGGTCTACGATTACCTGCGCCTGCTCTATGCGCGGGTCGGCTCGCCGCGCTGCCCCGATCATGGAGAAGCGCTCGAAGCTCAGACCGTCAGCCAGATGGTTGACGCGGCGCTCGCCCTCGATCCGAAAAAGCGCTACATGCTGCTCGCGCCGGTCGTGCGCGAGCGCAAGGGCGAACATGTGCAAGTGTTCGAGCAGTTGCGTGCACAAGGCTTTATTCGTGTGCGTGTCAACGGCGTTGCCTACGAGCTCGATGAGGTGCCGACGCTTGCGCTGCGTCAGAAGCACACAATTGAAGCGGTCATTGATCGCTTCCGCGCCAAGCCTGATATCAAGCAGCGATTGGCCGAATCGTTCGAGACCGCCTTGCGCCTTGGTGACGGTATCGCCCTGCTCGTCGACATGGATGACGACAAGGCAGCGGTGACGACTTTCTCTTCCCGCTACTCATGCCCCGTCTGCGACTACGCGCTGACCGAACTCGAACCGCGATTGTTCTCGTTCAACTCGCCGGTCGGCGCATGTCCATCGTGCGATGGCCTCGGCATCACCCAGTTCTTCGATCCCGAGCGCGTCGTCGTGCACGCAGATCGCGGCCTTTCGGCCGGTGCCGTGCGCGGCTGGGATCGGCGCAACATGTATTACTTTCAGATGATCTTGTCGCTGGCCAAGCACTACGGCTTCGATGTCGATACACCGTGGAATCAATTGCCGGCAAAGATGCGCGAGCGCGTGCTGTACGGCTCGGGCCGCGAGCAGATCGCGTTCAACTATGTCATGGAGAACGGCGGCAAGGTCACCCGCAAGCACAAGTTCGAGGGCATCATTCCGAACCTCGAGCGACGCTACAAGGACACTGAATCGCCGGCCGTGCGCGAGGAGATCGCGAAGTTCATCAGTCCGCGCGCCTGCCCCGAATGCGAAGGCGAGCGCCTGAATCGCTCGGCGCGCCATGTCTTTGTCGCCGACGCAAACCTGCCATCGGTCACCGCGTTGCCGATCGACCAGTCGCTTGAGCACTTCGAGAATCTGAGCTTGCCCGGCTGGCGCGGCGAGATCGCGACCAAGATCGTCAAGGAGATCCGCGAGCGCCTCAACTTCCTCGTCGACGTTGGACTCAATTATTTGACCCTTGATCGACAGGCCGATTCACTGTCGGGCGGCGAAGCCCAGCGCATCCGTCTGGCGAGCCAGATCGGCGCCGGACTGGTCGGCGTCATGTACGTGCTTGATGAGCCCTCGATCGGCCTGCACCAGCGCGACAACGAGCGACTGCTCGGCACCCTCGTGCGCCTGCGCGATCTCGGCAACACCGTGATCGTGGTCGAGCACGACGAGGATGCGATCCGTGCCGCCGACCATATCGTCGACATCGGCCCCGGTGCCGGCGTGCATGGCGGTCGTATCGTCGCCGAAGGCAAGCTCAAGGACATTCTCAAGGCGCATGAATCGCTGACCGGTCAGTATCTATCGGGAAAGCGCGGCATCGCCGTGCCGAAGCAGCGACGCGTTGTCGACCCTGAACGCGTGCTGCGCATCGTCGGCGCCAGCGGCAACAACCTCAAGAACGTCGATGTCGAAATTCCGGCCGGCCTGATGACTTGCGTGACCGGTGTTTCGGGGTCGGGAAAATCGACCCTGATCAACGACACCTTGTATCGGCAGACTGCGGTCGAGTTGAATGGCGCCAGCGAAAAGCCTGCTCCGTTCAAGGCCATCGAAGGGCTGGGCCTTTTCGACAAGGTGGTCGAGATCAACCAGTCGCCAATCGGGCGCACGCCACGTTCGAATCCAGCGACCTACACGGGGCTGTTCACGCCGCTGCGCGATCTGTTCGCGCAGATCCCCGAGTCGCGTGCGCGCGGCTACGGCCCGGGGCGATTCAGCTTCAACGTCAAGGGCGGTCGCTGCGAAGCCTGCCAGGGTGACGGTCTGATCAAGGTCGAGATGCACTTCCTACCCGATGTGTATGTCACCTGCGATGTCTGTCATGGCAAGCGCTACAACCGCGAGACCCTCGAAATCACCTACAAGGGCCATACCATTTCCGACGTGCTCGACATGACCGTAGAGGATGCGCAGTCATTGTTCCAGCCGGTTCCCGTCCTTGCCCGCAAGCTCGACACACTGATGGATGTCGGTCTCGGCTATATCAAGCTCGGCCAGAGTGCGACAACGCTGTCGGGCGGCGAGGCGCAGCGCGTCAAGCTCTCGCGTGAACTGAGCAAACGCGACACCGGACGCACCCTGTATATCCTCGATGAACCGACCACCGGCCTGCATTTCCATGACATCGAGCAGTTGTTGAAAGTACTCCATCGCCTTGCCGATGATGGCAATACCGTCGTCGTCATCGAACACAATCTTGATGTGATCAAGACCGCCGATTGGGTCATCGATCTCGGCCCCGAGGGCGGTGGCGGTGGCGGCAAGGTTCTCGCCATCGGAACGCCCGAACAGATCGTCAAGGTCAAGGCTTCGCATACCGGTCGCTTCCTTGCTGCGGCGCTTGGCAACATTAAGAGAAAAAGGAAAGTTGCATGAATGAATCAAACCCGCGCCTGCTTGCGCGCGTACCGATCACGGTGCGCTGGCGTGACCTCGACGCGTACAACCACGTCAACAATTCGAACTTCCTGACCTATCTCGAAGAAGCGAGACTGGTCTGGCTGGCCGGCATTGAAGGCGAATGGAAGACCGATGAATTCACCCCGGTTCTCGCCGCCAGTCAGATCAATTTTCGCGATCAGATCGAATGGCCTCGCGAACTCGTCGTCGAAGTCCGCAGCGAAAAGATCGGCAACAGCTCCCTGACCCTTGCCCACCGCATCATCTCGGCGGATGGCGAACGTCTCTACAGCGACGCAAGCGTGGTCATGGTCTGGATCAACCCGGGAACCGGCAAATCCGTGCCACTGCCAGAGGCGGTGCGAGCGGCGTGCGCTTAGTCCATCGCGAGCTGCCCGCCTGTGCAGGCTTCTGTCGCAATGCGACAATCGATTGGCCGCGGCAAAGATCTGCCGCAATGGATTCGTGGAGCATCCATGCAGAATGAAGAAAAAGTCGCGCTCGTCGCCAGTAAACCGGCAGTTCCTGCGCCTCCGGAAGACCTGCAATTCCAGATCAACGGCAAGCCGTACTTCCCGGATGGGGATCCGGCGATGCCGCTGCTCTGGTATCTGCGCGATGTGCTGCGCCTGACCGGCACCAAATATGGCTGCGGCATCGGTGCTTGTGGTGCCTGCACGGTGCTGGTCGACGGCAAGGCCGCGCGCTCCTGTCTGACGCCTGTGCAAACCTTGTCCGGAAAGGCCGTCACGACGATCGAAGGACTTGAAGGCGACAAACTGCATCCGGTGCAACAAGCCTGGATCGAGTACGACGTGGCCCAATGCGGGTACTGCCAGGCGGGTCAGATCATGGCTGCCGTCGATCTGCTTTCGCGCAAGAGCACGCCCTCGGACAAGGATATCGCCAGCATTACCAACCTGTGTCGCTGCGGCACCTATCCGCGCATCCGCAGCGCTATCCTGCGTGCCGCAAGCTTGAGCGAAGGAAAATCTTCGTGAACGGTGACATCTCGCAGAGTCGTCGCCGCTTCCTGCAGTTCGGACTGACCGCCAGTGGAGCGCTGCTGGTCGGTTTTCGGCTCGATGCGAACGCGGAAACGGTGCCGCCCGATCTGCTCGGCGATGATCTCGTACGCCTGACCGCTTTTGTCATGATCGAACGCGACAATAGCATTGTCATTGGCGCGCGTGGCTGCGAAATCGGCCAGGGCGTGATCACTTCGCTGCCGATGCTGATCGCCGAAGAACTCGATGTCGACTGGTCGAAAGTGCGCGTCATTCAGTTGGCCTACGGCTACGAAGAGGTCAATGGCAAACCGGGAAACCGCTACGGCAGCCAGTTCGCCGGCGGCAGCACGAGCATTCCGACCGCGTGGAAGGATTTGCGTGAAGCCGGAGCCGCGGCCCGCTGGTTGCTCGTGCAAGCGGCGGCTGATGCTTGGTCCGTGAAAGCGAATAGCCTGACCACCGAATCCGGCCACGTCATCAACCCGGACGGCCGCAAGCTCAGTTATGGCGCGTTGGCACGCACGGCGGCGGCACGCGAATTGCCAAAAAAGGCAGTTCCAACGCGCAACCCCGACACTTTCAAACTAATCGGCAAACCCACGCGAACCACGGATGGGCGCAGCATCGTCACCGGCCAGAACCGTTACGGTATCGACGAATATCTGAGCGGTTCGCTGGTCGCGATCATGCTGCGCTGCCCGTATCTTGATGGCAGTCTGGAAAGCGTTGACGACAGCGAGGCACGCAACATTCCGGGTGTGCGCGACATTGTCATCATCGAGGGTCCGAAGTCCGACCAGGAGTTCGACGGCCCGCTTGCCACAGGAATCGCGGTGCTCGCCGACAACACCTGGGCCGCGATACAAGGGCGTACCGCGCTCAAGCCAGTGTGGAAGCAGGGGCCGTGGGCGAAGGAGTCCACGCGAGCACTTTCCGCCCGCGCGAACGCCCTGCTCGACGCCGCAAACGATGGCATTGAAGTTCGCAAGGATGGCGATCTGGAGGCCTCGCGAAAACATGCCCGACACTCGCTCAACGCACGCTACCAAGTTCCGTTTCTGGCCCACGCGACGATGGAGCCCCCTGGCGCTCTGATCGAAATTCGCAAGGATGGTGCCTTGCTGATTGCCTCGATGCAGAATCCGGACGGCGCGTCGCGGATCATCAGCAAACTGACCGGCCTGGCGCGAAAAGATATCGAAATCCGCCTGCCACGCTCGGGCGGCGGTTTCGGCCGGCGCCTGCAGAACGATTTCGTCGCCGAGGCCGTACTCATCGCGCAAAAGGCCGACAAGCCGATCAAGTTGATGTGGCTGCGCGAGGATGATCTCGCCCACGATTTCTATCGGCCGTTCGGCGTGCATGCGATGGCCGCGACGCTGGATCGGAAAAACCGGGTGGCCGGATGGTCGCACCGCTGCGCAGCCACATCGCGCACCTGGCGCAGCCCTGGCATGGAGTCCGACCCGCTCTGGAAGGGCACGCTTGAGCCCGACGATTTTCCGGCCGGCCTGATCGACGATCTCGAAAAAACCTTCTACCCGCTTGACTCGGGCATGCCGCGCGGTTGGTGGCGCGCACCGCTGCATACCTTCCATGCGTTCGCCGTGCAGAGCTTTATTGACGAGATCGCCTTCGAAGTGCGCCGAGATGCGGTGGATCTGCGACTGGAAATGCTCGGCGAGCCGCGCGAAATTCCGTATGGCGGGCATGGCGGCCCGGTTTTCGACACCGGCCGAATGGCCAACGTGCTCAAGCTCTGTGCGGAGACTATCCGCTGGAAGGAAAAGCGCAGCAACGGTCGCGGCGTCGGCATCGCCTGTCACTTCACCTTTGGCGGCTACAGCGCGCACGCCTTCGAGACCTCGATGGAGGGAGACAAGCTGAAGATCCATCGTGCTGTCTGTGTCGTTGACGTTGGCCGCGTGATCAATCCGCTTGGGCTCGAAGCGCAGATCATGGGCGGCACGATCGATGGCATCTCGACCGCGCTGAATCTCGCCATCACCGTCCGCGATGGCCAGGTGCAACAGAAGAATTTCCCCGATTACCGCCTGCTAACGATGGCTGACGCACCGAAATCCGTCGAAGTGCAGATCGTCGAATCGACCCGCGATCCGGTGGGTGGCGGTGAAATGGGCATTGCCAGCGTTGCCCCTGCCCTGGCCAATGCAATCTTTTCGACGACCACCGTTCGGATCCGCAAGCTGCCATTGCTGCCTGAGCTGATGCGGCTGCTTTAAGACTGACGATCAGTCGGCAGGATCGCAGCCGTCATCCGCACGGCGTTGCTTTTCCGCCGAACGTTCGGCAATCCCGGCCCGATCAGCGAGACCGACCCAAGCCAGGTACTTGCGCGACACCTTGTCGCCCACTGACTCGTCGCGACGAAACGCATTGGCAAAGCGGGTCTTTTTGCAATCGAGGGGATTTTCGCCGCGACTCTGGATTTCGGCCCATCGTGCCTTGGCTGCTTCCTGCGGATTGTCGATCTGCTTCGGGCCGATGCGGATCTCCGCCTTCGGCATACGCAACGAACCATCCGCTTTGAACAGGTTGAGTGCGGGCTCGCCGGCCGAGCCAATGCGGGCCTGGGTTTGTGAGCTCGTTTCTGACGTCATCGGCGGAGGAGTCAAGGTCGTTTCTGGCGGTCTGATCTGCACTACGGACGGCCGCTTGCGGAACTCGACCTGGTCAGGCTCTGGCTCGGGCGGGATTTCGAAAATCTCCGGCGCGAAAATGATGTTGACCACGATTGGCCCCCGATCTGGCGCCATGTCGGTCAGCGGCGCCATGACACGGTCAAGACCGATGATCCAGAGCAGGTTCGTTATTATGGCGACGGCGATCAGCGCGTGAGCCCAGCGACGCTGGAACGGCTCTCGCCGCCACAACTGATCGCGTCGAGCCAGGTTTCCCGCGTAGGTGCTGCGGAGAAGCGCCGTCCCGCTTTCGTCTAGCGGGGTTGCCGTTGGCGGCGCGGCGGCTGGGTTCGACATTCGGGAAGCGGGCTCGGCAGAACAAGATGACCGCGCAGCATACGCAGACGACGCTAAACCCTCGTTAAGGATTCGCCGCAAACCAGCCTTCGACGCTGTTCAAGCCCGCCAGCCAGTCCGCCGCCAGACCGGCCACGCGTGCGGCCCGCGTTCCGAGCAAGGGGCCAACGTGACTGCTATTTGGCAGATTGATGAAGTCGGCAGCGCAGCGTGCTGCCAGGATGCGACTTGTTGCCGCTGGGATCTGATCATCGCCATCACTGGCCATCACCAGTATCGGACAGGTCGGCATCTCCAATTCGACCCCTCTGCTGGCCTCGGTCAGGGCAAGTCCCGATTCGTCGCGCCAACGCCTCCACGCAATCAAGCGGGACGCACCATCGGCATCCGGCATGGCTCGCCGCGTGCCACCGATCGAGCGTTTGCTGCCCCACGGAATGATCGGCGGGTACGCGCTCGCCTGCCTGTCGCCAATGCCATCAGGCGGCATCGGATTGATCAGCAACAAAGCGGCTGCGTCGATTTGCGCAGCGACCGACAAGGCGAGCAAGCCGCCAAGACTTGCGCCGATCAGGACGGTTCGCTCAGGCGCGTGCGCTTGCGAAGATTGGCACCAGGCGAGAACCTGGCGGAGGTAGTCATCGAACGTGGTTGCCGCGAGTCCAGACTCGCTCGGTACGAGATCCGGCGCAACCGATTGCAGACCACGTGCAGCGAACACGCGCGTCCAGATATCCCACTCCCAGCCGCCCCCGCCGGCACCGTGTACGAACACGATTCGCGATGCTGAAAACGCCTCGTTCCCGGTGCTGGTTCGCATCCGCCATTGTCGCCGAGATTTCGCATCGAACGAAACGGAAACACCGGTCACGACGTTGCAAATCGACCCTCTATCCTCGCAGAGGCATAGGGCATGGTTGATCAAGCGGTCCGCTTTCCAGGGCGACTGAAGCCGCTCCCAAAGTCATTCGACGGGTTGTTCCCGGCCCCGATTGGTCGAACCTCTGCCGCAGCGCCGCTTGACCGAAATCATCGATCGCGCAACGCTCTCCCTCTACCACTTGATCCGACCTGCCCTCTGGTTGTTCGATTGAGGCCAGCATCGCAGTGACACTCGCTACCCCATCATCGGGAGATAGATCATGTCGCACGGGACTGAAGCCATTCGCAACATTGCTCTGGCAGGACATGCCGGCGCCGGCAAAACCACCTTGCTTGAAGCCTTGCTGCTTGCCGGCGGCACCATCCAGACGGCAGGCACGATTGAAAGAGGCAACACCGTGTCCGATTTCGATGTGATGGAAAAGCAACGCGGGCACTCGATTCAGGCCACGATCGCTTCGATCGATCAGGGCGATTGTCATATCAACTTGATCGACACCCCGGGCTACTCCGATTTCCGCGGACCTACCCTGTCCGCGCTGGCAGCCGTTGAAACCTGCGCTGTCGTCGTCAATGCCAGCAATGGCATCGAACACTCCACCCGACGCCTGATGGACTATGCGCGGCAGCGTCGGCTGGCCCGCGTGCTCATCGTCAACCGTATCGACACCGAGTGCGATCTCGCTGCACTGACCGCGAATTTGCGCGAGGAATTCGGTTCGGAGTGCTTGCCAATCAACCTGCCAGCCGATGGCGGTGCAAGCGTCGTCGACTGTTTTTTCAAGCCGGATGGCAAGTCCGATTTCTCCTCGGTCGCCGAAGCCCATCAGCAGATTCTCGATCAGGTCGTCGAGATCAACGAGAAGGTCATGAACCGCTATCTCGATGAAGGCGAGACGGCGCTCGAGGGCAGCGAATTGCACGATGCCTTCGAGCAATGCCTGCGGGAGGGCCATCTGGTCCCGATCTGCTACGTTTCGGCACGCACCGGTGCTGGCGTCAACCAACTGCTCGACCTGATCAAGCGCCTGTTGCCGAATCCGCTCGAAGGCAATCCGCCGCCTTTCTACAAGGGCGAAGGCAAGGATGCCAAGCCGATTACAGCCATCGCCGATGCGAACGAGCATGTCATCGCCGATGTATTCAAGATCGCCAACGATCCGTTCGTCGGCAAGCTCAGCATCTTCCGCATATTCCAGGGCAGCGTGCGCAAGGACACGCAACTGTTCATCGACGATGGCAGGAAGCCGTTCAAGGTCGGCCACCTGTTTCGCATACATGGCAAGGATCACATCGAAATCGACGAAGCGATCGCCGGTGATATCGCAGCGGTGGCCAAGATTGACGACATTCACTTCGACGCAGTCCTGCACGATTCACACGACGAGGACCACATCCATCTGAAGCCGCTGGATTTTCCGCAGCCGATGTTCGGGCTCGCGATCGAACCGGCGCACAAGGGCCAGGAACAGAAACTGGCAACTGCGCTGGCTCGCCTCGGCGAAGAGGACCCCTGTTTCCGCGTCGAGCACAACAAGGAACTCAATGAGACCATCGTGCGCGGCCTTTCCGATCTGCACCTGAAGCTCATGCTCGAACGCATGAAGGAGCGCTACGGCGTCGAGGTCACCTCGCACCGGCCGAGCATTGCCTATCGCGAGACGATTTCCGGCAAGGCCGAAGGCCATCATCGCCACAAGAAGCAAACCGGCGGCGCCGGCCAGTTCGGTGAAGTGTTCCTGCGCGTGGAGCCGCTGCCACGCGGTGCCGGTTTCGAATTCGACGACGAGATCAAGGGTGGCGCGATTCCCGGGCAATTCATCCCGGCCATCGAAAAAGGCGTGCGCAGCGTGCTCGAACGCGGCGCCGTTGCCGGCTACCAGATGCAGGATGTACGTGTTGTCGTCACCGACGGCAAGTTCCACAGCGTTGATTCCAAGGAAGTCGCCTTTGTCGCAGCTGGCAAGAAAGCGTTTCTCGATGCGGTCGGCAAGGCCAAGCCATTGCTGCTTGAGCCAATGGTCAACATGGATGTCAACGTACCGGAAGCGAACATCGGTGATGTCACCGGCGGCCTCGCCGGAAAGCGCGCGCGCATCCATGGCACCGATTCAATGCGCGGCGGCGAGCTTGTGATCAAGGCGCAAATACCGCTGGCCGAACTCTCCGATTATCAAACCGAACTGAAGGCGATGACCGGCGGACGCGGTCGCTACACAATCGAGTTCAGTCATTACGAACCGGTGCCGGCAACCGTTCAACGCAAGCTCGTCGATGCCTACAAGCCGCATGTGGACGAAGAATGAATCCAGCGGATCCTGCGTAATCGCGCACAAGGAAAACATCATCATGAGTTTGCACCGCCGACAATTCCTGACCGGAATGGCCGCACTCGCCAGCGCACCGCTGTGGTTGCCGACCCGACAGGGCGCCATCGCCAGTCCGGCGGTCAACGACACTTGGCCCGGTTATTCACGCGCCACGGTCATCGACGCGCTCGGTGGCCCCGGCGAATACAACGCGAAACCGCATGCCGCATTGACTGCAAAAGCCCTGGCCGATGTTCGTGGCAGCGGACTGACCGCCGTCAACGTGACCGTAAGCGGCGTTGGCAGCTACGCCAATAATTCTGACGAGACAATCCGCAACATCGCCTATTGGAATGCGCAAATTGCCAACCATCCCGACGTATTGATGCAGGTACGCCACAGCGCCGATCTCGACACGGCAAAGCGCAGTAACCGACTAGGGCTGATCTATGGGTTCCAGGATGCAACGCCGATTGGCGAGGATCTCGATCGTGTCGGCATGTTCGACGATCTCGGCGTCCGCGTATTCCAGCTCACCTACAACCGTCGCAATCTGATTGGCGATGGTTGCCTGGAACCCGGCAATGCTGGCCTCAGCAAATTGGGGCATGGCTTGATCGAACGTCTGAATGAGCGGCGCCTTCTCGTTGATCTCTCGCATGCCGGTGAGCGAACGACACGCGAAGCGATCGCACGATCTGCCAGCCCGATTGCAATCACGCATACCGGTTGCGCTGCACTTGCAGCACTGCCGCGCAACAAGACCGACACCGAACTACGCGAACTTGCAGACAAGGGTGGCGTCGCCGGCATCTACCTGATGCCGTTCCTGCGCGAGCAAGGTCAGCCGACGGCCGACGATCTGATCGCTCACATCGAGCATGCAACCAAGGTCTGCGGCGAAGATCACGTCGGCATAGGAAGTGACGGAACCATCTCGCCGATCGCCTTCAACAAGGAGTTCAAGCGCAAGCACGCCGAGGATATTGCAGATCGTCGCGCGCGCGGGATTTCCGCTCCGGGCGAAGAGCCGGATGTCTATACCTTCCTGCCGGACCTGAACTCGGCGAATCGCATCGACTTGCTCGCCGGCCTGCTGGCGAAACGCGGGCATCCGGACAGTCGCATCGAGAAGATAATCGGCAGGAATTTCGCCCGACTGTTTGCCGAGGTCTGGGCGTAGTTCTTCGAATTCAGGGCTTGCTGAATGGCATACGCAGTCGATCAAGGAACGACTTCTTCGACGTATTTTCGTCGGCATGGCGCGATGGGCGAGCAGTCCATTTGAGCCAGCCAATCGCGTCATAAGCGGAAACAACGTCGAACACCATCGACATCTCACAACCAGCGGCTGCCGTGACCTCATGCAGCCTCGCCGGTTTCATCAGGGCAGCGGATATGCGCGCGTACTGTGGATAGTCCCGGGCTATCTCAAGCCAGCGCGAAAGCTCGAAGGTTCCGCCAGGATCAAGATTCGAAGCCAATTGACCGTTTGCATGCAACAGGACATCCAGCCAGATCAGCTTTACGTAAGGCTGCGCTTCCTGGGATTCACGGATCGAGAAGAGCTCCGTCGTTGTCAGGACGCGCCAGTCACGGCGTCGCACCGATTCCTTGCAATAAACCTCCAGGTTTCGCAAGCCCTGCGCACTGTGAAATACCTGATTCTTCGGGTCGAGCGTGAGCACCCCGGCATCTGGCCAGGCGATCTGTACCGGTCCAGCGAGCAACTTGCCTTCCAGATATTCACGCAGTCGATGCGCAGAATTATCCTCGACCATCGGCTTCCGTTCTGGAGTTCGCGGAATCGGCGCGGCGTTGAGCGGAGTCGCATTCGCTTCCCTTTGCAGGTCAGATCGCAATGCACTTCGCCGGGTTTGATCACCAGAGCCATCGACATCGGCATTCTTGTCGAACGTTTGGCCATCCCTCTGCAGCGCACGATCAGCAAGTGGATTGTCCTGGAAAAGTTCGTCCAGACCGAGCGCGACATCGCCATCGACGGGCCGCCGCTGTGCAACACCGTCCACCGATAACAGATGGCCAATATCGGCGTCCGATTCGTAATCGCGCATCTGGCTTTGAAAGTAATCGTCGCCCGGAATGGAGGATCCCAGTGCCGCGGAATCGCCCATCGCATGATTAAGCGTTTCGACTATATTCCCAGCCTTGAATGGCCGAATGATTGCGAGAGCACCCTCTGAAACGTCACCGGGATCACAGATAAGCACGACACGCATGCCCGTCACCTCGGCTCTCGAGCGCGCCATCTGTCCGGCAAAGTTGGATGGATCGACGAGCAACAGATCGGCGTGAGCGTCAGTTCCCCAACGCCAACCGTGGTTCAGATCCTTTGCGTCCTTGCGCATCAGAAGACGGATATGAGCCATATCTTCATCCGCGACACCAATTGCGGTGATGACTTTCTCGGTAGCCAAGCTGTCGTTACCCCTGTTGCGACCAGCCCATCCGGATCCGGTTCATCAAGATTGATGCGATCCGTCTGCGCAGCTAGCCTGCAGTTTTGCAGCAGCTATTGCAATCGGGAATGAACAGGTTGCAATCACGCTGAGGACTTGGCCGATTTGACGGAAGGCTTGCGTTTGGGTTTGAGCATGGTTCCGATGCAGTCCGGGTCACCACAAAGGCAGGCCCAGATGCGTTTCAACCGCGGTGTCAGACGCTCGCCGAGAGTGATGCCGTAGTCATACGTGAGTTCCTCGCCAGCCTTGATATCGCGCAAGCTCTCGATCAATACGCGATCTTTCTTGCGCTTGCCATCCTGGTTTTCTTCCACCACGGCGCGGCAATTCGGGACGCACCCGTGATTGATCCAGCGAGCGACATTGCCCTCGGCATTGGCATCGATCACGTAGCGATCATTCAAGGTGAAAAGAAATGTGTGACCGGTGTCGCTGCTGCCATCATAGAGACGATCCGCCTGCGCATGAGTGAGCAGGCGACCGCGGTACTCGAGCAATTCGGTTTGTGCGGGAATATCGGCGATGGCAAAGACACCATTGCCATGAATCGGCGAACGGCGTTGCTTGAAGAGTCGGGACATGCGAAACCGGATCGTTGTTGTCGGGGGTCGACATGATAGCGATTCCCGGGCGGATCGGGGATCCGTTGCCGCGCATGCACCTGGCTTTCAAATATTGCTAGCTTCAAGCCAACGCTGATCCATACAGGAGGCCCGCCATGCCCAATCGACGCGTCGTTCAATCCCTCGTTGCTGTCATCGTGCTGGGGCTGGCGAGCGGCTATTCAGTCTGGCAACAGAAGTCCGACAAGGCCCGTGAGCAATCGCGAGCGAATGGCGAAAAATCGCCCGTCGCATTCGATTACTACCTGGCAAGCCTGTCCTGGTCACCGAGCTGGTGTGAATCGAATCCACAGGATCGCGACCAATGTGGACGTCGTGGCTTTGGCTTCATCCTGCATGGTCTGTGGCCGCAATATGATCACGGTGGCGGCCCGCGAGATTGTCCAGGAAACGATCAACCCGGATCGAAAACCATCAGCAGAGCCCTGGCGTTCATGCCCAGCCCAGGCCTGATCCAACACCAATGGCGCTCCCACGGTCGCTGTTCGGGGCTCGCGCCGGAGGCTTATTTCAATCTTGCCGACCGCGCCTTTGCCGGTATCCGCATCCCGATGTCGTTGACCGCCACAGTGAAACCACCGCCAATGTCGGCTGAAGACGTGCGCACCGCATTTGTCGAATCAAACCCGGGAATGAGCTCCGACATGCTCGCAGTAAGCTGTCACAGGAACACGCTTTCTGAAGTGCGCATCTGTCTTGACACCGATCTTCAGCTGAAAGCCTGCGGCCGCGGCGTACGCATGCGCTGCCCGAAAAACAAACTGTTGCGCATTCCGTCGATTCGGTGAACATGTCATCGCCAAACGAGGGAGGGGCGATGACGCAGCCGCTGCAATCCCTAGCTGCAGCAACCGTCCTCGCCCTTGTGCGTATGCGCACCGGTTGCGGCTACGCCGGTCGTCAGTCCCTTTTCGCTGGCCGTGAAGTGGTCGGAAACGACCTTGGCGACGCACGCAGTAACGCGCTTACCGGTCGGGATATGCAGAAATTCATTCGGCCCATGTGCATTTGAATGTGGCCCGAGTACACCGGTAATGAGGAATTGTGCACCCGGAAATTTCTCGCCAAGCATGCCCATGAACGGGATCGAGCCGCCCTCGCCCATGTATGCCGCAGGCGGACCGTAAAACGTGCGTGAGGCCTCATCGACAGCATGCTCCAGCCACGGTGCAAGTGCGGGCGCATCCCAGCCACTGCCGGCCTTCTCAAGATGGAATTGAACGGTCGAGCCGTATGGTGGATCGGCTTCGAGCAGTTTCTTGAGGAACTCGCCGCTTTTCACGGCATCTGCAGTCGGTGGCAAGCGCAGACTGACCTTGACTGCCGTGAACGGCCGCAGCACGTTGCCTGCCGAATCGAGCGCAGGCAGGCCACCAATGCCGGTAATCGACAAAGCCGGGCGCCAGGTGCGATTGAGGACCAGCTCGGTCAGGTCGTGCGTGACCGGTTGCATGCCATCAAGCATCGGGAATTTCGAGTAGATGTCATCGCCCAGCACTTCGGCGCTGAGCTTGGCCTGCTCCTTGCGCTGGGCGGGAATGTCAGCGTGCAGCTCGCGCGGACGAATCTCACCGGTGTTTTCGTCTTCCAGTCGCGAGATGACCTGACGCAAGATGCGGAAACTTGAAGGAACTACACCAGAGGCATCGCCCGAGTGGACGCCCTCCTCGAGCACGTTGACCGTCAAGTTGCCGCCGGTCATGCCGCGCAATGAGGTGGTCAGCCACATCTGGTCGTAGTTGCCGCAGCCAGAATCGAGACAAACGATCAGGGACGGTTTGCCGATCCGCTCAGCGAGGTGATCGACGTAGAACGGCAGATCGTAGCTGCCCGATTCCTCGCAGGCTTCGATTATCACCACGCAGCGCGAATGGGGAATTTTCTGATCCTGCAGGGCCATGATCGCGGCCAGCGAGCCGAATATGGCATAGCCGTCATCTGCGCCCCCACGCCCGTACAGCTTGTCACCCTCGATGACCGGTTTCCACGGCCCGAGGTGCTCCGACCAGCCGGTCATTTCGGGCTGCTTGTCGAGATGACCGTAGAGCAGCACGCAATCGTCTCCCTGGCCAGGAATCTCGATGAAAATCAGAGGTGTACGTCCCTCGAGTCGAACAACTTCGATCTGCATGCCCGCAATCGGCTGCGCGCGCGCCCAGTTCTCCATCAAGGTCACGGCTTGGTCCATGTAGCCGTGTTCGGCCCATTTCGCATCGAACATTGGTGATTTGTTCGGTATGCGGACGTAGTCGACCAGTTGCGGAACGATCTGCTCGTCCCAGAGTTTACCGACGAAGCCTTCGATTGCCTTTGCGTCCATGGTGCTCTACATCCTCGCGCGCTGCGCTTAATCCAGGGTCAGGCACCGATTCTAGCGCGCGGCGGCGGTCTTTCCGAATGGCCGGAATGCCTGCGTAGGAAAAATCCTACGCCACACCACATCCGCCACTTACAAGGAAAGTCGGTGTTTTGCCATCTACGCCGGTTGCGGACGGTTGGAAACTTTGCACACCGGGAACAGTTGACCCGGCCCAACCATACCGAAGGAGCATCACCATGAATTTCAAGAACATCCTCGCCAGCGTCATCCTGTCCCTCGCCCTCGCCCTGCCGGCTTTTGCCGCCGGACAGGTCGATATCAACAAGGACGATGCCAAGACTCTTGCTGAAGGTCTCAACGGCGTCGGCATGAGCAAGGCCGAAGCGATCGTCGCCTATCGCGACGAACACGGCCCGTTCAGCAGCGCCGACGACCTCACCCAGGTCAAGGGCATCGGTGAGAAGATCGTGGAAAAGAACCGCGACATCATCGAAGTCAGCGGCGGCAAGGCAAAGTCCAGCGCAAGCCGCAAGACTGCGAAGGCCGATAGCGCCCACGCTTCCGAGTAAGAAGCGGGTCCGGAAAACGGCGCGAACCTCACGGTCGCGCCGTTTTCGTTTGTCTGCAAACCAGCAATTGGCCAAAAACTGCGAGCAGCATCAAGCCTGCGCGCGCCGAAACCGCCACGCACGCCTCCCGCAATCCGCTCTCTTGATGGACCGACTTCAGGCGTGATGCTTGCGCCTTGCCGCAAACGGCAACATCACCGGTTCATACCCCGTCTGATTCGCTTCTGACGCCTGCCGCTTGAGGCCTCCGCGTTGGCCTTTCCCGCCCACGCTGTAACAAAACTGAAATATATCTCTCATGCTTCTGCAACCTTGGGCGATTAAAAAGTACGCCTCTGAAGCACATCCCAAGGAGTTGCCCGCGTGAGTATGTCAATCAAGTTGAGTACCGCAGTCATTGCAATCGCATCATCGATCGGCATGAGCACTGTCCAGGCTTCCGATGTAACAGGTGCCGGATCATCCTTCGTCTTCCCCTTGATGTCGAAGTGGTCCGCTGATTACAACAACGCCACCGGCAACAAGGTCAACTACCAGTCGATCGGATCCAGCGGAGGCATTGCGCAGATCAAGGCCTCGACGGTCGACTTCGGCGCCTCCGACAAACCACTCGATCCGAAGGACGTCGCTGAAGCGGGTCTGATCCAGTTTCCTGTTGTGATCGGCGGCGTCGTGCCGGTCGTCAATGTCGCCGGCATCGAGCCGGGCAAGCTCAAGTTGACTGGCGCCTTGCTCGCCGACATCTTCCTCGGCAAGGTCACCAAATGGAATGATCCAGCCAT
The DNA here is from genome assembly GCA_038205505.1 of Lysobacterales bacterium. Lineage (GTDB taxonomy): Bacteria > Pseudomonadota > Gammaproteobacteria > Xanthomonadales > Rhodanobacteraceae > Dokdonella. The sequence continues at coordinate 41,721 of JBBRBU010000008.1, read as the reverse complement.
CATGTCGATCAACGAAGGCCTGTCCCTGCCCGATGGCAAGATCACGATCGTTCATCGCTCGGACGGCTCCGGCACCACGTTCAACTTCGTCAACTACCTTTCGAAGGTGAGCCCGGAATGGAAGGACAAGGTCGGCGAAGGCACCTCGGTGCAGTGGCCAACCGGTCTTGGCGGCAAGGGCAACGAAGGTGTCTCGGCCTACGTCAAGCAGATCAAGAACGCGATCGGCTACGTCGAACTCTCCTACGCTCTGCAGAACAAGATGGCGCACACCCAGCTGCAGAATGCCGCTGGCAAGTACGTCCAGCCGAGCGCCGAATCGTTTGCCGCTGCAGCCGCCAGTGCTGACTGGAAGAACGCCAGCGATTTCAGTCTCGTCATCACCAATGCCCCGGGCGACAAATCGTGGCCGATCAGCGCGACCGTGTTCGTGCTGATGCATGCGCAATCGAAGGATGCCGAGCGCGCCAGGGCCGCCCGCGAGTTCTTCAGCTGGGGCTACGAGAATGGACAGTCGCAGGCCGCCTCACTCGACTATGTGCCGTTGCCGGACACACTGGTTGCCCAGATCAAGGCGTACTGGGCTGATCGCATCAAGTAGGCAATGCCGCTAAAGTCTGCGCTTCGGCGAGGTCGAGCCGCAGACTTTTTTCGGGATGGAAAAATCCTCCGGGAAATCGATCTGGCTCGGCATGCTTCCGAGCCTTTCATTCATTCCGCTTGCTGCGGCTGTATCGGAATTCGACCCATGATTGCTCTCCCATGACCATCATTGCAGCACGCGGAGCCGTACCCAATCCCGAGTCCCGGCGCGATGAGCTGCAGGACAAAGGGTTCAGCTATTTGCTCGCCTTCACGGCATTTTTCGTCCTGATCGCACTCGCCGGCGCCGCCTTGTCGATGCTCTGGGGCGGCCGTGAAGTGCTCGCTCAGGAAGGCTGGGGTTTCTTTTTTTCCACGGAATGGAATCCGGTCGAGAATCGCTACGGAGCGCTGGTGCCGATTTTCGGCACCTTGGTAACTGCGACCCTTGCAATGCTGATCGCCGTACCGGTGAGTTTCGGTATCGCCTTGTACCTGACCGAAGTCGCGCCTGCGTGGCTGCGCGGTCCGGTTGGCGCGGCAATCGAGCTGCTGGCCGGCATTCCGTCGATCATCTATGGCATGTGGGGTCTGTTCGTCCTTGTGCCGGTGATGACTGAGTACGTTACGCCGTGGCTCAATGACAATCTCGGCACCCTGCCGCTGATCGGTCCGGTCTTCCAGGGTCCACCGATCGGCATTGGCATGCTCACCGCAGGTTTCGTCCTTTCAATCATGGTCATTCCGTTTGTTTCCTCGGTCATGCGCGATGTCTTTCTCACCGTTCCGACCCGACTCAAGGAATCCGCCTACGCGCTCGGCGCGACGAAGTGGGAGGTGGTCTGGGACGTGGTCCTGCCCTACACCAAATCGGCGGTGATCGGCGGCGTTTTCCTCGGCCTCGGTCGCGCACTTGGCGAAACGATGGCGGTGGCCTATGTGGTCGGCAACACCGTGCGTTTTTCGGTTTCTCTGCTGGAGCCCGGCACCACGATCGCCGCCCTGATCGCGAATGATTTTGCCGAAGCCACTGACACCTATCGATCCGCCCTGCTCCTGCTTGGCTTCGTCCTCTTCATCGTCACGTTTTTCGTGCTCGCCATTGCGCGCCTGATGCTGATGCAACTGCAACGACGCGAGGGCCTGAAATGAACACGAGCGTCAGCACCAATGACACATCGAAAGTTGCCGAGCGCCTCTATCGCAAGCGCACGATCATCAATCGCATCGCCATCGTGCTCTCGTGCGCGGCGGCGGTGTTCGGCCTGTTCTTCCTGGCCTGGATCCTGTGGACGACGATCAGCAAGGGCATTGGCGGTATCAACATCGCCTTGTTCACGCAAAACACCCCGCCGCCGCAGGAAGCCGGCGGTCTCGCCAATGCGTTCTTCGGCAGCATGATGATGTGCGGGATAGCAATCCTGATCGGCACGCCACTTGGCATCGCCGCAGGCACCTGGCTGGCTGAATATGCCGGCACGCGCAAGATCGGCCTGGTCATTCGTTTCGTCAACGACATCCTGCTCTCGGCGCCTTCCATCGTGCTCGGCCTGTTCGTGTACACCTTGATCGTCGCGCAGATGGGCGGCGGCTTCTCGGCCATGGCTGGCGCGATCGCATTGGCCTTCATCGTGCTGCCGGTGATCGTGCGCACCACCGACGAAATGCTGCGCCTGGTGCCTTCGCAGATGCGTGAAGCCGCTCTTTCGCTCGGCGTCCCGCAGTGGAAGGTGATCGTGCAGGTGCTCTATCGCGGCGCTTCGGCCGGCATCGTGACCGGCATCATTCTCGCGCTCGCGCGGATCAGCGGCGAGACCGCGCCGCTGCTGTTCACCTCGTTCGGCAACCAGTACTGGAACACCGACTTGACCCAACCCATGGCCAGTGTGCCGGTAGTCATGAACCAGTTCACCGCCAGCCCGTACGAAAACTGGCAAACCCTGGCCTGGGCCGGAGCGCTGGTGCTGACTTTCTTCGTGCTCGTGCTGAGCCTGCTCGCGCGAGCCATTCTTTCCAGGAACAAGATCCGCCATGAATGACCTGAGCTTTGCGATGTCGGCACCGAGCGTCGGCGCCGCCCGTCGGGAAACCGACACCCGTCAGCCGCCGAAGATGAGCGCGAAGAATCTCAACTTCTTCTACGATCGCTTTCAGGCGCTCAAGGATGTCAATCTCGACATCGCCGAACGCCGTGTGACCGCCTTGATCGGACCGTCCGGCTGCGGAAAATCGACGCTACTGCGCATCTTCAACCGCATCTACTCGATCTACCCGAAGCAGGAAGCCGAGGGCGAAGTCATCCTCGACGGCGAGAACATCCTGGATCCCAAATACGCGCTCAATCGCCTGCGCAGCAAGGTCGGCATGGTTTTCCAGAAGCCGGTGCCGTTTCCGATGTCGATCTACGAGAACATCGCCTACGCGATCCGCCATTTCGAAAAGCTCAAGAAATCCGAGATGGACGTGCGCGTCGAGGAGGCCCTGCGCCAGGGCGCGCTTTGGGATGAAGCCAAGGACAAGCTCAAGCAAAGCGCTCTGGGTTTGTCCGGAGGTCAGCAGCAACGACTCTGCATCGCGCGTGCGGTGGCCTTGAAACCACAGGTCCTGCTGCTCGATGAACCGACCTCGGCGCTTGATCCGATCGCGACCGGCAAGATCGAACAGTTGATCGCCGAACTCTCCGAGCATTTCACGATCGCCATCGTCACCCACAACATGCAGCAGGCGGCACGCTGTTCGGACTTCACCGCATTCATGTATCTGGGCGAACTGATCGAGTTCGGCGAAACGGAAAAACTGTTCACGCAACCGGCAAAGCAGCAAACCGAAGACTACATTACCGGCCGTTTCGGCTGAGGATCAGATCATGTCCCATAGCAGTGAACACATTGTAAAAAGTTATGACGCGGAACTTGCCCGGCTGACCGGCGAAATCCTGCGCATGGGTGATCTTGCCCTCAACGAACTCGAAGCCGCGATCACCGCCGTGGTCGAGCGCGACAGCGATTCTGCCGAACGCATCGTCGCCAGCGACAAGGCAGTCGACGAACTCGAAAACGAGATCAGCCAGGATGTGATCCGCATGCTCGCGCTGCGCCAGCCAATCGCCCGCGATTTGCGTGAAGTGCTAGCGGCCCTGCGCATATCTTCTGACATCGAGCGCATCGGCGATTACGCAGCGAACGTGGCCAAGCGCGCGATCGCGCTCAATCGCGTCGACCTCGTGCGCCCGGTTTTCAGCCTGCCACGACTCGCCAAACTTGCCGGCGAGATCATCAACGAGGTGCTCATCTCCTATCGCGACCGCGATGCCGATCGCGCCCTGCTTGCCTGGGCCCGCGACGAGGAACTCGACGGCCTCTACACCGGGATGTTCCGCGAATTGCTCACCTACATGATGGAAGATCCGCGCAATATCACCGCCTGCACGCATCTGTTGTTCATGGCCAAGAACATCGAGCGCATCGGCGACCACGCCACCAATATCGCCGAGAATATCTACTTCATTGTCCACGGCACACAGATTGCCCAGGAGCGTCGCAAGGGTGACAAGACCGCATCGCTGATTGCCAAGATGGACAGTAAATCCGGTGCTGAAGTCGGCAAGGAAAGCCGGGACTGAAATTCGCCACAGGGTAGGCGTTGGCTCGATGATTGCGGCCCGCGTAGTGCATTGGTAAAGGTGTCGGAGCAGGCAGAATCCTGGCCTTGTCGATCGGCCCTAGATAGGCCGCCGGGTTTGTCGGCGACGCCTCGACCCTCACCCAGCTTTGCGCAAGGTAAGGTTTAGCCGACACGTACCGGTCAGCGCATGCTCGCCCTGCTTGATCGGCCGCACGCCATGAAAGCGCTGTCGTGCCGGTCCGCCCCAGACGACCACATCCCCGTGCGCAAGCGGCACCGTCAACGGCTTCTCGCTGCGCGTGTCGCCACCGAGAAGGAAAACAGCAGGGAGCCCGAGCGATACCGAAACGATGGGCGCGAGAAAGTCCTGCTCGTCGCGATCCTGGTGCAAGCCCATGCGTGCACCCGGCGCATAACGGTTGATCAGGCAGGCATCTGCATTGAATCCCGCGAAGCCAGCCATTGTCGCTGCGTCAGTAGCAAGTTCACTGAAGATTTCCGGCATGTCGGGCCAGGAATTGCCTGTTTGCGGATCAAGCTTCGAATATCGGTAACTGCGTCGATCGCTGACCCAACCGAGCAGACCACAATTGCTCATCTGTGCCGACATGGTCGACCCGCCCGGCGTGATCATGTTTCGCAAGGGTGCCTGCTGCAGCACGTGTTCGATCGCGAGCAACAGCGATGCGGCGTGACGGCTGGCAAAGTTCCGCAATACCAGCGCACCCGGCAGCAGACGCTCCTCGCGAATATCGGGATGAATCGCGTCAAACAGGTCCATCGTCATTCTGGGCAATTTCGGCAATTCCTCCGCCAACGAGCAAGTCGACAACCCGGTTTGAGTGACTTGGTGGCTTTCTTGCAAGGGTGGCGTTGATGAAGAGTTACCCCAACATACCGACACTGAGGCAAACATGAAAACCATCGGCCTGATCGGCGGCATGAGTTGGGAATCCACCGCGATCTACTACCGCTTGATCAATGAGCAGGTCAAGGCGAAGCGTGGCGGCCTGCACTCGGCCGAGCTGATTCTCTACAGCGTCGATTTCCATGACATCGAGCGACTGCAGCAGTCGGGAAACTGGGAGGAGGCCGGCGAGATGCTCGCCAACGCGGGCTGCGCGCTCGAAGCGGCCGGTGCCAACTTTCTGATCCTGTGCACGAATACGATGCACAAGGTCTCAGCCACCATCGAGGAAGCCACGACGATCCCGCTGCTGCATGTCGCCGATACCACGGCAGCGGCGGTACATGCCGCGGGCCTGAGCCGTGTCGGCCTGCTCGGCACCCGCTTCACGATGGAGCAGGATTTCTATCGCAATCGCCTTTGCTACCCGCACGGCGTCCACGTGTTCGTGCCCGAAGCGCCCGATCGTGAAATTGTCCATCAGGTGATCTATGAGGAGCTCTGTCTCGGCAAGATCAACAGTGACTCGCGTGCAGAATTTCGTCGCGTCATCACCGATCTGGCCGCCCGTGGTGCGCAGGGAATCATCCTCGGCTGCACAGAAATCGGCTTGCTCATCGGCCCCGGCGATGTAGATATACCGTTGTTCGATACAACCGAAATCCACGCGACTTCTGCGGTCGATTTCGCCCTTGCCCACCACCCGGACCGTTCGGCAGCGGCGAAGTTGCCGCGCGCCTGACGGCGCCATCAACCTTCAGCCAATGGCGATAGTCCTGACGATCAACAGCAGCGCCCGCCCCCACTCCTGTAGCGCGCGCTCTGGCGATCGATGAAGAAGGCTTCATAGCTCATCGGTGTGCTTTCGGGATGATGCAGGCGGACGTGGGCGACATAGGTGGCGTAGTCCGGCACGCCGATGCTAGCGCGCCCTATCTGCACCGCCCGTCGCCAACCAGTGAGAAAGCTTGAACGCCATTTACGAAAATTCGACAAAGTCATGTCCCTGCATGCGCCGCTTCCGCTCTTGACGATAGCCACCCAATCCCTCACGACCGCACCTGCGCCAACGCCACATACGGCGTCTCGACGGCAGTGGGAAAATCTGTACGTCGCGCCTTCAGCGAGGCACGGATTCCGAACACCACGACAATTACGACAATCGCCATGAACAGCATCGAAAGCCCCGAATTGACGTAGTCGTTGGTGATGATGCGATGCATCTCTTCTATCGACTTCGCTGGCGCAACGATTTCTCCCCGAGCGAGAGCGTCGCTGTACTTCATGGCATGCGACAGGAAGCCGACGCGGATATTGTCATCGAACACTTTCTGCCAGCCAGCGGTCAGCGTGCAGATCACCAGCCAAACGGTCGGCACAAGCGGCACCCAGACGTAGCGATCGCGCTTCATGCGAATCAGGATCACGCAGCACACAGTAAGCGCGATCGCCGCAAGCATCTGGTTGGCGATGCCGAACAAGGGCCACAGCGTGTTGATGCCGCCCAGCGGGTCGACCACGCCCTGATACAGGAAATAGCCCCAGCAGCCGACACAGAGGGCGGTCGCGGTGACATTGGCTGTCCACGACTCGGTCTTCTTCAATGCCGGCACGGCGAGGCCCGCCAGTTCCTGGATCATGAAGCGGCCGACGCGCGTGCCGGCATCGACCGTGGTCAGGATGAAGAGCGCCTCGAACAGGATCGCATAGTGGTACCAGAACGCCATCATGCCTTCACCCGGAATGATGCCGTGGATGATCTGGGCCATGCCGACCGCAAGGGTCGGCGCGCCACCTGTCCGTGACAGGATCGTGGTCTCGCCGATCTGCGCGGCGGTCTGGGTCAGCACATCGGGGGTGATCACGAAGCCAAGCTGGTTGATCGCCTGCGCCGCGGATTCGACCGTCGTGCCGAGCAGCGCGGTCGGTGCGTTCATCGCGAAATAGATGCCCGGATCGAGCACGCAAGCGGCAATCAGGGCCATGATCGCGACGAATGCTTCCATCAGCATCGAGCCGTAACCGATCACACGCGCTTCCGATTCGTTGGCCAGCATTTTCGGTGTCGTGCCCGATGAGATCAATGAATGCCAGCCGGAGACCGCGCCGCAGGCGATCGTGATGAACAGGAACGGAAACAGTCCGCCGGCGAAAACCGGGCCGCTGCCATCGATGAATTTCGTCACGGCAGGCATGCGCAGATCAGGCGCGGCGATGAGGATTCCGATTGCGAGCAGAGCGATCGTGCCGATCTTGAGAAAGGTCGAAAGATAGTCGCGAGGTGCGAGCAAGATCCACACCGGCAGTACCGAGGCGACGAAGCCGTAGCCGATCAGCATCCAGGCCAGTTGGCGTCCATCGAAATGAAACCATTCGGCCCAGAGCGGATCGTGGGCGACGATGCCCCCCACCCAGATCGAGGCCAGCAGCAGGACCAGGCCGATGATCGACACTTCGAGCACGCGGCCGGGCCGCAAAAAACGCAGGTATACACCCATGAACACCGCGATCGGCATCGTCATCGCCACCGTGAAGGTTCCCCACGGACTTTCCGCGAGCGCCTTGACCACGACCAGGGCGAGCACGGCGAGGATGATGAACATGATCATCAGCACACCGATCATCGCGACGATGCCGGCGGCTGGCCCGAGCTCGGCGCGCGCCATGTCGCCTAGCGACTTGCCGTCGCGTCGAGTGGAGAAGAACAGCACCATGAAGTCCTGCACGGCACCGGCGAAGATCACGCCGACGAGAATCCACAAGGTTCCCGGCAGATAACCCATCTGCGCAGCCAGCACGGGTCCGACCAGCGGGCCGGCGCCGGCAATCGCGGCGAAATGATGGCCGAAGACGACACTCTTGTCGGTCGGCACGAAATCGAGACCGTCATTGCGCCGCACGGCCGGCGTCGCGCGTGTCGCGTCGAGTTGCAAGACGCGCTCGGCGATAAATCGGGAATAGAACCGATAACCGATCATCAGGATCGACACGCTCGCCGTGACCAGCCAGATCGCATTGATGGTCTCGCCGCGGTGCAGGGCGACCGTGCCGAGACAGAATGCACCGAGGACGGCGAGTGCCAGCCAACCGATTCTTGCCGCAGTGTCGACCATGTAACCTCCAGCGTGATGGCTTCGCCAGTCACCAAGCCTGTCCGTGCGGTGCGACCCGGTCAAGCTGCGATGCACGATTGAATCAGTGCGTCAACGCCTGGGGTACACTCGCCCCAGCTTGGGGGGCGTGCGATGGACGAGTCCGCGCAATCGATCGAAACCACACCGGCAGCTCTTGAGGCCGATGCCTTGTTCGCCCAGGTTTATGGGCGACTCAAGGCCATGGCCGGGAAGCGACTGGCCCATCGAGCCCGTGGCACGCTCGACACCACCGCCCTGGTCCACGAGTTATATCTGCGCATGGGCAACCATGGCGAACTTGCGTTCGCGCATCCGAGCCAGTTCTTCACCTACGCCGCTCGGGCCATGCGCCATTTGCTCGCCGACCGGGCCAGAGATCGCCTGCGCCTGCGCGCCGGTGGCGACTGGATGCGAACGACCCTGACCGGAAGCGACTATCGGCTGGCCGTTGAGAGCGCCGACGAGGCCATTGCCCTCGAAGAGGCCCTGCAGCGACTGGCCCAGACCGACGCGCGCGCCGCACAGATCGTCGAACTGACCTGGTTCGCCGGACTCGGCCAGGAGCAGATCGCCGACGCGCTCGGCATCGCACGCAGCACGGTGGCGCGCGACTGGCGCTTCGCCCGGGCTTTCCTCAAGAACGAACTTGGCGGATGACACAGATCGGCACAGAACGGCGTTTCCATTCGAGGAGATGAGTACGAAATCCCGATCCTTGCGCGATCTATTCGAGGCCGCCCTGGCCCTGGAAGAACCGGCGCGCTCCGTGTTCCTCGATGCGAATTGCGCAGACAGCGACGAGCGCGCGCAAGTGCAAGGCATGATTGCAGCGGACGCCGATGCGGCCGAACCGCTGGCCGAGGGAGGCGTGAACCGGCTGGCCAATGCAATCGGGTCAGCCATTGCACCGCATCGCCTTCCGCCCGGCAGTCGGGTCGGCTCATTCGCGCTCCTTGAAGTCCTTGGCGAAGGCGGCTCGTCGACGGTTTTCCATGCCACCCGCGATGTTGAAGGAGCGACTCAGCACGTCGCTCTCAAGCTCATGCGTCGTGGCCTCTACAGCCCGGACGCGCAACGTCTGTTTCGTCGCGAGCAGCGAGCCCTGATCCAGCTGCGACACCCCAACATCGCACACATGATCGAAGGAGGCGTCACCGAAACGGGGCTCCCCTACATCGCACTCGAACTGGTTGCCGGAAACACGATCACCGATCACGCTCGCCTCAACGATCTCAGCCTTAGCCAGCGCTTGCGCCTGTTCTGCGTGGTCTGTCTCGCGGTCGACGCGGCCCATCGTGCACTCATCGTCCATCGCGACCTCAAGCCGTCCAACGTCCTCGTGACCGATGACGGAGAAGTAAAACTGCTCGATTTCGGCATTGCCAAGCTGCTGACCGAGGACGAGGACGGAAACCATACCCAGCTACCGGCCTTCACTCCGGCTTATGCCGCGCCAGAGCAACGCAATGAGGGGCCGATAACCACCGCTACCGATGTCTATGCGCTTGGCGTTCTCCTTGGGGAGTTGATCACCGGTGAGCGAGTCAATGATGGCAGCGGACGAACGCCCTCGAGCTGGATCACGTCGCCGGCGAAGTCCGACACTGTCCCGACCAATACCCCGATCTCGCGCCGCCAGGTTCGTGGCGATCTCGACGCGATCATCATCAAGGCACTCGACGATGACCCCACACATCGCTACGCCTCGGCCGGAAGCCTTGCCGAAGAAATAAATCGACTTCTGTCGGGCCACCCGGTTTCCGCGCGATTGCCGACCCGTCGCTACCGCACGCGAAAGTTCGTGCTGCGTCACAAGGGTGGCGTGCTGACCACCGTCGTCTTCCTTGTAGGCATTCTTGCAGCGTTGGGCGTTGCGCTATGGCAGGCACAGGTCGCCCGAGAGCAGGCGCGCATCGCTCGCAACGAATCCGCTCGGGCAAACTCTACGCTCGGGTTTATCACCGACCTGCTCAAAACTGCGAGCGCGGACTTGCCAAAAGACCAGCGCCCGACACCGGACGCACTGGTACGTGACGCGGCAAAGAGTGTGCGGGACGATTCAGATCTCGATCCTGTGGTTCGCGTCCAGTTGCTGCTCACGCTCGGCGAAATTACGCGTAGCAATGGCGATACATCCGGGTCTGAAAGCCTGGTCGACGAGGCGATCGAACGCGCGCGCAAGCTTGGCCTAAGGCCCGACTCGGCCGAATGGATACTTGCGTTGGTAAGCAAGGGCAACATCTTGCACAGCACCAATCGCAGCGGCGAAGCCGACCGCTTGATGCGGGAATTGATACCCAACATCGAAGCTGTCGACTCCGAACATGCCGTGTCTGCCTTGATGCTGTACGGCGCCACTCGCGCCTACGCCGGCGACGCAGAAGGCGCAGCAAGCGTCGCGAGGAGGGCCCTCACCAAGGCGCAGCGTGTGTTCGGCCCGGACTCGACCAACGGCATCGAGACGGCAACTTATCTCGGCCAGCTTTGTTCCAACCTGGGCCGCTATCGCGAAAGCGAACCCATACTGGAAGAAGCCATGGCGCGTTGGCGGCGTCTTGGTTTGCCGCAGAACGAGCAGTACGCACGCAGCCTTTTTCATCTCGCGCGTTCCAAGCATCGCCTCGGCAAGCTCGACGAGGTCGAACCGCTCTACCGCGACGGATTGGTACTGATGCGCAGCGTCAAGGATGGGCCGTTTTATCGGCTGTCGCAGGGCTTGGTCGGCCTCGCCGAGTTCCTCGTCGAAACCGACCGTTTCGAGGAGGCAATAAAGATCGTTGACGAAGCGCTGGCGAACGACAAGCAAGTCTTCGGAGCGGACCATGTGCGTACCGCCGTGACCCTCGATGCGCGCGCCTCGGTACTCGCCGCCATGCAGCAGCTAGCTGACGCAGAAGCCGCAGTGCGCCGCGCTATCGACATCCTCTCGCGTACCGAGGAAATCAGCTACGCGCCCGAACTGGCGAAAGCGCGTCTGCACCTCGCAAGCATTGTCAACGCGCAGGGTAGAACCGATGAAGCCGCAGCCCTGCATGCCGCTGCGATGGCCGACATTTCGCGCGTCTTCAAGAAACCGGGCGCCGAATTCGCCGACGCACTCCGCACCGAAGGCGAAATCGCCATCAATCAAAACGATTTTGCACGCGCACTGGAACGCTCGGATGCTGCGCTGGCGCTGATGGCGACTCTGGATGTGCCAGCGCTGTCGCTGGAAGTTGCCGCGAGAGCGGTGCGAGCGGACGCATTGCTTGGCTTGCGAAACATCGACGATGCGCGAACCGAAATCATTCACGCATTCGAACGCCTCAACCAATCGAACACTCTTGTCAAAACCCGGTTGACCCATCTGCTCGTGGTACGTGCCCGCATTGAGCGCGCCGCGAACGATGGCAATGCCGCGACCGCTGCCCTGAATCAGGCGCGCTCATTCGGGGTGCCACTCCAATTCCTGAACAACGAAGACCGCGCGACCTTGCAACGAGAATAGACAGCGCTCGAACACCCAGCCCCAGCTCATTGGTGACGTGCGAGTGATTGCTGCACATTGAGGGTGCGAACGGATGACACAGGTTTGCCCTTGATGGCGTTACCCGGAATGCGCCCGCTCGAAGGCGTTCCTGGAGTACATGCCATGCCACGTTGTCGATTGAACTCGGTCCGAGCGCTTTTTCCTTGCTGCCGCACGTTTGTGCTGGCCTGCCTTGTAGTCCACGGCGGCAGTGCGTTTGCAGCGATCTTCACGGTCGGCACGGGGACGGGTTGCACGCACGGCACGATCCAATCTGCGATCGATGCCGCCAACGCGGCTCCAGGCGCTGATACGGTCCGCGTGACTCGCTCACTGACCTATCAAGCGCAAGCGAACACGATCAGCGGCAGCGAGAATCTGAACCTGGTCGGCGGCTTCGCAACTTGTGCGCAAGCCGCCACGGACAACATCAAGACCGTCGTCAGCGGCTTCGGTGGTGTACCCGAACCGGTCTTTCGCATAACTGCCGCGACTGGCGTTGTGGTGAAGCTTCGCCACCTGACGATTACTCGTGGCGATGAGGATGGTAACGGCGGCGGAATCTGGTTCCAGGGCAACGGCAAGCTAGAAGTCATCGAATCCACCATCACCAACAACTCGGCGGCGTATGGCGGCGGCATCTATGCATTCGGAACCGGCACCAATGCCGAACTCCTCATCAGCGAAGGCACCGTCATCAGTAACAACACCGCGGATTACAGCGGTGGTGGCGTATCAATTGGTGGGGCCCTCAAAATGACCATGTCCGCACCGAATAGCACCATCTCCTCGAACGTCGCGCTCGGCCTCGCCGCAGGCACCGGCGTCGGTGGCGGACTGCAGGTCAAGGGCCCAGCGACCGCCTACATCGCCAGCTCGGGCGTTAACGGACTCGGCGCCATCGACGGCAATAGAGCGATCAATGGAGGCGGCATATCAATCATCAGCGGGTACTTCAGCGGCACCGATGCCACGGTATATCTTTACACGACAAGCCCGTCGCAACCGGGGGCAGTGCGTCGCAACCATGCGTCGAACACAGGAGGGGGCGTGTACTTGCAGAGCTACCAATCAGGTCCCGACTATTCCTCCGGGGTACTTTGCGCTTCGGATTTTCTCATCAATGACAACGCTGCCCGCGATGGCAGCGCCATTTATCTGGACTCGGGTCTTTCCGGCAGTCGCACTTACGGCGGTGCGGTCCGGTTCAACTATCCCAGCTGCTTGCCCGTGGGCGCTGTACGTTGCGCGAGCGGAATACCCTGCAATACCGTCTCTGGCAACACAGCCGTGAGTACCGGCGGCGGACCCTCCGATGGCGCCACAGTTCGCCTTCTGTCGGACGCATATCTGGAAGCTTACCGGTTCGAGATGCGAGGCAATCGCGGAGGAGACGCGATCCGCGCGGATGGCGTCAACGCCTCGATCGACATCCGCGGCTGCCTGCTTGCCAACAACGAACTGACGCGGCAACTGATCAGAGCCGACGACGGCGTCTCCGTAGACATCGAAGATTGCACGATCACCCGCAACGTTATCGGCTTGACCGATGTCCTGCACATCGAGCGCAGCTTGACACTGCGCAACAGCATCATCGATCAACCGAACAACCTCACCCTTGCGTTCTTCGGTCTGGGTGGATTTTCTCTTAACGTAACGAACATCCTTGCCCGTGACATCTCCTCGTTGCCGAACAATTCGAGCATCATCAGCGGCGACCCATCCTTCATTGACGCTACCAACGGCAACTACCATTTGCAGCGCTACTCGTTGGCTACCGATTTCGCGCCAGCCGGGTTCGGCGATAATCGCGATCTCGACAATCTGCCGCGCGACCAGGACCTGCCCGGCGTATCCAACCTGTTCGGCCCGCGCGACCTTGGCGCCTACGAACGCCAGATTGGAGCCGGCGACTGCGGCACTGCGGACTCGATTTTCTGCAACGGCTTCGAACCCTGATCCAGAGCCAGCCAACGGAATCAGCCTCGACCGGACGGGACGTTGGTGGGGGCCCTCTGACCTGATCAAGGTTTGTTTTTCTTCGTTCCTGCGAAGGCAGGAATGACAAGGCTGCTGGGAGTTGCCACATCCTGAAATTCGGGTCACCCGCGCCCCAACTCTCACGAAAGCGAAGCGCAACAACGGCTGCGGCGCATGACGCCCAAGCGTCGCAGACATTGTCGAGTGACACATGTTCTCGCTCGACGGCGTTACCCGGAATGCGCCCGCTCGAGGGCGTCCCTGGAGCACACGCCATGTCGCCACGTCCGTCCGATTCAATCCGCGCTCTGCTTCTCGCCAGCCGGTTCCTTTTCCTGACCTGCCTGATGGCCCACGGCGGCAGCGCTTTCGCAGCAATCTTTACCGTCGGCACGGGAGCGGGTTGTACGCACGGCACCATTCAGTCGGCAATCAATGCCGCCAATGCGGCGCCCGGTGCCGATACCGTTCGCCTGACCCGTACGCTGACCTACCAGCCGGAGGCGAACACCATCAACGGCAGCGAGAACCTGAATCTGGTCGGGGGCTTCGCGACCTGCACGTCGGTTGGCGATGGAATCAAAACCGTGGTCAGCGGCGTCGGTGGGGCCGCCGAGCCGGTCTTTCGCATCACGGCTGGTACCGGTGTTGTTGTCAAGCTTCGTCATCTGACCATCAGTGGCGGCGACGAGGATGGCAACGGTCGTGGTGGTGGCATCAACTTCCAGGGTGACGGCGTTCTGGAAATCATCGAATCGACCATCACCAACAATTCGGCAGCTACCGGAGGCGGCATCTATGCCTTCGGCACAGGCACCAATTCCGAGCTGATCATCAGCGAGGGCACCATCATCAGCAACAACACTGCACGTCACAGTGGGGGCGGCATCTCGATTGGCGGCCCCATCGAAATGACCATGACCGCGCCGAACAGCATCATTGCCTTCAACAAAGCGCTCGGACAGGCCGCTGGAACCGGCTATGGCGGCGGCCTGCAGGTCAGCGGCCGGGCGATCGCCTATATCGGCACTTCGGGTGTGGGAAACTTTGGTGCCATATATGCCAATTCGGCGGTCGACGGCGGAGGTATTTCGATCATTGGCGGGTCGAGCGGTGGCGCGGATTCCCGAGTTTATTTGTTTACCACCAACCCATCGATGCCGGTGATGCTGCGACAGAACGATGCGTCGGACACTGGGGGCGGAGTCTACCTGCAAAGTTGGACCGCTTCATTCCCTTCCTCTGCCTATTCGATTGGCGCACTCTGCGCGCTCGACTTTCGCTTCGAAGAAAACCGCGCGCGCGACGGTAGCGCACTCTACTTGAACTCGGACGAAAACGTTGGAAGCGCGGTTAGTCTCAACGATCCCCTCTGCACGCATCCTGCTGGAGTGCGCTGCGCGGGCGGAATCGCATGCAACACCATCTCGCGCAACGATGCCGTAAACATTGACGGCGGATTATCGGGGGGTGCCACGCTGCGCGTGCTGTCCGATGCGTCCCTAAACGCGTATAAGTTTGACATGCGAAACAACCGCGCCGGCGACGCGCTCCGTGCAAACGATTCCTCTATCAGACTCAACGACTGCTTACTTGCCAATAACGAGCTTTCGCGGCAATTGATTCGCATGGAGGGCAGATTGTTCTCAGTTGTTAAGGGCTGTACGTTCACGCATAACCAGATTGCGTCGACTGATGTGATCCACCATGAAGGCTACTGGCTGGAACTGCGCAATTCCATTATTGATCAGCCGGGTAGCAGCAGCCTCGCATACTCTGGAGGAGGTGCAGACGTCCTGATCGCATCGAACATCCTCGCCAGCGACATAACGACGTTGCCAAACGGTCCGAGCGTCATCAGCGGCGATCCTTCGTTCATCGACGCGGCCAGTGGCAACTACCGCCTGCGCAAGTACTCCCTGGCGGTGGATTTCGCACCAGCCGTTGCTGGCGATGATCGCGATCTCGACAACCAGCCGCGCGATCAGGATCTGGTCGGCGTACCAAACTTGTTCGGCGTACGCGATCTGGGTGCCTACGAGCGTCAGATTGGAGCCGCCGACTGCGGCACCGCCGACACGATTTTCTGCAATGGCTTCGAACCCTGATCCAGACGCTCCCAAAAGGATCAGCCTGGGTTATAAGTTGACGTCGCTATATCCGGATCCGGGGGCGCAATCGAAATCTCTTGGCAATGCGTGGAGTAACGATTTACCTACAGCCACTTGGCCCTGCGCAGCAACAGGAACAGCCCGCCGCAGATGATCACGGTGACGCCAATCACCAGCGGATAGCCCCAGGGCTTGTCGAGTTCCGGCATGGCGTGGAAATTCATGCCGTACCAGCTGGTCAGCAAGGTTGGCGCGGCAAGAAGTGCTGCCCAGCCGGCGAGGCGCTTGACCACTTCGCCCTGAGCCACCGTGACCAGCGAGAGGTTGACGCTGAGCGCCGCGGTCAACATTTCGCGCATCGTGTCGGTCGATTCGTTGATGCGCGCAGCGTGGTCGTAGACATCACGAAAGTATGGTCGCACCTCGTCACGAAGCAAGCCCGGATACATGCGCGTGAGCTGGTTGAGGATGTCCTGCAACGGGCCAATGGCGAGACGCAGGGTCACCAGTTCCTTTTTCAGATCGTAGAGATGGCGGATGGTTTCGCGCTTGAAGGTATCCTCGAAGATGTCCTCTTCGAGTTCCTGCAGGTCTTCGCGGAAGCTGCGTACGATCGGCATGAAGTTGTCTACGATGAAGTCGAGCACCGCGTACAAGGCATAGCTAGGCCCGTAAACAAGCATATCGGGTGATTGTTCGCAGTTGCGTCGCGCGGGCGCATACGAAAGCGAGGCGCCGTGACGCACGGTAACGAGATAGCGTTTTCCTACAAAGATATGCGTCTCGCCGAACTGGATCGTCGTGCCGACAACCTGGGCCGTTTGCGCAACAATGAAAAGCGACTCACCGTATGCCTCGATCTTGGGTCGCTGGTGAGCGTTGTGGGCATCCTCGATGGCCAGATCATGCAGGCCGAATTCCTCCTGCAGTTTTTCGAGCAAGGCCTCATCCGGCTCGACCAGGCCCACCCAGACAAACGTGTCCGGACGCTCAAGCACATCGCTGATTTCATTGAGGGTGATGTCGCCGATGCGATTGCCGTCTGAACCATAGGCCACACAATTGGCGACCATCGCAGCCGAATCGGCGGGAGAGGCGCTGGCAGCGGCGAGAATGGCACTGATGGGTTTGTCCATCCGGACATGATGCTCGCACACCGCGATGTCGGCAATCCGAAGAGAGAGCGATGAAATTCGAAATGCCCCAATCTCGTCCACGCGCCCCTGTAGGCGCCCCTTCAGGGGCGAGCCTTCCAATACAACATCGCAAAATCTAGCCCCGTGAACGGGCTCCTGGGAAGCGGAGGGATTGCGCTCCGACCAGAGGGCTTTTCCTTTTCGGGATACAGTCGGATTTTCGATCTACCTTCTGAGCTTCAAACGTTCTCCTCGGGAATGGCATTTGAACAAGCAACTCGACAAGATCGCAACACTGATCAGCCAGGGCCGCGCGGATCTGGCCGCCGACCAGGCGCGGCAGTTGCGCGCGCAGTTCCCGTTGGCGGTTGAACCCGCGCGACTTCATGGCGTCGCCCTGCTCACCATGGAACGCATCGTCGAGGCCATCGATGTGCTGCAGCAAGCGAGCGCACTCGATCCGAAATCCGTGGAAACCCTGTGCAATCTCGGCAGCGCCCTGATGGCGCGAAAAGACGCACGCGCGGCCCTGGTCGTGATGCAATCGGCGCGCTTGATCGCGTCCGAACATCCCGCCGTACTGAATGGTCTAGGCAATGCCCAGCGCGCCGTCGGTAACCACGTGGCTGCACGGGATGCCTATCTCGCCGCGACCCGAAGCGCGCCGGGATTTCTTGGTGCGTGGCTCAACCTCGCGGCGGGTGAACTCGCGCTTGGCCGCCTGCGGGAATGCGAGCAGATCGCGAACGTGATCCTCAAGCAGACCGCACATCCCGAGGCGTTGCTCCTGCTAGCCCAGAGTCTCACTGCTCAAGCGCGATTCGAAGATGCCGCCGAGATCTGTCGCAAGGCCGAACAGCTCGCGCCGGATGATGCCCGTTTTCCCCACCAGCTTGGCCTGATCGCCGATGAACTCAAGCAGCCGGAAATCGCCGTCGAAGCGCATGCCCGCGCACTTCGACTCGACCCCGGTTTGAGTGGCGCACTCTCCCAGCTTATCTTCATCAAACGGCAGCTTTGCGATTGGCAGGGTCTCGATTCACTGTCGGTTCGATTGCGGGGATTTGTCGAACAAGGTGCTGCCGACATTGCGCCGTTCGGTTTCCTTGCCGAACCGGCACGCGCACCCGAGCAGCGACGATGCGCCGAGAATTTTGCCGCAGGTATTGCGAGCCCTCTCGATACTGTCGCGAGACGTCTATCCACGCGCGCGCCTCCGAATTCCCAACCGATGCAACCGTTGCGCATCGGCTTCGCCTCGAACGGTTTCGGCAATCATCCGACCGGCTTGCTGACTGTCGCCCTGTTTGAAGCGCTGGCCACGCTGGATGTCGAAGTCCATTTGTTCGCAACGACGGCTCCGGATGGATCATCGATCCGGCAGCGCCTGCAAGCTGCAGCACACGGCTGGCATCTGCTGGCCGGATTGACTGCGCAGGCAATGGCCGCGCGCATCGCCGAATGCGAACTCGACATTTTGATCGACCTGCGCGTCTGGGGTGGCGGCAATATCAGCGAAGCACTGGCCTTGCGTCCTGCTCCGCTGCAAGTCAATTGGCTGGCCTATCCGGGCACGTCGGGGGCGCATTGGATCGACTATGTCATCGCCGATCGCAAGGTGCTTCCAGTCGAATCGCGCGCTCATTTTTCTGAAAGCGTCGCCTGGCTGCCGCGCTGTTTCCAGCCGTCTGATCCGGGTCGAACGGTCGTCGATCCACCTCCGCGGCGCGAGTGCGGACTACCCGAAACCGGGCCAGTCTATGTCTGCTTCAACAACAGCTACAAACTGGATCCACGCAGCATCGGACGCATGTTCGAGATTCTCAAGGCGGTTCCGGATGCCGTCCTCTGGCTGTTGTCCGGACCTGGTGGCAGCAACGTCAATTTCCGCGCAATCGCAGGCAACGCCGGTATCGATCCGGCCCGACTCGTGTTCATGGCCAAACTTCCACACGCCGACTATCTATCGCGCTTTCGGCATGCCGATCTGTTCCTCGATACCGCGCTCTACAACGCCCATACCACAGCGTCGGACGCGATCTGGGCGGGCTGCCCGGTACTGACGACGGCAGGTGAGACATTTGCCTCGCGCGTCGCCGCCAGTCTCAATCATCATCTCGGCATGGACGAACTCAACGTCGCCGACGATGTTGCTTACATCAAGTTTGCCGTACGCATCGGCCGCGATCGAAATGCCCGCAATGCTCTGCACGCCCGGCTCGCGCAACAGCGCAGCGAGAGCTCGCTGTTCGACATGCAGGGATTCGCTGGCGACTTCCTCTCCCTGCTCAAGCGCATGGTTGATCGACAGCACCAGGGGTTAGAACCAGCAGCGATGGACTAGAAGCAATTGCGGTGAGCTTCGATCGGCGTGTGCGGGCAACAGTCCTTCATCCCCACCGCCGTCACCCCTGCGCAATTCGAGCCCGTCGAACTCATACGCCCGTCGCCCCTGCGCAAGCCGAGCCCGTCGATCCCCATTGCTCGTCACCCCTGCGCAGGCAGGGGTCCAGCGCCTCTGCCTTCGCTGGAATTTCGCTGCTCGTTCGATTGGATTCCTTTCGAGCGGCTGGATGCCGTGTCGGCATGTACTGATCTATCCTGAGGATCAACAACAAAGGCGCTGGACCCCTGCCTTCGCAGGGGTGACGGCTGATTGTTGATTGGGCGCTGCGTCCGTGCCAGCGCTGGCGTCAAGATCGTTAGTTGATGTGGCTTTGGTCCGTGCCTGCGCTGGCGTCAAGATCGTTAGTTGATGTGGCTTCGGTCCTTGCCCGCGCTGGCGTGAAGATCGTTAGTTGATGTGGCTTCGGTCCTTGCCCGCGCTGGCGTGAAGATCGTTAGCTGATGTGGCTTTGGTCCTCGCCTGCGCTGGCGTGAAGATCGTTAGTTGATGTGGCTTTGGTCCTTGCCTGCGCTGGCTTGAAGATTGGTTGTTGATGTGGCTTTTGCACCCTGCCGCGGCGAAGCCGAGCCTTCCCCCGAGCCCGGCAGAGGACAAAAACGAGGGAAAAGACGCCTCTACGAACAGCATCAATCGTGGCGGAAGAGCCGGAGCTTCCTGAGACACAGCACTCGCGCTAGGCTGCACCGATGAAACCAATCGCCGAATTTGCACCGTTGACCCTCTGCGTTCTGACCGTTTCGGATTCACGAACGACTGAAAATGACAGCTCGGGCGATTACCTCGTGGACGCAATCGGCGCGGCAGGTCATCGCCTGCACGCGCGCAGCATCGTCAAAGACAATCGCTACCAGATGCGCGCAATCGTCTCGCAATGGATTGCCGATGACGCGGTCCACGGCATCCTCATCAGTGGAGGCACCGGCTTCACTGGTCGCGATTCGACGCCCGAGGCGATCGAGCCGCTGCTCGACAAACTCATGCCCGGATTCGGCGAAATGTTCCGTGCCGTCAGCATCGAGGAAATCGGCACATCGAGTCTGCAATCGCGTGCTTTTGCCGGACTCGCCAACCAGACGTTCATCTTCTGTTTGCCTGGTTCGACCTCGGCTTGTCGCACGGCTTGGGAAAAGATCATCCAGAGCCAACTCGATGCTCGCACCAAGCCCTGCAACCTCAGCGGTTTGCGACCGCGACTTGGTGAGAGGTGATAGCTCGCGAACAGCCGCGGTTGTGCTTCTTTGGCGAGCAGAACTGGCGAACAGGTTCATCAACTTCCGTCCGTGTTGAGCTGGTCCTCGCCTTGAGCTTGTCGAGGGAAACCATGATCGGAAATTGCCGGAGCGGTTCGGCCATTTGGAATTGCCGTTTGACAGGCTCAGGACGAACGGCTGAGACAAACCGAATCCGGCATGGTACTGAGCCGTATCATCACGGGGCGAATCAATAGAGCCATCCTCCATGAAATCAATCAAACGCAAAGAGTACGAAAAAGTCCTGGACAACCTGCAGAACGATTTGATCGAACTGCAGCACTGGATCATCGCCACTGGCCAGCGCGTCGTCATCATCTTCGAGGGTCGTGATGCAGCCGGCAAGGGCGGCGTAATCAAGGCCATCGAGGGCTCGCTGAACAATCGCTACGTGCGAACGGTCGCGCTGCAGAAACCGACCGAGCACGAACGCAGCCAGTGGTATTTCCAGCGTTATGCGGATCACCTGCCGAGCGCCGGTGAGCTGGTTCTGTTCGATCGCAGTTGGTACAACCGCGCCGGTGTCGAAACCGTGATGGGTTTCTGCACGCCAGCCGAGTACAAACAATTCCTGATCGACTGCCCGGCGTTCGAGCGCCTGATTACCCAGGACGGATTGATCCTGATCAAGTACTGGCTCGGCGTAGATCAGGAAGAACAGGAAGAGCGCTTCCGCGAGCGCGCCGAAGATCCTGCCAAACGCTTCAAACTTTCACCGATTGATATCAAGGCGCGCCAGCAGTACGTTGCCTACGGCAAAGTCCGCGACACGATGCTCAGGGCCACCCACACCGAATTTGCGCCGTGGTTCGTGGTTAATTTCAACGACCAGAAACGCGGTCGTCTCAACCTCATCGACCACCTGCTCAAGCAACTCCCGAAACGAGAACCACCAGCCCCCGCCCCTCCGATGCCGAAGCTCCCTGGCAAACTGCAGAAAGAGAAGATCCCGGACGGATTTCTGATCAAGGAACCGTTCTAGATCCCTGCCTCTGCAGGAAAGGGCCTCAGGCCCGATGCTCGTTCCTGCAAACACGACACAACGCGGCCGAAACTGGACTCAGCGAAGAAACACCTTGCCGGCTTTGCAACAAAAAGCCCGCGTCCTATGATTCGCAGAAGTTGAAACCGGAAATACTTTCATGTCTCGCTGGAAAGCCGCCGCAATCCATCTTTCGATCAGCATCATGATCGGCTTGCCGATTCTCGCTCTCCTTTTCCTTGTCTGGTATCCGCAGCCCTATTTCCAAGCCGCTGGCGGCCAGCACCTGATCATTGTCCTGCTCGGTGTCCATCTTGTCCTTGGCCCAGTGCTCACCTTGATTCTGTTCAAGTCCGGCAAGAAGGGCATGCTGTTCGATCTCTGGACAATCGCTATCCTGCAAGGCACGGGCTTGGTCTATGGCCTGCACGTGATTGCCGAATCGCGCCCGATTTTCATCGTCGCCGCCGTCGACCGATTCAACGTCATAACGCCAGCAGATCTGGACCCTGCTGATCTGACACAAGGCGAAAAGCCGGAATTCCGATCAGAGTCGTGGACTGGGCCCAAACTGGTCGCAGCGCGTCTCCCGACCGATGTATCCGAACGCGATGAATTGCTGTTCAAAAGTATCGGCGGAAAAGATCTGCAGAACTACCCCAAGTATTACGTCAGCTACAACGAAGAGCGATTGAATCTTTTGAAACGCGCCAAATCAATCGAGTCGCTGCGCAAGAATCACCCCGAGTCCGCTGGAATACTTGACCGCTGGATCAGCAATCATCCGAGCAATACGCGCAAACTCGCCTGGGTGCCAATCGAGGCTAAAAATGCGAGTTTGGTGATGCTCTTGGACGCTGATGATGGCGAAGTCATCCAGGCTCTGCCAATCGATCCCTGGTAGCACCGCCATGGAAAATCCACGGCCGCAACGGGCAACCTTTTTCGATCGCTGGATCCTGCCAGCATCAAGGCCTCCAGGGCATCTTTGCTGGTGCCAGCAGTGGCACTATTGATTGTCAGCTTTGTCGATCAAGAGAACGCCGCTGTTTCGTGCAAGGTCCTCCGGTTCACACCGGTCCAAGAGGGTGGCAGCCTCCCATGCGCGTACAAGAGCATTGTGATACTGGAAAAATATTTGCCCGCCACTTGCCGCAAATTCTGGCTTTGCTGTGGTACTTTATTGATCACTGTAGATTTTTCGTCCCAACATCACATTCTCTGTTCAAAAATTTTCACGAAGTTTCTCCGCAGTTTTCGTCATATGGTCACCCTCGAGTTGTCACAACATGACAATTTTTGCGCGTCGCTTTTTTATCTCGTGAACTCCGTCCCAACTTCGATCTGCCAATTTGGATTCATAATGCTTAACCTTCCAAACCTAGTTGGCACGAAAGCTGCTTAAACTTACTCGCAAGCCGCCAATCAATCGTCGCGGAAGCGGGACCGCCTGGCTAGGTTGGCGGCTCAAGGGGCAATCCGTTTCATCACCTTCCAGAGGAATCACCATGAAGAACATGCAAAAAGGCTTCACACTTATCGAGCTGATGATCGTTGTTGCGATCATCGCCATCCTCGCCGCCATCGCTCTGCCGGCCTATCAGGACTACCTGATCCGCTCGCAGGTCTCAGAAGGCGCCGTATTGGCCGATGGCGCCAAGACCGCCATTGCCGAGACCTACAGCAACAAGGGTACATTCCCGTCTACCAATGTTTCCGCTGGCTTGTCTGCACCGGCAAGCATCACGGGCAAGTACGTTACTTCGGTAACAGTTGGCGCCGGTGGCCGTATCACTTCCTTGTATGGCAAAGAAGCCAACGCCAAGATCGCCGCACAGAACCTGGTGTTCGTGCCTACGGACAATGGCGGCAGCGTGACGTGGGACTGCAAGACCGCCGCTACGACTGTTACCCAGAAGTATCTGCCAACCGCTTGCCGTAACTAAGCCTTCACTCAGCTGCGAATCGAAGGGCCGCCATGTGCGGCCCTTTTTTTTGAGCTGGCTCACATGACCACCCTGCCCAACGTTGCGGGAGAGCCGCGGAGAATTCAACGCGATGCGTAATTACTTCACATCCGACGCACGCGCCCCGCTTCTCAGCTTGTTGGCCGTAGTGATTTTCTCGTGCGTACTTTATCTGCCGGGCCTCAACGGCGGCTACACGTTCGACGATTTTCCGAATATCGTTGACAATGAAGCACTTCAGGTCGTCGACGGCAGTTCGCAAGAATGGCTTCGCGCCGCATGGGCCTCGCCCGCCAGTGACCTGCAACGCCCATTGGCATCCCTGTCTTTCGCCATCAATCATTACTTTACCGGCCTCGCTCCATGGCCGATGAAGGCAACGAATCTCGCCATCCATCTTCTGAACGGCTTCCTGCTGTTCATGCTGTTGCGCGCATTGCTGTCTTGCATGCCTGCGTCAAATGGCCTTGACCACACCCGGTCGCGCACCGCCTGGCTTCCCTTCCTGGTCGCATCCGCATGGCTGCTTCACCCGATAAACCTCAGCGCTGTGCTTTATGTCGTGCAGCGTATGGAAAGCCTGGCACAGCTCTTCGTCCTCGCCGGCCTAATCCTGTATGTCGATGCGCGGCGACGCCAGGCAACACATCGTACAGGTAGCATCTGGCGACTCTGGCTCGGCGTTCCGCTATGCACATTGCTGGGACTTGCGGCCAAGGAATCAGCCGTCCTGCTGCCATTGTTTGCGCTAGTCCTGGAACTCACGGTGCTGCGCAATCTGCCCCGGAAGCGTCGGGATCTGGCCATCTTCTACGCGGTATTCCTCGTCATCCCGGGACTGCTCGGCCTTGTCTGGTTGCTGCCGGGCGTGTTCTCGGACAGCGCATTTTCCACGCGCGCATTCACTATGGGCCAGCGCTTGCTGACTGAGCCGCGGGTGCTGATGGACTACGCAACCTGGACCCTCATCCCTGCCCCCAACTTCTTCAGTTTCTATCACGACGACTATCCGATTTCGATCAACCTTTTCCAGCCTTGGACCACTCTCCCGGCAATTGTCATCGTGTTTGCCATGGCAGTGTCCGCCTGGATACTGCGCTTTCGCCGACCATTGATCGCACTGGGACTCGCGTGGTTTCTGGCAGCCCACGCGTTGACAAGCAACATTCTCCCGCTTGAACTTGTATTCGAGCATCGAAACTATTTCGCCTCGATCGGACTGCTGCTGGCCGCCTTCGACATCCTGATGCCGCATCCAGGGTCGCGATTCAAGCCTGTCCGCTACGCCGCGATCCTGGCACTGCTGGTTTTGACCGCCCTGTCACTGGGCTTGCGCGCAAACGTCTGGGGAAATCCGCTTACATTCGCCGTCAGCGAAGCGGCGCTACACCCCGAGTCTCCAAGGGCAACCTATGATCTGGGCCGCACTTACGTCGTGCTGAGCGGCTATCGTCCTGACTCTCCCAGCGTTCGGCTGGCGATCGATGCGCTTGAAGTCGCAGCACGCGTACCGCGTGCCAGTACGCTTCCGGAATCCGCCCTGATCATGGTCGCCTCACGCACCGGTCTCCCGGTGAAGTCACAATGGTGGGAAAGTTTGATCAACAAACTCAGCAGCCGAACACCTACTCCCGAGGATGCCGGTGCGATCAAATCAATTACAATGTGCCAACGTGAAGGTCGCTGCGAAGTCAACGATCAAGAAATGCTTCGAGCCTATATCGCAGCCTCCAGTCATTCGTCCCCTGATCCATCAATCCTCTACAGCTACGCCATCTTTGCCTACAACCGGCTGGACGACTCCGAGCTTGCCCTGAACCTCGCGCGCGATGCCGCGGAGAGCCGCGACCCGCAGTATCAATTGAATCTCGTGAACTTCCTGATCGATCTTGGGATGCGGGAAGAGGCGGCGGGAGAGCTCGCGAAATTACGATCACGCATGCGCCCTGGTGCCATGGATGCAGAACTATCGGTTGCCTCAAAACGGCTGGATGCGCTGCTTCGAGAAGCTCAGCGAGATTGACTACGCGGCAAGCAGCGGACGCCAAAGCAGGAGCCTGTGTGGAGACTCCCGATTAATCGGGGGCTGTCTCTTGAGTGAACTGGAACGCCAGCATCTGCCGATTGGGTCAAGGCCATCGAGGAAAGCTTCGGCAAACTCGGATCGCAGTTCGCGTGCCCGATGAACGTGACCGTGCACTCCAGTAGGTTTAGGATTACAACCAGTGCTTTCCGCTACGGCACGCAAGTACTCGACCTATCGGGAGCATCGATCCTTGTCACACAAAACCATTCGCAGCAAGGCAGATCTGGCTATCAATGGTGCACCACCCGCCTTTGAGATACCCCTGCACGTGGGCCGGCCCAATATCGGTAACCGTGAAGCTTTTCTTGAACGGGTCAACCAGATTCTCGACAACGAATGGCTGACCAACAACGGCCCGATGGTGCAACAGTTCGAGCTGAGCATCGCAGCGCATCTAGGCGTAAAACATTGCGTCGCGATGTGCAACGGCACGATCGCCTTGGAAATCGCGATTCGGGCGCTGAAACTGGATGGCGAGGTAATCGTACCGTCGTGGACCTTCGTGGCCACTGCGCATGCCCTCTATTGGCAGGGCATTACTCCGGTCTTCGCCGACATCGATCCGGCCACGCACAACCTCGATCCGGAAGCCGTACGCCGCATGATCACGCCACGCACGAGCGGCATTATCGGCGTACACCTGTGGGGCCGCGCTGCACCTGTCAATGACTTGCAAACCATTGCTGACGAGCATGGCCTGAAGCTGATGTTCGACGCGGCACACGCATTCGGAAGTACCCATGAGGGGCAGACCATCGGCCGCTTCGGTGCTTGCGAAGTACTCAGCTTCCACGCCACCAAATCGTTCAATACGTTCGAAGGCGGTGCCGTCGTTACCAACGACGACGAACTGGCCGATACCATGCGCTTGATGCGTAACTTTGGCTTTAGCGGGTACGACAATGTCATCCACCCTGGCACCAACGGCAAGATGATCGAAATTTGTGCGGCGATGGGCCTGACCAACCTTGAAGGTTATGCCGGGATCGTCGCCAGCAACAAGAATAACCATGCTGGTTATTCTGCCGCTCTGACCGACATCCCCGGCATCACCGTGCTCAACTACGATTCGAAAGAGCGCAACAGCCATCACTATGTCGTCATCGAAGTCGACGAACGCTGCGCTGCAACTCGCGATGAAATCGTGGCCGCGCTTCAGGCCGAGAATATCCTGGTCCGCAAGTACTTCTGGCCGGGCGCGCACAGGATGCAGCCTTATCGCGATCTGTTTCCCCACAGCAGACTGATGTTACCGAACACGGAAGCGCTTGCCGAGCGTGTCATCGTGCTTCCAAACGGAATTTACTTGAGTAACGAGGGGATAGAAACAGTTTCATCATTGTGCAGAATGCTGGCAGTGAACTGAACGTGATCTGCACAATAATGCAACCGTATTGCTTTCCGTACATCGGTTATTTTCAACTGATGCACGCGGCAGATGTTTTCGTTTTCTACGATGACGTTCAATACATCAATCGTGGATGGGTCAATCGAAATCAAATTTCGATCAATGAAACGCCAGCCTGGCTCACCCTGCCCGTGCACAAGGCTGATCGCTCGCTGCCAATAAACCTTCGCCAGTACGCTCTTGAAGAAGCCATAGTGCCGATAAAGCGGAAGCTGCAGGTTTCCTATGCCAAATCATCGGCATTCGAAGAAATTTACCCCTTCATCTGCGGCCTGTTGGATTTCGGCGATCCCAACGTGGCTATCTTCAACGCGAATCTGTTGACAGCGACAGCACGAAAGCTTGGCTTGAAGTGCAAGTTCATGACTTCATCGGAAATCGAGAAACCTGTCGATTTGCATGGTGAAGCAAAGATCGTCGACATTTGCTCGCGCCTTGGCACAAGCCAGTATTTGAACGCCATTGGAGGCGAGAATCTCTACAACGCGGCGAATTTCGAAGAACACGGAATACAACTCTCTTTCCTTGAAACCCGGATCCCGCCCACAACAATGGCTTCCGGCGCGACACACTTGTCGATCATCCACCTGTTGATGACCAACGGTTTCAAGGGTACGCAACGCCTTCTTGACGAGTATGAAATCATCTATCCCCCTGACAACAGGGAAAACCGCCCGGACATTCCTGCCTAGCCGGATGAGATCAGTGCGCTCATCCGATAATTCGAGATTTCCTGCGAATGATTCAAGGTGTCAACTTTCAATCCGCGCTCCAGGCAGATGGCCTTGATTTCCACTTCACTCCACCATCGCCCCATTCCGTCATTGAGGTTGCTTCGCTGGCTCTGATTCTCTGCATGTCGTGCCTTTCGCTCAGGGGTATTGTAGAAATTCCATTTAAGTTCGTCATTCGGGATTCCGGTCAGGAGAAACGTGAATGGCCTTCCCTTCATGTATTCCAAAAGGTTGCCGAGAATCTTGTCAAGACCTGCCGGATCGAAATACGCCAATGAATAATTCATCAGAACCTTGGTCGGATACGCATCATCATCGACCAGTTCTTCGATAGGAGCCGACACGTCCCCTACCTGGTATCTGATATTCGACCGAAGTTTGAGCCGCATTGCGTCAGCAATCAGATGCGCTGCGAAATCTACAGCGGTAACCCGATCGACCAGCGGCGCAAGTACGTAGCTAAACAAGCCATTGCCACAGCACAGATCCAGAAGGTAATCGTGATCGTTCAAGTTCAGCCGCTCTGCAACTTCCTTCACCATCTTCTGGAACATCGCTTCGGGAATGGGTTTCCCGTCGATGGTCTGGCCGACTTGAACGAAGAGATCGGCATCCGAGGAAGCAGCTCCAATTCGGTAGTTGTCCCAAAACTCCTGCCAATTCCCGGTCATGGTGTGCCTCAGTGATGGTTCAATCGTGAAAGTCGTGAAAGAGTGGTGTGCCACTTGGTATCTGCGACAGCGGGAACCAGAACTACGCGCCTCGAATCCCCCTAACCAACGTGGCAGGTTCCGTGTGATTCTATCGAGCAACAGACATGGCGCTTGAGCACAGTCCACGATCTGCTGAAGCAACTCTACCAGCACTTGGGAGTCTGACAATGACACGACCCTTGCACCCCCTGGCCCGCACCACGTCGCGCACCCGGGCAGAGTGGCCCAAGCGGTTTGCTGGACAGGGATATCGGCGGATAGGACTAGACAGCTAGGCAATGACAAGTCTCGAGACACGAGCCGTTAACGCCGCATGGTGGAGTACGCTAGAGATCCTGGCCCGCTACGGTGTGCAATTCGTCGTTCTGGTGGTGCTGGCACGCCTGCTCACACCGGCTGACTTCGGCCTGATCGCAATGCTGCTGGTCTTCACCAGTATTGGCACGCTGCTGGTCGACTCGGGCTTTAGTTCCGCCTTGGTCCAGCGCCAGCACACAACGGCGGACGACGAGACCACCGTTTTTACCTTCACGCTCGGCGTGAGCGTTGTCATCGCCGGCATTCTGATGCTTGCAGCCCCAGCCATCGCCAATTTTTTCAACGAGCCAAGACTGGTCGATTTGACTCGCATCATGGCCTTGGTATTGCCGCTCGGTGCGTTCGCATCGGTACCCGATGCGCTGTTGGCAATGAGACTTCAATTCAAGGCGCGTGCACGAGCAGAGGTGGGCGCTTCCCTGTGCTCAGGCGCGATCGCGGTGGCACTCGCGATGCGTGGATACGGGGTATGGAGCCTGGCCTGGCAAGGCATCGCCTCGATCGGGATGCGTGGAATCCTGCTGTGGATCTACTCGGGTTGGCGACCGCGAGGTCGCTTTAGCGTCGCATCGTTCCGCAGTCTGTTCGGGTTCGGCGGGTACATGCTGCTCACCGGACTGTTGAATGCAGCTGTCGAGCGCCTGCAGTCGCTGTTGATTGGCAAGTTGTTCGATGCGCGAACACTGGGTTTCTATACGCTCGCCCAGAACACCCAACAAGCACCGTCCTCGTTGATTGACGGAATTCTCAAGCGGGTCGGCCTGCCGGTTTTTTCCTCAATCGCGCAAGACCTGCCCAAGCTGCGAGCCGCATTCAGGACATCGCTGCGCATGGCGATGTTTTTGTTTGTCCCGTGCATGGTGGGTATGGCGGTGGTCGCCAAGCCGCTGATCGAACTGGTTTATGGTGCGCGCTGGACGCCTGCAGCACCCATCTTGAGCATTCTGTCCCTGAGTGCTGCACTGTGGCCCATACACGTACTCAACCTCGCTGCCATTGGTGCACAGGGGCGATCGAACCTGCTGTTGCGAGTGGAAGTGGTCAAACAGTCCGTCGGCTTCATTCTGATCGCTGCGGTCGCTCGCTGGGGGCCGCTTGCGATTGCCTCTGCCGTGCTCGCCTCGGGATTTTTCGGCGTCGTCATCAACGCCTACTATTCGAAAAAGCTGCTTGACTACGGCGCACTTGAGCAAGTTCTGGATCAGTCAGCTACATTCGCGCTGTCGCTGATCGCAGCCATCGCTGGCTGGATGATCCTGCACTGGAGCCCACCCGGGCCCGTTGCGATGCTTGGCGCCATTGCGGCTGCAATTGTGCTGTACATCGGGCTGGCATTGGCTACGCGAAACCCTGCGTTGCTTGGTTTGCTGGCCATGTTGCGCACGCTGCGCGCGAAGCCCGACGCATCCATCCAACAATGAATATTGACGAGTTCGCGACATGACGCAAGCGTCCAAAAATGAAATATTGCTCGACGTCCGCGAGACCAGTGATCCTCTCGTGTTGGTCAAAGATCCTGTCGTGAGCGTGCTCCTGCTCGCTTACAATCATGGTGATTACCTCGCGCAGGCAATCGATGGCGTACTCGTCCAGCGAACCGACTTGCCGATTGAATTGTTGATCGGCGAGGATTGTTCGATCGATAGTTCCCGGGAGACCGCACTGAGGTATCAACGGGCGTATCCAGAGACCATCCGGGTCTTTACGTCCGACAAGAACGTTGGCGGGACATTGAATTCCCTGCGCATCATGCTCAAGGCACGCGGTGAGTTTGACGCCTATCTCGATGGTGACGATTATTGGTTACCCGGGAAGCTGCTTCACCAGGTCAACTATTTGCGAGAACACCTCGAGTGCGTTGCCGTCTACACCAATGCGCTGACCGTCGATCAGGCTGGCAACAAGATTGGTGTGTTCAATGACGTCGGCGATGAGCAGTTCGATTTGGGTGCGCTGTTGCGCCGGGGGAATTTCCTCAATACCAGCTCGATGGTCTACCGCGCCGCGTCTCGCTCGGCACTGCTTGGGGTGATGGATGAATTGGTCGACTATCGCTGGCATCTTTTGCTGGCGAAAACAGGCTTCGTGGCACAATTGTCCATGCCATTGGTCACCTACCGAATTGGCTCGGTTGGTTCCGCCGTGGCACACGAGAATAGTGAAGTTCGCCAGCTTTATTGGGAGGCCATCACGAGTGTGCCTCGAGAACTGATCACGGATGATGACCTTGCCCGCGGTATCGCCGATTTCTTGCGCCGAGTGTTCTATCGATCGCTGCGCACGCGCCAGATCACATTGATCAGGGAATGGATGCCACGCGCCTTGGCCGCATCGCCCTATGGCATGACAATGACGAGTCTGCTGACGGTCGGGTCCATCATTCGCATGGCGTGCAAAGAATTGCTCGGCCGCATCCGCAAGGACGCCCAGGGCCAACCACTCAAGGTGTTGTATCGTCGTTAGCTCGCTGGACTGGAAGATGATGAGACTCATCAAACTCGCTCGATACGCCCTCGCTGGCTGGCTGCCGGGCGGCCGTTTTCATTGCGTGATGTGCGGTCACAAGGTATGGCGATTCATGCCATATCTGGGCGGCTCAGCCAACACATCAGGACTGGATCGCGTCCTCGACGCCGTTGGCAGCAATGTTGACCAATTCGAGTGCCCGCGCTGCGGCGCCCATGACCGCGAACGACATCTTTTTCTGTATCTGGAAAAGACCGGACTGCTCGCCGGCATGCACGACAAGTCCGTGCTGCATTTTGCGCCAGAGAAGCACCTCGGCAGGCGAATCGCGGGGACCCCACCCACGCGCTATGTGCCGTGCGATCTGTACCCGAGCACCCCGGCCGTTCATCGTGTTGACATGCTCGCCATACCGTTTGAAAACGGAACATTTGACCTGGTCATCGCGAACCATGTACTGGAGCACGTGCTCGACGACTTGAAAGCACTGGCTGAAATCCACCGCGTACTCAAACCCGGTGGCCACGCCATCCTGCAAACACCTTACAGTGCGAAGTTGCATCACACCTGGCAGGATCCCGGCATCGATACGGATGCGGCACGACTACAGGCCTACGGACAAGTCGATCACGTTCGCTTGTTTGGGCGGGATATCTTCGATCGAATCGTTGCTGCGGGCTTTGAAAGCCACGTTAAAATGCACTCGGACCTCCTGAAAGGCGTCGATGCGTTGGCAGAAGGAGTCAATCCGGCGGAACCGTTTTTTCTTTTTCGAAAACCCGCATGAGGCAAGGCGTGCAGGTCTGGATATCAACATGAGCCACATCAGACGATGGGCCGCAGGGATTCGTCGACTTCCGCTGCATCCGCAATGGTTGCTGGGCAAGCGTCGTCCGGATCATGCCCTCGAGAAATTGCGTGGAATCGTCCTCGATGTTGGCTGTGCCGACCGATGGATCGAACGCCATTGTCCCGATGGCTTGCACTACATAGGACTGGATTATCCTGCGACGGGGGCCACGCTGTATGCCTCGCGACCCGATGTTTTCGCCGATGCGAGCCAGTTGCCAATTGCGGATGCGAGCGTCGACGCGGTGCTGTGCCTGGAAGTTCTGGAGCATGTGCAGGACCATCTGCTCGCACTGAAGCAGATTGCCCATATCCTCAAACCCGGCGGCACTTTGTTATTGAGCATGCCTTTCATGTATCCGGTGCATGACGCCCCCCACGATTACCA
Organism: Lysobacterales bacterium; assembly: GCA_038205505.1. Lineage (GTDB taxonomy): Bacteria > Pseudomonadota > Gammaproteobacteria > Xanthomonadales > Rhodanobacteraceae > Dokdonella. The sequence goes on along the minus strand of JBBRBU010000008.1, from coordinate 9,171 downwards.
GCGTCTGACCGTATATGGCTTGCGGCGTGATCTTGCACGCGCTGGATTCCATGTCGTGCGGATTGCAAAGGTCGGACATGCGGTGCGTGCGGCCGGTCTGCTGACATGCCTGGCACTGGTCGGTGGATTGCAAACAAGATCGCGCTGGTTCGATTATGTGCGCATGCCGTTTGTCGCCACTGGTGTGCTCCTGGTCAACCTTGCGTCAGCCGCATTGGCTACCGTGTTGCCGGATTGGGAAGCACTTGGTACCGGCTACATGGTTGAGGCGATCAGGCAACCTGCAGAGACCCTCACGTCTTCCGGTTGACGGAAGCATGGTCAGTGCAGGCTAGCGGCTGACCTTGGGTATGCCGTAGCGGAACAGCATGACGAGCTTGTACGGCAGCCTGGTGAACGGTCGAAAGTAGGCGTTCGCCGACGTTATGCGTGAACTCTGAATGTGTTTTCGAAGCAGAAAGAGACGCCTCCTTTCGCGCATCAACGACCTCAAGGCGTTCGCGTAGACAGCGCTGAAGATCCGAAAGTCCCAGCGAATCACGCCAATCACGAGTCCCTCCAGCAGCAAGCTGGCAAGGTGAACGCTCAACAAGCACCACATGGCGGCCGTCGGTGTGCACACGACCAGCACGAAGGTCTTGTTGCGTTCACTGAGTTGGCGACGCCTGATCGTCGTGCTGAGCTTTTTCCCGTCGATCCGCGCCCCGCCGAAGCTGGCGCCAAGCCGGTGCCGAAAACCGCTACTCCGCAGAGCGGCTACCTCGTACCCGCGCAATCTGGCAAGGCAGCACAGATACATGTCTTCACCAATCGACTCGATCCAGTCGGGAAATCCACCGAGCTCATTCCACAGCGTGCGCGGCAGGAACATGCATGCACCGATGGCCATGGCTACGTTCTCTCGCGTCGCATCGAGATTGGGCACCGGATTGTAGAAGGGGTCGAGCTGGCATCCACGATCAACAAGGGTATTCGTCGTCCAGTCGTATTGTGGAAGAGTCAGGATTGCCGGAGTCGTCTTCGCTCGCGCCGCTGCAAGCAAGGTCGCAATTGCGTCTTTGTGGAGCCCCGCATCATTGTTCAGGAGCAGCAGGAATTCGCCCCGGGCCTGTTCGACCATGCGATTGTTGCTGACACAAAATCCGACGTTCTGATCAGAAGCAAGCAGTTCCACCTGCGGATAGCGCTTGCGAAGCAGGGCAACCGACCCATCAGTCGAGGCATCGTCGTGCACAATGATTTCGATGCTGACGTCGCCTTGCTGCGCGAAAACAGACGCCAGGCAATCATCAAGCAAGTTGATGCCGTTGTAATTGGCGACACAGATAGAGCATACGGGACGCTCAGCTCGGTTAATCGCAGGGTGGTACGCAACTGATCCCATGAATGTTGCAGCTCCGATTGGGATGACTTTCCGGACCAGAATTCTTTCCAATGCCACGCCAGGAAGCGATCTTTCGTCACAAGTTTGAAACGCATGTCACTGAGTGACCAGTCTAGTCCGCAATTTCGCCATTCCGTTGCCAGGCAAAAAGCCGTGAGCCGCAGCTCTGGACACCCTGTCTAATCCTGTCTCTTGAGGTACGCACAAACGGGTTATTTTCCGGACCGGCGAAATTGATCTGCTCGTACTGTGCTACCAACCTGCGCATCCAAGTCTGGCCGCTCATTCACAGGATCCAAGCAAGCGGCGATAGATATGCGCGTAGCGCTCGGCGCAGTCATCCCAACTGCCAATTTCGCGCGCCACCCAGCGCCTGGCGGCATCTCCCAGGCGGCGATTGACGTCAGCGTCTTCCAGTGCGTGAAGCGCGGAACCATAGTTTTCAATGGAATCGCATAGCTTGCCTGTCTCTCCATCGAAAACGATGCCGGCATGCGCCGGCGTATTCGAGGCAATGATGGGCAGACCCGAAGCCATGGCTTCCAGCATGACTTGCGGCCGGCCTTCCGCATGACAGCTTAGGGTGATCAAGCCGCAAGCACCCGGAAACCAGTCGATGGCAAGCTGCTCGGGTGTGGCCGACCCATGGTAATGAACCCAGGACGGAACATTGATGTTTTCCTGCATTGGTCCGATCAAGTGCAGCTCGCGTTGAGCACCGCGAAAGAAGCTTTCCGACCAATCAAACAATGGTCCAAGCTTGTTCGCGGTGAGACGAGTTACCGAAAGCCAGCGATGAGGTTTCCCGTGCTGGCGCGCTTCACGATTGATCGCATACCAACAAGGATCAATACCGAACGAAACCGACTGGATCTCCGCCACATCACCGAAGGCTTTCTGCAATGGAGCTTTCATCCACTCCGAGTTTGGACAAATCGTCACCTTGCGTCGCTTCATTGCGCGACGCAGTAGTTGGCGCATGAAAGGCAGCTTCAACAGCTTCATGTCGTTGCCGAGAACCGTAATGAGTGCCGGCGTGTTGTTACCTGGCAGAGGCAAGGCACATTGCAGCCAGTTGATGTGATAGATATCCACATCCGGGTTGTTGCGATAGGTCGACGCAATCATGCGCAATAGTCGCACTGGCGCGAACATGGAGCGCCATCCTCCCTTGCGCATGAGGTGGGAAATTCCTCCGACCTCCATAAGATGCGCCAGCCATTCCTCATCGGTTGCGGCAACAGCCGAGACTACTCGTTTGGGCAATTCGCCCGGGGGAGCCCAGACGCTGAGTTTCAAGGCAGGAATATGCGCAAGGCTGAAAACCAGATGACGCATGAAGACTCCGCGCCAATCCGACTCGTCGCGCGGATACGATGTGCTGACAAGCAATACGCGCATCAATTGATCCGGGGCCCGGTTGCAGCGAGAACAGGAAAATTCGGAATCGGAAATCGCTTCAAGTAGTTTTCGATCCGCCATCAACGTTACTGCGCTATTGGTCTCGACGATACATCAATCCGGTAATTTGTTCGGAAATGAGTCCGATCAGGAATACGATCACCGCGGCACTCAGCAATAGCACGCTCATGTTGGTGAACTGATGGCGGACGACATAGGTGTAGGCGTAGTGGCCGAGGCCGAGCAACAGGAATAGCATCGACGTCGGGGCAAAGAGCTTGAGTGGTGAGTACAGCGTCGCAATCTTGAAAATAATCAGAAGGAATCGCACGCCGTCTCGGATTGGGCGAATATGACTTTTCCCGATTCGCTTCGCGACAGGGATAGGCTCATAGGCCACCGCATAGGCACTGCGAAAAAATGCCATGGTCGATGTGGTCGGATAGGAAAACCCATTGGGCAACAGGTATAGAAATTCTCGAAACTTGTCGGCCTTGACCGCTCGAAATCCTGAGGTCAGATCCTTGACTTCGAAGCCCGTCATTTGGCTGGCGAGCCAGTTGTAGAGTGCATTGGCCATGCCGCGACCGACGCCGGCCTGCCCCGACCAGTCTCGCGCACCGACGACCATGTCGAAACCTTCATCCATTCGGCCAACGAGCCGATCAATCAGGCTCGGATCGTGCTGGCCGTCGGCATCCATGAAAACAATGGTGTCGCCGGTGGCTGCCCGGGCACCGCGCTTGATTGCAGCACCATTACCCATCGAATAGGGCTGACGAAGGGATATCACGTTGTTCTGTCGACAAATTTCGGCGGTTTGATCGGTTGAGCCATCGTCCACAACGATGATTTCAGCCTCGGGATGCGCTGTTTTCAATGCGGGTAATACGTCAGCCAGGGCGGCCGCTTCGTTTTTTGCCGGCAGGACGATGCTGAGCATGGGAACCCTTATTTTGAGCTGATGGGAGCGAGCAGCCGAAATTTATGTGGATTGAGCCACTATACTGCCCCGCAGGTGTTCTTTCGGCAATGTATTTGCGGTAGATTCAGCAATGTATTCGGGGACTTGCACGACATTCTTATGGCAACTCAGATGAATTCGGGCGCTTTGGTTGGCCTAACCGGCATCAGTCGACGGCTTGTCGCGGAAGGTTTGATAGGCGAAAACGAAGCGCGCAAGGCGATCGATGACGCTGCCAAGCAGAAGATTCCCATCGGCGCGTGGCTGGCTGAGAATGGGCTTGTATCGAGCGCTCAGATCGCCTTGGCATCGGCTTTCGAGTTCGGTCTGCCGCTTCTCGACGTCACCTCTCTGGATCTGAGCCAGGTGCCGATCAATCTGGTCAAGGAAGAACTGATCAACAAGCATCGGGCGCTGCCTCTGTTCAAGCGCGGAAACCGCTTGTTCATCGGCGTGTCAGATCCGACCAATCTGCGCGCTCTGGATGACATCAAGTTCCAGTCCAATCACATCATTGAACCGATCCTGGTCGACGATCAGCAACTTGATCGGGCGATCGAGACTGCGCTTACCGCAAGCAGCACGACCATCGACGGCATGGACGACGCCGAGGGGCTGGAAAATCTTGATCTCGGCGAGATCGGCGAAGATGAAGGCGGTGGCGGTGTCGATGCCAACAGCGCCGATGACGCACCGGTGGTGCGATTCGTCAACAAGATTCTGGTTGATGCGATCAAGCGTGGCGCCTCCGACATCCATTTCGAGCCTTACGAAACCACCTACCGCGTGCGCCTGCGCATGGATGGCATGCTCAAGCATGTTGCCTCTCCGCCCATTCGATTGACGCCGCGTATTTCCTCGCGCATCAAGGTCATGGCCGGACTCGATATTGCAGAACGGCGTGTGCCGCAGGATGGGCGCATCAAGCTCAACTTGTCGAAAACCAAATCGATCGACTTCCGAGTCAGCACCTGCCCAACGCTATTTGGCGAGAAGATCGTCATGCGTATCCTCGATGGTTCAGCGGCAAAGATGGGCATCGACAAACTGGGCTATGAGGAAGATCAGAAGAAACTTTTCCTCGATGCGATCGAAAAGCCATACGGGATGGTGCTGGTGACCGGCCCGACTGGATCAGGCAAAACCGTTTCCCTTTACACCGCGCTGAATATCCTCAATACCGAAGGGCGCAATATCTCGACAGTCGAGGATCCGGTTGAAATTCGCGTGCCCGGTATCAATCAGGTGCAACAGAATCAGAAGCGCGGCATGACATTCGCGGCGGCGCTGCGATCCTTTCTGCGCCAGGATCCGGATGTCGTGATGGTCGGCGAGATCCGCGATCTCGAAACTGCTGAAATTGCGATCAAGGCAGCACAAACCGGTCACATGGTTTTGTCGACCCTGCATACGAACGATGCACCGCAGACCATCGCCCGCCTGATGAATATGGGTATCGCACCCTACAACATCGTTTCCTCGGTTACTCTCATCATCGCCCAACGCCTCGCGCGGCGACTGCACTCATGCAAGCGACCTCTGGAACTTCCGGCTGCCGCGCTGCTCGCGGAAGGCTTCAGTCAAGCCGACATCGATGCCGGCCTGACGCTTCAGGAAGCCGTCGGATGCTCGGGGTGCAACGAGGGATACAAGGGACGCATGGGCATCTATCAGGTGATGCCGTTAACCGAATCAATATCGAAGATCATCCTGTCCGGGGGTTCCGCGCTTCAAATCGCCGAACAGGCTAAAGCGGACGGAATCAGGGACCTTCGCGCATCCGCATTGCTCAAAGCCCGCGATGGCGTCACCAGCCTCGCAGAAATCAACCGCGTTACCAAGGACTAAGCCATGGCAACCACCACCGCAACGGCCCGAGCAGGTGTCAAAACCAGTGCCGGACAATCCCGCGCATCCCTGAGCAAGATGGATACCTACGTCTGGGTTGGCCTCGACAAGCGCGGCCATCGCATGAAAGGCGAGATGACCACAAAGACAGCCAGCCTGGTCAAGGCCGAGCTGCGCCGACAGGGCATCAATCCGCAATCGGTCAAGGCCAAGCCCAAGCCGCTGTTTGGAAAGGCTGGCAGCTCGATCAAGTCTCGTGACATTTCGATTTTCAGCCGCCAGCTCGCAACAATGATGGCTGCCGGCGTGCCGATGGTACAGGGATTCGAGATCGTCGCTGGAGGGCAGAGCAATCCCCGCGTCAAGGAAATGCTGGTCGACATCAAGACCGAAATCGAAGGCGGCGCAGCGCTTCATGAAGCGCTTGGCAAGTATCCGGTTCAGTTCGATGAGCTTTATCAGAACCTGGTCAAGGCCGGTGAATCGGCCGGTGTCCTCGATACCATTCTCGACACCATTGCCAACTACCAGGAAAACATCGAAGCGATCAAGGGCAAGATCAAGAAGGCGATGTTCTATCCGGCCATGGTGTTGTCGGTGGCGCTGCTGGTTTCGTGCATCCTGTTGATATTCGTCATCCCGCAGTTCGAATCGGTGTTCAAGAACTTCGGTGCCGATCTTCCTGCGTTCACCCAGATGCTCGTGAGCCTTTCACGATTCATGGTGTCGTACTGGTGGGTGATTCTTCTGGGCGTAGTCGGCACGATCGTTGGAATCGTGATGCTGTACAGGCGATCCGACAAATTTGCGCACTTTGTAGGCAGAGCAATGTTGAAGCTTCCTGTCATCGGAGAAATCCTCCGTCAATCGGCAATGGCGAGATTTTCCCGGACCCTCGGCGTCACGTTTCGCGCTGGCGTACCGTTGGTAGAAGCGCTGGATTCTGTCGCTGGCGCCACGGGCAGCGTTGTTTACAACGAAGCCGTCAAGCAAATCCGTGAAGATGTTTCGGTGGGACATCAGCTCCAGCTCGCGATTCGCCAGACAGGACTATTCCCGAACATGGTCGTGCAGATGGTGTCGATTGGTGAGGAGTCCGGCGCACTGGATGCAATGCTGTTTAAGATCGCCGAGTTCTACGAGCAGGAGGTCAACAACGCGGTCGACGCCCTGGCCAGCCTGCTCGAACCCTTCATCATGATCATCATCGGTGTCATCGTCGGCGGCATGGTCATCGGCATGTACCTGCCGATCTTCAAACTCGGCGCGGTGGTTGGCTGATTTCCTGTCGGATCGCTCCTTGGATCCTGCAAGAACGGATCCTCGGAGCGTTGCCTCTTCCTGTCCAGCGCATCAACAATTTTCTCGTCGTCTCTGTGAAGACAGAGGTACCCTGCATCGACCAGGCTAGCCGTCCCGCATACGGGACACTCAGCATCCAATAGGCTCGTCGTCCCTGCGCAGGCAGGGACCCAGCGACTTTGGCTTTTTTGCCCTTTCTTGTATCGCACCCCTCTTCTATCGAAGCCTCAGGGCGCCAGCCCGCCGCCGATCTTCAAAGGACAAGCCGAGGCACTGGGCCCCTGCCTCGGCGATGCTGAGCCTGTCGAAGGGCAGGGGCGACGGTTAGGAGATTTTCCCAGTCGGGAACACGCAGCATCCCACTAGCTCGTCGAACCCGCCCGACTCACCTCGAACGAAGGTTAATCAGACCTTCACGGTTGCTGGTATCTTGCTGATCAATTCCTGAGGATCAAGCGTTGATGGATTTTTCCTGGTTGCAACGACCTGAAGTCCTGGTTCCGATCGTCGGAGTCCTCGGACTGCTTGTGGGCAGTTTCCTCAATGTCGTGATCCTGCGATTGCCACGTAGACTGGAGCACGATTGGACAATGCAGGCGCGCGAGTTTCTGGATCGCAACGAGGCCGAAATCGCTTCGGAAGCGCCACCGCCCGACCTGGTATTCCATGGATCGCATTGCATGCATTGCAAGCATCCCTTGTCGCCACTCGACAACATTCCACTGCTCAGCTTTTTGTTCCTGCGCGGCCGCTGTCGCCACTGCAGGACACCGATTTCCTGGCAGTATCCGCTGGTTGAGTTGATCAGTGCCGTAGCCTGTAGCGTCGTTGCCTGGAAATTCGGATTCGGTTGGCCCTTGCTGGCTGGCCTGGCTTTCACCTGGATCCTGATTGCGGCCTCGGGGATCGATGCGCGCACGCAGCTCTTGCCGGATCAACTCACCTTGCCTTTGCTCTGGTTGGGGCTGCTGATTTCGCTGATCCCGCTTTTCGTCGACCCAGCAAGCGCGATCATCGGCGCGGCCATCGGCTGGCTGAGCCTGTGGTCGGTATTCTGGCTGTTCAAACTGATGACCGGCAAGGAAGGTATGGGCTACGGCGATTTCAAGCTGCTCGCCGCGCTTGGCGCGTGGATGGGCGCAATGGCACTGCTGCCAATCATTCTGTTGTCATCGCTGATTGGTGCCATCGTCGGCGCCAGCATGCTCGCGGCAAAAGGCAAGGACAAGAGCACACCAATCCCATTCGGCCCTTTCATCGCCGCGGCAGGCTGGGCTTGGTTTGTTTTTGGCAGCGAATTGTTCGCGCTTTACCGACTTTGGTTTATGGACGGCGTCTAGAACACAAGTTGTTGAATTTCAACGAGCTCAGCCCTGCGATGAGTTCCGAAACCTCGTAAACGGCAAACGATCCCGCAAGAGTCATTGCACGGGCGAGCCATCGCCTTGAAAGTGGAACCACTGATCGCTCCTGATGTACCTGCGATCGAGGTCGCTGGCGTTTTCCGAGAGCTCAGCTCTGATCTTCGCGCATCAGCGTGTAAAGGTAGTCACCACGCAAGACGACGAGTGTTTTTCCGGCTTCATGGTAGTCGATCGATTCGCCCTGACCGCAGTTCACCCGCAACGTGCGGACACTCTCGGAAATGCCGGCTGCCAGCGCGGCATCCTTTACCGCAGCACCCGCCCTGCCCTGAAAAATCCCATCGGGACTTACACTGACAGTTTGGTAGCTGGCACGCTTGCAAGCTAACGGGCCGTCGGAAACCACCTCGGTTGTTCGGAAATCGACAATCCCACCTGTCGCCGGCGTGGAAGCGTCCATGCGCTGGGCCGCGGGAGATGAGACCCAATCCGGACTATTGGCATCAACGATTGTCCATTGGCCGATGAAAGAACCTTGCGCAAACACGTCAGTGGAAATGACCAGGAAGAGCAAGGCCGGCAGCCAGATTCTGGCGATTGAATGGGATTTGGAAGTCATGGCCGTTCCGCTTGTGACGAGAATCACCAGATTGCCCCAAATGCGATCATCTGACCAGCGCGCTGGTCGGAAGGCTCCGACCGTATATCCGAAGCTCTCGCTGATCGGCACAGGCTCGATCGCTTCGACCGCTTGCCTTGGTGGGCGGTGCAGGGTTCGAACCTGCGACCCTTGCCGTGTGAAGGCAATGCTCTACCACTGAGCTAACCGCCCAAGAAGCTGAAAGAGTGGTGCCGGAAATAGGAATCGAACCTACGACCTCATCATTACGAATGACGCGCTCTACCAA
>JBBRBU010000007.1:0-82139 GCA_038205505.1 Lysobacterales bacterium | reverse complement strand
GGATCATCTTCGACGGCAGCGCGCAGTTTAGAAATATGGACGTCGATCGAGCGGTCGAAGCTGTCCGCGTGGGAGACATTCAAGGCTTGCAGCAGCCAGTCTCGACTGAGCACGCGACCGGCATGCCGCGCCATCAAACTTAGCAGAGCGAACTGATGGCCGGTCAGCGGCCTGTCTTCCCCGTCGAGTTGTACCTGATGGGCGTCGCAGTCAATCTCGAGTCGGCCGAACCGCAGCACGCGAACATCGGCGTTCCGCTCGCCGTTCCCGCTGCGACGCAGGATCGCGCGCAGACGGGCCAGCAGTTCACGCGGTTCGAAGGGTTTCGGCAAATAGTCGTCCGCTCCGAGTTCCAGGCCGACGATTCGGTCGGCCGCGTCACCTCGCGCGGTGAGCATGAGAATAGGCAAGGATTTCAATTCCGGGCGTGCGCGAATCTCGCGGCAAAAATCCAGGCCGTCACCATCGGGCAAGGTCAGATCGAGCACGAGGGCGTCGAAACCGCCGCCACCGAGACGCTGCAACGCACGACGACCAAGCGTTTCCTTGTGCACCGAAAATCCCGCCTGACCGAGGTATTCGCCGATCATTCCGGCCAGGCGGCGATCATCTTCCAGCAACAGCAATTGGATACTCATCGCGAGCTCTTCTGGTGCACCCGAACGGGCGCTCGCACCGAGCTTAACTTCCGGCGTGTCCCTTGCGCGAGAACATCTGGCGTTGCTCCGGTGTCAGCGTATTGGCCGCGTCCGCGAGAAATTGCATGTAGCGGGTCGCACTCGCCTGGATCGCCTTTGCCTGTGCATTCTGAATCCGGTTGAATTCGTCCCGATCAAAGCTGGCGGACGTCAGTATTTCATGCAGGCGCTCCTGATCCTGCTGATAGCTGCCTTGCATGGCCTTCAACTCGTTGAACGCCGCGTCGGCCGCCGGGGTCACCGCGCAATCGCTGACAGCCTTGATGATTTCGCAAATGTGCTCACCGAGGTCACGAGCACGCTGGGCCAGTTGAGTCGGGCTGCCGGTGATCGAGTGTCGATTGCCGTTGTGCATGCCATCGCCGTGGCCAGCATGCGCGTGGATGGCAATGCCACCGATTGTCAGCAGGATAGCGGTCAGCAGACCAGAGATCGCATGCTTGTTTGCGATTCGCATGAGGGTGTTCTCCATTGACGGGAAAGATCCCGGCGAACAGTGTGGAAGCGCGTGGTTAGTGCTTGATGTGGCTTGTGTAAAGAAGTGCGAAGTCGCGGGAATTGAGCGCCGCCCAGTGACTGGATTCCACCATCGCGATTTGTCGCATCAAATTCGATCAGAGTTCGAAAACCAAAGCCGACCTTCAACCATAGTGGAATCTCGAAATTGCGCATTGACCAAGTCGTTCTGCGGGAAATGGGTTCAGGCAAATCGCCTTCAGGAATCGTGTGAGTTGCGAGAGCGGGATGTTCGTCCAGGACACGCACGTTGAGGGTGATCTTTCCTGCCGTTTGGCTGCGGTCAATGACAAGCGGCTAGACTTGAACATCATTATCAACGACGGGTTCAATTCCATGTCCACCACTTCTCGATCCCTGACCAGGTCGCGCAGCAATCGTGTCCTGGCCGGCGTCATGGGCGGCATCGCGCGGCGCTTTGGCTGGAATGTGACGCTGACTCGGGTCCTGTTTGTCATCCTCTCGATCGCTTCGGCGGCATTTCCGGGAATTCTTGTCTACCTTATCCTCTGGCTGCTGATTCCCGATGAAGCTCGGTGAAGTGGTCGCCGGTGCGCGAGTATCCGGCCTGATGTCCGAACAATGCGGGGCGATTCACGGAACATCGATCATGGTCCGTGAGCCGATCATTGCTGATTCTTGCGCCCGAAAAACTCACCCCATCAATGTCGACCGATTCCGCATTCATGAGTGATGTCTTGCTGCAGCAAAAGCACGGGCGCGCCATCCAGCTGCACCAGACCGGTGAGCTCGAAGCGGCAAAATCGCTATACCTCGAGATTCTGGAGCTCCAACCTGGCAATCCCGATGCCCTGCATTTGTATGGGCTTGCCTGCCATCAACTCGGGGATCACGAAACCGCCGCGCACTACATTCGCCAAGCGGTGGAGCGCGTGCCTGATCAGCCTGTCCTGCGCAACAATTTAGGCGATGCCTTGCGCAAATCGGGCGACCTCCCGGGTGCCATTGAACAATTGCAACGAGCGCTGGCATTGCGCCCGGATTACGCGGGCGCGCACATGAACCTCGGTTCTGCGCTCGCCGAAATGGGCGACTACGACGGAGCGCTTTTGCACAGTCAGGCGGCAACGCGACTCGATCCGCAGCGTGCCGAAGCCTGGTTCAATTTTGGCCTGCTCCAGCTTGATAGGGTGATGCTTGCGGAGTCGGTCGCGTCGTTTCGCAACGCGCTTGCTCTCCGTCCAGATTATGCGGCGGCGGCGAACAGCCTGCTCTATGTGCTCAATCTGTTGCCGGACGCGGATCCAGGCGATGTCGCCGATGAGCATGTTCGCGTGGCGTCGGGTTTGGTCGGCGCTGTCACTCGCTCGACGACATGGCCAGAGCTGGGCGGAAAGGTTCGCATCGGTTATGTCTCCGGTGACTTCTGCGCGCATGCAGTGAACATGTTCCTCGAGCCGATCCTTGAGCATCACGACAAAGCACGCTTCGAGGTCTACTGCTACTCCGATGTTGCCAGGCCGGATCCGGTTACCGAACGTCTGCGCGGTCTCGCCCAACAGTGGCGCGAGATCTCCGGCTTTTCCGATGCTGTCGTGACACGCCAGATCCGCTCCGACCGCATCGACATCCTTTTCGATCTCGCCGGCTACACCCGGTACAGTCGCCTTGGTGTTTTTGCGGCGACACCGGCTCGATGCCAGATCAGCTATCTCGGCTATCCGAACACGACCGGCCTGACCGCGATGGATTACCGCATCGTTGATAGCTACACGGCGGCCGTGGGCGAAGAGGTTTTTGGTACCGAATCCCCGCTGCGGCTGGCCGACGGTTTTGCCTGTTTCCGGCCGCCGGGACACGCGCCGGCAGTGCATCCGTCGCCACTGCTGGGTAACGAGTGCGTCACCTTTGGAAGTCTGCATAAGCTGGAAAAAATCAATTCAACGGTTATCGAGGTTTGGGCGCAGATCCTTTTGCAGAGCCCGGGCAGCCGCCTCTTGTTGGCGCGTGATCAACTTGATGGTTGGCATCAGTCGCGGTTGACACAACAATTCTCGGAACTCGGTGTCGGCGCGGACAGGCTCGAAATGGTCCATCTGTCGGATCCGTCGCAAAGCTTTTTCGAAATCTATTCGCGGATGGACATCCTGCTCGATGTCTTTCCCTGGAGTGGGCATACGATTGCCTGTTGCGCCCTGTGGATGGGAGTGCCTGTTGTCACCCTGCGTGGAAACACGCACGTCGGTCGCATGGTGGCGAGTGTGCTGCATGGGCTCGGCTTGAGCGACTTCATCGCCGAAGATCGGAATTCGTATTTGCGCATCGCCAGAGACGCGAGTCGCGAACCACTGCGCTTGTCCAAGCTCCGTAACGAACTGCGTTCATTCATGGAAAGCTCGCCGATACGGGATGAGGCTCGTTTTACCAAGGCGTTTGAATCGATGTGTTTGGTATCGCTCGAAACATCAAACATCCGTATATCCCGGCAGCGATGAAAAATCCCTTGGACGATCCTCATCTTCCTTTATGGTGCATCCGCCTGAGTAGACTCCGCTGAGACCAGGGCATGTGAGATTCCCCCGCTCGACCGGTACCGGCGCATCCCGCGTGCTGTGGTCGAGCCTTGGCCGCCCGCCAACATGTCGCTTGTCGCACGAATCAGTCGCGCGTCGGTATGCCAACGAGTCTGGCGTCACGCGATATTCAGTGCTGCCCTTGTATGCTGATTGCTCTGCCAGAAATAATATGCATTATTCTAAAAAGTCACGATCATCCAGCAGTGTGAAACCGTGGCGAATCAGAGGAGGAATCCTATGACGACCAGTCAAAATGAAATCCGTATCGAGAAAATCGGCACCATCAACGATCTGATCGAAGCGACCCGCGACAGCGCTTCTTTCTATTCGGAAGCCGCCAAGTCCGTAGACAATCCGAAGCTTCGTACGTTGTTCGAACACATGGCCAGTTCCAAGAACGGCCTGGTCGGATCGATGACCAAGGAGGTTCGTGCGGAAGGTGCCGAGCCAGCCAAGAGCGGGACTTTCCGTGGGGCGCTCCGCGAAATCTATGATGATGTTCGCGCCAGCATGGGCGTTGAAACCAGTGATTATGGCTATGTTGCCGAACTCGAAAAAAGTGAGGATCAGCTTATGGACGCCTTTCACGACGTGATAAAGAACGACTATGTATCCAGAGAGATCAAGGAGTCTGTTCAGAGCTACCTGCCCACCGTACAGGCCCATCACGACACCTTGCGCGACCGCAAATGGGCGATGGAAGCCAAGCAATGATGAGCGCGCGACCTCTGCTGAGTTGATGTCGCCGGTGAATCAGCCAACGCTCATGGCCTGATTGCCGCCATACGACCACGCACGGGTGAATGTCAGGGGTCAGCAGGCACGCCTTCAGGGCGTTCGTGCTGGCCCCTGTCAGTGGTGAATAGTGCTGAGGCAAAGGCCTGTTGCGCCCGACAACCGCTCTCAGCGGTTTTCGTCGGCGGAACGGGATTCACTCGAGTTGCGGCTCTATTGGGGGCAGGCAATGCAGCAAGGGCCGAGCGCCTCACTGAGCGCGGAGATAAATCAAATTTCAAACCCGGCGAGCATGTCGCTGCGCAAGCACCAATTGTTCAAGCTATCGCATGATGCAGCTCACGCCAGCCCAGAATTTAATGATTGCGGCATCGGGCTCGTCCGACTCCAGAATGCCGCTGTAACCATGAGCCGAAAACTCGGTGCCCAAGGTGCTTTCGAATATGTCCGGATGATAGGCGGCGTCGAGCTCGGCTCGGCTCGATCCGAAGCCGATGCCTTCCGGAGATTTTTGATCGACAGTCGACCAGCCGTGGAACGCGCCGTAGTGAAAATAAGCCGAGAAGCCATTTTCCCAGGCGTTGAGGACGATCGCACCGGGGCCGCAGTCCTCGAGGCGTTCACGATTCGACGGCGCCATGTCGAACGCGTCGGTCAGGGTGTCGATGACCAATTGTTGGGCGCTGCCGAATTTCAGCGTCTTGCCTCCGATCAGGCTGACGCCGTCACCGCGAACGACGACAATGCCAAGGCTGAATGGCGCTGTCGGCTCGGTCGAGGCCGCAAGAAGAACCGGTGTTTCTGCCGGGGCGGGCGCGACGGTATTGGTTTTCGCAGCATCTGCAGCGCATTTCGCATTGTTGCTCTCCGCTGGCGGAGGGCTGCAAGCCGCCAGCGCGAAAAGCATGACGATCATGGATGATTGCTTGATCAGGCTAGTTGCTCGTGTCGCCCAGTGCCCTGATTGGGAGCCGCCACTGACCCGGTTGTACATGGCGCGACGCGTACTCGCCAATCTCGTTGCAGTGGTGTTTGCATGATCTACGCGCGACATGGCTGTGTCCTGCAGGGCGCCGAAGTCTGGCTGATAGGTACAAGCGAAAGTCGATGAAAAATCGGAGTTTGGAGGAGGTTTGGAGCGCATCACAGCATGTCAATTCGTGGCTGCGTTTCAAGGCAGACATCGTTACACTGGTCGCTCATTTCCGCACATGGAAAGTCGCCATGGCAGTTGCGACCCGAAGCATGTCCCGTTCGCGCGATGATCGTGTACTTGCTGGAGTCATGGGAGGAATCGCACGACGGTTTGGCTGGAACTCGACCCTTGTCCGCATCGTGTTCGTCATCATTTCGAGTCTCTCGGCCGCGTTCCCGGGAATAATTGTCTATTTGGCCCTCTGGCTATTGATTCCGCAGGACAGCCACTGAATTCCGCATCTCGCAGCTTGGTGATCGCCATGGGTATCATCTGGGCATCACCGAATACCCTGATCGGGCTCCTCGTTGGTGCGTGCGCTCTCGCCGGCGGCGCGAAAGTGCGTTTGAGACGGGTCGATCTGGCAGTTGTGTTCGATCACGTGCCGTTTGGCCCGGGTGGTGCATTGACGCTGGGTAATTGCATCCTGCATACGGGCGACACGCTGGATACAGAGTGCTGCACCTATGCGCATCGCGCAGGCCACGGCGAAGAGCCAGTGATCCGCTTGAGCGATCACGAACGCGCCCATGTGTTTCAGGCCATGGTGCTCGGCCCGATCTTCCTGCCGGTGTATCTGGTCTGCGGTGGTATCAGCGTGCGCAATCGCTTCGAACGCGCCGCCGATCGGTACGCGCGGCACGGCCATGGGTGGTGGCCGTGGTAGTCAATACGCGAGGTTTGATCGAAATTGATTTGCAAAAAGTAATAAAGAAAAAGGCCCGGACAATAGTTCCGGGCCTTTCGTTTGGTGGAGCGGAGGGGGATCGAACCCCTGACCTTCGCGATGCGAACGCGACGCTCTCCCAGCTGAGCTACCGCCCCTTGTATCGTTGGCGCGGGGTGAATCATCGGATGGGGCCGACTTCCTGCGCGGTTCCGGATCATATCGGATGGTCCGGATTGCGCCAAGCAAGCACGCGTCCCCCAACGTTCGACTGGTCTCAGCAGGAGCCTTTCATGGTTCGACGGGCTCGCCAAGAACGGATGTAAGCGAAATTCGATCAGCCCTCCGCCAACCGCGCCATCAACGCGTCGCGCAGGATCGCTTCGCGCCAGCCTTCGAGTGCGGCTGGCCATTGGCGCGACACATACAGCGTTTCGAGATGGCGTCGCGAGCAGAGCAAGCCTTCGGGAATATCGAGTTCGGTGGCACGTGCCACGACGATTTCCTTGAGTGATCGGATCATGCGACGTTCCTCGCCATCGGCGGCGGGCGGGATCGTGTCGAATTCGAGTTCGTCGTCGCCGAGCGGGCGGCGCAGGACATCGAACAGTTCGTTGCGCTCGGCGCCGCGAAGGGCGCGCAGTCCGCGTCCACGTTCGGCCAGGTCATTGACGTCAGCGGGTGGGTTGGCGCTGAAGTCGAGCAGGCGTGGATCATCGATGATCCACGGCCGCGGTTTGTCGATGCGACGCGCGGTGGCATCGCGCCAGATCAGCAAGCGGCGGAGCAGCGCTTGCTGTGCTCGGCTCCAGTCGGCGGCTCCGCGATAGCTGGTTTGAGGTTGCAGCTCAGGCTCGCGATGGCGCGCGCGCTCAACCAGGCGTGCGCAGTCCTCGGCGTGCCAGTCGGCAAAGCCCCGACGATTCAGGCGCGCTGACAGATCGGCGTGGAGGATGGGCAGGTGCACGACATCCTGCGCAGCGTATTCGAGTTGCGACTCGCGCAGCGGGCGTTGCAGCCAGTCGGAGCGCGTTTCCCCTTTTGGCAGATCAACGTCGCAAACCGCGAGCACGAGCTTCTGGTAGCCGAGACCCGCACCCAGGCCAGCAAACGCCGCGGCAATCTGGGTGTCGAACAAAGTGCCGAGGCTGTTCGGCAGAATCGGGCTCAGCGCATCGAGATCTTCGCTGGCGCTATGCATGACCGAGACTGTCTTCGGATCGCCGAGACGCGCAGCGAGGCTGGTCATGACAATGTCGCCCAGCGGGTCGATCAGGGCGATATGGTCGGCGATTTCGATCTGGATCAGGGCCAGCTTCGGCGCAAACGTGTCGGTGCGCATGAATTCGGTATCCAGACCGATTACAGGGCTCGAATGCTGGTCGAGTGCGTTAAGGGTATCGGTACGGTCGATCCAGACGGCCAATGTGCGCTTTCCTGCAAAGGGGGAGGGAGAATGAGGATGCGGTTGCGGAGGCCTCACACGATAGCCTAAGGTGCGGACACGCTGCTGTCAGCCTTTCTGTGCGCACTCATGCCCGGTACCGACAACGTCAACAAGCAACGCAACTGGGGCGGTGCACTGGGCATCATCCTGTTGTTGTTCGCGCTGGGCTACCGATTTTTCCCGGACATCGAGTTCGCCGAACCGCAAACCCAGGTGCAGACAGACACGTCCCTGCCAGGCAACGGCAAGCCTTGGGTTCTCGATCACTCGATGGTTGCAAACGGTAGCGACCCGAGTTCGCCGCCAATTGTTGGCACCACACTCGCCGAGGCCATCGCGATGGGTCCGCCCGCGCCGGTAACCAAGGAAATCGCCACCTTGCTCAAGGCGGCGCGCAAGCAGGAGGAAGAAGGCAAGGTGTTCGAGCCGCCCGGCAACAATGCGGTGGGTTTCTATCGCCAAATCCTCATTCAGGATGCGAACAATCCGGCAGCTCACGATGCCTTGGCGCGGATTGGTGGAGCGGTTCGCGACTGGTCGCTGGCAGCGCTCGAGCGCGGTGATCAAGCCGAAGCGCAACGCTATGCCGCCCAATTCGCCGAGCTTCCGCATTCCGAAACCGAACTGAGCAATCTGCAGGCCCGCTTGAAGACCTTGAGCGAAGTCATGCCAATGCTCAGCTCCGCCGCCGAATTGCTCATGCAGAATCGTTTCATCGGCGAGGGAGACAACAACGCGCTGGCGGTCTATCGCAAGGTGCTGGCGATCGATCCCGAAAACCGCATCGCCGACGAAGGCCTCGGCCGCATCGAGCGCGGCTATCTGGATCGCGCGCTGGGAGCGGCGGCACAGGATGATTTCGCCAATGCCGATGCGATCCTGACCGAGGCATCATCGATTCGCCCCGGCTCGGAAGACTTGCTCGATACGCGCTCGCAGATCGAGGGCCTGCGTCGTCAGCGCGGCGAGACCGTGTTGTCGCAGGCGCGCTCGGCACTTGATGCCGGCAACGCCGATCTGGCCGACCGACTCGGCAAGGAAGCCCAGGCAATCAGTACCGACTTGAGCGGGCTCGATGAGTTCAACGAGCGCCTGCGCAACGCGCGCCTGTATGCGAGCTTCGCGCCCGGACAGGTGTTCAGCGATCGATTCCTCGACACCAGCGGTTCGGCACCGGCTGTCGTCGTTGTTCCCGCAGGTCAATTCTTGATGGGCTCACCGGCCAGTGAAGACGGCCATCGTGACGACGAAGAGCCGCAGCGCCAGATCAGGATCGACGCCGGATTTGCCATGGGTTTGAGCGAAGTGTCAGTTGGCCAGTTTCGCGAGTTCGCCAAGGCGATTGGCTATCGCACCGATGCCGAACGCGCTGGTACGGGCAGCGTCTACGAAGAAAGCAGCGGCCGCATGATTGATCGCCGCGGCATCGACTGGCAGCGCGACTACAAGGGCGACAAAGCCAGCGACAAGCTTCCCGTGCTCAATATCTCCTGGAACGATGCGCACGAATATGTCGCCTGGCTGTCGCAACGAACCGGCAAACGCTATCGATTGCCGAGTGAAGCCGAATTCGAGTATGCGCTGCGTGCCGGTTCGTCTACACGCTACTGGTGGGGCGGTGGCAATCCGCCGAACGTGCTGGCCAACGTCACCGGCGATGGCGATCGTTCGCCGAGCAGGCGAAGTTGGGGGCGGGCGTTCGAGCGCTATAGCGACGGCTATTGGGGTCCGGCGCCGATCAAGACCTTTCCCGCCAATCCGTTCGGATTGTTCGATATCGATGGCAATCTCTCGGAATGGGTCGACGATTGCTGGCATGACAACTTCGTTCGTGCGCCGCGTGACAGCGACGCCTGGATCAATCCCGGTTGTGAGCGTCGCGTTATCCGTGGCGGCTCGTGGGGCAGTGCGCCGCTGCAGATTCGGTCGGCGTATCGTCTCGGCGTCTCCGCGGACACGCGCAGCGCCCGGGTCGGCTTCCGCATCGTGCGTGAGCTGTGAACCCTGACCGCGTCTGAACGGGTGGCGCGGGGCAGCTATCAACAATCCGCATTGACCGGCTAAGCTGCACGAGGCTAGTTGGAGAGGAGCATCGCATGGGGCTGTTCGGAAACCGTTCGTCGCAAGGGGGCCAGTCAGGACGCCGACGCGGCCTCAAGATCTGGCCGATTTTGTTGTTCGGCCTGTATTTCGGCTACTACTATTTCAGTCACAGTAACGAAGCCTCGTTCACCGGGCGCAAGCAGTTGCTCGACTCGTCTGCCCAGGAAGAAGCGGCACTCGGCCTGCAGTCATATCGCGAGATCCTTCAGCAATCGGAGGTCGTGCGCAGTGGCCCATTGCCGCAACGTGTGCAGGGCGTCGCCCAGCGCCTGGTCGAAGCCGCACCCAAGGTCGAAAAATACCTCGCCGAAAATTCAGGCACACCGGCAGAAACGGAGTGGGACGCGTACCAGTGGCAGGTCAGCGTTATCCAGTCCGATCAGGTCAATGCATTCTGCCTCCCGGGTGGCAAGATCGCGGTCTATACCGGAATCATTCCGGTGGCCAAGAACGACGACGGACTCGCCGCGATCATGGGACACGAAATTGCCCACGCGCTTCTGCGTCATGGCGGTGAACGCATGGCCCAGCAGAAACTCGTGCAGATCGGCGCGATCGCCGCGAGCATGTCGACTGGCGAAATGGATCCTGGCCAACGCCAGATGGTCATGGCCGCGATCGGCGCCGGCGCCCAATACGGCGTGATCCTGCCGTTCTCGCGCAGTCACGAATCCGAAGCCGACAGGGTCGGCCTGCTGCTCGCCGCGGCCGCGTGCTACAACCCGCAGGAAGCTCCGAAACTCTGGGAACGCATGGCCGAGCTAGGCAACAAGAAGCCCCCCGAATTCATGTCCACCCACCCCGCTGAAGGCACCCGTATCAATCAGTTGAATGCGTGGATGCCTGAAGCGATGCAGGTCAGGCAACAGTTCTGCGGCACGACTCCGGCTGCTCAGTAGGGGCAGGCGCAACTCAATCCACGAGTCCACGCTCACCCACCTTCCGTTCGTGGTGAGCTGGGCCTGTCCGGAGCGTGTCGAAGGGAACCATGATCGGAGGGGTGGCGCGGCGGTTGCGCAAGCTGGGAGCGCCCTTCTACAAGCTCAGGGCGAACGGCGTAGTTTGAGGCTAGTGAGTGGCCGAACGTATCTACACGGGCAGCAGGAATCTGAAGATTCCGTAGCCGTCGAGCGCGAAATCAAGGTCCTCTCCCGAATAGACGCAATCTCGCGCTTGTCAGCCTTGACCTCTCCCCGTATCATTCGCGGCCCACTTCCGGAGAGGTGGCAGAGTGGTCGAATGTACCTGACTCGAAATCAGGCGTACGTGAATAGCGTACCGTGGGTTCGACAAATTCATCGGGAATGAATTTGGACAGCCGAAGGGCTGGCCCGGAGCGCGAAGCGCGGAGGGTGAGGCTCATGGATGAGTCGAACACATCCCACCCGGGGTTCATGAAGCGGGCGATCCCGCCGGCGTCGAGCACGAGCATTCATTTTATTTAGTGGTTGAGCACATCGTCATGCTTGTCAGGTGTAGCCGCGCCCCGTATCATTCGCGGCCCACTTCCGGAGAGGTGGCAGAGTGGTCGAATGTACCTGACTCGAAATCAGGCGTACGTGAATAGCGTACCGTGGGTTCGAATCCCACCCTCTCCGCCAGCTACAAGAACGAGCCCCGGAAGGGGCTTTTTTTGTGCCTGAAGGTGGACCAGGTGGACGATCCGACATGGGGCCACAGTTTCAGCTGGATTGAATCTCTCCAGCTGGATGGCAGGCTCGATCATCGACGCAAAAATTTTCCTTCAAGGGACTTTTTCTGTGTGCTCAATGGGATTCACGGCCTGAATCTGTTCGACTCTACGGCGCCAGAACATGGCGAAATTCATTTCGCGTCAGAGGGAGGCGGAGCGATGATACGAGGCAGCCGTGTTGCATAGTATGCTCGCCGAATGGTCTATCAGTTTTCCACCTTTACGCTCGATCTGGCTTCGCGTCGTTTGCTTCACGGTGGTTCCCTGGTAGGAGTGCCGCGGCGAGTATTCGACTGCCTTGCCTACCTGATGGAGCATCGCGATCGCGCGGTTAGTCGCGATGAGTTGATCCGCCAGGTTTGGGGCCGCGACAATGTGTCAGACAATCAATTGGCGCAGACCATCCTGACGGCGCGCCGACTGATCAATGATGACGGTGCCACTCAGGCCTTGATCCGCACCGTGCCGGGATTCGGCTACCACTGGGTCGGGTCGGTGGAAATGATTGCGCACCCGACCGATGCTGCGTTGCCGATCGCGGCAAACGAGTTGCCAGAACCATCAGGCGAAATCGTGCCTCAGTTCCAGTCCGACTTGCCGTCGAAGCCCTCAATCAAGGGAACTCGTCTACCCAGTTCGCTCATGAGTGTCACCAGCTTGTTGTTGATGCTGCTCGGTGGGTTGGTGGCGGGTTCATGGTGGGCGTATCGCGATTCGCCAGTGGTGGCGCCTGCGGCGTCGGCGACCGCATCGATACAGGGACGTGTCTGGGTTCTGCCGGTGAGCGTCCAGGATCTGGATCGCGAGCCATGGGCGCGATTGGGGCTGATGGCATTGATCGCTGAACGTCTGCGCAGCCAAGGTCTGGTGGTTCTGCCGGTGGAGAATGTGCTTTCCCTGATCGGTGTTCGTGGAAGCGAAGATGGCAGCCTCGATATCGGACTGCTGCAAAGCGAATTTGCGGCCGTCCTTGTGGTAGAGACGGATGTCCATAAAAGCGGCAATGTCTGGTTGGTGAAATTGCATGCAAATCCGTCAAGCGGATCACCCCTGGAGGTTCATGCCGAGGGTCAGGATCTGGTCGCGGCTACTGCCGCGGCCACCAATGCCCTGTTGATTCGCTTGGGGCGGCCGGCAGCACAGGTCATCGAAGCCGAACGCTCCAGTCTGGAGAGTGTGCGTCAGTTGCTGCGCGCCCAGGATTTCCTCGCCGCGCGCGAACGGCTGACTGAATTGACCGTCGTCGATCGCGACAGTCCAGAGGCGCGCCTGCTCGGTATCGAACTGGACTTGGCAACTGGTCGCTTCGCAATTGCGGGTAAAGCGGTTGAGCACCTGCTCACAGATGCCAGCCTCGCTAACGATCCGGTACTGCACGCGCGCGTGCTGCTGGCGCGCTCGCAGTATCTCCGCACCTCTGGCGATATCCGCTGGGGCGATGATGCCGCGGCCGCAGTTGAGTTGCTGGAAGCGGGTGCGGCACCGTTGGAACTGGCACGTTCGCTCAACAGCCGCGGTTCTTTTCGTGCACTCAACGGCAAGATCGATGATGCGGCTCTGGATTTCGCCCAGGCCCGCAAACTTTACCTGGGTGCTGGCGACGATGTCGGCGCCACGGATGCCAGTTGCCACCTGGCGCGAGTATCAATGATGCGCGGCCGCTCTGCCGAGGCACTCGAACAGTTGAATGCGTCAGTCGCGGTCTACCTTAAATACGGATCCACCACCGGCGCTTTCGCTGCGCTGTCCACCATGGTCAATATCAAGCTCGGCATGATGCGCTGGACCGGCGCGTTGGCTGACAGCGATCGCGCTGGCAGCATGCTGGACAAGGTGGTGGATCCCTCGAAACGCCAGTTGTACATGCACATGCGCGCAATGACGCTACTCGGAAACGGGCGCATGAGCGAAGCCGCCGTGGTGCTCGACGAGGCCGATGCCGAACGCACCAACGTCGACACTTCGGTCGCGACTTCAACCAATCAAGGCATATATCGGACGCAGCTGGAGTTGATGCGCGGGCAATACACCACAGCGAGCAAGTTCGCCGAAGTAGCGTTCGCCGCACAACTGGAGCGAAGCCCGAAAGCTCGCGGCAGTGACATCATCCGCCTTGATGCGCGCGATTTGTCGCTGCTCCTGCTGGTGCAGTCCAGAATCCTGGAAGCACGTCGAAACCGTATCGCACCGCGGCCACTGAGTCGTGTCCAGAACGAGATCCTCGAGCAGTCGCCGTCAGTGCTGGCGGGGATCGCTTATGGCCTCTGGCTCACCGAATCGGGTCACTTCACCAAGGCGGAGACCGTGCTCCACCATGCGCTCGTCGGCGCCGATAAATTCAATCGCTTGTCGCGCGTATTGGCCGCGCATGATGCTCTTATCCAATTGTTGTTGCGGCAACAACGAGTGGATGAAGCACAGGCTCTATTGACGCAATTGATGGTGCGCGATCCACAGGTGCTCGAACAGGACTTCGATGCCGCAGTAATCGCGCTGCGCGTGGCGCAAGCAGGGGCGGATGAGCGCACCTGGAAGAATGCGCTGACCCACGCGCTGGCTCTGGCAGGCGAGCGCAGCATCCCCGAAGAACTTTCGTCGCTGCGCTGACCCCGGCAGCAGGAGGCGCGATCCACGCGGACCGCGCATCCTTTGATAACTCAATCAACTAGACTGTGGAACACGCCTGAAATCAAAACATCCCACAGGTGTCGTAGTAGTGGCCACCATTGGTATCGATTCCACCGGTCCAATCAAGCTGCACGTCGACACCGACTCCGACGCCCTTCGCAGTCGCGTTGAACTTGGCACCCAGAACGAAGCGATGCGAGCAACCGCCCTTGCCGACGAATTTGCCTGACTTGCCGGAGGTCCCATGGGCTGCGGCGTGGTCGCACTGCACGCTGTTCGGATAGATCGCGCTGGCCGACGAGGCATTGCTGTAGCCATACGGCGCGGGATTGCAACTGGAATTGCAACGCAGACCCGCCTGAATGGTGCCAATATTCTTGGTCACAACGGTCAGCCCCACCAAGCTCTTGTAGGTGACTCTGCGCGACGGCCAGGTGATCTGTGCTGCTGTCCAGGTCGGATGGCTCGCCAAGCCGCAACGAGCCTTGACAGACTGATCGGATCGATCGGATCCAAATGTCCACGATGCAGGCTCACCCTGAATGATCGGCGCCCAGCCGCTGGCCTTTGCCGCACGCATATTGTTGACCACCGAATCGATGAAATCGATGCTCGGATCGAACATGACGCAATGACCCTGGGCGCTCCAGCAGAATTCAATGGCACGATGGCTGCGCATTTCCTCGCCGATACCAACGCTGATTTGAAGCTGGCGATAACGCCCCTGATCGATCGGAAAACCGGCTTTTTCGAATGCCTCAACCCGAAAGTCGAGATCGTCGAGATACATTTCATCGAGGTTGGAACTAACAAATTGCGCCTCTCGCAATGCCAGAGCCTGTTCCTGCACATAGATCGAGTATGCCGGCACCCCCGTGAACGTCGACATCGGCAGTCCAACCAGATCGCTGAGCTTGCCGCTGTCGAACGTTTCTACCTTGAAAGTGATGCGGTTATCGGTCGCAGCTGAATAATCCCGATAGATACCTTCAGCGTAGTCGTTGACTGCCGCCTGTGTGAGATTGGAAAACAAGATTGCAGCCGTCACGACAGTGCCGACAAATACATTTTTCTGGACCATGATTGCTAACCCTTCCGTAAAATTCGCGGTTCACCACCCCGGACTCACGCTCCCCCCAGCGCTGCCCCGCACCGGTTGGGACGGCGACCGCCGGATCCGTCCCACGCCCAGAGTCGTCGGTGACGATGGCGACGGCGTTCGAAATCGATTACCAGACGATTCGCTTGCGTTGAATTCCAGGGTCAATGCTCGTCGGAACGCGCGAATCTTGACGTAAAGTTTCGATGCAACTTGGTGCCAGTTTTCCGAGGCCCGATTGGGTCAGAATCCGATCCAGGTACAAAGCTCGCCGGTACGCGGTCGCTGGTGCGCAACGTATTGAATTTACGCTCATTGTGAAAGGAGTCCCCCAAGCGCGTGTGGAATCTCACAATGATTGCGCTTCAACGGACGAAACGTGGGGCAAAGCCAGCCTCGATTTGACCCTTGAAGTGTCGTGCTGCCCCGACGTGTCCAAATTGCCTCCCTTCAAAGCCGAATCATCGTTTTATCATCCATTTGTAATGGCCTTGAAGGGGTTCCGATGGGGCCTTCATGTCTGCCATCCAGATCTCAATGCGTTCGCCGCGCCGCCGTGGCACAAGATTTCGACTGACAAGGGTTCAGAAGGAAAAGAAAAATGACCGTTGCCGGATTGATTTACTGCACCGGAATTGCTCAATGGTCGGGAAGTCCTGCTCAGAGCTCATGAGCGTGCTGATGCGGGAGTACCGTTTATACGCCACGCCCACCATGAAAAAAGCCCCATCAAAGGGGCTTTTTTGCCTTCACAACTTCAAGCAAGTCAGGCTATTCAAGCAGGCTTGGCTGCAAATCCCGAGCACCATCCCTTTGCGTGGACGGATTTGCCGGGGAACAAGGTGCACGGACCGTACTCCGAACCCGCTGTTTCCTGATAGAAGTTGCATGTCATGCAATCCTGGCTGGGCTTGTGATTCGGGTATTTGGCAGCGTCGACCTTGGTCGTGTCTTCGACGTAGCCGAGTGCTTTGGCTGTCGCGTCTTCGAGGGTCAGGTGTGGAAGGTCGGCGGCGCGAGCCTTGCCGATAAGCACAGTCGACAGGGCGACTGCGCCGGCGCCGAAGACCGCCAGTTGCAGGAACTGGCGGCGACTGGCAATGGTTTTGATGCGCGAAGTAGGTGTCTTCATGGGTAACTCCTCAGTTGTTGCAGTTACAAGGTTCAATCAATCGCCGCAAGCATCGCCTCGGCGCTGGACACCTTGAATTCGCCAGGCTCCTCAACTTGAAGGACCTTGACGACGCCGTCCTCGGCGTACAGGGCAAATCGTTGCGAGCGCTCGCCCATGCCGAAAGCGCTGGCATCGAACTTTAGTCCGAGCGCGTCGGCGAACGCGCCGTTGCCGTCGGCGAGCATGGTCAGTTCGGCAGGGACGTTCTGGCTCTTGCCCCAGGCATCCATGACGAACGCATCGTTGACCGACATGCAGGCGACATCGACACCCTTGGCTTTGAACGCATCCATTTTCGCGACATAGCCAGGCAGGTGCTTGGCGGAACAGGTCGGCGTGAAAGCGCCGGGGACGGAGAACAAAACCACTTTGCGACCTTTGAAGAGTTCATCGGTGGCAACTGCTTGAACGCCATCCTTGAGGGTGTTGAGCGTGGCCAATGGAATCTTGTCGCCAGTCTTGATCGTCATGGAAAGTCCTTTCGTGGGAGTCGGAAATCCGGTCGGTTGTCGCTGCCGCAAGCAACCCGGACAATTTGCCTTGTCATGATACGACGCCTTCATGAACGATCCCATCACAAGACCTTGAATCGGTCGCTGGCAGCCTCATTTTGTGATCATCGCGGCATCGCGCCGCACCAAAATGAGGTTTTTGCCATGAGCCATTCACGTCTCTCCGCCTGGAATGTCAACAATGGCCTGCAGCGCGACCTGCGCCAGGTTTTCGACCGTTTCATCAATACCGATGACACCGATCAATCCAACGTTGTGACCAGCCAATGGGCACCGCGTGTAGACATCCGCGAAGAGGACAAACGCTTCGCGATTTTTGCGGATATACCGGGTGTCGATCCCAAGGACATTGAGGTCAACATGGACAAGGGAATCCTGACCATCAAGGGCGATCGGGCTGCCGAGACGGGTTCAGAGACGGGTCAGTTGACCCGCGTCGAACGTTCCAGCGGCACCTTCTACCGCCGATTCGCCTTGCCAGACAGTGCGGATGCGGACAACATCAGTGCAATAGGCAAGCATGGCGTCCTCGAGATCTCGATCCCGAAGAAGCCGGAAACCACGCCGCGTCGGATTACCATCAACGCCTGATTTTGTTCATTGTGTGAAGCCCACGGCCTGCGGCGGGGTGACTCGACGCAGGCTTTTTTCATTTCAGAAGGCAAGGCATGCAATTCAAGGATTACTACGACACCCTGGGTGTGAAAGCGGACGCCACCGACGCGGAAATCAAGCGCGCCTACCGAAAAATGGCGCGCAAATTCCATCCTGACGTCAGCAAGGAGGCCGGGGCGGAAGAGAAATTCAAATCCGTCAACGAAGCGTATGAAGCACTGAAGGATGCCGAACGCAGGCGTGAATACGACCAGCTTCGCGCTGGTGGGTATCGAGCCGGTGACGAATTCCGTCCGCCGCCAAATTGGCAGGGCGGGCAGGGTGGGCATGGAGGCGGAGCGGGTGGCGGTTTCGATGATGCGGATTTCAGTGATTTCTTCGAGTCGGTGTTCGGTGGTCGCGGGCGCGGCGGTGGTCACGCTCGCAGCGGGCCTCGTCGCGGCAGCGATCTGCAAGCGCGTATCACCATCGATCTTGCCTCGGCATTCGCCGGTGGGCGCGAGCGCATCACCTTACGCGATCCGGTTCAGGGAGAACGCACTCTCGAGGTGAAGATTCCTGCGGGTATCGAACCGGGCAAACAGATTCGGTTGAGTGGTCAGGGAAATCCCGGTAGCGCCGGAGGTGCCGCAGGTGACTTGCTGCTCGAAGTCAACGTCCGCGGAGACAGCCGATTCAAGCTTGAGGGCCACACCATCACGGCCACCGTCCCAATCACCCCCTGGGAAGCGGCTCTTGGTGCGACGGTCAAGGTGCCGACACTGGCCGGCGAAGTGGAGTTGCGTGTGCCTGCTGGCTCGAGCAGCGGAAGCAAACTGCGCTTACGCGGTCGTGGCTGGCCCGGAAAGATCGCAGGCGACCAGATTGTAGCCCTCGAAATTCAGACGCCGCGCGCAGAGACCGACGAGCAAAAGCAGTTCTACGAAACGATGGCGACAACGTTCGACTTCAAGCCGCGAGGGTAGAGCAAGTGTTTCGATGGAGAGCCACTAGCGTCCGCGGATAGTTTGGGCGTTGATTCCATTTCGCGGTAAAACAGTTATGGCATCGGTTTGTATTCGCGCGACATTTCGAATGCGTCAATGTTTCCGTCAACCCGGCGGCTCTCAACTATCGAATGGCTGGTCGAGCCGGGATGACGAATAGTTGAACGCGAATCGAGAGTGACGCACGACGAATTGATCCCTCGGCGAACTATCGAAAAGCCAGCGGTTCGAATCCCGTTTCTCGAATCCCGAATCCCGGCCTCACTTCGGCATATGCTCGTTGATGGCCTTGATCAATTGGGCTTCGTCGATCGGCTTGGTGACATAGGTTTTGGCACCCTGGCGCATGCCCCAGACGCGATCGGTTTCCTGATCCTTGGTGGTGACCAGGATGATCGGGATATGGCTGGTCTTTGCATCCTTTGCCAGCGTACGCGTGGCTTGAAAACCATTGAGGTTCGGCATCACGACATCCATCAGGATGAGATCCGGCAACTCTCGCTTGGCGACTTCGACACCTGCCGAACCGTCCTCAGCAGTGATCACCTCGTGACCGAGCTTTTCAGCGATACGCTTTAGCCCCATCAACTGGGATGGTGAATCATCAACAATAAGTACACGCGCCATAGTTAATTCCGTAATCCCCTGATGCCTGATGGCTCTCGCATTCTAGCCATGACATCGCCGCACGACCAGCGAACCTGGTCATCCAATTCGCACGATGGTGCGGCCGAACGACTCACCAGCGAGCATTTTGCTGAAAATTGGTGCAATTTCGTCGAAAACGACCTCTCTTGTAGCGATCTTGTCGAGATTTGCCGGCTTCCAGTCGTCGGCCAGATGATGCCAGATGTCGTCTCGTATCGAACGAGCGGTTGCGGTCGAGGCAATTCCGAGCAGGCTGACGCCCCGAAGGATGAAAGGCATGACGGTCGTCGCCAGCTCGATGCCGCCCGCATTGCCACAAATTGCGATATTTCCGTAAGGCTGAATCACGCGGGTCAGACCCGCGAGCATCTCGCCGCCGACGTTGTCGATGGCCCCGGCCCAATGAGCGTTCTCGAGTGGGCGCTGGCCCCAGAACAGTTCCTTGCGTGCCACGCACTGCTTGGCGCCGAGTTCGATCAGGAAGTCGAACTGATCGCTCTTGCCGGTAATCGCATGGGCGCTGTAACCGGCGCGGGTGAGGATATCGATTGCGAGCATGCCGACGCCACCGGTCGCGCCAGTCACGACGATCGGGCCGAGCTCCGGCGTTTGCGCGTTCTGCTGCATTCGGTAAAGCGAAAGCGCGGCGGTAAACCCAGCCGTGCCGATGATCATCGATTCGCGCAGACTCAAACCTGTCGGCAGCGGGATGGTCCATTTCGATTCGAGTCGCACGTACTCTGCATAGCCACCGTCGCGCGTCTCGGAAAGTCCGCAGCCGGTACACAGGACGGCATCGCCTTCCTTGAAGGCCGGGTCGCGGGATTCGGCAATATAACCGGCAACGTCGATGCCGCCGTTGAGCGGATACTGGCGCAGGATCTTGCCCTTGCCGGTTCCGGCCAGCGCGTCCTTGAAGTTGACCGATGACCAGGCGGCCTTGACCAGCACTTCGCCCGCGGAGAGCTCGTCAACGCGCATCTCCTCGATGCCAGCGCGGTAGCCCTGATCGTCGTTGTGAATGCGGAAAGCTTTGAATGTCGTATTCATGGAGTCTCTGGATTCATTCACTGTCGTCTAGGGGCAGACGCGACTGAACTTTCGATGCTGGGATGGCCATCCTGTTCTGCAGTTGCATCAACACAGTTCGGGATACAAATCGATCCACTTCGGGTTTGATTCTTCGATCAAGCGGATCTTCCAGTTGCGTTGCCATGCCTTGATGGCCTTCTCCCTCAGGATCGCTGATTCCATCGTCTCATGCTGCTCGAACCATACCAGATCGTGAACGCCGTGCTTTTTCGTGAATCCATCTACCGAATCGCTCTTGTGCGCCCATATTCGCTTGAGCAAATCAGAGGTGACGCCTACATAGAGCGTGCCTCGCCACTTGCTTGCGAGCAGATAGACACAGGGTTGCTTCATGCGTCGTCTGGAGTTGTCATTGCACATTCCATTCGGCTGTTGAATCTATGGAAGGGCGGCGGGAGGTGCGACGCAACCGCGTGAAAAAACTGGATCCCAGCCTTCGCTGGGATGACGACCGGGAGTATTGCGATTCCGTCCGCTTTTTCACAATTGATGAGCTGCATGGAGCCGAGGCTCTCATGAGCCCATTCACTCTAGCCGTCATCCCAGCGAAGGCTGGGATCCAGTTTGCCTGCTTATCATTGGTCAAGAATCAGGCTTCCCTGTTTTGACGATGCAGGGCGTGGGTTGTACTCGGCACTTGCTGAAAAGTCACAGGAGCTGGATCCCGGATCATCGGCCAACCTCTGGCGTGGAAACACACCGTTGCTATTGGGTGTGCAATACGACGAAGCCAGTGGCCTGTCCGGGATGAGCGCAAGGCATGTTGCTTTGGATCCCGGATCAACGGCCAACCTCTGGCGTGGAAACACACCGTTGCTATTGGGTGTGCAATACGATGAAGCCATTGGCCTGTCCGGGATGAGTTCATCCTGAACTCAATTTGCTTTGTGGATGGATCGCTTGTCGACGGCGAGGGCGGCTTCGTGGACGGCTTCGCTCA
Organism: Lysobacterales bacterium; assembly: GCA_038205505.1. Classification (GTDB taxonomy): domain Bacteria; phylum Pseudomonadota; class Gammaproteobacteria; order Xanthomonadales; family Rhodanobacteraceae; genus Dokdonella. The sequence continues at coordinate 60,854 of JBBRBU010000007.1, read as the reverse complement.
GGGTCGGGTGGGCGTGGACGATGCGGGCAAGGTCTTCAGCGCTGCCCTTGAATTCCATCGTGACGACGGCTTCGGCGATCAGCTCGGACACGACGGGTCCGACCATGTGCACGCCTAGGATGCGATCGGTTTCGGCATGGGCAATAACTTTCACATGACCTGCGGTTTCGTTCATGGCGACAGCGCGACCGATTGCGGCGAACGGGAAGGAGCCGGTCTTGTACGGAATTCCTTCTTCCTTGACTTGTGCCTCGGTCTTGCCGACCCAGGCCAGTTCCGGTTCGGTGTAGATAACCCAGGGCACCGTGTCGAGGTTGACGTGTCCGGCCTTGCCGGCAATCAATTCGGCGACGGCAATGCCTTCTTCGGAGCCCTTGTGGGCGAGCATCGGACCGCGAACGCAGTCGCCAACTGCCCAGACGCCATCGACACCGGTCCAGTTGTGTTCGTCAACTTCGACGCGGCCGCGATCATCAAGCTTGACGCCCGTGCCATCAGCCAGCAGACCCTTGGTTGCCGCACGGCGACCAACCGCGACCAGCAGCTTGTCGACTTCAAGGGTTTGTTCGCCCTTGCCGTCGGTATAGGTGAGGGTGATGCCCTTCTTGCCGACGTCGGCCTTGGTGAGCTTGGCGCCGAGATGGATATCGAGACCCTGCTTCTTGAACTCGCGTGCAGCGACCTTGGCGATGTCGGCGTCGGCGGCGGCAAGGAAATCCGGCAACGCTTCGAGAATCGTGACTTCCGATCCGAGACGCTTCCAGACACTGCCAAGTTCGAGGCCGATTACGCCGGCGCCGATCACGCCGAGACGCTTCGGCGTCTCGCTGAAATCGAGTGCACCGGCATTGTCGACGATGTGCTTGCCATCGAACTTTGCGAACGGCAGTTCGATCGGAACCGAACCGGCGGCGATGATCACGTTGGTCGCGGTGTAGTCGGTGCTCTTGCCATCGGCATCCTTGACCGAGACGACGCGGCCCGCCTTGAGCGTGCCATAGCCTGCGATCGCAGTGACCTTGTTGGCCTTGAACAACGATGTGATGCCGCCAGTGAACTGCTTGACGATCTTGTCCTTGCGCCCAACCATCGTGCCGACGTCGATCTTCGCGTCCTTCGCGCTGATTCCATGTGCCTCGAATCCATGCATGAGGTTGTGGAATTGCTTGGACGAATCGAGCAGAGCCTTGGACGGGATGCAGCCGACATTGAGGCAGGTGCCGCCAAGGGCTGGCTTGCCGTCCTTGCCGATAAAATCGTCAATGCAGGCTGTCTTCATGCCGAGTTGCGCGGCGCGGATCGCAGCCACATAACCGGCCGGGCCGGCTCCGATGATGAGGACGTCGTAGTTTTCGCTCATTTCATTCGCTTCCAACGGGAATGGGGATTGGAGAATGGGGAATAGGAAAAGCGGGTGATCGGAGCGGCTTGCGCTTCTGACCATTCCCCATTCTCTATTCCCGATTCCCCGATGTTGTCCGGCCTACAGGCCGAGCAACATCGTGTGTGGATTCTCCAGCTGATTCTTGATGTCGACGAGGAACAGAACCGCGTCCTTGCCGTCGATGATGCGGTGGTCGTAGCTGATCGCGATGTACATCATTGGTGCCGCGATGATCTGGCCGTTTTCGACGATCGCGCGTTCCTTGATCGTGTGCATGCCGAGGATTGCTGATTGCGGCGGATTGACGATCGGTGTCGACAGCAGCGAACCGAAGGTGCCGCCATTGGTGATCGTGAAGGTGCCGCCCTGCAGATCTTCGAGGGTGATGCCGCCTTCGCGGGCGCGCTTGGCGTAATCGATGATGGCGCTCTCGACCTCGGCAAAACTCATGTCCTGGGCATCGCGCAGCACCGGCGTGAGCAATCCGCGATCAGTCGAGACGGCGATCGAGATGTCCTGGTAGCCGTGGTAAATCACGTCATCGCCGTCGACCGAAGCGTTGACGACCGGGTAGCGCTTGAGTGCCTCGGCGGCCGCCTTGACGAAGAAGCTCATGTAGCCGAGCTTCACGCCGTGGGTTTTCATGAATTGTTCGCCGAGTTGCTTGCGCATCTTTGCGACTTCGCCCAGATTGACCTCGTTGAACGATGTCAGCATCGCGATCGAGTTCTTCGAATGCATCAGGCGTTCGGCGATCTTGGTGCGCATGCGCGTCATCGGCACGCGCTCTTCGGGACGCTCGCCTGGTGTTGCTGTGGCGGACTTCGATGGCGACGGCGACTTGGCATGCTTGACCAGGTCTTCCTTGGTCACACGGCCATCGCGCCCGCTGCCCTCGACCTCGGACGGATCGATTTTTTCCTCGGTCGCGACGCGACGTCCGGCAGGTGAAAGATCTTCGACACCCTTGGCTGGCGCCTTGGTGTCTGCTTTCTCGGTTGTCTTCTCGGCCTTGTTGTCTGCTTTCTTGTCGGCCTTCTTTTCCTCGGCTGCTGGCGCTGCGGCAGCGCCTTCCTCGATCACGCCGAGCAACTCGCCGCTGGTCACGGTCGCGCCGGTTTCGGCACTGATCGATTTGAGCACGCCGTCGGCCGGGGCCGGCACCTCGAGCACGACCTTGTCGGTTTCAAGATCGACCAGATTCTCGTCACGCTTGACCGCGTCGCCTGGCTTCTTGTGCCAGGTCGCGATGGTCGCGTCGGAAACGGATTCGGGGAGAACCGGAACTTTGATTTCAAGGCTCATGAGGTCTGTCCTGGGGCGTCAATGCGGATTCGGAGGATGGATTGGAGGCTGGGTCTATTCGAGAGCGTAGTCGGCGTCGATCGGCAACACCAGAGCCAGCTCGACCAGCGCCGCCTGTTCGGCGAGATGGCGGGCCAGATGGCCGCATGCCGGCGCCGGCGAGCGAGCCCGACCTGCGTAGGCGATGGTCTGCTTGACCGAGGCGACGGCCTGAATGTGATGCTTGATCTGGTACCACGCGCCCTGGTTCATCGGCTCTTCCTGGCACCAGATTATCTCCCTGGCCGCAGGGTATTTTTCGAGCTCGGCTTTCACTTCGGGTCGCGGGAATGGGTATAGTTGTTCGACGCGCAGAATGGCGACGTCGGAGATTTCGCGCTTTTCAGCTTCCTCGACGAGATCGTAGTAGACCTTGCCCGAGCAGAACACGACGCGCTTGACCTTCTTCATGTTCGAAGCGGTCGTGTCGGGCAGGACAAGGTGGAACTTGCCGTCGGTCAGGTCATCGAGCGTCGATACCGCCTTTTTGTGACGCAGCAGCGATTTCGGTGTCATCACGATCAGCGGCTTGCGGCAGGCGCGCAGCATTTGCCGGCGCATCATGTGAAACATCTGCGCAGGCGTGGTTGGCACGCAGACCTGCATGTTCTCCATCGCGCAAAGCTGCAGGTAGCGCTCCAGGCGCGCCGAGGAATGCTCGGGACCCTGGCCCTCGTAGCCATGCGGCAGCAGCAGAACAATGCCGCACAGGCGACCCCACTTGGCTTCACCCGAAGAGATGAACTGGTCGATGACCACCTGGGCGCCGTTGGCGAAATCGCCGAACTGGGCTTCCCAGATCACCAGCGTGTTCGGCGTCGCCGTCGCATAGCCGTACTCGAAGGCCATCACGGCCTCTTCGCTGAGCAGGGAGTCGATGATCTCGACGTTTGCTTCGGCGCGGATCGATTTCAACGGCACGTGATTCGAGCCACTTGTCTGATCGTGCATGACCGCATGGCGATGGAAGAATGTGCCGCGACCGGCATCCTGTCCGACCAGTCGCATGTTGGTGCCGTCGGCGATCAGGGTTGCGTAGGCGAGGTTCTCGGCGAAGCCCCAATCGATGGGTTGTTCGCCCGCGGCCATCTTGTCGCGATCGGCATAGACCTTGGCGACGCGCGCATGCAGTTTGATGCCCTTCGGCACCTTGAGCAGGACGGAGTTGACGTCCTTCATCTGCTTCTTGCTGACACCGGTCTTGACGATCTCGAAGATGTCGTTGTCAAGGTGCCGTGACCAGTCGACGCCATGCGCATCGTGGTAATCGACATCGACTCCGGGAATTGGTTTGCCGGCTTCGAGTAGCTTGCGGTAGTCATCGACCATCGCCTTGGCCGCATCTTCGCTGATGACGCCTTCGGCTATCAATTTGTCGGTGTAGATTTCACGCAGCGGAGGACGCTCGCGAATGATCTTGTACATCAACGGCTGGGTCGCCGCAGGCTCATCGGCTTCATTGTGACCGTGGCGGCGATAGCAGACCAGATCGATGACGACATCTCGCTTGAATTTCTGGCGGTAGTCAAAGGCCAGCTTGGCCACGAACAACACCGCTTCCGGATCATCTCCGTTCACATGGAACACCGGCGCATTGACCATCTTGGCCACGTCCGTGCAATACAGGGTCGAGCGAGCGTCGTGAGGATTGGAGATCGTGAATCCGACTTGATTGTTGATCACGATATGCACGGTGCCACCGACGCAGAATCCGTTGGTCTGCGACATGTTGAACAATTCCATGACCACGCCCTGGCCGGCAAAAGCCGCGTCGCCATGGATCAGCACCGGCAGGACGTTCTCGCGAGCGGTGTCGCCGCGAAGGGTCTGGCGCGCGCGCACTGAACCGGAAACCACCGGATCAACGATTTCGAGATGCGAAGGATTGAACGCCAGCGCGACATGGACGGTACTCCCGGGCGTTCGCACATTGGCACTGAATCCCATGTGGTATTTGACGTCACCGGAATGTGCCGGATCCTTGACGTGCTCGAAGCGGCCCTCGAATTCTTCGAAAAGCCTCGAAGGTGGCTTGCCGAGGATATTGACCAGCACGTTGAGGCGGCCACGATGGGCCATGCCAATGACGACATCCTTGAGGCCGTTGCTGCCGCCACGGCGCAGGATTTCATCGAGCAGCGGGATCAGGCTGTCCCCGCCTTCGAGACCGAATCGCTTCTGGCCGACATACTTTGTGTGCAGGTAGCGTTCGAGGCCATCAGCCTGGGTCAGCTTGCCAAGCAGTCGCGTCTTTTCTTCCTTGTCGAGCTGCAACTTTCCGGCCACGCCTTCAAGTTGCTCATGCATCCATTGGCGCTGTTCCGCGTCGGAGATGTGCATGAATTCAACGCCGATACTGCTGGCGTAGGTCGCCTTGAGCAAGGCCAGAAGATCGCGCAGCTTGAGACGTTTCGGGCCGGACAGCGAACCGGTGTTGAAGACGGTATCGAGATCGGCATTCGAAAGGCCATGGAAGGCGAGTTCGAGATCGGGCGCGGCCGGACGTGGCAGCAAACCCATTGCTTCAAGTTCTTCCCTCGCATAGGCGTTGGCCAGATCGAGTGGATCGACATCCGCCGCCAGATGGCCGCGTGAGCGATAGGCCGTAACCAGCTTGAGCACGCCAGCCTGCTTCTGTGCCTCGACGCTGTCGACGGCAGCTTCACTCGCGGGCGCCGCCGAGCGACGCGTGCGTTGCGCAGCCTCGATGCGGGCAATCACATCCGAGTGTGCGACTTCGTTGGCAGCCTCGCCCTTGAGCCCGCCGAAATACGCATTCCACTCACTGGAAACACCGGAGGGATCCTGCAGCCAGATTTCGTAGAGGTCTTCGATGAAGGCCGCGTTGCCGCCGGAAATTGCGGAAGTGGTCTGGAACTGCTGAAAAAGACTTGAGGAGGTCACGCGGGCTCCGGGCGGCAAGAAGGCCTGTACAGGTTTGGATTGGACGGCGACAGCGCGTGATTGGCCGGTAAAAAAGACCAGTCGGGGCGCAAACGTCGAATTATAGCCGCTGAGGCCGGGGATTGCTGCATTGCGGCAGCGTTTCGGCCTGACGTCAGCACCACGGTTCAGGTCATCGACATGACCGGCGACGCTGTATCGTGCCTGTGCAGTGCAATCCTGCGATCAGATCTGCAGATGACGCATCTCCGCCCAATCCTCGCTGCGCTCCCAGATTGCATTGAAGCTTGCCTGCAACTGCGCCGCGCGGCCCGGCGCGTAAGTGCTGCCTTCGCCTTCGAAGCGACTGGCCAGGGGGCGCTCGAACCAGGCCGCGCGATCGCTGACGAGATAGCTGCCAGCGTAATGGCGATCAATCTCCTCGATCGGCGTTCTGAATGAAAAGACGCTGGTCAAGCGTTGCGCAAGCGCTAACAGGCGATGCGTTTCGACGCGTGCGCGCTCGGATTCGAGCACGAGAACGCGGATGCGCGCATGCGGCCCGCCGATGGCGACTTGCTTGATTGCTTCGAGTACATCGCTGTGATCGAGCAGATCCGGATCAAGATCTCGACTGAAGATGCAGACTTCACGCCGAGCCGTTCCTAGTACCGCGAGAATCGCTTCCCGTGCCGTTTCGCGATCCGAGCTGGTCAGCAGGTTGGGATCGTTGGCCACGAGGGGCGTGGGCTCGAGTCTGTCGACGGGCGTGATGGCGATGCGCATGTGTCGATGCAGGATCCCGCACTCGTCGAATTCCTCGCCGTAGGCTTCAAAGCCGGCGCGTTCATAGAACGCAACCGCATGACTCTGGGCATGAATCTCGATCGATTCGTAGTGGCGCGCGCGGGCCTGTTCGAGCAGTACGCGCAATATCGACTCACCGACGCCTCGACCGCGCCATTCGTGCAGTACGGCCATACGGCCAATCTTTCGATGCGGCGTCAGTCGCCCGGTGCCGATCGGCCGACCATCCGCATCACGCGCAATGACATGCTGCGACTCGGCATCGAGTTCGTCCCATTCTTCGTCTTCGGGGACCTCCTGCTCGACCACGAAAACTTCCGTTCGAACGGCGCGAAGTTCCACCATGTCGACCGTCCAGTTTGCCGGTTCCACAATGAATTCGGTGTTGATCATGAACGCCTCCGGCTGCGACTGAGGGCAAGATGACCCGCATTGACCAAGGTTTGCAGCAGCTCGCGGGAACGCGCATCGATTCCGATCAATTCGTCGCTGGTCATGCCGTCACGGCGACACAGCCGCGCGGCCAGTTTCCGCGAACAGGCGAACGGGTCGCCGGAGACAAACAAATCGGCGCCGCGCGCAGCGCGGGTCCAGGCGAAGCGCGACCATGGATTGAATTGCAGGCCCGCGCCGCCCTCCAGTCGACGCTGGAACTCTTCAACCCCGATTGGTTTCTTGAGTGGGATCGCTTCGTGCGCCGCGCGATAACGGGTGATGAAGGAGCCAAACCAGCAACGCAGCGTAGTCGCATCAACCGCCAGGGAATCCCGCAGCGTCTGTCCGATCTTTTCGAGCGCGATGTCGTCAATCTCCCCGGCCAGTTTCACCGGAGCAATCCGCGCATCCGAGTAACGCAATTCCTCACCCAATCGCTCGGCCAGGAATCCCGAAAAATCCGCGACCATTTCGGCGACAGCCGGTGCGCGCATGCCGATCGAGAAGGTCAGGCACTCGCCTTCAGCAACGCCATGGTGGGCGATCCCTGGCGGCAGATAGAGCATGTCACCTGGCTCGAGCAGCCATTCATGGGTCGGACTGAATTCGCGCAGGAGTTTCAGTTCGACGTCGTCGCGACAGGCCTTTGGCGTCTCCGCGTCGCTGCAGATCTGCCAACGCCGTTTGCCCTGACCCTGGAGCAGGAACACGTCGTACTGATCGATATGCGCGCCGACTGAACCGCCATCTTCGGCATAGCTGACCATGACATCGTCGACGCGCCAGCTCGGCAGGAAATCGAAGTGCTCCAGCAGGGCGGCGACATCGGCATCCCATTTGTCGACATCCTGAACGAGAAGGGTCCAGTGTGATTTCGGCAATTTCTCGAAATCCGATTCCAGGAATGGGCCGTTGCGAACGGTCCACTCGTCGCGGCTCGGTTCGTGCGTGATCAGGCGCGACAACGCGTAATCCTCGCAAGCGAGTCCGCCAAGATCGTCCGCACTCAGAGGGCTGGAAAAATTCGAAAACGCATTGCGGATCAGCAAGGGTTTCTGTTGCCAGAAATCGCGCAGAAACGCAGCTGCGGACATGCCGAGGAAGTGTTTTCCTGTTGCCGTTGTTTCGATCATGGGCTGGTCTTCGGATTTTCCCTGGCCAGGCGATCATCGAGAGCTTTGCCCGCTTCTTGCGCATAGCGGGAACATGCGCCCTGGTCGACGAGCGGCTCATTGGCGCCCGGTCCAATCCGTTCGAGAAAATCGCTCGCGCCGGGATGCGGTGTCATCAGGATGTCGCAAGGCAAGGCGGCGACCTTTTTGAACGTCTTGCGGAATGTGGCGACGACGCCGGGATGGGCTTGCTCGTCGCTGAAGCGATAGGCGTCGGCCGAGACGGCGGAGAGGCTATCGGCGTAGACCATGTTGCGACAGTCGCCGGATTCACAGGATTTCCAGGTCCAGCTCGTCGAACCGGCCGTGTGTGCGGGAGTCGCATGGGCAGTCAGGCTCAATTTGCCGAGCGAGACCAGCTTGCCATCCTCGATGCGGCGGATTTTGTCGATCGGCGCGAATCCGCCGAGAGCTCCGAACTGCGGGTCGCTGCGGTCATTGGTGCCTCGCTCCAGCGTCGTCGCGGCGGGTTCGCGCGCAACAACGAGGGCACCGGAATCCTTTTGCAGGCGGGCGATGCCGCCGGCGTGGTCGAGATGTTCGTGCGAATTGAGGATATAGCGGATGTCTTCGAGCTTGAATCCGAGCGCGCGAATATTCGCCTCGATCATGAGCGCCGCTTTTTCAGTCGCTCCGTCCAGCAACACATGGCCTTTGGGCGACGTGACCAGGATCGCACTGATGCCGCAGGTGCCGACATACCAGGTATTGCCGTAGATATGCGCCGGACGCGCTGGATCGTTCCAGCTGGCATCGGTCGGACAGATTCGAATATCGCTGGGCGCGGAAACGGCAGGTGCTGCAATTGCGAGTCCTGCCCATTCGGCCAGCGCCAAGATCAGCAAGCGAGCGAGCATCATCAATCCTCTATCGGTTTTCAGTTTTCCGGGTTGAGCGCGCCAGGGCGCTTGCCATGCCTGTGTAGTCAGCCGGTGTGAGTTGCAGCAACCTTTGCTTGTCGGCTTCGGGCAGATTCAGGGTTGCGATGAACTCGCGCATCGATTCGCGGGTGATGCCGTGGCCGCGAGTCAGCGCCTTGAGTTGCTCATACGGGTTGGGCAGTCCGTGGCGACGCATCACGGTTTGCACCGCTTCAGCGAGGACTTCCCAACTGGCGTCGAGATCGGCGTCGAGGCGGTTGGCATCGATCTGCAATTTCGCCACACCTCTGGACAAGGAATCGAGAGCGATCTGGGTGTGGCCGAAAGCGGTGCCAAGCGCGCGCAGAACGGTCGAGTCGGTCAGGTCGCGCTGCCAGCGGCTGATCGGCAACTTGGCGCTGAAGTGCTCGAACAACGCATTGGCGATGCCGAAATTTCCTTCGGCGTTCTCGAAATCGATCGGGTTGACCTTGTGCGGCATTGTCGATGATCCGACTTCGCCGGCCTTGAGCGTCTGGCGGAAATAGCCGAGCGAGATATATCCCCAGATGTCGCGGGAGAAATCGATCAGGATCGTGTTGCTGCGCCGGATCGCGTCGCCGATTTCGGCGATGCAGTCATGGGGCTCGATCTGGGTGGTGTACGCATTGAACACAAGGCCGAGATCTTCGACGAAGCGCTGCGCAAACGCTGGCCAGTTCAAATCGGGATAGGCAACAACGTGCGCGTTGTAGTTGCCGACCGCGCCATTGATCTTGCCGAGCAACTCGATGTTCGCGATTTGCGCGCGCTGGCGATCGAGGCGTGCGACGACGTTCGCGATTTCCTTGCCAAGGGTCGTCGGCGAAGCGGTCTGGCCATGGGTGCGCGAGAGCATCGGTTGCGATGCAAGCGCTTCGGCCATTCCCTGCAGACGATCTCTCAATTGATCGAGGGTCGGCAGCAGCACGCGGTCACGTGCGTCGCGCAGCATCAGCGAATAGGCAAGATTGTTGATGTCTTCCGACGTGCAGGCGAAATGGACGAATTCCTTCGCCATCGCCAACTCGGGTACGCCGCTGATGCGTTCCTTGATGAAATATTCGACAGCCTTGACGTCGTGGTTGGTCTCGGCCTCGATCGCCTTGATGCGCTCGCCGTCAGCGATACTGAAATCATCGGCTATCGCAATCAGAGCCTTGCGAGCTCCAGCCGGAAACGACGCAACCTCGGCGATATCCGGCTCGTCGGACAAGGCGATGAGCCAGCGGATTTCAACGAGCACGCGTCGCTGCATGAGACCGAATTCGCTGAAGATCGGGCGCAGTGCTTCGACCTTCGAAGCGTAGCGGCCATCCAGCGGAGATACCGCGAGCAGGGGGTGACTCATCGCGCTTTCTGTCCGGATGCTGGAGGGTGATCGGTTTTGACCGTGATCGCCTGAGCCTTGGCTCCATGCATCGTGCGTACGGTCAGACTGAAACCGTCGAATGCCAGCGACTCGCCTTCAGCAGGCAGGCGCTCGAGCCGATGAACGATCAGGCCGCCAACAGAATTGACTTCATCCGGCGACTCGATATCGAGATCGAGCAAGCGTTCAAGTCGGTAGATCGGCATGCTGCCGGGGATTGTCATCGATCCATCCACGGCGCGCTCCGGACTGTCGGCGCGGTTGTCCCGATGTTCGTCCTCGATGTCGCCGACAATGATTTGCATGACATCAAAAAGTGTGAAGAAGCCGACCACGCGGCCACTTTCCTCGGTGACCAGGGCGAACTGAGTGCGCCCGGTACGAAACCGCCTCAGCATTTCGAGGATCGGCGTATCCAGAGGCACAATGATCGCAGGCCGGAGCAGGGCGATCATGTCATCGATCGTCTCTTTCTCGGCGATCGCCAGCAACAAATCCTTGACATGAAGTATGCCGCGCACGGTCCCGAGTTCCGCATCGAACCATGGATAGCGGCTGAACTGCGACTTGCGGATTTCAGCCAGTACTTCCCGTTGATCCTGGCCGTCATGCAAGGCGCCCAACTCGTCGCGCGGGCGCAGTAGATCGCCGGCGACCAGCTCCGGCAAATCGAGCGCGTGACTCATCATCGTGAATGTTTCGCTCGAATCGCGGACGGCGCGATTCGCATGCAGGATCAACTTCAGTTCATCGCGAGAGTAGTGATGTTCATGGGCGCTGGTTTCGCCGAGTCCGAAAACGCGCAACATCAGGTTGGCGCTGGCGTTGAGGATCCAGATTGCCGGATACATCATCCAGTAGAAGATATACAGCGGTGTCGCGGTCCAGGACGAGGTATGTTCCGGACGACGGATCGCCAGTGACTTGGGGGCCAATTCACCCAGCACGATATGCAGGAAAGAAATAATGGTGAAAGCAAGGATGAATGAAATGATATGTGCAGTTTCGGGTTCGAGACTGAGTCGCGCGAACACCGGGCCGAGCAAGCTGACGAATGCCGGTTCGCCAATCCAGCCAAGTCCGAGAGATGCCAGGGTGATACCGAGCTGGCAGGCCGAAAGATAGGCGTCCAGACGCTCGTGCACGCTGAGCAGAATGCGACCGCGCCAGCCGATGCGTTCAGCCAGCCCCACCGCCTGGGTATGACGAAGTTTGACCAGTGAAAATTCGGCTGCGACGAAGAAGCCGTTCAGGATGACCAGAACGAACGCAGCGAATATGTAGGAAACGTTTGCGAGCATTGCTCGGGAAGGCGGCGAGGGTCGGAGAAGTCTAGCATTCGCCGGGCGGGGATGAGCAGTTGGCGGGACCGCCGCATGGAATCGGCCGCAGTGGATTCCGCACTCCAGGAGCAAGTTCGGCGGCGTAGCGCGGCGGACCGGGGTTTCGCAATGAAGCCCACGGACTCCGCTCGCGGCGCCAATGGCTATATGGCAGCGGCCTCAACCACCGCGAAGCCAAAGGACTCCCGGCGGCCGGGATGTGGTTTGACAGAGCGCAGCACAAACATTGCGGCTTGTGCGGTCGCCAACGGTGGCTGTCAAGGACTGCCCATTGGCTAACGCGCGCGCGCAACCCGCTATAATCGCCTACCTCAGACTTCGTACTTCCCCGGGATCAGGCAATGAGCGACTACCGAATCGAACGCGACAGCATGGGTGAACTTCAGGTTCCGGCCGACGCGCTGTATGGCGCGCAAACCCAACGTGCCGTGCAGAATTTTCCGATTTCGGGGCTGACCATGCCGCGCGAATTCATCCGCGCACTGGGCCTGATCAAGTCGGCGGCGGCTCAGGCCAATGCGGATCTCGGCCACCTTCCCAAGAGCAAGGCCAAGGCGATCCGGCGGGCGGCCGCCCGCGTTGCCAAGGGCGAGTTCGATGCACATTTTCCGATCGACGTATTCCAGACCGGATCGGGAACGTCATCGAACATGAATGCGAACGAGGTCATCGCGCACGTTGCCGCCGAGGCTGGTACCAAGGTGCATCCGAACGACGACGTCAACAACGGGCAGTCGTCCAACGATGTCGTGCCGACCGCAATCCAGCTGAGCGCCGTGTTGACCGTCAGCGAGCAGCTGTTGCCAGCCCTGGTCCATCTGAAGGCGACTCTGGACAAGCGCGCGAAGGAGTTGAAGAAAGTCGCCAAGACCGGTCGTACCCACCTGATGGATGCAATGCCGGTCACGTTTGCCCAGGAGCTTGGTTGCTGGTCGGCACAGATCGGCTCAAACATCGAGCGCTTGAACGACGCGCTCAAGCGTGTCTCGCGGTTGCCGCAAGGCGGCACGGCGGTCGGTACAGGCATCAACGCCGATCCGAGACTCGGCGAGGCCGTCTGTGCAGAGCTGAGCAGCATGACCGGCGTACGTTTCGAATCGGCGGCCAATCTTTTCGAGGGCATCAGCACGCAGGACGCTGCGGTTGAGCTTTCTGGCCAGTTGAAGACTCTCGCCGTCGGCTTGATGAAGATTGCCAATGATCTGCGCTGGATGAACTCCGGTCCGCTGGCGGGTATCGGTGAAATCGAGTTGCCCGCGCTGCAGCCCGGTTCGTCGATCATGCCGGGCAAGGTCAATCCGGTCATTCCCGAGGCGCTGGCCATGGTTTGCGCGCAGGTCATCGGCAACGACACAACGATAACCATCGCCGGGCAGAGCGGAAATTTCCAACTCAACGTCATGCTGCCGGTAGTTGCACTGAACCTGCTGCAGTCGATCGAGATTCTTGCCAATGGTTCGCGCGCGCTGGCCGACAAGGCAATTGCCGGATTCAAGGTGCGCGAGGACAATATTCGCGAGGCGCTGGATCGCAATCCGATCCTGGTAACCGCGCTCAACTCGGTGATCGGCTATGACGTGGGTGCAGCGACCGCGAAACAGGCCTACAAGGAAGGTCGGCCGATCATTGATGTCGCGCTCGAGACAACCAGGCTCAGCCGCAAGGAGCTTGCCCGACTGCTTGATCCGATGTCCTTGACCAAGGGCGGTATCCAGGACGCCTGAGCCAGATTCCAGCGGTTCGCGGATTGGCAATCCCGGGCCGGACCGGAACAGATATTGCCGACAGAAGCGCATTTCTTGTACGCGGCGAACGTGAGTGTGGCATCTGGCACATGCGTCCGAGCACCTGAATGGCCAGATTGGAGGGATTGTTTTGCAGGCTCGACAAGGCGCTGCGAAACATCGCGAGGCAGCGAGCCCGATACGAGCGATGATCGAGCTGTCCGATCACCGCAATGGATTCACACGATGATTTGTGGAAAGGGCTGACGATCGTTCCCTTCTCCACGAACAAGTTTTAGATTTTCAGGATTGGAGTATTTAAATGAAAAAGAGTTTTTTGCTGCTCGTGGCGATGGTGGCCACGACTGCTCTGGCACAGAACAACGTCGATATCACCGCTGATCAATTCAATAGTGGTGCTGCCAACGCAGAACTGACGGCACTCGGCCGCCAGTCAGAGGCTTCGGGCAAGCGTCTGGTGGTGACCGCCCCCCAGCATTGGCATGCAAAGATCGCCGCGCGAATTCGCGCCGGCGGAAATGCAGATATCGTGCTCAAGGATGGGTTCTACGAAACCTTGCTGGTTCGCGTCGAGGACAAGGAAGCCGAGCCGGTCAAGCCCGAGCCGAAGCCTGCTCCGGTTGCCGAAGCGCCCAAGCCGGCATCGGCACCCGCACCGATTGAAACCCGACCGCAACCAGCCAAGGTCGAGATACCGCCGCCGCCACCGGCTCGTCCTGTCGTTGAAACCCCGCCACCAGCCGCAGAGCCCGTCGCAACAAGCCCGCCTCCGGTCGCACCAGCGGAATCGCCGGCCTCAGACACAGGCCCGACCGCAGACGAAGTATCGGCTCCAGGCGTCGAATCGCAAGCGTCCGTTCCGGTCGATCCAAAAGCGCCGATCGTGCTTGATGCGGCCGAACCCGGGGATGCGGATCCAGTCCGCGAATTCATGGAGAAACGCTACAACGAAGGCAAGCGCATCGTCGAGCGCGTCGAGCCGGCCAAGCTTGAGCGTGGCGATGTTCTTTACACCGGCAACGGTGCCGCAATTGTCGTTCGACGAGATCGCAGAAGCATGATGCGCATGTGGCTGGTTGGGTCGCTCAATCTCAATCAGATCGGTCTTAGTGCCGATGGCGTCAACAAGTACAAGGTGTTGAACAGCATCATCGAGTAGTGCTCAGCGATGACGGTGCAGGGTTGCATCTCGCATCAGCATCGCCATGTTTCGGAAAATGAAAAGCCCGGCATTGTCACCAATGCCGGGCTTTTTCGTGCGCTGGTCCGAATCGATCAGGTCGAGGTTTCGATCCGCGTGCGGCGCAGCCAGGTTGCGGCAGCGATCAGACCTACGCCAACCACCGCGCCGACCCAGATTTCCGGTGTTCCAAGGATGCCGTACACCTTTGCCGGATCGAACATCGAAACGACGTTGTCGGCGTCGCTGCCGCGCAGGCTGTTGCGGAAGAGGTTACCGTTTCCGTTCGAATCATCGAGCCACCAGCCGGGCATGACACCGAACAGCAGGCGGGAGATGATCTCCTTGAACATGAAATCCTTGTCGATGTGCGGTAAACCCATGAGACCGATCCAGCCGTTCGCGACATAGGCGAACAACGGAACCAGCACCGCCCATAGAAACGGCTTGCTGCGTGCGTAAGCGGACCAGAACAGCAGCCATCCTGCGGTAGGAAGGGCAACCAGGGCGTCCACCGGGATCGTCAACAACAAGCGCCAGAACAGGCCGACCGTGTGCGAAGCGCCAATGGCGGGCAATGGGTTGATGCCGTGCAGCAATGCCCAGATTCCTACAATGACAAGCAGACCGATATAGGCAATCGTTGCAATCGCAAACGCGATCAGTGGTGCCAGCAGAACGGCAGCTGCAACCTTCGAAAGCACGGTCGACACATCGGATACCGGCAAGGACTTCCAGAACAGCACACTGCGGTCGCGGCGATCGTCATACAGTGCTCCAAGCAGGTAGAAGAAAAGCACGAAGAAAAGCACGATGCAGAGCAGGGCGGCGAGCGCGACGTAAGCGACATCAAGTCCGGCACCAGCGTGGACGAAATCGCCGGCGCTCATGCGCTGCGAGATCATCTCCCAGGGGATGCCTCCATTGATATTCACGCTGGCGCGCGAGGCGAACACTTCAGCAGTCAGGATCCCAAGCACGGTCAGGACCAGCATTACGCCGCTGACCCAGATTGGCGTCCAGAAGAAGCCACCCTTGTGCTCCCAGTACTCGCGTTTGACCAACCAGCCGAACGTGTTCATGCGTAAGTTCCTTTCATGGTGGCGACGAACAGGTCGGCAATGCTCGGCTTGTGCAACTCACCGAGCTGGGCCAGGCGTGAGCGGTCGACGCCGTCAAACAGAAAAATGGATTTACCGAAGATCTGACGCTCGTTGAGCGGGTTGAGCGCGCGTGCCGCTTCGGCCTTGTCCGGGTTGACCATGACCTCGGCATAACGCTCGCTGATCTCGTCCATCGATGCATTGAGGGCGATCTTCCCGTCCCTGATGAAGATCAGATCAGTGAGGATGTGTTCGACTTCCTCGACCTGATGGGTAGTCACGATGATGGTCTTGTTCTCGTCGAAATATTCAGTGAGCAGGTTCTCGTAGAACGTCTTTCGATAGAGGATGTCGAGACCGAGTGTCGGTTCATCGAGAACCAGAATGCGTGCGTCGATGGCCATGACCAGAGACAGGTGCAGTTGCACGATCATGCCCTTGGACATTTCACGCACGCGCATCTTCGGCTTGAGTTTGGTGCGGGCCAGGAAGGCTTCGCATTTCTGCCTGGAGAAGCGTGGATGAACACCGCCGACGAAATCAATGGCTTCGCTAACCCGGATCCAGCGCGGCAACACAGCGACATCGGCGATAAAGCAAACCTGTTCCATCAGCTTTGCGCGCTGGCTGCGTGGATCGAGTCCGAGCACGGAGAGCTCGCCTTCAAATTCGCTCAAGCCAAGGATTGATTTGAGCGCGGTGGTCTTGCCGGCCCCGTTCGGGCCGATCAGTCCGACGATGCGGCCACCTTCGATATCGAAGTCGATGGCATCAAGCGCCACCGTATTGCCGAAGCGTTTACTCAGGCCTTTTGCATGGATAACGGCGCTCATCGGACCTCTCCTTCGGGCTTTGGTGCGTGCTTGAGCAGCGTTGCCATATCAATTCCCATGCGCTCGAGGCGAGCGGCCAGCGGAGGCCATTCCTCATGCAGAAAACGGTCGCGTTCGGATTTCAGCAAGGCGCTGCGCGCCCCTTCGGTGACATACATGCCCAGTCCCCTTCTCTTTTCCACCAGGTTATCGTCGACCAATTCCTGGTATGCCTTGGATACCGTGATCGGATTGATCTGGAAATCCGCGGCCACCTGGCGAACCGATGGCAGCGCATCTCCCTGTTTGAGCACACCATCAAGGATCATCGCCACGACGCGGTCGCGAAGCTGGCGATAGATCGGTGTGTTGTCGTTCCAGACCATGCTCATTGGCTTAATCCTTGATCACGTTGGGCAACATCTTGCCAAACGAATAGTAGGGCATGTCCAAACGCATATGCGGCACGTGGCTGGAGCCAGCGGGGCTGAAGCGAGGGGCCCGCTCTGATACGAAAGCGACGGCCTGCATCGAACCCGAGTCGTATGACGGATCGGGCGCCGGACGAACGATGACCAGCGGCAAGGTCGGGATCTCTTCGGGCGCGAATACGTGGATCGTCGAGAGCATTGGCACTGCGTCTGCCGGCGCTGCGCTGGCGCGCTCTTGCGCGGGCATCAAAGCGGTCGGGGCGATCAGGCTGCCAAGCTCCAGAGCACCGATCGTGACGGCTATGGCGATGGCGAGAATCAAGCGAGCGTGGATAAGTCGAGACATGATGACCTCCTTGAGGCCTACTGATGAACTGGTGGTGTAGTCAACTATAACACCTAAACTGGGGGTGTCAATAGGGGTGAGGATCGGAAATAGAGAATGGGGAATCGGGAATAGAATGAGGGCGGGCCAGGACAGGACAGGGAGCTTCTGTCCAACTGACCGCCGAACCACTTGGTGCGATCTCATGGGCCAATGAAGATTCGTAACCTGTTGCGATCTCCCATTCACCATTCCCCATTCCCGCCTTCAACCAGAGGTCAACCATGTCCAGACTGATACTCGCGCTATTCCTTCTGATTGCCAGCGCCGCTGCCAACGCCTGCAGCGATTTGCTCGATGCGCAATTTCGTCCGCTGGCCGGCAAAGGCACGGTCGACATGTGCAAAACCTATGGCGGCAAGGTGTTGTTGATCGTCAACACGGCCAGCAAATGCGGATTCACGCCGCAATACGACGCGCTGGAAGAGCTGTACGCCGAATACAAGGGTCGTGGCTTCGCCGTGCTCGGTTTTCCGTCGAACGATTTCCGCGGCCAGGAGCCCGGCACAGAAGCGGAGATCAAGGAGTTTTGTACGCTGACCTACGGGGTCAAGTTCCCGATGTTCGAGAAGGTGCATGTCAAAGGGGAAGACGCCCATCCCTTCTACGCCAAACTCGCCACCGCCTCCGGAGGCCGCTACCCGAGCTGGAACTTCTACAAGTATCTGGTTGACCGCGAAGGCAAGGTTGTCGCCGACTTCCCGAGCAAAGTGGCACCGGATGACAAGGATTTGGTCACGAAGATCGAAGCGTTGCTGGATGCGCCGGGCAAAGACTAGTAGGTTCCGGATATCATTTCAGGAGCCCCTTCTGGCGCAATTGCAGTGCTGGCTCCGACCGGAGCATTTCGCCTGAAAGCGCTCTTGCAGTTTCGTTGCACAGTGATCAGACAGGAATCACCGCCACCCCGGCGGAGTCGAATCTTCTCCATGAACAAACGATCCACGCCTGTTCAGCCTGTCTGGGGAACCCTGTCCTCTGTTCATGTTCTCAGTGCCAGCATGGTTGACGCTGTAGCTAAAACCATGTCCTTTTCGCTGCTGTTTGCCATCGCAAGCGAGCGCATTCACAATATGCGGCCCGCTTGACGCAGATTTCCCTGTCGGGTGGCCAGCAGCCGTCCTCAACCGCTCTACCCAGGAGTCCCATACATGACCCGTTTTGTCCGCAAGACCCTCATCGCCACGGCGTTGACTTCGGTATTCGTCGCCGGAAATGCCTTGGCCGTCGATGCTTCGCTGAAAACCGAGAAAGACAAAGTCAGCTACATGGTCGGTGCCGATGTCGGCCGCGGCCTCACCCAGATCAAGGACGAGCTCGACTTGAAGGTCGTCGTCCAGGCTTTGCAGGATGAATTCAACGGCGGCAAGTCGTTGATGACCCAGGAAGAAGGTCAGGAGATCCGCCAGGAGTTCATGAAGAAGCTCCAGGCCAAGCGCGTCGCCGACGAGAAAGTTTCGGCTGAAAAGAACAAAAAGGAAGGCGACGCTTTCCTGGCCAAGAACAAGGCCAAGTCCGGCGTGAAGACCACCGCTTCCGGTCTGCAGTATGAAGTTGTCAAGGAAGGCAAGGGTCCGAAGCCGAAGGAAACCGATACCGTCAAGGTCGACTACACCGGTACCAAGATCGACGGCACCAAGTTCGACAGCTCGGTAGATCGTGGCGAGCCGGCAACGTTCCCGCTGAATGGCGTTATCAAGGGCTGGACAGAAGGCTTGCAGTTGATGCCGGTTGGGTCCGAGTACAAGCTGGTCATTCCGGCTGAACTGGCCTATGGCGAAAACGCGCCGCCTACCATCGGACCGAACGCGACGTTGATCTTCGACGTCAAGCTGATCTCGATCGAGACGGAAGCCGCCAAAGCTGCTCCGGCCGCGCCCGAGAAGAAGTAAGCAGCAAGCAATTGCAGCTGAAGGCGTGCCGGTTTCCGGCGCGCCTTCTTTGTTTCAGAAGGGGCAGGCGCGACAAACCCCCTGCTCGTTTGTCCAGGAGTCGAGTCGATGCGCATTGCGATATTTGGCACCGGATATGTTGGTCTGGTAACCGGAACCTGCCTGGCCGAAGTTGGCAACGACGTGATTTGCGTCGATGTCGATGCCTTCAAGATCGCGCGGCTGGAACGCGGCGAGATCCCGATTTTTGAACCGGGCCTTGCACCATTGGTGATTGAGAATCATGCGGCCGGGCGATTGCAATTCACCACGGATGCCGCGAAGGCGATCGCGCATGGCGAGATCATCTTCATCGCGGTCGGCACGCCGCCGGACGAAGATGGCAGCGCCGATCTCACTTACGTGCTCGATGTCGCCAGGACGATCGGTTCGACGCTGTCGACACCTGCGGTCATCGTCAACAAGTCCACCGTTCCGGTCGGCACTGCTGATCGCGTCCAATTGACCATCGCCGCAGAACTTGCCGCGCGCGGCAGCAAGGTCGAGTTCAATGTTGTTTCCAACCCGGAATTCCTCAAGGAAGGCGATGCGGTGAAGGATTGCCTGCGCCCTGATCGCATCATCATCGGCAGCGACAGCGCTTCTGCGATCGCGGCCCTGCGCGCCTTGTACGCGCCATTCAATCGCAACCACGATCGTATCGTGCAGATGGATGTACGCTCGGCCGAACTGACGAAATACGCAGCCAATGCAATGCTGGCAACCAAAATCAGCTTCATGAATGAGATTGCCAACATCGCAGAGCGAGTCGGTGCCGATATCGAACACGTCCGCCTGGGTATCGGTTCGGATCCCCGGATCGGCTATCATTTCATTTATCCAGGCGCGGGCTACGGCGGCTCTTGTTTCCCCAAAGACGTGAAGGCGCTGGAACACATTGCCCGCAGTCACGGTTACGAGCCGCGTGTACTGAGTGCTGTCGAGGCAACCAATGCTGCGCAGAAAAAACACTTGCACAGCCTCATCGATGCGCATTTCAAGGGTGAATTGAAGGGCCGCACAATCGCGTTGTGGGGGCTCGCCTTCAAGCCGAATACCGATGACATGCGCGAGGCGCCGAGCCGCACCTTGCTGGAACAGTTGTGGGCGGCTGGAGCGCGCGTGCAGGCCTACGATCCGGAAGCGCGAGAGGAGGTCCTGCGAATCTACGGTGAACGCGATGACCTCACCTTGTGCGACTCGCAGTATGCCGTCCTCGAGGGAGCGGATGCTCTCGTCGTCGTCACTGAATGGAAGGCGTTTCGCAGTCCTGATCTGGCGCGGGTGGCGGCGTCGCTGAAGGAAAAAGTGATTTTCGATGGACGCAATATCTTCGAGCCGTCGGTGATCGAGGCGGCCGGTCTGGCCTATTACGGCATCGGCCGCGGACGCAGCATAAGAAAGTCGCAATAGGCGTGCAAAGCTGTACCTCGAGGCGCACGGTCGCTAACATCGCCAACCCTGTGTCGATCAGCTCGGTCGCCCATTACCACTGGAAGCGGAAACATCGATGGACAAGAAGCGCGCGCTGATCACTGGAGTAACCGGGCAGGATGGAGCCTACCTGGCCGAATTTCTTCTGCACAAGGGTTACGAGGTCCATGGCCTCAAGCGTCGCGCATCTTCATTCAACACCGAACGCATCGACCATTTGTATAGCGAACTGGACGAAAAAGGCCCGGCGCTGACCTTGCACTATGGCGACCTCACCGATTCGACCAGCCTCATGCGCGTGGTTCAGGAAGTCGAGCCGGACGAGATCTACAACCTGGCAGCACAAAGCCACGTCGCGGTTTCATTCGAGGAACCCGAGTACACGGCCAATGCCGACGGTCTTGGCACGCTGCGCCTGCTCGAGGCGATGCGCATCCTCCGCATGAAGGATCGTTGCCGTATCTACCAGGCGTCGACCTCCGAGCTCTACGGGCTGGTCCAGGAGACGCCGCAGACGGAGACGACGCCGTTCCATCCGCGCTCGCCCTACGGCGTCGCCAAGCTTTATGCTTACTGGATCACGGTCAATTACCGCGAGGCTTACGACATGTTTGCCTGCAACGGGATCTTGTTCAATCACGAATCTCCGATTCGCGGCGAGACGTTTGTCACGCGCAAGATCACCCGCGGTTTGGCTCGTGTGATCCTCGGACTTCAGCATTGCCTCTACCTCGGCAATCTCGATGCGCGTCGGGATTGGGGCCATGCACGCGACTATGTCGAAGCGCAGTGGTTGATCCTGCAGCAGGATCAGGCTCGCGACTACGTGATTGCCACCGGCATCCAGCATTCGGTGCGCGAGTTCGTTGTGCTCGCTGCGCGTGAGATGGGTGTCGAGGTCGAATTCAAGGGCCAGGGTGCCGACGAGATTGCCGTTGTTTCCGAAGTAAGCACACCGAGTGCGAAGGTCCAGCCAGGCGACACCCTGTTGCGTATTCATGCAAAATACTACCGTCCTGCCGAAGTCGAGACCCTGCTCGGAGATCCAACCTTCTCGCGCGAGAAACTTGGCTGGACGCCAAAAACCAGCTTCGCTGAACTGGTCCGCGAAATGGCCGCCGCCGATCTGGCTCTGGCCGCAAACGAAGCGTCGGGCAACGTTGGTGCGCGCCATGGTCGCCATCTGATCGAAGATCTGCCACGCGCATGAGTTCACTGGAAGAACGATTGACCGAACTCGAAGTGCGCCTCGCCTTCATCGACGATGGCGTTTCCGCACTCAATGCTGCCGTTGCCATGCAGGACCAGACCATGCTGACGATGCGCAGGGAACTGGAAAACCTGCGCGCCGATCTCTCGGGAATCCGTTCCTCGATGGGCAACGACGTCAGCAATGAGCCACCGCCGCCACATTACTGACCGCGACAATTGCAGCAAATACCATGGCTGATTCCCTGCGTGACCAACTGCTGAAAAGTGGCCTTGTGAGCAAACTCAAGGCCGAAGCGAAACCTGCCAGCAGGCCAACGCGCCCGGCGGGAAAGAAGCGTTCGGCTTCTCGACCGCCTCAGACCGGCGCGCCAAAACCTGCGCGCAGCCAGGAAGAGATCGATCTTGCCCGTGCCTACGCGCTGAGGGATCGCGCCGAGCGCGAGCAACGCGATCTTGAAAAAAAGCAGGCCGAGCAGCGGGCCAAGGAGAAGGCCGAGCGCAAGCAGAAGTTGGCCAGCCTGTTGGGCGGCGCGACCCTGAACAAGGACGATGCCGAGATTGCCCGGCATTTCCCGCATGGTGACAAGATCCGCCGTGTCTACTGCACCGCTGGGCAACTGGCCCAGGTTAATTCAGGCGAACTTGCGGTCGTCCAGCAACGCGGCCGTTACCTGCTGGTAACTCGTGAAATCGGCGAACAAGTACGCGAGATCAGTGCTGAAGCGCTGGTCCTGCTGTGCGACCCGAATGCGGCATCAGACGACGATGTGCCCGCTGATCTGATCTGGTAACAACTGCAGCAGACGCTCAGAAATCCATAAAGTAGCCGCCATTCACCGGGATATTGGCTCCGGTGATGAAGGCCGATTCATCGGCGCAAAGGAAATCCACTACGCGGGCGATTTCAGAAGGTTTTCCGAGGCGGCCGATCGGGATATTGGCGATGATCTGTTCGCGAACCGATTCTGCAACGGCCATGACCAAGGCGGTCTCACAGTAGCCGGGGGAAACGCTGTTGACGGTCACGCCCTTGCGGGCGACCTCTCGGGCCAATGCCATCGTGAAACCGTGCATGCCGGCCTTGGCCGCGGAATAGTTGGTCTGGCCGAACTGGCCGGTTTGGCCGTTGACCGAGGAGATGTTGACGATGCGGCCGAATCCCTGATCGGTCATGCCGTCGATCAGGGCACGGCAAGTGTTGAAGACACCATCCAGATTGACCGTAATCACATCCGACCATTGGGCTTCGGACATCTTGCGCAAGCTGGTGTCGCGGGTGATGCCGGCAGCATTGACGAGGACCGAAACCGGTCCATGGCGCGAACAGATGTCGGCAAGTCTGGCGGCGCAACTGGCATGCTCGGAAACATCGAGCGGCTCGAAAAAAATATTCTCCTTGAACTCGTTGACCTCTTCAAGAAACGCGTCGACACGCTCGCTGCGTGTGCCGAGGTCGGCGGCAATGACCCGATTGCCCGAGCGGGCCAGATGGCGACAAATCTCGGTGCCGAGACCACCAATTCCTCCGGTGACGAGGGCGACGCGCTGAATCATGGAGTGGACTCCTTGAAGGGCGCGAGTGACCGGGCGCAGCCGCTCACGCCGTCAGATGGCTGGCAGGTTGGTCGGATAAAGCGTCGCAGTGCGGATTTTCGGGACCGAAGTCAGGATTTGCCGTGTTTCTTCGGCTTCGCGGAGTCTTCGTCCTCGCGCGCCTTGTTGGCCACGTCGGTGAGGAAGCCCTGTTGCATGGACTTCCAGATATCCATGTTGCGCTCGGTCATGTCATTCAACATCGACCACGGCGTGCGGCCAATGATGTTGTTCAACTGGCTGCGGAACTGCTGCTGCTGGTCGAGGAACACCTGCAGGCTTTTTTCCAGATAGCTGCCCATGAAGCCCTGCAGCGAGTCCCCGTAGAAGCGGATGACTTGCGAGAGCAACTCGGTGGTGAACATCGGCTCACCACGATCCTCGTGTTCCGAGATGATCTGCAAGAGCACGGAACGGGTCAGGTCGGCGCCTGACTTGGCGTCGCGAACCTCGAATTTTTCACCGTCGACTACGAGCTGCCGGACCTCTTCAAGCGTGATGTAGCTTGAGATTTCGGTGTCGTAAAGGCGACGGTTCGGGTACTTCTTGATGATGCGGAATTCGGCCATCCGGCAACGCTATCAGATCGTGCGGCGCTGCACCAGTTTCAATGCTGCGCAGCATCGAAAACAAGGGTTCTGGAACTCACGGTGGCGTCCGCGAGCATCCAGTTGGCTCACTCTGCGGCGAAACGCCAGTAGGTCTCGCTCATGTTGCAGTACGACGAGGAGTGCAGGTGCCCTCCTCGTCGAGTGACTCACCAGCCCATGTAGTGGCCGCCATTGATCGACAGGTTGGCGCCAGTAATCCATGACGCCTGTTCGGCGGCCAGGAAGCCGACTGCGTAGGCGATTTCCTCGGGTTCGCCCAGCCGACCGATTGGAATCTGCGCTGCAATCTTGGCGCGCACATCTTCCGGTACGGCCTTGACCATTTCGGTCAGCACGTAGCCGGGCGAAACGGTATTGACGGTGATGCCGAATTTGGCGTTCTCCTGCGCAAGCGAGATCGTGAATCCATGCATGCCGGCCTTGGAGGCTGCGTAGTTGGCCTGGCCGTACTGACCCTTCTGGCCGTTGATCGAACTGATCTGGATGATGCGCCCCCATTTTCTCGCACGCATGCCTTCGATGAGCGGACGGGTCACGTTGAAGCACGAGTTGAGATTCGTGTTGATGACTTCCTGCCATTGCAGGGCGCTCATCTTGTGGAAAGTCGTGTCGCGGGTTATCCCGGCATTGTTGATGAGGATGTCGATCGGTCCCGATTGGCTTTCAACGTCGCGCACCATCGCTTCGGCCGCCTCGACACCGGAGATGTCGCCCGATGCGAGAACAAAATCAAAACCCTCGGCTTTCTGTGCGGCCTGCCAAGCCCTGGCTTTCGTTTCATCACGATAGTTGGTCGCCACGCGATGACCTGCCTGCGCGAGATGGCGGCAAATCGCCGTTCCGATGCCGCCAATGCCACCTGTGACGAGGGCTACTCGTGCCGTCATGCTGTTCTCCTTTCCAGTAGTGTCTTGCGTGAGGCGATGCATGCCTTGGCAGGGATTGTGCCTGCACGCCGCAGTTTAGTCCTTCTGCATTGCGACATGCGGAGGTCGGATCGAAGGGATCGCGGCGACATCAAACTGGTGCACCGCGGTTTGCAGAAATGCTTCGATACGGGTTTTCGACGGAATCGGCTGTCCGAGGAAGGCGAGGGCCTCCCGCAGAGCCGGCAAAGGATTGCTGCGATCGACTGGTCGGTCGCGATCCTGCTTGCTGAGTTTGCGACCTTGACCGTCCAGCGCCAGCGGAAGATGCAGATACTCCGGCGTGGGTAGATTCAATCGATGTTGCAGGTGAATCTGGCGTGGCGTGGAATCGAGGAGATCGGCACCCCGGACAATTTCATTGATGGACTGCTCGGCATCATCGACGACGACCGCGAGCTGATAGCTGAAGAGGCCATCGGCACGCCGCAAGACGAAGTCTCCAACCTCGCGTTCCAGCGACTGGCAAATCGATCCATGGATGCCATCCTCGAAGGAAACCTCCTGCTTGCCAACGCGCATGCGCCAAGCCGGCGCGGTTGCGCGGACCGCCTGAACGCATTCCGGCGGATGGATGCCCTCGAAATCGGCGAGGTCGTTGCGACTGCAGTGGCAGGCGTACACGCAGCCGGCTGCTTTCAGTTTCTGCAAGGCCGACTCGTAAAGATCCAGGCGATCGCTTTGCCTGACCACGGGCTCGTCCGATTCGAATCCGAAAGCGGCAAGCGTGGCGAGGATATTCGCAGCGGCGCCATCAATGCAGCGCAGCGTGTCGATGTCCTCCATGCGCACGATCCAGATGCCGCCGCAGGAACGCACACGCAGCCAGCTGCCCAATGCCGCAACCAGTGAGCCGAAATGAAGGTTTCCGCTCGGCGACGGCGCAAAGCGCCCACGCAAGTTTCGATTCGGCGTGGCCGCGGTGATCGGGACAGGAACCTCGGGCATGAACAAGAGTCGAAAGAGAGCTGCTTGAAATCGCTTGCAGTTTACCCAACTATCCGCGGTTAGAAGCGTTACCTCTTTCCTGATCAATGAGTGAGAAGCCCATGCGTCGCATCCTGCTATTTGTCGCTACCAACCTGGCTGTGATGGTGCTCCTGACCGTCATCGTCAAGCTGTTCGGCATCGACACCTACACCTACAATCAGGCCGGTATCAATTTCAAGGGCATCCTGATTCTCTCCGCCGTGATCGGCTTCGGTGGTTCGTTCATTTCGCTGTTGATCTCGAAAAGGGTTGCGAAATGGCAGACCGGTGCAAAAGTCATCGAGAATCCGGCCAATCCGACCGAATCCTGGTTGCTCTCGACGGTACGTCGACAGGCCGAGGGCGCAGGAATTGGCATGCCCGAGGTTGCGATCTACGATTCGCCCGAAATGAATGCGTTTGCGACCGGGGCGACGCGCAACAACGCGCTCGTCGCGGTCAGTACCGGTCTGCTGCAACAGATGGAGCGCGACGAGATCGAGGCTGTGCTTGCGCACGAGATCAGTCACGTTGCCAATGGCGACATGGTCACGATGACCCTGCTTCAGGGCGTACTCAATACGTTCGTGATCTTCCTTGCTCGCGTCATCGGCACGGTGATCGATCGTGCGATCAGTGGCAACCGTGAAGGTGGCGGCGGTGGGCTCGCGTATTTCGCGATTGTCATCGTGCTGCAGATCGGCCTCGGCATCCTTGCCTCACTGGTGGTCATGGCATTCTCGCGCTGGCGCGAGTTCCGCGCCGATGCCGGTAGTGCGCGGCTTTCGGGCAAGGACAAGATGATTGCCGCGCTGGCGCGCCTGTCGCAGGGTCATGGTGAAAACAATCTGCCGAAGGCAATCCAGGCATTCGGTATTGCCGGCGGCGGCATGCGCAAGTTGTTCTCGAGCCATCCGCCGATCGAGGCGCGCATCGCGGCCTTGCGCGCCGGTCGATAAGCTGAAATGAAAAGGCCCCGCGTCGCGGGGCCTTTTCTTGCATCCGAATTTCTCGACGACAGCGCTGTCAGCCGCCTCCGAAATCGTAGGACATGGTCTGCTCGGGTTCACGCAGGAAATTGCCCTGGACGAAATTGATTCCGCAGGAGAACAGAATCGACATGCTCGCCGCATCCTCGACGAATTCGGCGATGGTCAACTTGCCGGCATTGTGGGCCTGCTCGCACATGGCCTTGATGCGCTCCTGGTTTTCCTTGTTCTTCGGCAATTCGGCCATGTAGCTTCGATCGACCTTGAGATAATGGGCTGGAATATGCTTGAGCAACTGAAATGAATTGAGTCCCGAGCCGAACTGTTCGAGGGCGAAGCCGCAATGCAGTTGCTCAAGGCCGCGGACAAACGCACGAGCCGGTTTCAGGCTGGTCACGACCTTGCTCTCCGGCATTTCGAAGACCAAGGCATCGCCTCGCTGACGAGAGTTCTTGAGCTGCAGGGCGATCCAGGGCAGCAGGGTCTGGTCATCCAGCGATTGCGATGACAGCTTGATGAAGAACGTCGTCTTGTGGCCGCTCTGTTCGCGTTCCGCGAGGGCGCGAATGGCGGCGTTGATGACCCAGCGATCCAGTTGCGGAAGCAGTTCATATTGCTCCGCGATCGGCATGAAGAATCCAGGCAGGATGGCCCCCTTGGGTCCCTTCATGCGCAGCAGGATTTCGTAGAAATCACCTTCCGCGCCTTGCAGGCTGATGATCGGCTGGAAATACAACATGTAGCCGTCGTTGTTTAGGCCATCCTTGATCAGCTTGAGCCAATGCCGGTTTTTCTCCGCATCAGCCTTGTCTTTCGCCGCCGGATCAAGGACTCGAGCAAGGTTTCCGCCCTCGGCCTGGATCGCACGCAGCGTGGCAGAAGCCTGGTCAAGTACGGCATTGCCGCCAGTCGCTTTTTCGCCGATCAGGCTCGCGGCCACGCTCATGGTCAGGTTGATCGAGTTCTTTCCGATGTCGAAGATGCGTTCCTCGAAGGCCTTGCGCAGAGTCTCACAAAGTTGTTCGAGTGCTTCGACGTTTCGATCGTGGACGAGGATGCCGAATGTGTACTCGCCAAGACGACCCGGAATATCGGATTCCTTCAGATGACGGCGCAGCAGATTGGCCATGTCGCCGAGTAGCAGGTCGGTATTGCCGAGGCCGATGCTGTCGCGAACTGATCGGGCATTGTCGAGCTCGAGCAGGATCAGGGCCTGGTCGGATCTACCGGCATTGGCCGCAGCGACCACCTGATCGAGCCCGTTGGTGAGGTGCTGGCGATTAAGCAGCTCAGTCACCAGATCCTTGCGACGGAGGGCTTCAAGTTCCTCGGTGGTGTCCGGATCTGATTCCTGCTGCCGGAAAACGATCTGCTGGCACGCCTCGCCTTCATACATGGCCTCGGAAAATTCCATGACCGCGTCAAAGATTGCGCCGTCGGCGCGTTGACCCTTCAGGTTCAGTTTTTGTGGCGGTTTTTCACCCTTGGACAGCCGTTTGAGCAGGGATTTGAAGTCGTCGGCGTCATCGGCAGCGACCATGTCGAGGATTGACATGCTTTCGATATCCTCGAAATCCTCGTATCCGAAAGTTTCCAGATAGGCGCGATTGGCGCGCACATGCATGCCTTCGTGGACATAGGCAATTGGGTCGCGTGAAGAATCGAGCAAGTCGCTGCAGCGCCGTTCCGACTCACGCAGCGCGTTTTCGAGACGACGCACACTGCGGCGCATGGTCAGGGCCTCGAACTCGCGTCGGACAATCATCTGCAAATGGTCAGGTCGACTTTGCAGGGCCAGCGCGCGCGCGCCATCGCGGAATGCGTCGACAATATCGTTGTCGCTGATATTGCTGCCATAGACGATCAGTCCGATATCCTTGCCGGTGCGGTTTACCGCTTCAGCCGTCGGCCGCAATGGCAAGTCCTTGCTGCCGAGATTGGCGAGGATCAGGTCGGGTGTCTGGCGCTCAAGCAGGTCCTCAAGTTCGGCTTCGTTGCCCGCGCGCGAAGGGCGCACGGCGATTCCCCCATTGCGCAGCATGCTGATGATCTGTTCCGCCTCGTCGGTGGAATCCTCGATCAGCAAGAGCTTGATCACGTTGTCAGTGTTGGTCATTTGAATAGCGCTTTCAGGGAGGTGCGCAGTGCAGGCGGGTCGCTGTGCGAGCAACGACGAAGGCGGAAACTTGTACCGGATTCAAGCGCTTTTTTCCATACTCTGGCGGATATTGCGCGCAAATCGTTCAGACGGGTAGTTTGCTTGCGGCACCTCCGATTTCGCGGACCAGCCGAGGTACCAGATAGCCCGGCAGCCGGCCACGCAATTCATCGACAAGCTGGATGGCGACCCGATCGGACACTTCAAAGTGCGCTGTACCCTGGACGCGATCGAGTTGATGCAGGTAATAGGGCAGGATCCGACAGTCGAACAGGCGCTCGGAAAGATCGGCCAAGGCGTCGACCGTATCATTGATGCGCTTCAGGAGCACCGATTGGTTGAGCAAAGTGACTCCTGATTCGGCCAGCCTGTGGCAGGCATCGACGACGGTTTGGTCGATCTCGTTGGCGTGATTCGCGTGCACGACCACCACTTTCTGCAAAGGCAACTCGCGCAGCCAGCCACACAACTCCTCATCGACGCGTTCAGGCAAGACAATGGGCAGGCGCGTATGGATGCGCAATCGCCGAACATGCGCAATCTCTGACAGGGCGTCGGTCAGCTCAATCAACTTGGGCGTTGCCAGCGCCAGAGGATCGCCGCCCGAAAGGATGACCTCGTTGATCGAGTCATCGTTCGTCAATTGTGCGATCGCAGCTTGCCAATGTGCCGAGGCGGCCGTTTCCTCGGCGTATGGAAAATGTCGTCGGAAACAGTAGCGGCAGTTGATCGCGCAGGAACCGGTAGCGATCAGCAGCGCGCGGCCCTCGTATTTGTGCAGTACGCCGCTCGCTATGCGGGCATCGAGGTCACCGACGGCATCGTTTGAGTAGCCGGGCGTGAGCGTGAGTTCGTCAATTCCTGGCAGGACCTGCAGCAGTAGCGGATCAGCGGGATCATTCACGCGCATGCGCGCGGCGAACCCACGCGGCACGCGGACGGCGAAGCCTGTAGCGGCGTTGGCAAGCAATTCGGTTGTGTGCGTCCCCAGGCCAAGCAAGCGCAGCAGTTCGACTGGATCGGTGATCGACTCGCGCCAAAGCTGCTGCCAGCGCGTCATGTGCTGGCTTGATCGGTGAACGGGAATCTGTGAGGAAAGCGGGCTTGCAGGTATCATTGTCGATCGGTTCCGGGTATCCCGGTCAACGAATTCCCCCATTCTAGCTGCTTTGATACGGGCGGCTTATCCAACAGCAACAGGAGCTCTCCATGGCCACACATGGAATGAACGACGTCAAGAACGGCCTCAAGATCATCGTTGACGGCTCTCCATGCACGATCATTGATACCGATTTCATCAAGCCCGGCAAGGGCCAGGCGTTTACCCGGGTCAAGTATCGCAACCTCAAGAACGGTCGAACGGTCGAAATGACAATGAAGTCGACCGATACGGTCGAGGCGGCCGATGTGGTCGATACCGACATGGAGTTCCTCTACTCGGATGGCGAGTACTGGCACTTCATGCACCCGACCAACCACGAGCAGATCGCCGCCGACGAGAATGCCGTGGCCGATGCCGCGAAATGGCTCAAGGGCAATGAGATGGTCATTCTTACCTTGTGGAATGGCGCGCCGCTCAACGTGACCCCGCCGAATTTCGTTGAATTGCAGATCGTCGAGACCGATCCCGGTGTGCGCGGCGATACCTCGGGTGGCGGCGGCAAGCCGGCCAAGCTCGAAACCGGCGCGACCGTGCGGGTGCCGCTGTTCGTCAACCAGAACGAAATTATCAAGGTCGATACGCGCACCGGCGAGTATGTCGGCCGGGTCAAGTGATCGAGCGCACATGACAACGCCATCTACAGTCGACCTGCAGATCGAGACGCGCTGGGTCGTCCCGGTCGAGCCGCAAGGTGTCGTGCTGGAATCGCATGCGGTTGTCGTGGATGCAGACCGCATTGTCGCGATCCTGCCGATCGCCGAGGCACGCCAGCGTTTCGAGCCACGCGAACGCGTCGAACTCGGAGAGCACGCGCTGATCCCGGGTCTGGTCAACGGACACACGCACAATCCGATGACCCTGATGCGCGGGCTCGCGGACGACGTGCCGTTCATGGTCTGGCTCAAGGAACATGTCTGGCCGGCTGAGGCCAAGGTCATGGGACCCGAATTCGTCCGTGATGGCGTCGAGCTGGCCATCGCCGAGATGATCCGCGGCGGCACAACTTGCTGCAACGAGAACTATTTCTTCCCTGACGTGCAGGCGGCGACCTATCGAAAGTTCGGTTTCCGCAGCCTGATCGGTTTGCCGGTCATCGAGTTCCCGACCCCATGGGCGCAAAGCCGCGACGAATATTTCGACAAGGCTCTCAGCGTCCACGACGATCTGCGGGGCGAGGCCCTGATCGGCACAGCGTTCGCTCCGCACGCACCGTATACCGTCTCCAATGAGAGTTTCGAGCGCATTCATCTGTTGTCGGATCAGCTCGATCTGCCGGTTCATCTGCATCTTCACGAGACCGCCGACGAGATCAAGGAGAGCCTGCGCGATTTCGGCATGCGGCCATTGGCACGGCTCAAGCAGATCGGCCTCGTCAACGAGCGTCTGATCGCCGTACACATGACCCAGTTGACCGAGGCGGAGATCCACGAATGCGCCGCACACGGCGTTTCGATCGTGCACAACGTCGAATCGAACATGAAACTGCTCAGTGGATTCTGTCCGGCCGAGGCGATCCGCCGCGCTGGGGTCAACCTGGCCATCGGCACCGATGGCTGCGCCTCGAATAATGACCTCGACCTGTTTGGCGAAATGCGCTCGGCAGCCCTGGTCGGCAAGCTGATCGCCGAAGACGCGGCCGCGATGAGTGCGGCGAGTGTCTTGCGCGCAGCCACGATGGGCTCGGCGCGCGCGATGGGTTGGCAGGACCGCATCGGTTCGATCGAAGTCGGCAAGCAGGCTGACCTGGCTGCGGTTAATCTCGGCACGATCGAGAGCCAGCCGATCTACAACGTCATTTCGCAATTGATCTATGCGGCAGGTCGCCACCAGGTCAGTGATGTCTGGATCGCCGGCGCGCGCAAGCTGCGCAACCGCGAGCTTACAGGCATGGACACGGTTGAGATCCTGACCAAGGCGCGGCGCTGGCGCGATCGCATTGCCACGGCATGAGGCGATGAACGCAATCAACGTCAATCCGGTCGAAGTGGCCAAGTTCGAACGCCTCGCCAGTCGCTGGTGGGATCCGGCTGGCGAGTCGCGGCCCTTGCACGATCTGAATCCGGTGCGTTTCGGCTACATCGCGGAGCGGGCCCCCTTGAAGGGCGCGCGCGTGCTCGATGTAGGTTGCGGCGGCGGAATCCTGAGCGAATCGCTGGCGCGTGCCGGTGCCGACGTAATCGGCATCGACCTTGCCGCCGCGGTTCTGGATGTCGCCCGTTTGCACCTGCTCGAAAGCGGGCTAGAGGTCGACTATCGCGAGGTCAGCGTCGAAGTGCTGGCTGACGAGATGTCGGGACAGTTCGATGTCATCACCTGTCTGGAAATGCTCGAACACGTTCCCGATCCGACCAGCGTGATCCGCGCCTGTGCCGATCTGCTCAAGCCGGGTGGGCGATTGTTCCTGTCAACGCTCAATCGCACGCCGCAGTCGTTTGCGACGGCAATTGTCGGAGCGGAATACGTGCTGCGCTTGTTGCCGCGTGGAACCCATCACTACGCGCAATTCATCAAGCCTTCCGAACTGGCCGGCGACCTGCGCCGTGCCGGCCTCGGCATCGAAGACTTGCGCGGGATCGGCTACAACCCGCTGACGCGCAAGGCATGGCTCAGCGATTCGGTCGCAGTCAACTATCTCGCCTGCGCGACCAAGCCGGCATGAGTCAGGCCCAATCGCTGCAAGCCGTGCTCTTTGATCTTGATGGAACCCTGGCCGATTCGGCGCCGGATCTCGTTGCCGCGCTCGAAACCCTGTGCATCGAGATCGGACATGTGGCGCCAGATGGGATCGCTGTCAGTCGCGTCGTTTCCGCCGGCGGCAAGGCGATCCTGCGCTGCGGCTTGCCGGAATTCGGCGAGACCCGCATCGAGGAGCTGCTGCCGCGTTACCTTGAACTGTATTCCGCACGCGAAAATGCATCGACGCGACTTTATGAAGGAATCGACGAGATCCTCCGCGATCTCGAGGCGCGCGGCATCGCCTGGGGTGTTGTCACCAATAAGGCCGGTTGGCTGGCGACGCCGATGATCGACCAGCTCGGACTCAAGCTCCGCTGCGGAGTCATGGTTGCCGGCGATACCTTGCCCAGGCGCAAACCCGACCCCGATCCGGTGTTGCACGCTTGCGACCTGCTCGGCGTCGCTCCGGCCAGGACTCTTTTTGTCGGAGACGACCTGCGCGATATCGAGGCTGGTCGCGCGGCGGGAACGCGCACAATCGCTGCTGCCTGGGGCTATCTCAATGGTGGCAACCCGGCCGACTGGAATGCGCATGCGATTGCCGCGAGCGTTGCCGAGCTGCCGTCACACCTGCATCTGGATTGAACATGTCGGCTGATGCACTTGCGAGTTTCGAGGCCAAGTGGTCGCTGGCTCGACCTGAGCTTCCGCTCGCGCTGCGCTTTGAACCTGCGTCGACACGACCCGTGATCTCGGCGTTCGCCTGCCTCTCGAACGAGATCGCCCATGCCGCGTTTCATATTGCTGAACCCGAGGTCGCCACGACAAAATTGCACTGGTGGGCCGAGGAGTTGTCGGGTCTCACCGCCGGCAAGACGCGGCATCCGCTGACCAGGGTCTTGATCGACTTCGCGCCGATGCGTGAAATGCCTGTCAGCGCTTGGACCTCAATCATCAATGGGGCGCTCGCGCAGCGCGATGCGCGGTCGTCATCGACTCTGAGTGATCTACTGGAAGCCTACCGTCGTTTTGAAGCGCCCGTGGCCGAAATCCAGGCGCGTCTTTACCCGCGATTCGATGTCGACGCTTCGGTGCAGGCGGCTGCGTTGTCACGCGCCTTCCATGAAACCATCGGCATGATCGAGTTGCTTGCCAGGGACCGATTGCCTTTGCCGCTCGACCTTCTGGCGAGACATCAGCTTGCGCGCGGTGACCTGACTCAGCCCAGCGCGCAACGCACGGAAGCCTTGCGCGATCACTTTTCCGTCCTCGAAAAGGGCTTCGTCGCGATCAATCAAGGCGGGTTGTCTGCCCTGGGTGCGATCAGCCTTCGCGCCGATCAGCGGCGCAGTCGATGCGCCGCAAAGAGCAGCGATCCGCTTGCCGAAAGCGCTCGGAATCTTGATCGACTACCATTTTCCAGTGCCTGGACGGGTTGGCGCGCGGCGCGGCGCATGCAGGCAAGTGCCTGATTTTGTACCCTGTGTACCCTTGATTGGCGGTTTGATCCACCCCACATCACCGGTTCGGCGCGCGATTTGAACGGCGTTCGTCCAGACACGAAGCGGATATGCCCGATGACCACGACACCCAATAGCGCCCGCGTGATGCCCGACATCGCCGCCGAAAAGGAGTCCGGCAATGCCGGCCAACTTGATTGGGTTGGCATGGACGAGATTGCCGTTCCGGTGCGCCTTTCCAATCATGAAGGCGACATCGTGCAGTCGCCGGCGCGAGTTGCCGCGTTCGTCAATTTGAAGCGGGCGGATGCACGCGGCATCCACATGTCGCGCCTCTATCTTCATGTCGACAGGCACCTCTCAAGCGAGCCACTGACGCCGTGTTCGCTGCGCCGGCTGTTGCGCGATTTCCTCGATTCCCACGCCGATCTGTCTGATCGCGCGCGCATCAGGGTGAGTTTCGATCACATGGTTCGACGCGCGGCGCTGGCCAGTGACAACAGTGGCTGGAAGACCTACCCGGTGGTTATCAACGCGACGATGCAAGACGGCGCTTTCACGTTCGAGCTTGAATCAGAAATCCTCTATTCAAGCACTTGTCCGTGTTCAGCTGCACTTGCCCGTCAATTGATCCAGGAAAAATTCAGCGCAGATTTCGACAGCAACCAACAGGTTGACCACGCTGCGGTGCACAAATGGCTCGGCAGCGAAACCGGTGTTCTCGCTACTCCGCACAGCCAGCGCAGCAGCGCGCGCGTGCGCGTGCGCCTAGCCAGCGGTTTCGAGTTTCCTATTGTCGATCTGATCGATCTGGTTGAGGTTGCGCTGCAAACGCCCGTGCAAACCGCGGTCAAGCGCGAGGACGAACAAGCCTTCGCCTTGCTCAATGGCCAGAATCTGATGTTCTGCGAAGACGCCGCCCGGCGCATGCAAAGCGCGCTGAACGGCGATGAGCGCATCGTCGATTTCTGGTTGCGCGCGGCGCATCTTGAAAGCCTGCATCCACATGATGCGGTCGCCTACGCCAGCAAAGGCGTGGAAGGCGGTTATTCTGCGCAGGATCGCGGCTAGTCGCGAGTATCCGGAGCAGGATTCGCGAGCAACAAAAAAGGGCCGCAATCGCTTGCGGCCCTTTCTGAATCTGGCGCCCGAAGTTGGACTCGAACCAACGACCCCCTGATTAACAGTCAAGTGCTCTAACCAGCTGAGCTATTCGGGCGGAGCCGCACATTTTCGTGGCATCTGCTGTAATCGTCAAGCCCTGTTGTCTATTCAGGTGCCGATTGCGGTGCAGGCGGCGCTGGCTTGCGCGGCCGTTGGCGCGCCATTGCGAAGTCTCCCCGAATTGCTGACGACGAGGGTCCTCGCCGCAGATGGCCCGCGTCGATCACAGACCGTCAGGGTGAGATTGGTTCCGCTTGCACTGCCATCGGCTTGATAGCGGATGCGCTGACGGCCACTGCTGCTGATGATTGCCACGCCCGACGGCTGGGCCTGAGTGACCGCGATTATTTCCTCGCTGGCATCGCGCTCGCTGTTCCTGTTGCCGTCAACGAAGGCTATCCAGCCGTGGTGCCAGCGCAAATCGTGATTGCAATCCGATTGGTTACCTGAAGGGCAGACGACGATCTGCGTTGCACGCATGGCAGCGCCGATGCGGGCCTGGTTGATTGACACCGACAGGGCGCTGCGGGCTGACCGCGAAGCCCCGGCCTGAAGCAGGTTCTTGAAGGATGGCAGTGCCATCGTGGTCAGCACGGCGCCGATCGAGATGACAATCATCAGTTCGATCAAGGTGACACCCGCAATCCGTGTTCTTGGTGCTTGCATGGCCTGCTCCGCTCAGGGTGGGATGAGTACATGCTAGGCAGGATCAAATGCGTCAACGATGGCGGTTTGCGGCGGGATTTTGTAGGAAATTGCCTACAAACTTCGTACGAAGCAGGCCGGAACGGTTGAATCGAGCACGGAACGCCACGATTTGTAGTGGCCTTGCTGCCGCTAGTCGACAAGAGCACTCATGACCGATCGATTCCAGCTAGAAGCCCCGTACCAGCCCGCAGGCGACCAGCCACAGGCAATCGAGCGCCTCGTCGCGGGGTTCGAATCGGGCCTGGCCCACCAGACCCTGCTTGGCGTGACCGGATCGGGCAAGACCTACACGATCGCCAACGTGATCCAGCAGGTGCAGCGGCCAACCCTGGTCATGGCGCCAAACAAGACCTTGGCCGCGCAGTTGTATGGGGAATTCAAGGAGTTCTTCCCGCGTAACGCTGTCGAGTATTTCGTCAGTTACTACGACTACTACCAGCCCGAGGCCTACCTCGCTTCGTCGGACACCTATATCGAGAAGGATGCCTCGATCAACGAACACATTGAGCAAATGCGTTTGTCGGCGACCAAGACCCTGCTGTCACGCCCGGATGCGTTGATTGTGGCCACGGTCTCGGCGATTTATGGTCT
Source organism: Lysobacterales bacterium (assembly GCA_038205505.1). GTDB lineage: Bacteria > Pseudomonadota > Gammaproteobacteria > Xanthomonadales > Rhodanobacteraceae > Dokdonella. Next base: position 23,975 of record JBBRBU010000007.1, on the reverse strand, counting down.
CGGCAAACCCGAGGACTACCTGCAGATGCGCTTGATCCTTGCGCGCGGCGAGCATACCGACCAGCGCAAGCTGATTCGCCACCTGACCGAACTGCAGTACACGCGCAACGACATGGAACTGCGTCGCGGCACCTATCGCGTGCGTGGCGAGGTGATCGACGTGTTCCCGGCCGAGTCGGAAACCGAGGCCTTGCGCATCGAGTTGTTCGATGGCGATATCGAGAATCTGGCGATCTTCGATCCGTTGACCGGCGAGGTCCTGCGCAAGGTGCCTCGCTACACCGTCTACCCGAAAACCCACTATGCGACGACACGCGCGGCGACACTGACTGCGGTTGAAACCATCAAGATCGAACTCAAGGAGCGACTCGAGCAACTTTATGCGGCGAACAAGCTGCTTGAGGCACAGCGCCTCCAGCAGCGCACCCAGTTCGATCTTGAAATGATGGCCGAGATCGGCTATTGCCAAGGCATCGAAAACTATTCGCGACACCTGACCGGCGCCGCGCCAGGCGATCCGCCGCCAACCTTGTTTGACTACTTGCCGGCCGATGCGTTGCTCGTCGTTGACGAATCCCATGTGACGATTCCGCAGCTCGGCGGCATGTACAAGGGTGATCGCTCGCGCAAGGAAAATCTGGTCGAGTACGGCTTCCGCCTGCCTTCCGCGCTCGACAATCGACCATTGCGATTCGAGGAGTGGGAAGCCCGCGCGCCGCGCAGCATCTTCGTCTCGGCAACGCCGAGAGAGTACGAACTCGAGAAATCAGCCGGAAGCGTGGTCGAACTCGTGGTGCGCCCGACCGGACTTATCGATCCCGAGGTCGAGATCCGCCCGGTACGCACCCAGGTCGACGATCTGCTGTCGGAGTGCCATGCGCGCATCGGCATGGGTGATCGCGTGCTGGTAACGACGCTGACCAAACGCATGGCCGAGAACCTGACCGAGTACCTCGGCGAGCACGGCATCCGCGTGCGCTATCTGCATTCGGATATCGAGACGGTCGAGCGCGTCGAGATCCTGCGTGATTTGCGCCTGGGCGTATTCGATGTGCTGGTCGGCATCAACCTGTTGCGTGAAGGTTTGGACATGCCCGAGGTGTCGCTCGTCGCCATCCTGGACGCCGACAAGGAAGGTTTTCTGCGTTCCTCGGGTTCGCTGATCCAGACCATCGGCCGCGCTGCGCGCAATTTGCGCGGCAAGGCGATCCTGTATGCCGACAAGGTCACCCGTTCGATGAAAATCGCGATCGATGAAACCGATCGGCGCCGGGCCAAGCAGGTCGAATACAACCTCGAGCACGGCATCACCCCAAGAGGCGTGAGCAAGAAGATCACCGACATCATGGAAGGCGCTAGAGCTGAATCCGCACGGACAGGCAAGCGCGACCGTCGCGGCCGCCTCTCCGCCGCCGATCGCCAGATTGCCGAGGAAACCTCCGAATACCGCATGTTGTCGCCCGAGCAGATCGCCCAGCGCATCAAGAAACTGGAGACGCAGATGTACAAGCACGCCCAGGATCTCGAGTTCGAGGATGCCGCCCGCGTACGCGACCAGATCCATCGGCTGCGCGAGCAGGGGTTGTTGGGTTAGGGCTGAGATTCGGGATTGGAGATTCGGGATTCGCAAGAGCGCGCTGCGCTGCGCCGAGGCTTTTGCTCTGCGAATCTCCAGTCCCGAATCCCCGATCTCATCGAGCTACGAAGCGCAAAGTCGTGGGTTGCGATGGCTGCAATGCGTCCAAGATCTCCGGATTTTAGACAATCAGCTTGTGCACTGCCGCAGACTCGGTTAGTCTGCGCGCCCCCGGTATTCAGGGGCGCGTAGCTCAGCGGTAGAGCACTACCTTGACATGGTAGGGGTCACAGGTTCGATCCCTGTCGCGCCCACCAACCGTAGCCGGTGACGAAAAAAACACCGGCGAGGCGAAAAAGTGTTTCGTCTTTTTTCGCTGCTGAAGAAGGATCGCCAGGTAACGCAGTGCAAGCCCGTCAGCTTGCCTGTGATGATCCACGGATCGCCTGGCGAAGCGAGGGAGTTGATCCTCCTCGCTGCAAGCTCCAGCATGACCCGCGTCACAGTTCAGGCATCGCAATCTCAACTCAACAGGAACCGTAGTTCAAACGAACACGATCACCATGACGCGAACCTTTGCCCACTGACTTGAATCTACGCGAAGCAACTGCATTGAACAAAAGGCGCTTCGGCGCCTTTTGTTTTTAGCGCCATGGATGGCATTTATGCATGCAATGCAGGAGCGATTGCAGGCGAACCAAGAGAGACAATCCCATGATCAACATCACCCTTCCCGACGGCAGCATCCGTCAATTCGAAAGTGCCGTCAGCGTCCAGGACGTTGCCGCCTCGATTGGTGCGGGTCTGGCCAAGGCCACTGTCGCCGGCAAGGTAAATGGCAAGCTCGTCGATGCCAGCGACCGCATCGAGCACGATGCCCGGTTGCAGATCATCACGCCCAAGGACGAGGAGGGCGTCGAGATCATCCGCCACTCCTGCGCGCATCTGGTGGGCCATGCGGTCAAGCAGCTGTTTCCGGCGGCAAAGATGGTCATCGGCCCGGTCATCGAGGAAGGTTTCTACTACGACATCTGGTTCGAGCGCCCGTTTACCCCGGACGATCTGGCCGCAATCGAGCAGCGCATGGTCGAGCTGATCGATACGGAATACGACGTCATCAAGAAGGTGATGCCGCGTGACGAGGTGATCGCCGAGTTCAAGGCACGTGGCGAGGACTACAAGCTGCGCCTGATCGAGGACATGCCCGATGAGAAGGCGATGGGCCTCTACTACCATCAGGATTACCTCGACATGTGCCGCGGCCCGCACGTGCCGAACACGCGTTTCCTCAAGGCATTCAAGCTGACCCGCATTTCCGGCGCGTACTGGCGTGGCGATGCCAAGAACGAGCAGCTGCAACGCGTCTATGGCACGGCCTGGGCTGACAAGAAGCAGCTTGCCGCCTACATCACGCGTATCGAGGAGGCTGAGAAGCGCGATCACCGCAAGCTGGCCAAGCAGCTCGATCTCTTTCATTTCCAGGAAGAGGCGCCGGGCCTGGTTTTCTGGCATCCAAAGGGCTGGCAGATCTGGCAGGTCGTCGAGCAATACATGCGCCAGGTCTATCGCGAGTCCGGCTACGACGAGATCAAGTGCCCGCAGATTCTCGACAAGAGCCTGTGGGAGAGGACCGGCCACTGGCAGAACTATCGCGACAACATGTTCATCACCTCATCGGAAAACCGCGATTACGCGCTGAAGCCGATGAATTGCCCGGGTCATGTGCTGGTCTACAACCACGGTCTGCACAGCTATCGCGAGCTGCCGATCCGCTATGGCGAGTTCGGTTCGTGCACACGCAACGAGCCCTCCGGGGCCTTGCACGGTCTCATGCGCGTGCGCGGCTTCGTCCAGGACGACGGCCATATCTTTTGCACCGAAGAACAGATCGAAGCCGAAGTCGTCGCCTTCCATCGTCAGGCGATGAAGGTCTATTCACATTTCGGCTTCAGCGAGGTTGCCCTCAAGCTCGCCCTGCGTCCTGATCAGCGCATTGGCGCGGACGAAGTCTGGGACAAATCCGAGGAGACCCTGCGCGCGGCATTACGGGCCTCGGGGGTCGAATGGCAGGAATTGCCTGGCGAAGGCGCGTTCTATGGCCCAAAGATCGAATACCACATGCGTGATTCGCTCGGCCGGGCCTGGCAGGTCGGTACGATGCAGGTCGACTTCTCGATGCCGGGACGTCTCGGTGCGGAATATGTCGGCGAGGATTCGGCTCGACACACGCCGGTCATGCTGCATCGCGCCATCGTCGGATCCATGGAGCGCTTCATCGGTATCCTGATAGAACACCATGCCGGACAGTTTCCAGCCTGGCTGGCCCCGGTACAGGCGGTGGTCCTCAATATCACCGATGCTCAGGGTGATTTCGCCGCTGAGGCCGCCCAAGCCCTTGTCGCGCAAGGGTTCAGGGTCGAGGCAGATTTGCGAAACGAGAAGATCGGATATAAAATCCGCGAACACACGCTTAACAAGGTTCCCTATCTGCTGGTCGTTGGTGACCGCGAAAAGGAGGCGGGGGCCGTTGCTGTGCGTGCGCGTTCAGGGGAAGATCTCGGCTCTTTATCGATCGCGGAGTTCGCCGAACGCCTCAAATCCGAATCGAATGTTGTCTGAAAGTCTTTGATTCGATTGTAGAAATCGCCAGGAGTAACGACGTATCGCAACTGAAAAAGCAAACCGCAGGAATTCTGAAATTCGGGTTCCCCAGGTTCGTGTCATCGGCGCAGATGGTGAGCAGGTAGGTGTGCTTACGCGCGACGAAGCCTTGAGCATGGCTCAGGAGTTGGGTCTGGATCTGGTCGAGATTCAGCCCACAGCCAATCCACCGGTTTGCCGGATCATGGATTTTGGCAAGTTCAAGTTTGATGCGCAGAAAAAAGCGCATGCGGCAAAGAAGAAACAAAAGCAGGTCGAGATCAAGGAACTCAAGTTCCGCCCGACCACGGACGTTGGCGACTACGCGATCAAGATGCGCAATCTGCGCCGCTTCCTCGAAGAGGGCGACAAGGTCAAGATCACGATCCGGTTCCGCGGGCGCGAGATGGCGCACCAGGAGCTCGGTGACCAGATGGTCAAGAAGATTGCGGCGGATATCGCCGAAGAAGCGGTAATCGAGCAGTACCCGCGCATGGAAGGACGCTTGATGGTCATGATGATCGCGCCAAAGAAGAACAAGTGATTTTTGTCGACGGAATGATCCGTCGGTGAATGAGGAGCGACCCGGAGCCCCGGGTCAAACAAACCGGATCGAGCAGGAAGGAAAGAACGGCACTGCCGTCGCTCGGGCCAGTAACGAAAAACTGAAAAGGAGTTGGGTCCATGCCCAAGATGAAAACCAATCGAGCCGCTGCCAAGCGGTTCCGCAAGACGGCGTCAGGCAAGTTCAAATGCGGTCACGCATTCAAGAGCCACATCCTGACCAAGAAATCGACCAAGCGTAAGCGCAATCTTCGCGGCACGAATCATGTGCGCCCCGAAGATGCCGGCCGCGTCGCCCGCATGCTGCCCTACGCGTAAGGAGGACTGACCCATGGCAAGAGTAAAACGTGGCGTCACCGCCCACCGCAGGCACAAGAAGATCCTGACCCGCGCGAAGGGCTACTACAACGCCCGCCGCAAGGTCTATCGCGTTGCCAAACAGGCTGTCATCAAGGCTCTGCAGTACGCCTACATCGGCCGCAAGCAGCGCAAGCGCCAGTTCCGTTCGTTGTGGATCGTCCGCATCAACGCGGGTGCCCGCATGTACGGTCTGAGCTACAGCCGATTGATGAATGGTCTCAAGAAGGCCGACATCAATGTCGACCGCAAGGTGCTCGCGGATCTCGCGATCCACGACATCGCAGCGTTTGCTGCTCTGGCAGAGAGAGCCAAGGCCGCCCTGGCTGCGTAAGTCGGTTGCCGGCGCGATCCTGCGCCGGCAGTGAAGGTTGATGAACGTGGGGAGCAGGCTATTGCCTCGCTCCCCATTTCGTTTCTGCGCTGGCGAAAGGTTTCCTGGATGACGCAACCATTGAATTCCCGTATCGAAGCCGCGCTGGCATCGATCGCGGCTGCTTCCACGCTCGAGGCACTCGATGCCGAACGTGTTGCCGTGGTCGGCAAGTCCGGCTTCATCACCGATGAGCTCAAGCAGCTCGGCAAGTTGCCGGCCGACCAGCGCAAAGCAGCCGGCGAGCACATCAATATCGCCAAGGATTCCGTGCTTGAGGCGATTTCCGCACGCCGCAAGACGCTGGACGAGGCGGCGTTCGATGCGCGCATGGCCAATGAGCGAATTGACGTAAGCCTGCCCGGTCGACGCGCGGACCGCGCCAACCTGCATCCGGTGACGCGTGCGATGGAGCGCATCTGCGACATTTTCGCCCGCCTCGGTTACGAACGCCTTGACGGACCCGAAATCGAGGACGACTGGCACAATTTCGAGGCGCTGAATTTTGCTCCCGATCATCCTGCGCGGACGATGCACGATACGTTCTGGTTTCCGGATGGTCGCTTGTTGCGCACGCATACCTCGCCGGTGCAGATACGTGGCATGTCGGAACGAAAGCCGCCGATCCGCATCATCGCGCCGGGCAAGGTCTATCGCAGCGATTCCGATCAGACCCACTCTCCGATGTTCCACCAGGTCGAAGGTCTGCTGATCGACGAGACATCGAGTTTCGCCGACCTCAAGGGGACCCTGGCCGCGTTCGTGCGCTCCTTTTTCGAGCGCGATTTCGAAATGCGCCTGCGCCCGAGCTTCTTTCCGTTCACCGAACCTTCTGCCGAGATGGATATCGGCTGGAGCAATGAGAACGGTGAGACAAAATGGCTTGAAGTGCTTGGCTGCGGCATGGTCCACCCGAATGTGCTGAACAATTGCGGCATCGATCCCGAGCGCTACAGCGGGTTTGCATTCGGCCTCGGCGTCGATCGATTTGCCATGCTGCGCTACGGTGCCGAGGACCTGCGTGCGTTCTTCGAGAACGATCTTCGGTTCCTCAGACAATTTGCCTGAAGGCGGGGAATCGGAGATGGGGAACAGGGAATCGTAGAAAAGCTCTGGGCCTCTGTTCCGCTCTACCGACGCGTCATTGCGAACTCTCCGCATTCACGAACTTTGCATCAAACCTATTCCCGATTCTCCATTCCCGAATCCCGGCTCTCAATCCATGAAACTCAGCGAAAACTGGCTACGCGAACTTGTCGATATCCCGGTCGATCGCTCCGAGCTTGCGCACCGATTGACCATGAGTGGCCTGGAGGTTGAGGACGTCGAGATTCTCGGTGACGCGCTCGATGGCGTATTCGTCGCCGAAATCATCGCGGCGGAAAAACATCCGGATGCCGACAAGCTCAGGGTCTGCAAGGTCGATATCGGCCAGGCACAATCTCTGCAAATTGTCTGTGGTGCACCAAACGCACGCGTCGGCCTGAAAGCCCCGTTGGCAACGGTGGGGACCCGGGTCGGCGCAATCACGATCAAGCCGGCGAAGCTGCGTGGCATCGAATCGAACGGCATGCTGTGCTCAGGGCGCGAATTGGGTCTGGGGACCGATGCTGACGGATTGTTTGAGTTGCCTGCCGATGCTGTCGTGGGCAAGCCGCTGGCAGAAGCATTGGGCTTGCCCGATGCGGTAATTGAACTGGGCTTGACCCCGAATCGTTCGGATTGTCTGGGCATGTATGGCGTGGCCCGCGAGGTTGCTGCCGCTTTCGGCGTTGCCTCGAAAATTCCCGCTGTCCCCGAAATTCCGGCGGCGCATGATGGCGCGATCGAGGTGCAAGTCGTCGCGAAAGCGGATTGCCCGCGTTTCTGCGCTCGTCTTTTACGTGGTGTCAACGCGAAAGCGCCGTCTCCGCCATGGCTCAAGGAACGCCTGCGTCGCGCCGGCATCCGCCCGATCAGTGCCATAGTCGACGTGGCTGCGTACGTCATGATCGAGAGCGGTCAGCCGATGCACGCCTATGACGCTTCCAGCTTGGCTGCACCGATCATCGTGCGCCGCGCGAGCAAAGGTGAAAAGCTCAAATTGCTCGATGAGCGCAGCGTCGATCTCGACGAGGATTTCCTTGTCATCGCCGATGGCGGCAAGGCAATTGGCCTGGCCGGAATCATGGGTGGGTACGAAACTCGCGTCACCGACGCAAGCACAGATATCCTTCTCGAGGCCGCGCATTTCACGCCGGCAACGATAAGCGGCCGTGCGCGCCGGCTGGGCATGCATACCGACGCCTCGCATCGCTTCGAGCGCGGTGTCGATCCGGAGTTGCCGCGCCTGGCGATCCAACGCGCGACGGCCTTGCTGTTCGAAATCGTCGGGGGATCGGCAGGTCCGTTGATCGAAACGATCTCACAAGAACACTTGCCGGTGCGTTGCGCAGTCACCCTGCGTCGTACGCGGCTCAAGCGCATTCTTGGGGTCGAAGTGGCTGATGCGGATGTCGCACGCATCCTCGAGTCGCTTGGCATGCAGGTCACCGCGACCGCTGAAGGCTGGACCGCTATACCGCCATCGTCGCGCTTTGACATTGCCATCGAGGAGGACTTGATCGAGGAAGTTGCCCGAATCCATGGCTACGACAGAATTCCGGCGCAAGCGCCTCGCGGCGAAATTTCAGCCGTTGCCATTCCGGAAGACCGTATCGCCGTGGCCGCATTGCGCGGACAACTTGCCGCGCGTGGATATTCGGAGGCGATCAACTATGCATTCGTTGCCTCCGATCTCCTCAAGACCTGGGGCCTGGATGAATCAGCAATTGCGCTGGCCAATCCGTTGTCGGCCGAGTTGGCGGTTATGCGCACGAGTCTGTTGCCAGGCCTGGTCGCGGTGCTGGGTGCCAATCGCAAGCGCCAGCAATCTCGCGTGCGCTTGTTCGAGAGCGGACGCAGTTACCATTCTGGCGAGGATGGCCCGGTTGAAGTCGAGCGTCTTGCCGCGGTAGCGATCGGCAATGCCGACGTCGAGCAATGGGGTGAGCCAAGCCGCTCGATGGATTTCTTCGACCTCAAGGGCGATCTCGAATCGCTGTTGCGGCTGGCTGGCGCGCAGGCCGGGGAGTTCCGCTTCGAAGGCGGTGGCCCGGACTGGGCGCATCCCGGTCGATCGGCGACTGTCTGGCGTGGCGAAGCAAAGGTCGGTTTCGCGGGTGCGCTCAATCCCAGATTGCAGAAATCGCTGGATCTTGATGCCGATGTCTATGTATTCGAGCTTGAAATTGCGCCATTGGCCCAGCGCGAGGTCCCGCGCGCGCGGAAACTCTCGCGTTTCCCCTCAGTGCGCAGGGATATCGCCATTGTGGTCGCCGAGGATGTCGCGTATGCCGAAATTGACGCGACCATTCGCGCCGCTGTCGGCGAAAAGCTGGTCGATCTGGTGCCGTTCGACAGATATACCGGGCCGCACCTCGGAAATGGAGTCAAAAGTCTCGCTATGGGCTTGATTTTACAGGATGGTTCACGCACCCTAACGGATCAGGACGCAGACCAATGCGTTGATCTGGCGGTCTCCGCTTTGGCGGCTGGTTACAAGGCAACGTTGCGGGGGTAGGATGGCGCTTACGAAGGCTGAAATGGCAGAGCGTCTGTTCATGGACGTTGGTTTGAACAAGCGCGAAGCCAAGGAATTCGTTGACGCGTTCTTCGATTCCGTACGTGATGCGCTGGAGAAGGGGGAGCAGGTCAAGTTGTCGGGTTTTGGCAATTTCGACTTGCGCCTGAAAAACGAACGGCCCGGACGCAACCCGAAAACCGGCGAGGAAATTCCAATTTCCGCGCGGCGAGTGGTGACGTTCCGGCCGGGGCAAAAGCTGAAGGTTCGAGTAGAGGCTTATGCTGGATCAGGGGGGTAACAGCGAGCTACCGGCGATACCGGCAAAGCGCTATTTCGCGATAGGCGAGGTTAGCGAACTTTGCGGTGTCAAGCCGCACGTGCTTCGTTATTGGGAGCAGGAGTTCCCGAACCTCAAGCCGGTCAAGCGGCGTGGCAATCGCCGCTATTACCAGCGACATGACGTGCTCATGATTCGCCAAATTCGCTCGTTACTCTATGATGAAGGCTTCACGATCACCGGTGCGCGGCAACGGCTCGACGGACCACAGGCGCGCATGGAAATCAGCATGACCGGGCAGATCGTCAAGCAGCTGCGCATGGAGCTCGAGGAAGTCCTGCAGATCCTGCGTCGCTGATCTTTGCGGGTGGTTTCGGGACAAGCCTGATACAATCCGCGCCCCTCGCAAGATCCAATAACAAGTCCGTTTCGTCGGGGCGTAGCGCAGCCTGGTAGCGCACCTGCCTGGGGGGCAGGGGGTCGTGGGTTCGAATCCCGCCGCCCCGACCATTTTGGACTTGTTTTTCATCAGCTCAGGCGCGTGTTGATTTCCGCGCCTCCCCGTTATTCTGTGGCGTCGACCTGCGCAGCCCAATACGCTCGGTTCGTGGTCATCGCATTTGAAAACCATCCAGCTCGCGTTCGTGAACCAGGAAGAATCCTGCCGCGCTTCATTGCCGCCGACGACGCGCCTGGCTCGTCCCCGTAGAAAAAGAAACGGCCCCTTTCGGGGCCGTTTTTACACGCCTTTCTGATACGGAGAACGATCAGAAAGTCTGGGTGTATCGCGCGTACCAGAACCGCCCGATATCGAAGCCGCCATAATAGGAAACGTTGGCGGACGGCTGCGAATAAAATACCGGTCCGTATTTCTCGAAGATGTTGTTGGCGCCGACCGAGATGGTCGCCTTCCATGGAGCTTTCCAGCGGACTTGAACATCGTTGAACACAGTCGCTCCGCTGACATTTTGCGGACTGGCAATCGAGACGCCCGAGAAGTTCGGAGAACGGTAGTCCGGATTGCTGCACTCTTCAGGGAAGGTAGCTGCGCTCAGGCAGGATTCCTTCAGAGCAGAGTAGTAGCGAACGTTCCAGCTAGCGCCGAAATCACCACGCTCCCAGCCGAGATTCAGGTTTGAACGGATGCGGAAACTGCCTGCGCCGGCAAACGACACTTGCTGCGACGGAATGCCTGGGTCGTTCGTGCTGAGGAATTCATCACGTGCGGTATAGGTCGTATTCCACTGGGTCCGGAACGTACCCCAGTTTTCCGTCTCGTAGCGGTAGCTGACATCGAGATCATAACCTTCCGTTTCACGGAAGCCGGCATTGCGGCTGCCGAAGCGGAGGTTGGCGACGTAACCTAAAGCCGGATCGCGAGTGAACAACAGGCAGCGTGCGGCAATGCCATCGTTGTAGCAGTCGCTGAGGATCTGTCCGGGACTGTCGGCGACGATGGTGTTCTCGACACGAATCCGCCACCAGTCAAGCGACAGGTTGAGCCCATCCACGAAATCGGGACTCCAGACCACGCCGGCCGTCTTGGACGTTGCGGTTTCCGGTTGCAGAAACGGGTTGGAGCCACTTGTGAATGGCACCGGAGTCTGCGAATTGGACGTGGTCACCGGGATGAAGCCCTGGCCAAGCTGGCGGAATGTGTCTGCCGCCGAACCCAGGTCCCTGCGGCAATTGGCGCGAGTGGGCGAGCCGGCATCGCGCGAGCCGCCGAATACGACATCGCATGGATCGGTGAAGAACGAGAACGTCTGCGAGCCACCGCCATACAGATTCGCAATGGTCGGTGCGCGGAAACCCTCGGCCCACGTTCCGCGGAAGAGCAACTGTTCGATCGGCTTCCAGCGCAGGCCGATCTTGCTGTTGGTCGTATCACCGAAGGTATCGTAATCCGAGTAGCGGCTTGCTACATCGACGGTGAGTTCATGCGCGAACGCCTTTTCGGCAAGGATCGGGATCTGCAGCTCGAGGTAGGCCTCGTCGACGCTGTAATTGCCGCCGGTCGGGCCGGCGGAAAGGTTTGTGGACCCACCCGTCTGGGCTAGCGTATCCGGCACGAACTTGCCATCTTCCTTGCGATGCTCGATACCCGCGGCGAAGGCGAAATCACCTGCCGGCAAGGCAAACAGGTTACCCGTGACGTTGGCCGTATAGACCGTGGTTTCTGTCTTGCCGGTCGCGTGTTCTTCCTGGAACAGGTAATTCTGCAGCGCCGTGTTGTTGGTCAGGCCACCATCGCCAACTGTGCCGAATGGAAGCAAGGGATTGAAAGGAACACAGTTGCTGAATGGAATCGGGCTGGCCGCCGTTCCGCACTGCACGCTACCCTGGCTATTGAGAAAGGACGGACCTGTCGCGAGGGCCACGTTGGCCAGGTTGAAGTTGCCGAACGTGCTCTGGACCAGTTCGTTGGTGTTCTTCAGATAGCCCGCGTCCCAATTGAAGAAGCGGTCGCCAATCTCGAAGCTGCCTTCGAATGCACCGCTGAAACGATAGGTGTCAAGCTTGCTGTCGCTGATGCGAGGAACTTCCCAGCCACGGCGAAACCAGGCGCGAAGGGCCTGGGGTGTTGCGCCTGGCGCTGCGTGGAAGCTGCCGAATGGATTGAAGTAGCTGTTGACCGACAGACCCGGCGAGGTCTGGGCAAATGAGGCAGACTGCATCGGATAGCCAGCAACCTGGCGCGAGGCAAAGCGGTTGCTGTACAGCAGATTCGTCCTGAAGTTGATGTTGTCGGTGATCTTGTAGGTACCATCCACATACAGCGACTTGTTTTCAAGCGGCGTACGCAGATCTGTCTGCATGTTGGTGTTGCTCTTGTCGATCGGCGAACTGCTGTCCGTGTTCTGCCGGCGATAGCTGGCCGGGTTATACGGGTCGGCTCCGGCGGTGAGCATATAGCGCCCATTGCTGAGTCCGGTGACCGGTGTCGAGTTGGCCACGGCAAATCCGCCATACTGGCCGACAGTCGTCCAACCCAGGTCTGGATGCAGGCTGGATCGAGGAAACGCGCTGAAGGAACGATCAGCGGCCGCGACATTTTCTTCCTTGGTCCAATCCGCGGCAACCGTCAGTGAGCCTCGATCGTTGCCAAAGCCCATGACGAAATCACCCTTGGTGACAGCGCCGTCACCCTGGTCGAATTGCCCGTAATAGACACTGGCTGCGGCACCCTCGTAGTTCGAGCGTGTAATGATGTTGATCACGCCGGAGATCGCGTCAGAACCGTACAGCGATGAAGCGCCGTCCTTCAGGATCTCGATACGATCGACTGCCACGGCAGGAATCGTCGAAATGTCGGCGAGTCCGCTGGTCGAGATTCCCAGGCGTTTGCCATTCAAAAGAACCAGCGTCCGGGCAGCGCCAAGGTTACGCATGTCGATGAAGGTTCCGCCAGCGTTCTCGCCGGCCGAGAGTGGGGACGCACGGCTGATAGGTGGCGAGCCCACGGCGGTGACGTTTTGCAGGATGTCGCCAACGGATTGGAATCCCTGCTTTTCGATATCCTGACGACTGATCGTGAGAATCGGCGCTTCGGTTTCGACTTCAACCTGACGAATGCGAGATCCGGTAACGACAATCGTATCCAAACGGCCGACATTCTCGGCGTCCTTGGCTTCCTGGGCAAAGCCCGGAGCTGAGGCCAGCATCGTCGAGGTAATGCCTAGTGCCAGAACATGGCGAACAGCCAACAACAATTTCCTCTGCTTCATTACTTTTGTCCCCATTCATATTGGGCGAGAAATCTATTTCTGCAGCAGTATTCGAACGCAACGCTCTCAGTCTGATGCAGGACTCAACGCTCCCCCGCCGGACTGACCAAGCGTTAGGAATTTGGAACTTAACAGTTAATAAATAGGAAAGGAATAGGTCCGTAGCCATATCTACGAAGATTTTCGTTGTTTGGGCTCGATTTAGGTCCTTGCTAGCAAGAAGGGTGCCGACTAGCCAAGTCAAGTCGGTCGTCCCGGTTCAGGCGGTTTCCCGTACCTGTGCCCTGATCGGCGGATTGCCGGAAAGCGGAGGTCGTGATCCGGGACATGCAACATTCCCATGCCGTCGGGGTTGGTCATGTTCGCTGCCGGATGGACCTGCGCTAGACTGTTCCGATGAATACTTCCGATTCTGAAAGACGGGTCCTGTACCCGGAATGTGAGCCCTTCGATACGGGATTCCTGCAAGTCTCCCTGATCCATCGGCTCTACTACGAACAGAGTGGAAATCCCCAAGGCAAGCCCGTTGTCTTCCTGCATGGCGGCCCCGGTGGCGGCAGCGGCCCAAGCGCACGACGATTCTTCGACCCGGCGCACTATCGGATCATTCTTTTCGATCAGCGCGGTTGCGGGCGCTCGACGCCGCATGCCGAATTGACTGACAACACGACCTGGGATCTGGTCGCCGATATCGAGCGCCTGCGCGAGCATCTGGGGATCGACCGATGGCAGGTATTTGGAGGATCCTGGGGTTCCACGCTTGCCCTTTCATATGCCGAAACGCATCCTGATCGCGTCACCGAGATGGTGTTGCGCGGGATCTTCATGTTGCGCCGCTCCGAGCTCGAATGGTTCTACCAAAAGGGGGCAGATGCGCTGTTTCCGGATATCTGGGACGCCTATCTGGCTGGCATTCCGGAGGCCGAGCGTGGTGATTTGATGAGTGCCTACCACCGTCGATTGACCAGCGATGACCACGACGTGCGGCTGGCTGCGGCCAAGGCATGGTCGGTCTGGGAAGGTTCGACCAGCTTCCTGTTGCAGGATCCTTCACACATCGATGGCAGTGGCCAGGACGAGTTTGCGCTGGCTTTTGCGCGCATTGAATGCCACTACTTCGTGCATGGCGGATTCTTCGAGCACGATGATCAGCTGTTGCGCAATGCGCACCGGCTCAAGAACATTCCTGCCGTGATCGTGCAGGGACGTTACGACGTGGTTTGTCCGGCGCGCAGCGCCTGGGACCTGCATCGCGCATGGCCCGAGGCCGACCTGCGCATCGTCGCCGACGCCGGACACTCAGCGCTTGAACCTGGTATCACCCATGAGTTGATCGAAGCTACTGATCGCTTCAGATAACGATTGGCTGATTGAAATCCGAACAGCAAGAAGGCCCGCAGTGCGGGCCTTCTTGCTGAATGAAATCGTCTCAGGCTGCGGCTTGTTTTGCCTGGGCTTTACGCGGCCCTTCGACCAGAGCCTTGCGCACGCCATTGATGAGCAGCTCGACCTCGACGTCGGTGATCGTAAAGTGCGGCGTGAAGCGCAGCGAGTTTGTACCCCCATGGATAACGCCGATGCCTTGCTCGCGCATCCACTCTTCGGTGCTGCCGGCGCCGTAGCATTTGAATTCCGACGACAGCTCGCAGGAGAACAGCAGACCGGTGCCTTGCACCTTGGTGATGTAACCCGGCAGCTCCGCCTTGAGCGTATTGAGCTTGGCAATGAACTGGCGACCACGGGCACGGATGTTTTCGCGAATTTCGGGAGTCAGCATGTCGAGGACGACGCAAGCGACATCGAGCGCGCGCGGGTTGCTGGTCATCGTATTGCCGTAGATGCCACGCTTGTAGAGGTCGGCGGCACGTTCGTTGACGGCGAGCACCGAGAGCGGGAATTGACCAGCGTTGAGGGCCTTTGAATAGGTCTCCATGTCCGGCGCTTCGATACCTTCCATGCCCGGATAATCGACGAACGAAAGAACGCCGTGGGCGCGCAGGCCGGCCTGGATCGAATCGATCAGCAGCAGGCTGCCGTGGGCCTTGGTCAATTCACGAGCGGCCTTGTAGAATTCGACCGTCACTGCACGACCCGGGTCGCCCTCACCCATGACCGGTTCAAGGAACATGGCTTCGATGAACCAGTTGTTCGAATCGGCATCGGCGAATATCTTGCGCAACTGCTCAACGTTGTAGGCTTCGACCGTGATGACGCTGCGTTCGTTGCGATAGCTGGCCAGATTCTGCTCATAGACCTTGCGCGACGAGTCGGAATAGAGCGCAGGACGGTCGGTGCGTCCGTGGAAGGCGCCCTTGACCGCGAGCCGCTTGACCTCGCGTCCGGCGTAGCGCCCGCCTTCGTCGGTCATCAGCTTGGAATTGACGTCTGCAATACGTCCGGCCAGCGAGACCGATTCCGATCCCGAATTGAGACACAGGAAGCGCGAGTAGGGCGAGCCGCCGCAGGTGTGCCCGATCTCGCGCTTGAGCGCATCGGCCATGCGCAGCTGGGCGAGGTTCGGTGTCATCACGTTGGCCATGACCTGGGCGCGCGCGAGCACATCGAGCACGGGCTTCGGCGCGTGGCCGAAGCCGAGCATGCCATAGCCGCCGGAATCATGGATAACTGCACCCTTGAGCGTGACGATCCATGGACCGCGCGCGCTCAAGGCGACGTACGGATTGACGCCGTCATCGGGATAGAAGTTGATGTAGTCGGCCTGGATCGCGTGGATCTGCGCGTTTTCGTCGAGCTTGAGCAGATCCGAGCGGCTTGAACGCAGGGCGAGAAACGCCGCATAGGCCGAATCAATGACTTCGGCGAGTTCAGGATAGATGCCGACCAGGGATTCCAGTGTGGCGTCATCGAGTCCAGTCGTTCTTGAAGCGGCGCCCGCCGCACGCATTTCATGCAATTTCACCAGCAACGCATTCATAGTGATCTCCTGAAAAGCACAAAGCCCGCGCCGATGGGACGTCGCGGGCAGTCAGGCCTTAGCCATTGATTAGGAAAGAAAAACAGGTCCGGTCAGGATACCACGTCACCGCCCGATTCGATACCCCGCCAGCGACCACGGAACCCTGCGAAGTTGGTCATTCGCGCCCCTCACAAGTGAGCAGCGCGGTCGCGGCATGACGCTTGTCACTCGCAATGACTGATCGTTGCGACTGCCACTCTGCAGTCGGGTTACCTAATCTGATTGCAAGTCATGGAGATTCCAAATGAGTGCGAACGGTTCTACCTGTGAAGCGCTTGCCGAATTGCGCGATGTACGCAAACACTACGGCAAGGTATTGGCCCTTGACGGCGTCGATCTGAGCTTGCGCAGCGGCGAGTTGACCGCATTGCTCGGGCCGAACGGCGCGGGCAAGACCACGGCGATTCGCCTCCTGCTTGGACTTGATCTTGCCGAATCCGGAAAGGCGAGCCTGTTCGGCGTTTCGCCGCATGCGCTGGCGGCACGTCGGCAGGTTGGCGTCATGCTGCAGTCCGCCGGCATACCGGACGCATTCAAGGTCGGTGAGCTGCTAGAGCTGACCCGAGGTTACTACCCGGAGCCGCGAACGGTGGCCGATTGTGTCGCTCTGGCGGGCCTCGACGGTTTGCTGAATCGGCAATACGGGAAACTTTCCGGCGGCCAGCAACGCCGCGTCCAGTTCGCTCTTGCGTTGTGCGGTCGGCCCAGGCTGCTGTTCCTCGATGAGCCGACCACCGGCCTCGATATCGAAGCGAGACAAGGTCTGTGGAAGGCGATCCGCGAGCTGGTCGCGAATGGTTGTTCGGTGTTGCTGACCACGCACTATCTGGAAGAAGCCGAAGCGCTGGCCGATCGGGTCATCGTTCTCAACAATGGCCGGATCATTGCCGAGGGTAGCGTCGAGGAAGTTCGCTCGCGCGTTTCGCAACGGCGAATTCGCTGCATCTCGACGCTGGCCGAGGAACTCGTCGCCGGCTGGCCCGAGGTGCGCAGCGTAATACGCACGGCCGGGCGTTTCGAAATCATTGCCGATCGCGCCGAGCCGGTTGTTCGTCGACTGCTTGACGAGGATGCCGAGCTGCAAGAGCTTGAAGTCGAGCGTGCCGGATTGGCCGAAGCATTTGTCGAACTGACCCGGGAGGTTGCGTGATGAGCTCGATTGTATTGACGCGAGTGGATTTGCTCGGCTGCTATTATCGCGAAGCCAAATTTGAATTTCTTCGCTTGTGGCGGACGCCGTCGTTCGTGCTGCCTTCGCTATTGTTTCCCTCGATGTTCTACGTTTTGTTCGGCGTCTTGCTTGGCGGTGGGCGAGGGGGCAACGACGAAGCTGCACGCTATCTGCTCGCAAGCTACGGCGTCTTCGGCATCATGGGTGCGGCCTTGTTCGGCTTCGCCGTCAATGTCGCGGTCGAGCGTGAGCGAGGTTTCCTGACCCTCAAGCGAGCATTGCCGATGCCTCCTGGGGCTTTCCTGTTTGCGAAGCTGGCCATGGCGATGATCTTCGCGTTGATCATTTCGCTGATGCTCGGCGTGATCGCGGTCACCCTGGCCGGGGTTTCACTTTCCGCGACGCAGTGGCTACTGTTGCTGACGATCAATGTGATCGGCACCTTGCCATTCAGCGCCTTGGGACTATGGATCGGAACGAGCGTCAGTGGCCAGGCCGCTCCTGCCATTGTCAACCTGCTCTACCTGCCGATGGCGTTCCTGTCCGGTTTATGGATTCCACTTTCGATATTGCCCAAGTTCATCGATACGCTGGCTCCGGTTTGGCCTTCCTATCATCTGCTGCAGATCGCGTTGAAGGTGGTCGAACGTGATGCCGGCGGCTCGTTGTGGATGCATCTTCTCGTCCTCGTCGTCATCACGATCGCGTTCTTCGCGATGGCCCGACGTGGCTTGGTCGAACGCGGATGAAAGCGATGACGAGTGTCGCATCCAAAGGCGGAGAAAATCCATGAAGCGCTGGACTGAGGTCATTTCGATCGGGGCCGTTGTTGGGGTGCTCGCGATCGCCGTCCTGTCACGACAAGATCACGGGTCACAATCGACCGTAGCGCCGGAACCCATCGCAAGCAGTACCAACAGCTTTGCCGTGCGCGCTGTGCGCGTGTTCGATGGCCAGCGTGTGATCGAACGAACCAACGTGGTCGTTCGCGATGGGCTCATTGCCGAACTCGGCCCGGATATTTCCATCGGCAAGGATCTGACCATCATCGACGGCACGGGGCGCACCCTGATGCCGGGCTTGATCGACGCGCATGCCCACAGTTGGGGCGATGCACAGCGTGACGCGCTGCGTTTCGGCGTGACCACGGAAATCGACATGCATGGCGATCCTGCACGACTTGCTTCGGTCAAGAGCCAGCGCGAATCGCTGGCACCGATCGATCAGGCCGACCTATGGGCGGCGGGACCCGCGGTGACTGTCGCCGCGGGCCATGGCACGCAGTACGGGCTTTCGTTTCCGGTGCTCGATGCGCAGACCAAGGTCGATGCTTTCATAGAAAAGCGGATTTCCGTGGGTTCTGATTTCATCAAGTTGATCGTCGAGGATCTCTCCGCCTATTCGTCCACCCAGCGCTTGCCTACCTTGAACGCAAGGCAGGTTTCGGAAGTCATCGCGGCAACGCATCAGCAACGGCGACTGGCGGTTGCTCATGTGTCGCAGCAGCGGACTGCGACTGAAGTCGTCGAAGCCGGTGTCGACGGACTTGCCCATGTGTTCGCCGATGAACCAGTATCCGATGAATTCCTCGCGCTTGCCAAACAACACAAGGTCTTCGTAGTTCCAACACTTTCCGTGGTTTTCCGCGCCCCGATGCCGGGCAATGCGGCGAGTCTGCTTTCAGATGCGCGCGTAGAAACCGTCCTGAGTGCTGCACAACGCACGAGCCTGAAAGCGAAATTTTCTGCGCTGGATCGGCCGTCCGTGAGTCCTGGTCTGGCCATCGAGAACGTGCGTCGCCTGCATGCCGCAGGTATCACCATTCTCGCTGGAACCGACGCGGGAAATCCGGGTACCGCTCATGGCGCCAGCCTGCATGGCGAACTCGAGTTGCTGGTACAGACCGGGTTGAGCCCGATACAAGCGCTGCGTGCGGCAACATCACTGCCCGCCGACGTGTTCGGCATGTCGGATCGTGGAAGGCTCCAAGTCGGCAAACGAGCCGATCTGATCCTGGTCGACGGTGATCCGTCGCAGGACGTTCGCGCCAGCCGTGCCATCGACAAGATCTGGAAGAACGGCTTTGTCATCGATGTCAGTGCCGCCGCGCAGACTGTTGCTGTCGCCGAGCCAATCGCCGGCGCGACGATAATCAGCGAATTCGAGGAGGAGTCCATCGCGTCACGCTTTGGCTTCGGCTGGCAGACCAGCACCGACAGCCTCATGGGTGGAGCTTCGACGGCGAGCATGAGACGGATTGTCGGCGGGGAAAACGGCAGTGCTGGCGCGTTGGAAATTCGCGGCCAGATCAAGCCGGGATTCGCATTCCCGTGGGCTGGCGTGATGTTCTTCCCGGGCTCCGCGCCGATGCGGGCGGTCGATCTTTCGGCGCGCCATGAAATTGTCTTCCAGGTCCGGGGCGATGGGCGCGAGTACAGTGTGCTGCTGTTGTCCGGAGCGAATGAACAAGGGATGCCGGCGATGCAAAGCTTTGTTGCCGGGCCCGACTGGAAGGAAATTCGCTTGCCGCTGTCGGCATTCGCCGGCGCAGATTCAAGCATTGTTCGCGGTATCGGTTTTAGTGCCGGGCCGCCGCTTGGCGAGTTTCGGTTCGAACTGGATCGGGTAGAGTTGCGTTGAACAGGAGATGGCCATCAT
Source organism: Lysobacterales bacterium (assembly GCA_038205505.1). Taxonomy (GTDB): domain Bacteria; phylum Pseudomonadota; class Gammaproteobacteria; order Xanthomonadales; family Rhodanobacteraceae; genus Dokdonella. The sequence continues at coordinate 4,050 of JBBRBU010000007.1, read as the reverse complement.
GAGCAGACCATTGATGACGCGGTTGTTGCGACTTCGTGCTCGCTTGATACCGGAAGAGCTTCAGCTTGGCTGGATGCCGTTCTTCACGCTCGGCTACCTGACGTTCCTGTTCATGCCGATGTTGATGAGCGTCACCGGCACGATCAAGGGATCCGGAATTCCACCCGCACAACTGTGGCCCACCCTTTTGTCGGTTGCGATTTTCCTGCCGCTCTATTTCAAGTCGTATCAGTGCCGCGGGTTGCAGGGCGAAATCCTCTGCATACTCGGCATGGCCACGCTCGGCTACGTCTTGCTGCCGGCGAACGTCTATTCGAATACGTATCTGATCTACGCCGGCGCGTTTACCGCGTTTATCAAGGCCGATCTGCTGAAAAAGTTCGTCGGTGTGTCCGCAATGCTGGGCATTTTCCTGCTCGAACTTGACTGGTACGGCGCACCACTCTTCGTATTCTTGCTGACCGCGATCATCACGTTGGCGGTCTTCTTCAGCAATCATTTCTATCACGAGAACACACGCAAGCGCGCCGCCTTGAAGCTTTCGCATGACGAGGTCAGGCGGCTCGCGGCACTGGCCGAGCGCGAACGCATCGGTCGAGACTTGCATGACCTGCTCGGACACACATTGTCCCTGATCGCGCTGAAGTCCGAGTTGGCAGGCAAGCTTATCGATCGCGATTTAGTCGCCGCGAGGCGCGAAGTCGACGAGGTAACGCGCGTCGCACGTGATGCGCTTTCCCAGGTGCGCCGTGCGGTCACCGGAATTCGTGCAGCGGGCCTGGCGGCTGAATTGGCGTCGGCGCGTCAATTGCTCGAATCTGACGGGATATCGTTCAAATACTCGCTCGGGGAGGTCGAATTTTCCGCTGAACAGGAGACCGTGCTCGCCCTGGTCGTGCGCGAGGCGATCACCAACATCCAGCGCCATGCAAAAGCACGGAATGCATCCGTTGAACTCGTGTCACGCAAGGGAGATTTGCAGCTGCGAATCGAGGACGATGGTCGCGGCGGCTCGATCGTTGCGGGCAATGGTCTCAGTGGCATGCGAGAGCGGGTCGAAGCGATCGGCGGGCGAATGCGCGTCGATTCTGTTCGCGGCAAGGGCACCCGAATTGAAGTCGACATGGAACTGACCGAATCGAGCTTGCCAATAGTGGCGTCATCCACGAAATCCACGCTCGCCTCCAATTGAATCAGCCAGCGCGGCCGGTACGAGGCACAATGTTGAGGAATTCCTCAGTCGTCCGAGAGATCTGCGAAACATGATTCGTGTCCTGCTGGCTGAAGATCAGGCGATGGTGCGAGGTGCCTTGTCGGCCCTGCTCAGCCTCGAATCCGATATCGAAGTGGTCGGTGCCGCCGCCGATGGCGAAATCGCATGGCGAGAATTGCAGCGCCTGAAACCCGATGTCCTCGTGACCGATATCGAGATGCCGGGTTTGACTGGCCTCGAATTGGCCCAGCGCGTGCAGCGCCAGCAACTCGCGATAAAGGTAGTCATCGTGACCACGTTCGCCCGTCCCGGATTTCTGCGTCGCGCGCTCGATGCCGGTGTGGTCGGTTATCTGCTCAAGGACGCGCCGGCTGAAAATCTGGCCGAAGCACTGCGGGTCGTGCATCGCGGCGGTCGCTCGATCGATCCGCAGCTCGCCGTTGATGCCTGGTCCGAAGCTGATCCGCTGAACGAGCGCGAACGACAGGTATTGCGCATGGCCGGCGAGGGCATGGGCGCCGGTGATATTGCGATCCAGCTCAGTCTCTCGCATGGAACCGTACGCAACTATTTGTCCGAGGCGATCGGCAAGCTCGGAGTCAGCAATCGCATCGAGGCCTATCGTCTGGCGCGGCAAAAGGGCTGGCTGTAAACGCTCTGTATCCTTCCGAGTCGGTTTGGCGCGTGTCAGCTACAATGCGCGGCCGTTTTGATGCCTGATCCTCTTGAAGAAGTCGGATTTCCATTTTGATCTGCCGCCAGCGCTGATCGCCCAGCAACCGCTCGCCGAGCGTTCGGCGAGTCGACTATTGGTGCTCGATTCGGGCAGTTCGGTGATGTCGGATCGGCAACTGCGTGAGTTGCCCGACCTGCTGCGAGCCGGTGATCTCCTCGTCTTCAACGATACCCGCGTGTTGCCAGCGCGTTTGTACGGCCGCAAGGAATCCGGCGGCGCGGTTGAGATCCTGATCGAGCGCGTAACCGGCTCGCACGAGGCAACGGCACAGCTCGGCGTCAGCAAGAAGCCGAAAGAGGGTGCGGCAATTGAACTGGTCGACGGCAGCTTCGCGCGCGTGCTTGGCCGCGATGGCGAGTTCTTCCGCTTGCGCTTTGAATCCGTCGAACCTCTGGAAAAGTTGTTGCTCAAACTCGGCCGCATGCCGCTGCCGCCGTATATTGAGCGCACGCCCGATGCGGTCGACAGCGAACGCTACCAGACCATCTTTGCGCGCGAGCCTGGCGCCGTCGCCGCACCCACGGCCGGCCTGCATTTCGATGAGGCCTTGCTCGATCGGTTCGCCGAGCGTGGCATCGAGTCCGGACACATAACCCTGCACGTTGGAGCGGGGACCTTCCAGCCCATGCGCGCCGAGAAGCTCTCAGATCACGTCATGCACCGCGAATGGCTCAACGTCGGTGCCGAACTCGTCGCCAAGATCCAGCACACCCGAGCCTGTGGCGGACGCGTCATCGCCGTTGGCACGACGGTGGTGCGTGCGCTCGAAAGCGCCAGTCGCAATGGCAGACTCGAACCGTTTGCCGGCGAAACGCAGATCTTCATTTTCCCCGGATATAAATTCACCAGCATCGATGCCCTGCTGACCAATTTTCACTTGCCCGAATCGACCCTGCTGATGCTCGTCTCGGCGCTGGCCGGACGCGAGTTCATACTTGACGCTTACCGTCACGCAGTCGAGCAGCGCTATCGATTTTTCTCGTATGGCGATGCGATGCTGATTTGGCCCGGTGGGGCCGGGAATCGAGAATCGAGTGACGGGAATGGGTAGAAGCAGGATCGCGCTCTGATTTCCCAGTGCAAAGTAGTGTTGTATGCAGGTCGAGTGAGAGAATTTTGTATCGCCTGGTTACACCCCAAACATTGATATCACGTTGAAGCTGCTTTTTCTATTCTCCATTCTCGATTCCCTTTCAAATGAAATTTGAACTCATCAACACCGATTCCAACGCGCGCCGCGGCCGCCTGAGTTTTAATCGCGGCACGATCGAGACGCCGGCGTTCATGCCGGTCGGCACGTATGGCACGGTCAAGGCGATGACGCCTCGCGATGTCGAGGAGATCGGTGCGGAAATCATTCTCGGCAATACCTTCCATCTGTTTTTGCGGCCGGGTCTCGACGTCATCGGCGACTTCGGTGGCCTGCATCGGTTCATTGGCTGGAACAAGCCGATCCTGACCGACTCGGGTGGCTTCCAGGTTTTCTCACTCGCGCACAAGCGCAAGATCACCGAGGAAGGCGTCACCTTCGCATCACCGGTCGATGGTTCGAAAGTGTTCCTGAGTCCCGAGGAATCGATGCGCATCCAGCATGTGCTTGATTCCGATATCGCGATGATCTTCGACGAGTGCACACCGTACCCGGCGACCGAACCGGTTGCGCGAGAGTCGATGGAATTGAGTCTGCGCTGGGCGCAGCGTTCACGCCGCGCATTCGACGAGCTCGAGAATCCGAACTCCCTGTTCGGTATCGTCCAGGGATCGATCTATCCGGACTTGCGCAAACGCTCGGCTGACAGCCTGATTGAACTCGGCTTCGATGGTTATGCGATTGGCGGGCTGGCGGTCGGCGAGCCCGAAGACGAACGCAACGAAACGCTGGAGACGATCGAGCCATTTTTACCGAAGGACAAACCGCGTTATCTGATGGGCGTTGGTCGTCCCGAAGACATCGTCGAATCGGTGCGTCGCGGCGTCGACATGTTCGATTGCGTCATGCCGACGCGCAATGCGCGCAATGGATTTCTGTTCACGCGCCACGGAACCTTGCGCATCCGCAACGCGAGATTCACTCGCGACACGCGCGTGATTGAGGAGGGTT